>CAZNYM010000025.1:15036-25815 GCA_964577255.1 uncultured Pseudobdellovibrionaceae bacterium | reverse complement strand
CCCTTGAGGATCATGGCCGGAACCCCAGGGCGGCGAGAAGGCAGGCCCGCATGACCCGGACGTCGTGGCAAGCCGTCAGGATCGCCTTCAGTGTCTCGGCGTTGACGGGGAGGGCTCCCGCGTTCGCCGCCTTGGCCAATTGGTTAAGGTTATTGGCGAGGCGGGCGTTGCCCAGCTCCGCCAGGAGCTGGGCGATCGCCTCCTGGTCGTGGGTCGGGCGGCGATGGGCCTGGCGGGGCTGCTGGTCGTCGCCCAGCAGGGTGTCCCGGATGTAAGCCCCCAGGGGCTTCGATCCGGCCCGGGCCTCCAGGGTGGCCCGTTCGGCTTCCGAGAGCCGCAGGGAGAAGGGAGGCGGTGTAACCCGCCGGTTCTTATGAGAATTCGAGCCCGAAGCGGCGTCGCTGAAGGCCGCCTTCGGCTCTTGGGGTGTATTCTCGCTTTCCAGGTCCGTGCTCATGGCGCGGGCTCCTTGAAGGCTGGGACGTATCGTTTCAGGTAGTCATTCCATTCCTCCAGCGTCTCGAAGAGGCGGTTCGAAGTTTCTTCTTCTAGGCGCACCACAGCCTTTTCGCTTTCCTGATTTCCGAAAATAAAAAGGATTTCAACAGCTTTTGCACTCTGTGCTACGCTTTGTCCCATAAATGAGGACGCCTTCGGGGCGATCCGCAAAAACAGACGACAGGGAAGATGACTATGATCGACAACATCCGGGGTCTGCGGTCCGGCCTTACCGCTTTATTTACCGCGCTGGCGCTGGCGCCGGGGATTTCCCTGGCGGCGGCCGACAATCCATATGCCCGGCCGACGCGGCCGCAGGTGGTGCCGCCGCCCGCCGCCGCGGCGCAAACGCCGACCGTGGCCAAATGTTACGAAATGGAAGCAGCGAACAAGGTTTTCGCTGATGCCGGCCTGACGCCGGTTGCGACCGGTATCCTCGACGAGAGGAACGAGCGCATGTTCGTATACGCCGACAGCACACGCCGCAACTGGCAGATCATGGAAACGCGCGGCTCGCAGATATGCGCGCTCACCAAGGGTACTGACATGACGCTGCACAGTTTTACAGGGCAAGTCTATCAGGTCAGCGTGCGGTCGGAGTTGGTGCAGGAAGGCCCGGAACAGGGCAACGGCAAGCGCTGCGCCCCTTGGGAGAAGATGCGCGAGCGCATCAACCGGAGCTTCGGCGAATCCGTAGTCATAGAAGGCAAGCGGGAACGGGACGGCAAGCGCGTGGTTTTCATGGCAAGCGACGAAAATAACCGCAGTTGGACCTATCTCACCCGCGGGGATACGGACGCGGCCAATACCTGCGTTGCGGCGAGCGGCAACGCGTTCACCTTCCATCCCGACATTAAATTGCCGGGCCCGCGTAACGACGGCTAGGTCGGCGGAATTTGCGCGCGGCGACCGGGGTGTGCTAATCTGTCTCGGTCAACAGCAGGGGTAGTTTTCACGATGTCCGCAAAATCCGGCTCCCGCAGTCTTTCGCTTATCGCTGCCGCTCTGGCGACGGTGTTTTCTCTGGGTGCTTCGAGCGCGTCGGAGGACTTCCCGGTCGGCAGCCACCGTCCGCTCGATAAGGGGGCGTCCGCGCTCAAGGCGGCGGGCTGGGTGCCGCTCATGACACTGATGCGCCATGATGCAAGCCGTCTGGTGATTCTGGGCCGTCCCGGTACAGATAAATGGATGCTGACCCAGGTGACGGGCGAGAACCTCACGATCCGCGACCGCGGTCGCGCCCTGACCCTCAATCCGCCGGGCGACCACATTCTGGATACCGCCGATGCGGCCGCGACGGCGGCCGAAGAACCGGCCAAGACCTGCGTGACACCATTTCATGCCCGCCATACGCTCAGGCGCTATAACATTGGCACATCTCCAGTGATGGAAGGTGTTTCGGAAGCGGCGGGCGGCGGAAAAATTTCCGTGATGGTGTCGATCACCGACGACAGCCAGCTGTGGACCGCGACCAGAACCGGTGCCGACGGGCTGGTCTGCCCGGTTCATTTTGGTGACGGCTATCATCTTTCCGAGAAGCATCCGGGGCAGGCCACGCGCCATCTGAAGTACCTTTAACCGGTAGCGGCGGGGATATCGACTCCTTCGTCCTTGTACTGATTGAGCTTGTTGCGCAGCGTGCGGATAGAGATCCCCAGGATCGTGGCCGCGTGCGTGCGGTTGCCCAAGCAATGGTCGAGCGTATTGAGGATCATGTCGCGTTCGACGTCGGCGATGGTGCGCCCGATCATAGCCTCGACCGCGCCCGTGTTTTTCACCGCAGGGGCGGGCGCGTTGGCGGTGGTTTTCTCGCGTACGGGGGTGTTTTCGGCGAAACCATCCTGCAGGTGGATGGCTTCGGCCTCGATCTCGTCCGCGACCGACATCAGAATCGCGCGGTGCATGGTGTTCTCAAGCTCGCGGATATTGCCGCGCCAGTTGTAACCCTTCAGGCGCGCCAGGGCGGCGGCGGAGATCTTCTTTTTGCTGACGCCGTTGGCTTCGGCGTATTTGTCGGCGAACAGCGCGGCCAGCGGTTGGATATCGCCCGGGCGCTCGCGCAGGGCTGGCAGGCGGATATTGACGACATTCAGGCGGAAGTACAAATCTTCGCGGAACTCGCCCTTCTTGACGCTTTCCTCGAGATTGCGGTTGGACGTGGCGACGATGCGCACATCGACCTTGATCGGCTCGTTGCTGCCGATGCGGCTGATTTCGCGTTCCTGGATGGCGCGCAGAAGCTTGGCCTGCAGCTGCGGGTGCATTTCCGAGATTTCGTCGAGCAGCAGCGTGCCGCCGTGGGCTTCCTCGAATTTACCCAGGCGCCGGGCGGCCGCGCCGGTGAAGGCGCCCTTTTCATGGCCGAATAGCTCGGATTCCAGCAACGTTTCGGGAATGGCGGCGCAGTTAAGGGCGATGAAAGGGCCGGTCTTGCGCTTGGATCTGTTGTGGATGTAGCGCGACATCACTTCCTTGCCGGTGCCCGATTCCCCGGTGATGAGGATAGTGGCTTCGGAAGGAGCGACGCGGTCGGCTGTTTTTATGACGTTCTGCATGACCGCGTCGGCGGCGATCATGGTGCTCGATTCCTCGGTCACGGCGGCCAGGATGGCGGCGATCAACTCGGCGTCGGGCGGAAGCGGCACGTATTCCTTGGCGCCGTCCTGAATGGCTTTCACCGCCGCGCGCGTGTCGGTGCCCACGCCGCAGGCGACGACCGGCAGGTGGATGCGCTCGGCCTTGAGCGTTTCGATGAACGCGCCGATCTTCTGCTTGATGTCGACCATGGCCACATCGGCGCCCTTGCCGTTGCGCAGCGCGCCCAGGGCCTGCTCGGTATCCTCGCAATGAATGACCTTGGCCCCGCGCTGCAGGGCGATCTTGCCCGCCGCGCCCATATGGCCCTCAAGCTGACCGATAATCATCAAACGCATCATTGTATGAGATCCCGTCCCTAAACCTGCTTCCATGATAGGCGGAAAGACTGGCGGCGCAAAGGATTGACAGCAAAATCTTGACATAATTCAAAATTTTCTGTTACCACTCCACCTGTACAACAGGAGCCGCAAGATGCTGACCGAACATCCTGACAATCCCCGAATAAAAATTGTCTCGACCTTACGCGAGTTTTTCGACACGCCGTTTTCTCCAGAGACAAATGCATTTATCTATCCGCGCAAGATCAGTGGGCGATTCGCCGAGATGGCAGCTTACATGCAGGGCAAGGGTTACCACTCTCTGATGGCGTGTCCTAAATATGCATGTGAATCGCCTTTTTTTGATTTCAAGGCCGAATTTAGGCTTATGAAACAGGATGGTGAGATGATTGAGAGGGAGGGCTTTCGGCATTCTACGGTTACGTTCTTGCACACTATTTTTAATGATCCCCATCTTTTCCACAGGGATCGTGTGTCATCGCCACGGGGCAGGATATTATGCTGCTACAATGGTGAAATCTCGTCAGGCGGAAGCCGGGGAACGGAGTGGGTCAGAAATGAAGATGCCACGCTGGACGAGGATGGGCATTATAGAGCTGTAAGTGGTGTCCCTATTCACAGATTTCCTGTAGGGGCACTGACGCGGCATGCGGGAGAAATACCCGGCATTCCACCTTTTATTCATCGTAAGCCCCTTGAGAACAGACAGCACGATGGAAAATATAGGGGCCTGTTGGTGGCGCAATGCCCCGAGTAGAGATTTAATCGAAATAGGTGATCCGCTCATCGGGCGGCAGCTCGCTGTTGAGCAGCATCTCGAGGCGGCGGGGGTTTTCCTGGCGCGCCATCGACACGGCGGCATGGGCGACCAGTGCGCGAATCAGCGCCTCTCCGTTGGAATTGCGCTCGAGCTTGCCGGCGAGCGGCCCCAGGATCACCATGCCCATGATCGCACCGTAAAAGGTGGTGATGAGGGCAAGCGCCATGGCCGGGCCGATGGTGGAAGGATCGTCGAGCGAAGACAGCATTTGCACAAGACCGACCAGCGTGCCGATCAGCCCCATGGCGGGGGCGATCTCGGCGGCGCGGCGCAGGATGTTGGCCGAGCGGCGATGGCGTTCC
This sequence comes from uncultured Pseudobdellovibrionaceae bacterium, assembly GCA_964577255.1. GTDB lineage: Bacteria > Pseudomonadota > Alphaproteobacteria > Micavibrionales > Micavibrionaceae > Micavibrio_C. Next base: position 21,259 of record CAZNYM010000025.1, on the reverse strand, counting down.
ACCAGCGAGTCGATCTCCTGCGACAGTACCCGCTCGATATCGTCGCCCGTGTAACCGTCGGCCACCAGCGACACGGCGCGGCGGATATGTGGATTCTTCTGCAGCTCGAGATCAAGGCCCGACAGCACCAGGATGCCGCGCTTGCGCGCGAGCGTGGCGATATCCATCAGTTCGCGGGCGACGGAAGAGGGGCGCCACACCTTGCGCAGCACCGTGTTGCCGAGAATGCCCGCCACGTGCTTCATCTCGTCGCTGCTATAGGAGATGGACGTGGCGGTTATGGTGCCGAGAACGACGATCAGCAGCGAGGGCAGGTCGAAGAAATTGGCGTCGCTCGAGCCCATCGAGATCGCCGTACCGATCAGCACGACCGACAGCACGATGCCCAGGATGGTAAAAAAATCGGGTGATACCTTGGGGCGACTGACCCGGATCTGCACCTCAGCCGCCGTGAACGGAGACGAAGAGCCGTAAGCGGCGGTCTGGGCGGAGTCGGATGTCATGTTGGAACGAAGTGCCTGTCTTAAGCTTTATAATCAACTGCGGTCGGATTTGACGATTTCAGTCATGGTTACGCCCAGCTTGTCCTCGACGACGACGACTTCGCCGCGGGCGACCAGCCGGTTGTTCACGTAAATATCGATCGCTTCGCCCACCTTGCGGTCCAGTTCGACCACGGCGCCCCGGCCCAGTTTCAGGAGCTGGCTGACCTGCATGTCGGCGCGGCCCAGAACGGCCGAAATCTGCACCGGAATATCGTAAATGGCGGTGACGTCGCTGACCATGGCCTCGCCGTAGGCAAACTCGGGACCTTCTTCCTTGGGCACGTTTTTGTCATCGATCTCCTTCAGATCCATGTCCTTGCTTGCTTCGGGGCCCTTGGGGGTATCGTTCATTCTGTCACTCCTTGGCCGCCCTGACCCTGTTCAGGGGTTTGTTCCGGGGCGTTATTTTCAGGCGGCTGCGCTTCGCTTTCATTATCCCGCAGCCGCGGGCGATCAGCAAGTAGCTGGTTCAGCTGGCGGTCGATCATTTCGGCCAGAGCGGCCGTGTCGCGGCCCGCGCCGCCGCCGCTCCAGGAGAACCGGCAATCGGCCGGGGTCAGCGTGTTGTTTCCAATAACCCGGCAGCGCGAATCAATGTTGCCCTGCCTCAGGCATTTTTTCACATATTCGTTGATTTGCTCGACGAAATCGGGATGGACCTCGAGCGTGATTTCCGGCTGGCGGCGCTGGCCTTCCAGCACCTCGCGGATGGCGCGTTCGGCCTCTTCAAGGCCGTGGCGGGCGTTTAGGGCCGGGAACAAGCGGTTGAAAATCGCCCGGGCGAGGGCTACGGCCTCGGTCTCGTATTGCCGGATGCGCAGATCCTCGGCGGCGAAAAGTGTGCTTATGTTGTGGGTGATAACCTGCATCAGGTCGGCGACCTTTTTATCGCGGCTGGCGGCGGCTTCGGCCAGGCCCTCACTTTTTCCCTTGGCAAAAGACTCGGTACGGGCGCGGGCCAGCTCGTCCTCGGAGAAAACCGGCGGCGGGGGCGGTGCATTGAGATCGGGCGATTGCAGGTGCCCGTCCTCGTCGAAACTGTTGTGGTCGAAAAGGAACTTCCGGGCGGGCTGGGCGAGCAGAGGGTCCGGCTTGGTCTTGGGCATCAGTAGATCATCTCGTCTTCAGCGTTGCCGGTGGCGATCACGATCTCGCCGCGGCCCTCAAGATCCTTGGTGACGGTGACGATCGATTGCTGGGCTTCCTCGACATCCTTGAGGCGGACCGGGCCCATGGCGGCCATGTCTTCCTTCATGATCTTGGCGGCGCGCTCGGACATGTTGGAGAAGAACAGGTCGCGCAGCCCTTCGGTGGCGCCCTTGAGCGCGATCGGCAGCTTGTCCTTGTCGCAGGCGCGGATGATGGTCTGGATCGCGGTGGGGTCGAGCTTGAGCAGATCCTCGAAGGTGAACATGAGGCTGCGGATCTTCTCGGCCGATTCCGGCGTGATCTTCTCCAGCTCCTCCATGAATTTGCTTTCGACAGTGCGGTCGAGGAAGTTGAAGATCTCGGCGATCAGCTCGTGGCTGTCGCGGCGCTGGGTGCGGGAAAGGTTGGCCATGAATTCCGTTCGCAGCGTTTTTTCGACATCTTCCAGCACTTCCTTCTGCACCGCTTCCATGCGCAGCATGCGGTTGATGACTTCGAGCGCAAAATTTTCGGGCAAAAGCGCCATGACGCGGGCGGCGTGCTCGGTCTGGATCTTGGACAGCACCACGGCCACGGTCTGCGGGTATTCCTTCTGCAGGAAGGTGGCGAGGATTTCCTCGCTGACGTTGCCCAGCTTCTCCCACATGGTGCGACCGGCGGGGCCGCGGATCTCTTCCATGATGTTGTCGACCTTGTCCTTGCCCAGGACTTTGGTCAGCAGGCGTTCGGTGGAATCCATCGTGCCGACGAGGGAATTGGTTGAGCTCATCTGTTCGGCGAAATCGACGAACAGCCTCTCGATCACATTCGAATTGACCTTGCCCAGTGAAGCCATGGTCTGCGAGATCTCCATGATCTCGTCGTCATCCATAAGCTCGAAGATCTTGGAGGTGTAATCTTCGCCCAGGGCCAGCAGGAAGATCGAAGCTTTTTCCTGGCCAGAGAGTGTGCGGTAATCCTCGCGTGTGCGCATGATGATGGCCCCGTCCTCAGCCTTCCTGGCTCATCCAGCTGCGGATGACCGATACGGTTTCATTGGGGTATGAATCGACGATGTCCTCGACCTTCTTGACCGATGACGCCTTGACCTTGCCCTCGACGCGGCTCATGTCGATCATGCTGTCTTCTTCCTCGATGGGGGCAGGCTGGAACTGCTCGCCGCTTGCGCTCGGGCCGGTCAGCTGCGGGCTCGCTGGCCGCGCGGCCAGCAGATCGGCTTCCAGGCTTTCATCCAGTTTGGGCCCTTCGGTCGCCAGCAAGCGTCCGACCATCGGTTGAACGACCAGCAGGATCACCAGAATGATCATGATGGCGACGGTGATGACCTCGACCGCCTGCAGCAGGTCGCTGCGCTCGAAGCCCATCAGCAAGTTTTTCTTCTCTTCGGCGAAATCACTGCTGATGTCGGCGAACTGCATATTGATGACTTCCACCACGTCGCCGCGCTTCTCATCGAATCCGATCGCGGACTTGACCAAGGCAGCGATGCGGTCCAACTCTTCCTGGGTGCGGGGGTTGTAGACTTTCTCGATGACGGCTTCTTCGTCTTTTTTCTTTTTCTCTTTTTCATCTTCAGCCGGCGCATTCGGGTCGGCGGGCTTGGGCGTGTACAGGCCGTCAACCAGAACGGCCACCGACAGGCGGCGCACCTCACCCACTTCGCGCGTGGTATTGCGGATGGTTTTGCTGATCTCGAAGTTGGTGGTTTCTCCGGTCTTGCTTCCTTCCAGAACCGGCTTCGGATCGACCAGCAGGTCGGAAGCAATACCGGGCAGGTTGTTCTGCACCGACACATCGCCCGAGGGCGGCTGGCGCTCAAGGCTGTTTTCCTCGGTTGTCTGGGTCGAGCGCACGACCTGGCCGTTGGGATCGTATAGTTCCTCGTTCATGACGATGCGATCGAAATTCAGTTCGGCTGTGACGTTGGCGCGGACATGGCCGTAGCCGACGATCTTGCCAATCATGTCCTCGATCGCGCCAGTCATGCGCATTTCGTAGCTGCGCTTCATTTCTTCGGCTTTGGCGCTCAGGAGCGTGTCGCCTTCCTCGCCGCCCTTGGCGAGCAGCGTGCCGGTGCTGTCGATGATTGAGACGTTGGAGGGTTTCAGTTCAGGCACCGCCGAAGACACGAGCGCCTGGATGGCGACGATCTGCTCCTTGTCCAGGCTGTTGCCCGGGCGCAGGGTCAGGAACACGCTGGCGGTGGACGGGCGGCTTTCGCGGCTGAATAGCTCGCGCTGCGGCAGAACCAGATGCACGCGCGCGCTGCGCACGGAACCCAGGGAGCCGATAGTGCGGGCAAGCTCGCCTTCGAGCGCGCGCACCTGGTTGATGTTCTGGACGAAATTTGTTGTGCCGAAGCCGGATTGCGTGTCGAAGATTTCGTAACCCATCGAGCCGCCGCTCAGCAGGCCGTCCTGCGCCAGCAGCATGCGGGCACGACCGACCATGTTGTCTGGTACTTTGATGGTTGTGTTGTCGGGGCTGACTTCGAAGGGGATGTCGCTTTCCTCGAGCTTTGACACCATGCTGCTGGCGGCCGAAGGGTCGAGGTCGCTATAAAGCAGCTTCATGTCGGGGGCCGATACGCGCATCGACACGAAAATGAAAAACAGCAGCAGACCGACCAGCACTCCGCCCATGATAGCCAGGCGGGCGGGTCCCAGTTGCTTGAGAGTCTCCATAAAGCTGTTCACGGGCGTCAAACTCCGACAGAAACCTGGTAAAAAACCTGTGCAAAAATCCTGCCAGCGAATTCCCGGGACCGGGCAGGCAGAAGAGGCGGGCGTGCGTTAACCCCCTGTTAAACGTTACAGGAGTTTGGCGGCACAGGCAATGCCACCCCCGCTTGTGAAAACGGGGTGTTACGCCCCCTCTCTCAACCAGAAAACCAGCCGAGGACAGCCCGGTTTTTTCGTGTTTTGAGCAGGATAAACTCAGTTATATCAACAGAATAGGCCAAAATTGTTAAAATCGGGCTAATAATGTTAATAAAGTCAATAAAGATGGGGCGCGACGTGATGATCGTGAAGTCAATCTTAAGTATTAATAAGTAATATTTAGAACAAATAATAGTCTTTTTTGACGTTTTTAAGTGTAATTATCAAGTCAATAAATAAAAACCTAGGTTTTATTGAGTCGTTTCTCTAGTAATCCTCAGGAAAAAAGGGCGGAAATATTCAGTTTTTCTGGGTTTTTCCGGGTATGGATACTGGAGGATTTCTTGACATCTTGCCTGGATTTGGGTAGGATAATAGTAGGGAAGTATGTCCTGATTCTGGTTGTCAAAGGTCAGTATGTACGTTGGGAAAAACGGTTAGGCATCATGATTGAAGCTGTGAATATAGCTTTGCAAGCCTCTCCCCTGGTCCGCGGAAACGCGGAGCAGGTGAGCGCGCTGGAATCGACATCGGCCAATCCCGCCCGCACGCAAAAAATCGCGCAAGCCGGAACCACCAGTCCGTATGTTTACGTCGATGTGAATTTCGACAAGGCGATCCTGCAGCTGCGCAACCCCGATGGGGATGTCGTCGATCAGATCCCTTCCGAAAGCCAGCTGGAAGCGCGCGCGCGTGATCTGGCCCGCGAAGCCGCCGGACAGACCGTCGAGCCTGCGAGCCCGCAGGTGAGCTCCGCATCGCGCAACGCATCGTCGCAGGCGCTTGTCGAGGCGCAAGCCGCCGCGAGCGAAGCGAGCGCCCAGGCGGCTGCCGTGAACACGCAGCAGCAGGCCGCGTTTGCGGCTGCGGCACGGGCCGGCAACAGCAATGCCGGCGCGGCGTCGGTTTCGATCTCGGCCTGATAAAGAACGCATTACCGATGAAGCAAGGGCCCTGGCGGGCCCTTTTATTTTGCCTTCATTCAACCCGCGGGCGCGGCCGTTCCGCCACCCGGCCCCGGCGGACGCGACAGCAGCCCGGCCGCGATCTCGCGGTTGATTTCGATCAGGATGGAAAGCTTTTCCTTGCGCGGATCGGCCAGAATGTCGACTGTCTGCTTGAAGATGAAAATGCCCAGATTGGCGATGTTGTTGCGCAGGGCCATGGGCCGTTCGCCGGAATTATCCTCGATCGCGGTGTCGACGAACATCATCCAGATATTGCGGTTGTAGGTCAGGGCCTCGTCGAGCTCGGCGTGAGTCATGGAGTCCCATTTGCCCTGCAGTGCCTGCAGCTGGTTCGCCGATTTCAGCAGCACGCGCGCCTCGACCTCCCGCGGGTCGTTGGTGTTGGTCTGCGCGTTCTGGCCGTAGGCTTTGGCCGCCGAAGCGTAGGGATTATTCGGATTGCTGCTTTTTGAGGACATTGCCGATCAGTTCGTCTTCGTGTTTAACCAGTTCGCGGGATTCCTTCATGGCCTTGTAATAGTGCCCGTTGAGAATCATGTCGTTGATTTTCATGAAAAACAGCGCGGTGGAGGGTGCGGCGTTCTGAATTTCGCGGATGAGGTTGAAGTATCTGTCGAAGTAGATTTTAGGGTCGGTGGCAATATACATGCATTGCACCAGAAAATAAATCTTGCGGCAGGGG
>CAZNYM010000025.1:0-15014 GCA_964577255.1 uncultured Pseudobdellovibrionaceae bacterium | reverse complement strand
CGCAGGATGGGGGCGTCGCCGGAGATGTGCAGGCGCGTGCGCTGCGAGTCGTTGGTGATGACCGCGGTGCCGATCAGGATTTTTTCGCCGGGCTTTAGATCGATGATCAGGGCCATGGATTTCTTCCGGGGTTAGGGGCCTGGGTTATGGTTTCTCCACACCCTCTCTATATAGCATAGCGCAAAAGCGTTAAAAACAGACAAATTATATATAGAAAATAAAGAGATGGTGTCGATAAAAAACCGGAGGCTTCTGCCTCCGGTTTTCTGTAGTTAACTTTACTGTGCCTTCGCGTCTTATTCTTAGAACAGACGAAGGATCGACTGTTGCGACTGGGAAGCCAGCGACAGGGAGGTAACACCCAGCTGTTGTCTGGTTTGCAGAGCCAGCAGCTTGGCGCCTTCCTCGTTCTGGTCGGCGATCGTCAGTTTGTCGGCGCCTTCATTCAGAGTGTTGATCAGCTCTTTCGTGAAGCTTTCGCGTGACTGGATGATCGCCAGGTCGTTGGCCAGGGACGATCCAAAGCTGCGGACCGACGCCAGAGCCTCACGAACCTGCTCGAGCGCGGCTTCCACCGTGCTGTCGCGGGCGAAGTCGGCTTCATCCAGACCCAGGCCCGACGCGGTGAACGTCACACCTTCGGTGGTCAGCGTGCTGGTACGATCTTCGTTGAAGGTCGTCAGCAGGTCGTCACCGTTGAGGAGGTTCGATCCGCGGTAGCCGGTGTCGGCAACCAGAGCGTCGATCTGTTCACGGATGTTGTTGAAATCGTCTTCGAACTGAAGAAGATCGCCGGCAGCGGAAGCAAGGCGGATGCTTTCCTGACGGCCGTCCGTGGCGGTGGCGCTAAGGTCGTTGATGCCGAAGCCGAAGTTGGCGGTCAGCGTCTGGTTGTTGTCGGCAACGCCGATCTCGATACTTTGAACGCCGCCGTCGATCGCTTCGATGATGACCTGGCCGGTCTCATCGTCGAACGACGCGAGGATCTTGGTATTGAGAGAGGTGTTGTTGTTGACCTGGTCGATGAACTCCTGAATGGTGATCGCGCCACCGTTCTGGAACAGTTCGATCGTCTGCTGCGAGCCACCGTTGATGCCGATGAGGTAATCGTCGGTGTTGGCGTTGACGTTCTGGAACAGGTCGGTACCGGAGGTCTGAGTTTCCAGCGTGGTGATAAGATCCGCGCGGGTTGCCAGGGTTTTGGTCGTGCCCGAGTTGTCATACAGCGCGTACGACCGCAGGGCCACGTCGGCAATCGCCGAAACCTCGACGTTGTTGGAGCCGGCGCCGCCGTCAGGCAGCAGACGGGCCAGGTTGCCGAAGCCCAGGTCAGCAGCCTGTGCCAGGTTGGCGACATCGGTCGCCGCCGCAGACACAACGTTGATGTTCAGGTTGCCGCCGTTGGTGGTTTTGATCTCCAGCTGGCCTTCCTCGTTGAGCGAAGCTTCAAGCGCTTGCGCGCCCGTCGCCGCCGGCGTCGCCGCCAGGTTGCTGAAGTGAATGTTGTTGATCGCCGCTATCAGTTCTTCGGTCGACATGTTGGCGGTGATCGTGACGGTTTCCGTCGCGGTCAGCGCACCACCGGTGTCGCCGTAGTTACCGATGTTGATGGCGGTACCGTCGTCCTGCGTCACGGTGAAAATCAGCGTGTCGTTGGCGGCGATCCCCGTCAGGGCGGTCAGGTCGTTGATGCCGCTCAGATCGCGGTCACCCACGACTTTGGCTTCGGCCTGGCCGGACGCCAGGGCGTCGCGGGCTTCCTGAGCCACGGATTCGGCCTGCTCGACCAGTTTGGTGAGCGCCGTAATGCCGTTATCGGCAGCTTTAATGACCTGAATGCTTTGACCAATGCCGTCCAGAAGACGGCTCAGGTCGTTGGCTCGGTTGCTCAAGGATTGCGCCGCGAAGAAGGCCTGCGGGCCGTCAAGCGCGGAGTTCACCTTCCGGCCGGTGGCCAGGCGCAACTGCGAGGTATCAATGAGGCTTTGCGTGGATTGCAGCGAGAGCAGGTTGTTCCTGAGCGCTGCCGTCAAGACGACATCGGATGACATGGCTAGTTTTCCTTTCCTAGGACTAGACGTTTATGTAACCGACCGGTTATCCTACCGGTACTTTCCCAGTTTATCCCGGGAAGCCTTAATAAAGGCTTAAAAAGGATATCACCGATTCGCCGGAATGTCATTGATTCGCCTGACTCTTTTTCACACCTAAAATTTTTTCATAAAAATTAAACATAAGGCGATTCGAGTCTAAATATGGGTAATATATTGTGGGACCAAAAGGGCCGTGATAGCCCTGTAGCCAGGCTGCCGGAGCCGACCGTCTCAGGGATTTTTACAAGGGAGATTTTTTATGAGTAATGAAAAGATCAAAAGATTCTTTATGGACGCAGCCCTTTTGGTTCAAGCGCCGGGTCTGTTTTTCGCCATCAGATCCCACCTGGCAAGCCTGCCCAAGCCGACGACTAATTTACCTGCGGACGCGCAGACGTTCTGGGATGCGCTTGAGCGGGCTGACCTTAAAACCGTGCGCGCTTATACCGAAAGACACCCCGAAGCGCCGCTGTGGCGCAACGAGAAAAGATTGCTGACCCCGGTCCTGGTTCTTACCAGTAGAGAGATGCCGATGGCCGACCGTCTGGCCGTGATTGAGTTTCTTCTCGATAAAGGCGCGAGGACGGAACATCTTTTCTACAATGCGCCCCAGTACAATTCCCGCGACAGGGAAGAAGAGGAAGGCCAGGTGATCGCTTTTCTCAAAGCCCGTGATTACAAGTTCACGGAAGAAGATTATCTGCTGGCGGCTTACAATGGTTTTATGGCAGGCGTGGAGGCTTGCCTGGATGCCGGCGTGAAAGCCGATGCTCTCGATCCGCCCGCGCGGATGTTCGGCGATTTCGGTTACAACGGCGCCCTGCATTACATGGCTTATTTTTGCAGTAGCCCCGAGGAAGACGAGTCGGATATTTCCAGGAGGCGCTGGGCCATCACGCGCATGGTTCTTGAACGCGGCGGATCGATAGACCTTATGAACGATAAATGCATGACGCCGCTGGCCATGGCCATATGGCAAGTTAACGATACGTTCGCCCGTTTTCTCATGGACGAAGGGGCGAGCCTGACGGCCGAGGACATGAACGGCCACCGCCCGCTTGAGGTCGCCCGCCGCGTGCTGGAGCGCGACAACGATTACATCCGCCCGCGCATGGAAGCGCTGGTCGCGGATATCGAGGGGCGCATGAAAGAGGCCGGCATTCCGCTGGTGAAGCCGGCGCGCCCAACATCGGTCTGGGTGTGCCTGCCGCATTGAGTAAGGAAAATTATAATGAAAATACTGACATTATATCTGGGACTTTTCGCCGGGGCTTTCCTGCCGGGTTTTGCCCACGCCTGTTCCGTCGCGGACCCGCAAAGCATATGCCCGACCGGGCAGAGGTTCGATACGCTCAACTGCCGCTGCGTAGCCGCGGAGGGTTCCGTGCTTACGCCTGTTCCTGCCGTTCCTCTGGACTTTCCCCATGCGCCTGTCACCGCTCCGGTTCAAGGCGGGATAACGTTTTCTTCCCAGAGCGTAAACCCGCTTCCGGCAGAAGAGCCCGCGCCCTTATCCGGCGGTCAGTAAGTCCGCTGCGCCCAGAACTGGTACATGCCGGCGAAAGTGAGAGGGTGCAGGCGCTCGAACTTGTCCCAGTTGTTGAAGTCGCGCCGTGCCGGATCGTCGGGGAACATTTTGTCGTACCTGAAGACGGTGCTTGATTCCCGTGGCAGAAATCTCATGCAGACGAGATCAAGGCGTTCCATCATCTCCGCAATCTGCGGCAGGGTCATGCGGTGTTCCTGTACGTGGAAAATCAGGTCGCGCACGAGCGACGTAGTGAAGAAATCGGCGCTGCGCGACACGAATTCCTTGATCGGGTCGGTCGTCGGCAGGGCGAAGATCGCCTGGCGACAGGCGCGGATGCCCTCGAGCGTGGCGGGGTAGCCCTTTTCGGCGACGAAAGCGCGGGCCTTGGCCACGGGCTGGCGGGCGATGTCGCTGTACAGGCCGATCTTGATCGCGCCGTTGGGCCGCAGCTTTTCCGTGAGGATACGCCAGCCCTCGAACGGGTCTTCCATGTGGTGCAGCACGCCGGAGCATTCGATCATGTCGAACGTGCCGTCCCAGTCCTTCATCGACAGGATGTCGGCATGGACGAAGCGGATGCGTTCGGCCAGGCCGCATTCGCGCGCCTTGCGCATGCCGTAAGCGATGCTGGCGCGGCTCAGGTCGATGGCGGTAATTTTTCCCTTGGGGAAGCGTGCCGCGGCCGCGATGGCCTGGCGCCCGGTGCCGCAGCCGGCGACCAAAACCTCAAAAGGAAGATCACGCTTGTCGGCGGACACGATCAGATCATCGTTCGGCAGCGGCACGGTGGGGATGGAAATCCAGCGCGGATAAGGATTTTCCTCGTACTGGTTGCGCACGGCCTGAGAGATCTGGTTGGCGAAAGCGCCGAAGACGGGAATGTCTTTCTTAAGCCTGTCCTCTTCAAGCGGCTCTTCAAGCTGAACGGTTATCAGGCGCGCCAGGCGCGGGTCTTCCCCCTTCAACGCGCGAATAACGTCGGGTTTGGCGCCGTAGGTTTGATATAACGATCGGTAGCAGCACAGCAGGGCCAGCTTGCCGGTGTCGGTTTCAGGAGAGGATGCCGCCAGCGCCGCGATAACCCGTTCTTCGTCTTCATCCTGCGCGTAGACATATTCGTTCAGGTAACATTGTTCGCCCAGCGCCAGCAGAAAGGGCATGAAAAGAGACAGTCTTCCCGATGCGTGCAGCTTTTCGAACGACAGGCAGATATAGCGGCGCAGGCGTGTTAAAGTCGCTTCCAGCAGATAGTCGGTAATCACCAGATGGCGCAGGCCTTCAAGCAGGTAGGGGTCGTTCAGAAAAGCGCCGGTTTTGTCGTCGAGCGTGTCAGCCCAGGCGCCAAAAGAAGAGTGTTCCCCGAGAAGACGGGCCTTTTGCAGCGGTTCGAAAACCGGATCGATCATCAAAAGGGCAACCCAGGGATAACCCATGCGATACAGATTGACGTGGTAGATGTTTTCAAAGCAATGAAGGAATGCCTGTTTTATCACCGGGTTGAAGGCGGAAAATGCGTGGTTTTGCAGCATGCCCGAAAAAATGCCCTTGAGCTCCGGGTTGTGCGGGTCTTTGACCAGCGCTGCCGACATAACGGCCGTCGCGCGCGCGGGATCCCCGGCAATGTTCAGAAGCGAGCCCAGATCCATCCACGCCATAAGGTCTTCGGGGATGATGTTGCACAGCGCCTCCTGCGCCAGCGCCGCTTCCTTGTATTGTCCCTTGCTGCGCAGCATCAGAAGGATGCCGCCATAGGCGGTTACAAGTTTGTTACGATCTGCCACGGATTTATTGATGGCCTTCATGTCGATTCCCAGCCCGGGCTTTAAAAGCGCCATCATCGCCAGCGAGAAATGAACATCGGCCAGATTGGGATCGAGCTTAAGGGCATCGTGAAGCAGCGGAATAGCATCCCGTTCCTTGCCGGCGGCTTTGAGCGCCATGCCTTCGGCGCGCAGCGCCGCCGCGCGGCTGGCGGGATCCGGTTTCTTGTCGGCGGTTTTTTTGGCCTGCAGGCGCCGTTCGTTGCGGTTCATGACGTCCCCTTTTTGCACCAAAACATATACATGCCGGCGAAGCTGTATGGATATTTTTGTTCCAGCTGGTCCCATAAATCAAGATTGGTCCAGGCGCAGGCACCGTCCGGCCCGGCGAACATCGCGCGGAAGCTGTGAAACAGCGCGGGCGAGGGCGAACTCATATGCACGAATTCGAGTCCCAGATCGGCAAGGTCTTTTTTGATGCGCGGCAGGGTGAAGCGCTGCTCCTGCACATGGAAGATCAGGTCGCGGCAGGCGGAAGCGGAATAAAAATCGTTGCTGCCCAGAAGTTTTTTCAGCGGGTGATCGGCGGGCAGGGCGAAAATTCTTTGTCTTCCCTCGCGGATCGCGGCCAGGTCGTCGCTCAGCCCCCATTGCGCGATCATGGCACGGGCTTCGACGATCTCCTGCCGCGCGCGTTCGCTGTATAGACCGATCAGCATGGTGCCGCCGGGTTTGAGGATGTCGGTCAGAACGCGCCATCCCGCCTCGGGGTCCTTCATGTGATGAAGGACACCCACGGATTCGATGATATCGAAGCTGCGGCCGAGATCGCGCAGATCAAGGATGTCGGCTTGCAGGAAACTCAGGTTTTTCATACCGAGCTCCTGCGTCTTGCGCGTGGCATAGGCCAGGGAGGAACGGCTGAGATCGACCCCGAGAACGTTCGATTTCTGATACCATCCGGCCGCCATCGCCGCATGCCGCCCAGTACCGCAGCCGGCAATCAAGACATCATAGATTTTGTTGCGCGCATCGATATTCTTGAGCCGGTCGTTGCCCGCTGCCGCGATCGATTCCAGCGACTGCCAGCGGGGATAGGGGTTGTCCTCATACTGTGCCTGCACTTTCAGCGATATGTCGTCCTTGAGCGTCTTCAGAGCCGGAATCTTTTTTTTCAGTGCTTCCTCGGCGCGGATGTCGTCAATCTGCGCGCGGATCAGATCGGTTACCGGTCCCGTAAAACCCTTCAGCCTTTTGTCGCCGCCGGGAAAGGCCCGGTGCAGCGGCCTGTAGCAGGCGATCAGACACAAGGTCTTTTCATCAAGCGTTTTTCCCTGCGCCCGCTTTGTCACCGCCTCTTCTTCCTCAGGGGTGCAGGCGTAAACATATTCGTTGAGGAAGTTCTGCCTTGCCAGCGCCACCATCAGCGGCAGGGGTAGGACAATGTCGTCCTCAAGCCACAGGCGGCGCAGGTGCGTCAGGAAGGCTTCCAGCGCAGGGGAGGGCAGAAGCATATTGGCGATGCCGTCTGTGAAAAAGGAATCGCTAAAGAGCGATGCCGCGCGTTCGGCGGAAAAATTCTTGCGGAAGCTTTCAAAATCGGGCGCCTGCAGGAGCGGTTTGAGCGCGATACAAGCGGGATCGAGCAGAGCGAGCGACGTCCAGGCGCGCGCCATGATCTGGTGATCGAGCCCCGGCGTGTCCAGCAGCGCGCACAGGAGGGCTTTGTTCTCGGGCTTGAAATTCTTGAATTCGATGCGGAACAGGGAATGGAGAACGAGGTTTTTATATTCCTTGTTGTCCGGTTCGCGCGCGATCAGCCGGGCATAGGTTTCAAGCGCCGGACCATAATGTTCGGCGGCGTAAAGCGCCCGCCCCAGGCGCAGCGCTATATCCCCGTCGTCCGGTAGCAGGGCGTGCGCCTGCTCGAGCGCCACGGCAGCTTCGGCCGGCCGTCCGGCTTTTTCAAATTCGTCGGCCGACTTTATATATTCCCGTGCCAGCTCAGGCGTGGCATACCGGGCGTTGAGCGCCGCCAGATCGAGAGCGAGCGCAGGATTGTTTTTCTTGAGCGCGACGAGCTGGTAATGGGCGTCGGCAAAAAGGGCATTGAGAGCAAGCGCCTGCACAAAGCAATCACGCGCCTCCGCGGATTCCCCGGCGGCGGCCAGCGCCAGACCCAGATTGCGGTGATAGGGCGCGGCCTGCGGCGCCAGCGCCAGGGCGCGGCGCAGGGGCGCGACCGCTTCGCCGGCCCGGCCCACACCAATCAGCGTCCGGCCCCAGAAGGAGAGAATGGTGTGGTCGTCCGGGCGCTTGCGAGCCAGATCGCGCAACAGCGGCTCGGCAGCTGTGAAATTGCGGGCGTGGAACAGCGCCTGCGCTCGCGCATAGGCGGCGTTGATCTCGTCGAGGCCGGTCTTGCTTTTGTCGGCGGCGCGGCGCTGGTGGCGGTTCATGGTCTCACTATAAAGAAAAAAGTAACGCGCCGGAAGGCGCGAACCTTCCGGCGCGTTGAGCGGCTTGCATCGTCAGACTTCTGCCTGCCGGGTATTCTACCGCCACCCCTCCTGCCGGAGCTTTCAGGGCGGTGCGGCCGCAAACTTAGCTACCGCGCGTCACGGTTATCTTAGACGCAGCAGGTCCTCCGTCATCTGGTCGACGGTGTTGATGACCTTGGTATTGGCCGAGAAGGCGCGCTGGCTGACGATCAGCTTGGCGAATTCATCGGCCAGGTCGACGTTGGATGTCTCGATGGTCGAGGATTCCAGGAACCCGGCGCCGCCTTCCCCGGCTTCACGCAGGTTTTCCTCGCCCGATTCCTCGTTTTCCGAGTAGGCGGTACCGGAAACCTCGCTTAAGCCGTTGGCGTTGGCGAAGGTAACCAGCGGCACTTTATAGAGCTGTGCCGAAGCGCCGTTCGAGAAGCGGGCGACGATGAAACCTTCACGGGTCAATTCCACGCCGGTCCTGAGACCAAGTTCGGCGCCGTTCTGATCTGAGGAGATCACATCATAGTTGCCGGCGAACTGACTGAAGCGTTCGACGTTCAACTCAATGTTCTGCGGATCAGAACCATTGCCCCAGTCGATCTGGCTCAGTTCGATATCGACTTCGCCATCGTTATCGGGCAGGGCGTTGAGGCTGCCATCGCCGTTGAAGTTGATCAGCCCGCGGGTGAACACGCTGCCGTCAGGATGGATAATCTCCATCTGCCACCAGCCGCGCTCGTTGTAATTCGCGTCGCCCGGCAGATACTGGAAGGACGGGAATGCCTCCGCACTGTAAGGCGGCGTGTTGCCGAACGCACCGTTGGCGTAGGTGGCGTTGTTCAGGTTGTTGGAGGTATAGACGCCCGCCGTCAGGCCAAGGCCCGTCAGCGGCGTGCCGGTAACGTTGGCCAGAGTGATGGTTTCGGTACCGGCCGAGAAAGCATCGCGGATGACCACCAGTTCGCCGTCGTTGCCGAGATAAGCAGAGGCGCCGGCGACGTTGTTGTTGATGTCGTCAATAATGTCGTCGATGGTCGTGACTACCACGTTACCGCCCGCCGCTGCGTTAATATCGTAAACGCGTGCGGCACCGCCGTCGACCGACAGGCTGAACTGGCTGGCCGAGGTCAGGCCAAGATCGTTGACCAGGTTCGATGTGGCGGTCAGGTCGGAAATACCGCCATTGGCTGCGGCGTGTGGGCCGAAGACCTTGGTGAATTCAAGGGTCAGAACCTGGCCCGAACCGAGTGAGTCGTAAACCGTCAAGCCGCGGGTGAAATTGGCCGGGCCTGTGACGGCGTTGGCCAGAGTTTCATCGACTTCGGTCGAGTCGAGGTTCAGGGCGATCTCGGCGGCCGAGGTCGGGCGAGTCAGGCCGCCCAGAAAAGCGACGTCGGCCGGGACCAGCGAGGCCAGGTCGCCCTGGTTGGCCGGCAGATTGCCTTCGGCATCGAGCGGCCAAGCGTAGAGCACGAAACCGGCCGTATTGCGCAGCAGGCCGCGTGCATCCTCACTGAAAGAGCCGCTACGGGTGTACAGAAATTCCTGCGTATCGGAATCTTCGCGTTTGACCGTGAAGAAACCGTTTCCGGAAATGGCGGCATCGGTGGCGGAACCGGTCTGCTGGATCGGCCCCTGCTGGTTGACGCGCTGGATCCGTTCGACGGCGACGGTGCCCGGAGAGTAGCGTGTGGCGCGGCCCTCGGAGGTGACCAGGCTGAAGAACGAAGCTTCCGAGCGCTTAAAGCCCACGGTATTCACGTTGGCGATGTTGTTGGCGATCATAGCCGTGGACTGCGACTGGGCGTTCAGGCCGGACACACCGGTGTAAAGCGAACCAAACAAACTCATTTTTATCTCCTTTCAGATTTGAAACTTTGCAATAGAGTTAACGACGGGGTAGGCGGGGGTTTTGCTTCATGCTGTGCCTCCTGTCGTGTCATCGGGATCTTCCTCATCGGGCGGAACCGGCGCTTCGGCCGTTTCCTCGGGAACGCTGGCGTTAATGACGGCATTGATGGCCACGGCGCGATCACCGATCAGCAGGTAGATAACGCCGTCCTGTGACTCGATGCCGCGCACGCGGCCGGTGACGACGGTCGAAGTCTCAAGCGACTTGCCTTCGCCGTTAATCGCCGCCACGCGCACGCTGTAGGTGCCGTCCGGCGCCGGCGTGCCGTTATTGGTGCGCCCGTCCCAGGTGAAGTCGTTGCGTCCGGCGGCGCGACCGCCATCGGTGGAAAACACAACCTGTCCGGCTTCATCGAGGATGGAGATCTTCGCCTGCGTGGCGGCCTCGCTCAGGGCGTAGCTGATCTTGACCGGGGTTTCGCCATCGAAATTGAGGTCGGCGCTGCGGTAACTGACATCCATGCCGACATAGCCCAGCGCCACGCTGGCGATGCTGGCGAGCTGCAGGCTCAGCATGTCGTTCAGTTTCTGGTTGGTATTGATGGCTTGCTCGACCTGGCTGAACTGGACGAGCTGGTTGGTGAACTCGGTCGAGTCCATCGGGTTCAGGGGGTCCTGGTTTTTGAGCTGCGTCGTCAGAAGCGTGAGGAAGTCGTCGAAATCCTCCGCCAGCTTGACGGATTGGCTTTGGGTCTTCTGCACATCGCTGAGCGTGCCGCTGAGGGTTACGTCGCTGACCATCTTATCCGTCTCCTTTATACAACCAGGTCATAACGCTGGCGGCCGGTCGCGGGATCGACATACCAGGTCATGCTTGTTTCAATGATTTCCAGTTCTTCCGTCACGGCGGCGGACGGATCCGCGCCTGTATCGGGGGAGTTTTGTCCGTTACGCTGTTCGCCGCCGGCGAAAGCGTTTTCATGGTGCTGGGCAAGCTCGAAACTCAGATTCAGGCTGTCGGTGGAGATGCCCGAATCCTGCATCGCGCGTTCCAGCGCGTGGGAATCGCGCTGCAGCATCATCCAGGTCTCGGGTTTCTCGACCACCAGGCGGGTATCGAGGGTCTTGTCCTTGCCGAAGGTCATGCGGATCTCGATGCGCCCCAGTTCCGGCGGGTCGAGCTTCAGGGAGAAAACCTTGTTCTCGCCGGCGGTGGCCAGGCGGCTGATCGAGGCCGCCACCATCTGCGTGGCTGGGTGCGGCGCGGTCGCGTGCTGTGTGTGCGTAACCAGCGAAGCCATCGCCGCCGTGCCGTTCATGCCGATGCCGCGCTGGCCGATGCCCGTGGCCATCCAGTCAAGGCCCTCAGGGAAGGTGTCCTGCCAGGCGCTCCAGCTGTCGACGCTGCCGCTGGCGGCAAAGGGGTGCTGGATGATGTGCGGCGCGGCGGCTTTATTGTCGGATTTATCGGCTTTCACCGCGGCCAGGGCGGCTTCGGGCTTGTCGGTGACGGAAGCTTTGAGCTGGTCCATAACGTTATCGAAGCTTTCGATGGCGTTTGCGGGGACAGGTGGCAGGGCGGCATCGGCCGCTTCATCCATGCCAGGCGCGGGCAGGCCAGGGGTGAGTGCCGCGGCTTTGTTCAGCGGTTCCGGTGCCGTGACGGGCGCGACCATATTGCTCATCAAGGCATTGAGAATGCCGATCAGGGAATTGTCGGTGCTTGTCTCGTCTTCATTGCCGGTGTCTTCATCGGGATTCTGGGCGATGTTTTGCGCCGTTACCAAGGTGAAAGGCATGAAGGCCTGGCGGCTGTCGGCCGGTGTTTCAGGTGGCACGATCTTGATCACACCCAGGGCATAGACATCCTGGCCCGCCTTCTGGAGTTTCTCGATCTGGCTGATGATTTCGGTCAGTTTTTCCGGCGTCAAGTTGGTGCCGATCAGGCCGGGGGGATAGGTTGCCAGTTCCTGACCCTGCGCTTTCAGGATGCGGTTGACCTGACCGGGGGTGATTTTTACCGCCACTACGCGCGAGTCGGCGGGCAGGCCGGCCAGCAGCGCCTGCAGAACATCGTTGACGGCAGCTTCAAGCGGCGTCGCCTGCGGGTCGGCGGACGCGGGCATAAGGATATCGGCGGGCAGATCGACGACCGTCAGTGCGTCGCTTTCCAGCATTACCGGGTCGGTTTCGGCGGGCAGTTGCGGCACGCCCGCCATCAGAGTTTCAAGCGGCATGTCCGCGAGCGCCGGATCCTCGGCGCCGATGATCTTGTGCTGCGGCGTTTTGAACAGGGAAGCGACGCCCGCCGACAGGGCGCTCTGCGGCTTGCCGCCGATATTGCCGTTCTGCGCCTCGGCGTTCAGCCGGGCGAAGATCAGATCCATGAAATTGAGCCCGGCTACACCCGCGAACAGCCCGCCGGGCGCGCCCGCCAAGGCCTGGCCCTGCAGGGCCGCGGGCTGGCCGCCGGCGGCCTTGGGAGTCATGAGAGCGTTCACAGAGCTTTCGATCATGGTTTCGTCCTTATCAGGCGGATTCGTTCAGGCCGGTGGAGATCAGGCGGTCGCTTTGCCTGATGCTGCCTTTGTTGCTGTAAAGATTGACGCGGTCCTTGAGCGCGGCGTCGCGGGTGGCGCGCATGATGCGTTCGTTCAGACGCTTGACCGCACGGGTCATGCGCTCGAGCGCGGCGATATTGCTGTCGGTCGCGGCTTTGAATTCCTTCTCGCTTGCCGTCAGTTTGTCCTTGAGCGGGCTCTGAAGACCGGCGAATTCCTCGCGGCGGCCGGCGATCTGGGTGGCGCCGTCATGATAGCGGCGGGCAGCGGCGATCTTTTTATCCTGCAGGGTGAAGAAGGCCTGCGAGTCCCCGGCCTTCAAAGCTGCCGTTTCCTGGTCGTAAAGCTGGCGCAGGGCGTCGATGGTGTCCATCATCTCCTGGATTGCCCGGGCGGGGTCCTGGGACAGGGTGATGCTGAATTCGTTGATCTTCGCTTCGGTGCTCATTTGCTTTTCCCTCATGCTTGCTTGTTAAGTGCGGGCGCTTTCCTCTTGCAGGCGGATCAGTTCCGCCCGGACGAAAGACGCGAGGCCCAGCCCGCCACTTTCGCTGATTTTCTTGCCGTATTCCTCAATCATCAGGCCGCGGAAGACATCCTCGCCGCGCCCGCCGCCGAACATTGGATCGGTTTCGATCCCTTCGAACATCGGCTTGAGCATCTCCGCCACGAACACGGACTCGAATTCATCTGCCGCTTCCTCAATAGCCGCCAGGTTGGGCACGCTTTTGAGGGCGGCTTTGCCGGGCGGGGGCAGGATTGTCAGGGGCGCGGTGCTGTCGATCATGTTTTCATGCCCCTTACATCGTCTGGATATCGGCCTGCAGCGCGCCCGCCGCCTTGATGGCCTGCAGGATGGTGATGGTGTCGCGCGGCGAAATGCCGAGTTTGTTGAGACCGGTAACAAGATCCTGCAGCGTCACCCCGGTATCGAGGATGCCCAGGCGCACGTCGTCGCCCGAATTGACGTTGATGTCCGTGCGCGGCACCACCACGGTGGTGCCCTGCTCGGCGAAGGGGTTGGGCTGCGATACCTGCGGGGTTTCGGTGATCTTGATCGTCAGGTTGCCCTGAGCGATGGCGATGGTGCTGATGCGCACATCCGATCCCATCACGATCACGCCGCTGCGCTCGTCGATCACCACGCGGGCGACCTGGTCGGGCTGGATCGGCAGCTGTTCGATATCGGTGATCAGGTCGACGATCGAGCCTTTATAGGAAGAGGGGCGCGTGATCTTGATGCTGGAAGCGTTCTCGGCCACGGCGGCGGGGCTGGAGAGGAAGCCGCTGATGGCGCGGGCGATGCGGCGCGCGGTGGTAAAATCGGGGTTCTTCAGCGCCAGGCGCACCTGGTTCTGGTTTTCAAGCTTGTAGGGAACTTCACGCTCGATGATCGCGCCCTCGGGAATGCGACCGCTCGTGGGGATGTTGCGGATGAAGGTGGCGGCATCGCCTTCGACGGCGAAACCGGAAATCGTGAGGGGGCCCTGCGCCACGGCGTAGGCTTCGCCGTCCGCGCCCAGAAGGGGCGTGACCAGCAGCGTGCCGCCCTGCAGGCTTTTGGCGTCGCCCAGGGCGGAGATGCTGACGTCGATCTTGGAACCCTGATTGATAAAGGGCGGCAGCACGGCCGTGACCATCACCGCGGCGACGTTGCCGGTTTTGAGGTTCTTGCCGCGGATGTTGACGCCCAGGCGCTCGAGCATCGCGATCAGGCTCTGCTCGGTGAAGGGCGAGTTCTTGAGGCTGTCGCCCGTGCCGTTGAGCCCCACCACCAGGCCGTAGCCGACCAGCTGGTTCTCGCGGATGCCTTCGATGTCGACGATATCCTTGATGCGCGTGGTGTTCGCCAGCGCCGGCCCGGAAAAAGCCAGGAGCGTCAGGCCGAGCAAGGCCAGGGTCTTCAGGGTATGTTTGAGCGGCACAGCCATCACATTTTTCCCATAATTTTCTCGCGGGAACACTTGTCCCCTCGTGAGAGTTCTTGCGAAGACCGTGCCATCTGCTGTGGGGATTTTTTGTTATTATTATCAACAGGTTAGTTGTTGTATGGTACCGGCCGGCCCTGCGGGCAGGCGGTAAGCCAGGGAAAATCAAGCCCGGCGCGGCAAAAAATTCCCCTGAGCAAGCCCGGCCAGCGGGCTTATAATATAAGGATGAAGATCGAAGGTCCCTCACGCGCCACTGCCTCCGGGCCCGCCAAGAAAAAGGGCGGAGTTGCCGGGACAGGCGGTTTTAGCGATCTGGTTACCGGCGGCACCGATGCGGCCGCGCCGGCCGGCGCCGCGCATAACATAGCCAGCATCGATGCGCTGCTGGCGGCCCAGGCGGCCGAGGATCCGACCGCCCGCGCCGCGCGCCAACGCATGAAAGAACGGGCCGGCAGTCTTCTCGACCAGCTCGAGGGGATCCGCGCCGGGCTTCTCACCGGCACCCTGACGGTCGGGCACGTGATCGGTATCGCCGACGTCGTGGCGTCTCACCGCGAAAAGGTTGTCGATCCGCGCCTGCACGCGCTTCTGGACGAAATCGACCTGCGCGCCCGGATAGAGATCGCCAAGATGGCCCGGGCGCTGGATAAGCGCGGCTGAGGGCCGAAAACCTCCTTGCCCTGTCCGGCTACACTTCCTATATTGCCTAGACATTTTCGATATTTTTTTATGTCAAGAGGTTGACGGCATGGATTCAGCGAACAGCACCATCGTTTCTCACGACTACGACCCCAA
>CAZNYM010000024.1:0-27151 GCA_964577255.1 uncultured Pseudobdellovibrionaceae bacterium | reverse complement strand
GCATGTCTCAAGCCTAATCGGCTCAGTTGTTTTTGAGCACCCTTCGAAAAGGGCCCCAGATGACACACTTTGTCTACACCCATTTCACGGGCATAGCTGCAAGCGGCTTTATGCACGATGTTAAAAATCTTTCGTTTCAGAGGGTGGGCAGGGTCCGGATGACCTTCGATCATATAAACAGATACGAAGCCGCGTTCCCGCTCTCCTTTGTATCCTCCTGCCCCCAGCCCGCAAAGAATGCCGCTCTTCCATATCGCAACATCAAAGTAATCAGGGTGTTCGACATGATATTTTTTAACATACTCCAGGAGATAATCAGGATCAGGCCTTTCCGGAATGGGCATACGCGTTGCTACCCAGTCATGCGCGTAGGTGCCGTAGTACATCGATCGCAGACGAGGGCTGGCATCTATGATCGGAAACCATTCCTGCCGTTGTGCGCTGTGCGCGCGCTCGTCAATTATATCAAGACGAAAATCCTCACCCAATTCCGGCTTCAGTTCAGCTTCAAGCGTTTTAAGGGCCATGATCCGTTTGGACAGATAATAATAAGCGCGTTCGACCGGGTCGGCGTTTTCCTTGAAGGGGATCGTCATCTCAGGCGATTTCCGGATCGATGCTGGTGCCCTCGATCGCCGGCGGCTCGGACGTGCGGCGCTCGACGAATTCGAACACGAAGGCGTCGTCTTTCAGGCCCACGCGCACGATGCCGCCCTGCGTCAGCTTGCCGAACAGCAGCTCCTCGGCGAGCGGTTTCTTGATCTTCTCCTGGATGACGCGGGAAAGGGGCCGCGCGCCCATGGCCGGGTCGTAGCCGATTTTGGCCAGATGGTTGCGCGCTTCCTCGGACAGCTCGATCTCGACATTGCGGTCGGCGAGCTGGGCCTCGAGCTGGATGATGAATTTGTCGACCACGCGCACCACCGTTTCCGGCTGCAGCGGCTTGAACGGCACGACAGCGTCCAGGCGGTTGCGGAATTCCGGCGTGAACAGGCGCTTGATTTCCTCCTGGTCGTCGTCCACGCGCGCGTCGCGCTCGAAGCCCATCGGCGCCTTGGCGATCTCGCGCGCGCCGGCGTTGGTGGTCATGATCAGGATGACATTGCGGAAATCGATGGTCTTGCCGTTATTGTCGGTCAGCTTGCCGTAGTCCATCACCTGCAGCAGCAGGTTGTAGATGTCCGGATGCGCCTTCTCGATCTCATCGAGCAGCAGCACGCAGTGCGGGTTCTGGTCGATCTTGTCGGTCAGAAGGCCGCCCTGATCGAACCCGACATAGCCGGGCGGCGTGCCGATCAGGCGCGATACGCTGTGGCGTTCCATGTATTCCGACATGTCGAAGCGGATCAGTTCGACGCCCATGGTCTTGGCCAGCTGGCGCGCCACTTCGGTCTTGCCGACACCGGTGGGGCCGCTGAACAGATAGCAGCCGACGGGCTTTTCCGCGTCGCGCAGGCCTGCGCGCGCCATTTTGATCGAATCGGACAGCATGTTGATGGCTTCGTCCTGATCGAACACCATGGTCTTGAGGTCGCGCTCGAGATTGCGGATCGCTTCCTTGTCGTCCTTGGTCATGGCCTTCGAGGGGATGCGGGCGATGACGGCCACGACATCCTCGATATCCGCGACCGTGATCACGTTCTTGCGCTTGCCCTCGGGCAGCAGCATCTGCGCCGCACCCACTTCGTCGATCACGTCGATGGCCTTATCCGGCAGCTTGCGGTCGCCGATATATTTGGCCGACAGCTCGACCGCGGCCTCGAGCGCGTCGTCGGTATAGGTGACGCCGTGATGCTCCTCGTAGTGCGATTTCAGGCCGCGCAGGATCTTGATGGTGTCCTCGACGGTCGGTTCCTTGATGTCGATTTTCTGGAAGCGGCGCACCAGGGCGCGGTCCTTCTCGAAGTAATTGCGGTACTCTTTATAAGTGGTCGAGCCGATACAGCGGATCGCGCCGCTTGAAAGCGCGGGCTTGAGCAGGTTGGAAGCGTCCATCGCTCCGCCCGAGGTGGCGCCCGCGCCGATGATGGTATGAATCTCGTCGATGAACAGGACGGACTTGCGGATCTTTTCGATCTCGGCGATCACTGCCTTAAGGCGTTCCTCGAAATCGCCGCGGTAGCGCGTGCCGGCCAGAAGCGCGCCCATGTCGAGCGCGTAGATCACGGCGTCCTTGAGAACATCGGGCACGCTGCCCTCGACGATGCGTCGTGCCAGGCCTTCGGCGATGGCAGTCTTACCCACGCCCGGATCGCCCACGTAAAGCGGGTTGTTCTTGGAGCGCCGACACAGAATCTGGATGGTGCGGTCAACCTCGTAGGCACGGCCGATCAGCGGATCGATCTTGCCGCGCTTGGCCTTTTCATTGAGGTTATGGCAGTAGGAATCGAGCGCGTCGCGCCCGGTCTTGGATTTTTCCTCGCTTTCAAGCTCGGCGCCGTCGGGCGTGCGCGCCTGCGACTGGCCCGGCACCTTGGCGATGCCGTGCGAGATGTAATTGACGGCGTCAAAGCGCGTCATGTCCTGCTCCTGCAGGAAGAAGACGGCGTGGCTTTCGCGCTCGGAGAACAAAGCGACCAGCACGTTGGCGCCCGTCACTTCCTCGCGGCCCGAGGATTGCACGTGGATGGCGGCGCGCTGCAGCACGCGCTGGAACGCGGTGGTGGGTTTGGATTCCTCGGAATTGCGGTTGATGAGGTAGGTCAGCTCGCTATCCAGATACTGCTCGAGCTGCTGGCGCAGGTCGGGCAGCGCGATACCGCAGGAACGCAGCACGGCCATGGCGTCCTGGTCCTCGCACAGCGCGAGCAGCAGATGCTCGAGCGTGGCGAATTCATGATGGCGCTCGTTCGCCAGATTGAGGGCACGGTGAAGGGTCTGTTCAAGATTGCGTGAAAGCATGGCGTTACTCCTTCTCCATCGTGCATTGCAGCGGCTGTTCGTTGGCGCGGGCGAAATCCATCACCTGCGCCACTTTGGTTTCCGCCACCTCGTAAGTGAAAATGCCGCACACGCCCACGCCCTTGCGATGCACATGCAGCATGATATCGGTCGCTTCCTGCCTAGTCTTGTTGAAAAACCTTTCCAAAACATGAATGACGAATTCCATAGGCGTGTAGTCGTCGTTCAGGATCAGCACCTTATACATAGAGGGTTTTTTGGTGCGGGGCCGGGGTTTGAGCAGGACACCGGTCTGCCGGCGTTCGGCGGGATTGCGGCCCGGATCGCCGTCGTCGCCGTCTTCATCTCCGGCGCGGATTTCTAATTTCCAATAATCGAAAATCATGTCCTTTTACCTTACACTCTCCCCTCTAATTTTGCACTCCAAGTCTGAAAATCCAGTGAAACCGGAGAGGAGCGTCTAATATTCGGGAAAATATAGGGAATCAGCGGCCCAGCAGAACCTTGAAATAGACATAACCTTCGCTGCCGGGGCGGCCCGTGCCGGCGGTGCCGCGGTAGCAGCCGCTGGTTTCACCGCCCATGTTGATGACCGAGTTCTCGGCGGCGTAGCTGCCCAGGAACTTGGCGCTGTCGGCGGGCCAGGTGTCGCTGTTGGCCTGCGGCGGTTCATCTCCGGGGTTGCTGATGCCCAGATTCTCGTTGATGACCAGGCACAGGTCGCGGGTGACCCAGGGCAGCAGGGCGACCAGATCCTCGTTCTCGATGCTGTCGGATTCGCAGCCGCTGCCGCCGTTGCCCGCACCCTCGACGCAGACCTTGGCCGGAAAATACCAGGCCCCGAAATAGGGCTGGCCGGCGTGCTCTGAGTCGAGCCACTCCGCCGACGGCGCGGCATAGGCCATGCCGCCGCCCGCGTTGGCGAAAACCCGGCAGGAATCGTCGGTGCAGCCGGCGTGGTCGTAATCGTCGGCGATGGGGTTCTCGAAGCTCATGGCGGTGTCCTCGATGCCCTGGATGCGCAGGGCCTGCACCGCCCGGCGCAGGCCTTCGGCGTATTGCTGGATGTCGGTAGCGTAAAGGCTCGCGATCTCGCGCTTGGGATTGCCGCCGCCCGAACGCATGATGTTGGCAACGGCGAAGCTGAGCGCGGCGAACACGGCGATGCCGATGAAAATATAAAAAAGGATGCTGCCGCGCTCGCGGCCGGACGAAGACGGGGAAGGGGTGAGGATGAAACGCGCCACGCTTAAGATTATGCAATTAATAAGAGCGGCACAAGCGGCTTTACCGTTGATTTTTCGCGCACTTTCCTTCATGTCTTAACGGGAAAGGTTTTCGACTTATGGGCATTCTGAGTTTCCTGGGCGTGCTGTCGCCCGTGCATATGGTCTGGATCCGGGCCTGGACCGGCGCGCGCCTGGTCGGCACCGATCAGCACGGCAACCGCTATTACGAAGCCAAGCCCCGCCCGGGTTACAGCTTCACCCGCCGCACGGTCAGATACAAAGGTGCGCCCGAAGCTTCGCTGGTGCCGCCGGAATGGCACGGCTGGTTGCATCACCAGAGCGACGCGCTGCCCGATGTGCAAAGCTCCCCGTACCGCAAACCGTGGATGAAACCCCATCAACCCAACATGACCGGCACCACCGGCGCCTACCGCCCGCCCGGGCACGTCCTGGCCGGGGGGCAGCGCGACCGCGCCACCGGCGATTACGAAGCCTGGACGCCGCCGCAGTAATTTTGATCAAGAAAGGATCGCACCTGCATGAAACGCAATCTGTTTGAAACTGTCCTGGGCGCTCTCGTTCTTGGCGTGGCCGCGTTCTTCCTGATCTTCAGCATCCGCACCGCCGACGTAGGCAAGGTCGACGGCTATAAGGTCACCGCGAATTTTTCCGGCATCGGCGGTCTTGCGATCGGCGACGACGTCATGATCAGCGGCGTCAAGATCGGCAATGTTGCGGGCGTTGCGCTCGATCAGAAGACATTCCTCGCCAAGGTCAGCATGAACATCGACAACGATATTAAAATCCCTACCGACAGCGCGGCGCTGATCAGCAGCCAGAGCCTGCTGGGCGGCCGCTATCTCGCCATCGAGCCGGGCGGCGAGGAATCGAACCTCGAGCCGGGCGGCGAAATCCAGTATACCCAGGCGCCGCAGAACCTGGAGCAGCTGTTGGGTCAGTTCATTTTCAGCATGCAGGGCGACAAGAAGAACGAGGGCGGCCAGCCGGTTTCCCCGTCCGCGCCGTCCCCTGCGCCGCTCACGCAAGATGTTCCCTAGGGTTTTCGCTTTTCTGCTGGCGGTATGCGCCTGCCTGAACGCGCCCGCACGCGCCCAGACGCCCGATGCCGCTGCGATGCAGGATTTTCCCGTCGCCCGCCTGCAGGCGCTCGACAAGGGCACGGCCCGCACCCTGACCTTCGAGGCGCGCGTCGGTGCCACCATGAAGTACGGCCCGCTTTACATCAAGGTGCAGGCCTGCCGCAAAACTCCGCCGGTAGCGCAGCCGGAATCAGCCGCGTTCGTACAGGTGTGGGAAGTCACGCCCAAGGACGAGGCGCAGTGGGTGTTCAGCGGCTGGATGTTTGCGTCCTCGCCGGCGCTTTCGGCGATGGATCATCCCATCTACGATATCTGGGTGCTCGATTGCCTGGAGCAGGTGACGCCGGCCGCCAAAGCGCCCGCAACCGCGCCGGCCGCTTCCACCGAAAAACGTCTTGATGAAGTGACGGAGTCGACCGGGGACTAGCCTATCCCGGCTGCATCGTCTGGCCTTGCCTGTTGTGACGCAGGGCGAGCACGTCACTCGCGGTCACGGTCTGCCATGTGTCGACGGGCGCGAAGCTGCCGCGCTGCTGCGCAGTGGCGAAAGCTGACCAGGCGGCGGTGTTGTGCGCAAGAGCGCGCTCGCGCGCCGCATCCAGGTTTATGCAGATATCTTTTTCTTCGATCAGTCCTTCGGCGCGCCAGTGCGTGAGTGTGGCGCCATCGAGCGCCGCCGGTCCGTAGACGGGATAGTCCGGCGTCTTCGCCGCGCCACGCGCGTCTATACCCTGCAGCACGACATGGGGTAAGGCGATGAAGCGGCAATCGGGGCCGAAATTATTCATCTCAAGCGAGGGACTCAGGACCAAAGGGCGTTCCTTGAAGAACAGCGCCGTGTCCAGCGCAGCGCCGCGCCGGTCGGCGGATTGGAAGATATTGCGGAGATGACCCTCATCCAGCAGCACGGACACGCCTGTTTCCTCAAAACGCTATAGTTCAAGTTTAACGAATTATTAAAAATATGTCAAAGTTCTATGAAATATTCGTTAAGAAACAGGGCGACAATGAGTAATTAAATTACCAATTGCTTAGTAAAGCCCGCCCGTGCCCATGGTGGCACTGCTTTCACTGCCCTGGCTCTGCGGCCGTAGGCCCACGCCGCCGGCGGGGTAGGTCTCGACCGCGCCGTCGCTAGCCATGTCCGGAACGTCGCCCGCCTGCAGGCTGACGCTGTCGTCGAGAAGATTGGGCGAATCGCCGGGATCGGTGCCGGTCAGGAACGCTTCCCAGATCAGTACGGCTTCGTCGTCTTCAGCGCGCGCGCGCTGGCCGGTGTGGGCGTTGATCTGGATCTGGCGGATGCCGGGCGGGATGCGGAAGGGGACGGGCGGAATGTCTTTCATCGCCTCGACCATGAAATCGCGGAAGACCGGCAGCGACACCGACGAGCCGGTTTCACGCTTTCCCAGCGACTCCGGCTCGTCGAAGCCGACGAACACGCCCACCACCAGGTCGGGGGTGAAGCCCATGAACCAGACGTCGCGCGATTCGTTGGTGGTGCCGGTCTTGCCGGCGACGGGGAAGCCGAGATCCTTGATCTTGACCGCGGTGCCGCGCTGCACGACGCCTTCAAGGATGGAAACCATCTGATAGGCGTAGCGCGCGTCCACTACCTGCGGCCGGTTGTCGGCGGGCAGGGGGGCCTGCTGGCTGTTCCATTCCAGGAGCGTGCCGCACTCGCCGCAGGCGCGGCTGTCGTGACGGTAGATGGTTTTGCCGCGCCGGTCCTGGATGCGGTCGACCAGCGTGGGCGTGACCTTTTTGCCGCCGTTGACCAGCATGGCGTAAGCCGTCGCCATGCGCAGCACCGTGGTTTCTCCGGCGCCCAGGGAATTGGCCAGGTGCGGCTCCATCTCGGTGATGCCGAAATCGTGCGCGGTCTTGACCACGGCATCCATGCCGACGGCGTGCGCCAGGCGCACCGTCATCAGGTTGCGCGATTTTTCGACGCCCACGCGCAAGGTGGTGGGGCCGTAATATTCGCCTTTGTAGTTACTGGGGCGCCATTTCGGCATGCCCGGCCCCTGGTCGATGACAAAGGGCGCGTCGAGAATGAGCGTGGAAGGCGTGAAGCCTTTTTCGAGCGCGGTGAGATAGACGAAAGGCTTGAAGGCGGAGCCCGGCTGGCGCAGGGCCTGGGTGGCGCGGTTGAATTCGCTTTGCTCGTAGTTCCAGCCGCCCTGCAGCGCCAGCACGCGGCCGGTATGCGGATCCATCGCCACGAGCGCGCCGTTGACGCGCGGCACCTGGCGCAGCGCGTAGGAGGTTTTCTTTGCGGCAGGCTTGCCTTCGGCGGCCGGTTCCTCGGTGGTGACGGCTTCGACCATCACCACATCGCCGCGCGCCAGCACATCGGCGGTGCTGGCGGGTTCGGCGCTGAAGCCGCCTTCCTTCAGGCGGCGCTTGGCCCATTTGACGTGCTCGAGCGGAATGGTGCCGCGGGTGCCGTCGGCGAAACCAAGCGCAGCGTGATCGCGTGCGGCGTCGAGCACGAACGCCAGACGCCATCCCGGCGGCATAGCCTTGGGCGCGGCCACGCTCAGCAGGTTGTCTTTCCAGTCGGTGGTGGTGGGAAAGCTGGCGAGCGGCCCGCGCCAGCCCCAGCGGCGGTCATAGGCCATCAGGCCGTTGCGCAGCGCCATCTCGGCGATGCCCTGCAGGCGCGGGTCGATGGTGGTGCGCACCGCCAGCCCCTCGTTGTACAGGCTTTTTTCGCCGTAGCGGGCGATCAGTTCGCGCCGCACTTCCTCGGCGAAGAAACGCGCGGTGACGATCTTGGTCGGATCGGGCTCGAAGGTCTGCACCGGCCCGGTTTTGGCGCTCTCGGCCTGGGCGCGGGTGATGTAGCTGTCCGCGGCCATGCGGTCGAGCACCCAGTCGCGCCGTTCGCGCGCGGCTTCGGGCTTGGTGAGCGGGTTGTAGTTGTTCGGCCCCTTGGGCAGCGCGGCGAGGTAGGCCATCTCTGCCAGGCTCAGCTCGTCGAGCGACTTGTTGAAATAGGCAAGACCGGCCGCGGCCACGCCGTAGGCGCGGCGGCCGAGGAAGATTTCGTTGAGGTAAAGCTCGAGCAGGCGGTCCTTGGAGAGAGCCTTTTCCATGCGGAAGGCCAGAATGGCCTCGCGGATTTTACGTCGCAGCGAAACCTCGTTGGTCAGCAGGAAGTTCTTCGCTACCTGCTGGGTGATGGTCGAGGCGCCGATCGGCCGCTTGGACGAACCGGCATAGCGCAGATTGGTGACGCCCGCGCGGATGATGGCCATGTAATCGACGCCCTGGTGGCGGTAGAAATTCTGGTCCTCGGCGGCGATGAAGGCTTTCTTCAGCAGGTCGGGCATGACGTCGACCGGAACGAAGACGCGCTTTTCCTCGGCGTATTCGGCCATCAGCCGCCCGTCGCCGGCGTAAAGCCGGGTGATGACCGGCGGCTGGTATTCCTTCAGCTGGGAATAATCGGGCAGGTCCTGGCTGTAATACGATATGGCAAATATAACCAGGCCCGTGGCCCCTACCAGACCCAGGAGCCCCAGCGAGAATAAAGCCAGGAAAATCAAGGCAATCAGTCGCGTGATAAAGCGCATGCCGCATATATGGCACAGGAAAATGGCGGCGAAAAGGTTTTCGTGCGCGGCCGGCGGCGCTTATGCCCGCTGGCGCAGGTCCTCGGTGATCGGCCCGTCGGCGCGGCCGTGGATGAACTGCTCGACATAGGCGTTGCCGGAATGGTCAAGCGCCGAAACCGGGCCGGTCCAGATGATGCGGCCCTGATAGATCATGGCGACGTAGTCCGCGATCTTGCGGGCGCTCGCCATGTCGTGGGTGATGGAGAGGGCGGTGGCGCCCAGCTCGCGCACGCATTTGACGATCAGGTCGTTGATGACGTCGGCCATGATGGGGTCGAGGCCGGTGGTGGGCTCGTCGAAAAATATGATCTCGGGATTGGCGGCGATGGCGCGGGCCAGGCCGACGCGTTTTTGCATGCCGCCCGAAAGCTCGGCCGGGAACAGCATGGCGACGTTGTCATCCAGACCCACGGCCTTGAGCTTTTCAAGCGCTATGCCGCGCGCCTGCTCGCGGCCCATACCCCGGCCCTGGATCAGGCCGAAGGCGACGTTCTCCCACACGCGCAGCGAATCGAACAGGGCGCCACCCTGAAACAACATACCGAACTTGCGCATCAGCGCATCGCGATCCTGGTTGCCGAGGCCTGTGGTTTCCTGGCCGTCGACGCGGATCGATCCGGAATCGGGATGGATCAGGCCCAGCACGCATTTAAGGGTGACGGATTTGCCGGTGCCGGAACCGCCGATGATGACCATCGACTTGCCGCGCGGCACTTCAAGGTCTATCCCTTGCAGCACCGCCTTGGGGCCGAAGGATTTCTTGACGCCCTGCAGGGCGAGTTTGACGGATGGGCGATCGTCGCTCATGAGAAGAACATCTGGGTCAGGGCGTAGTTGAATATCAGGATCAGGATCGAGGCCGACACGACGGCATTCGTAGTGGCCGCACCCACACCCTGTGCGCCGCGCTGCGAATTGAAGCCGTGATAGCAGCCCAAGGCCGCGACGATGAAACCGAACACGCCCGCCTTGACCAGGCCCGATATCACGTCCATCGATTCAAGCACGTCCCAGGTCTGGGTCAGATAGGAGCCGGGGCTGAACCCCAGCTTGTGGATGCTGACGATATAGCCGCCGAACACGCCGATGATGTCGCCCGTCAGCACCAGAATCGGCAGCATAACGGTGCCGGCCAGTAGGCGCGGAGCTATCAGGTATTTATAAGGGTTGACGGACAGGGTGGTGAGCGCGTCGATCTGCTCGGTCACGCGCATGGTGCCGATCTCGGCGGCGATGGCGGCGCCGACGCGCCCGGCGACCATCAGGCCCGCCAGCACCGGGGCCAGCTCGCGCGTGACGGAGAGCACCACCACGCCCGCGATAGCGCCCTCGGCGTTGAAGCGGGTGAAGCCGGTATAGCTTTGCAGCGCCAGCACCATGCCGGTGAAAAGGGCGGTCAACCCCACGACCGGCAGCGAATAATAGCCGATATCGATGAACTGTTTGACGATCAGGCGCGGAAACCACGGTGGCAGGAACACATGCGCGACCGCCGTGCCGACGAACTGCGCCAGCCGTCCGACCGCGCCCAGAAAACCGGCCACCGTGGCGCCGATGCCCGCGCACAGATCGAGCAGCGGGCGGAGGAGGCTGGCGGTATTGTTTTCGGTGGCAGTGGTCATGTTCGGCGTGGCGTTGGGGTCTGATTATCGCGTTCAAAACACTATAATATTTTGCCCGGCCCGTCTACACTCGCGGAATATGAGCGGTTTGAAAGCCATAAATACGGCTGACCTGGTGCCAATGGATTTGTTCGCGGCGGATTTCCCCCTGCGCGTCGATGTCGTCTACGCCACGCCGGCCAGTTTCTGCGGGCCTGTTTATCGTCCGGGCGCGCGCCTGACCCTGCATCGCGACCTGGCCGAGATCGTGCTGGCGGGATCGCTTCTGCTGCAGCGGCGCCGGGCCGGGCGGCTGGTGCTTTACGACGGGTTGCGCACCACCGATGCGCAGCTTCGCATGCGCGACACTCCGGTTGTGAAGGCCAACCCGCAATGGCTAGAGGGCGAAACGCGCCTGCTGTCGCCGCCGGGCCTGGGCGGGCATCCCCGCGGCATGGCGATCGACCTCAGCATCGAGGACGCGCAGGGCGCGCTCCTTGACATGGGTACGCCCTTTGACATGCTCTCGCCGCTGGGCGGTCACAAGGACGTGAACCGCGCTCATCGCGAACACGAAGGCCTGCCCGCCCCGGTGTTGGAAAACCGTGCGCTTCTGACCGACGTGCTGCTGCAGGCGGCGGCGCTGCTGGAACGTCCGCTCCTGCCCCTGCCTTCGGAATGGTGGGATTACCGTCTGCCGGGCGCGGTCAGCGGGATGTTCGCGCCCTTGTCGGATGCAGATCTGCCGCCCGCCTTACGCGTGACCGACGAGGTGCCGGAAGAAGAAGGTGCGCGCGAACTCCCGCCAGGGCATTACCAGGCGCTGGCGTGGGCCTGCGCGGAGAAAGCGCGCGCGCTGGTTTAATCGTTGTGGGTCTGGTCGAGGTCCTTGAAGCGCGTCAGGCTGCCGTCGAAATACATGCGCACGGTGCCGATGGGGCCATGACGCTGCTTGGCGATGATGGATTCGGCGACGTTCATCACCCGGTCCATCTTTTCCTGCCAGCGCATGTATTTTTCGCTGTCGTTGATGTCGGGTGCCGAGCGGGCAAGGTAATATTCCTCGCGGTAGACGAACATGACCACGTCGGCATCTTGCTCAATCGAGCCCGACTCGCGCAGATCGGAGAGCATCGGGCGCTTGTCCTCGCGCTGCTCAACCGCGCGCGAAAGCTGAGAGAGCGCCAACACGGGAATCGACAGCTCCTTGGCGATGGCCTTGAGGCCGCGGGTAATCTCCGAGACCTCCATCACACGGTTTTCCGTCGACTGACGCGAGCCGGTGCCGGTCAGGAGTTGAAGGTAGTCAATCACCAGCAGGCCGAGATTGTGCTGGCGCTTCAAACGCCGCGCACGGGTGCGGATCGCGCTGATGGAAAGCGCGGGGGTGTCGTCGATATAAAGCGGCACCTGCGCCAGGCGCTGCGAAGCTTCGGCGAATTTGCGGAAATCGTCCTCGCGGATATTGCCCTTGCGGATCGCGTCGCTTGAGATCCCCGAAAGATCGGCGAGGATACGCGTGGCCAGCTGGTCGGATGACATTTCCAGCGAGAAGAAGCCGACGATCGCGCCCTCCTTGCCGCCCGACTGGGCATAGGCGTGAGCGGCATTGAATGCCATGTTGGTGGCGAGCGCCGTCTTGCCCATCGACGGCCGGCCGGCGAGGATGATGAGGTCCGAAGGCTGGAACCCGCCCAGCTTCGCATCCATATCGCGCAGGCCGGTGGTCACGCCGGTGACGTGGCCTTCGGTGTTATAGGCCTTCTGCGCGATGTCGATCGCTGTCTTGACCGAATCGCGCAGCGAAACGAAGCCGCCGCGAGTCTCGCCGCTTTCCGCCAGCTTGAACAGCTGCGCTTCCGCGCTTTCAATCAGGTCACGGGCGCTGACTTCTATCTTGTGTTCGTAGGATTCGTTGACGACATCCTCGCCGACGGTGATCAGGGAACGGCGCAGATGCAGGTCGTAGATGGTGCGGGCGTAATCTTCGGTGTTGATGATGGTGATGACGCTTGCCGCCAGGGTGGCGAGGTAATCGGCGCCGCCAACCTCTTTGAGGTCGGCATCCTTTTCAAAATAGACCTTGAGCGTGACCGGCGATGCCGTCTGGCCGCGGTCGATCAGGGCCTGAATGGCCATGTACAGGCGCTGGTGCGCCGGATGGAAGAAATGTTCGGCCCGCAGGAAGTCGCCCACGCGCTCGAGCACACGGTTGTCGACCAGAAGCGCGCCCAGCAGTCCCTGTTCGGCCTCGATATTGTGCGGCAGCATACGAAATGCCGTTTCCCCGGGGCGGGTCAGGGCGCCGGCCTGGTCGTTGGCGATGGGTGTGGGGGACTTCATCATGGGCCAAGCTTATTGACATTGCCCGGGGCGCGCCAGAAAACGCGCACGAAGCCCATGTGAATTACGTGCATAGTTCTGCGGCAAGAGAAACGGCCGGGCTTTCGCGCCGGCCGTTCATAATCGATAATCGCAAGAAAATGCCCGGAAAGGATTTTACTCCTCGGCCGCGGCCTCTTCTTCCACGCCTTCGGGGGCGGATTTGTCCGCCTTGGCGGCCTTGCGGGCGGTACGGCGGGCGGTTTTCTCGGCTTTCTTGGCGGCGTCGCGGGTTTCTTCCTCCGCTTCCGCCTCTTCAGCCTCGAGTACGCCTTCCTCAAGGAAGCTCTCCTTGGCAACCGCCGTTTCAGCGGCCGCGGCGCGGCTATCCTCGGCGATCAAGGCCTTGCCGGTCTTGGCCTGGGCCCTGGCTTCATCCTCGCTGCGGGCGACGTTGATGGTAACGTCGACGCGCACTTCGGGATGCAGGGCGATGGTGACCGGGAACAGGCCGATGGTCTTGAGGCTGTCGTTCATCACTACCATGCCGCGCGTGATATCGATCTTGCTCGCGGCTTTGACCGCGTCGGCGATGTCGCGCGAAGTCACCGAACCGTAAAGCTGCCCGCCTTCGGAGGCGTTGCGGATCAGCGCCACTTTCAGCGATTCAAGCTTCTTCGCCAGTGTCTGGGCGGCGGCGCGTTTTTCCGCGTTCACCTTCTCCAGCGCGGAACGCTGAGCCTCGAAATAGGCGACGTTTTCAGGCGTGGCCCGCAGGGCCTTGCCCTGGGGCAGCAGGAAGTTGCGGGCAAAACCGGGTTTCACACGGACTTTTTCGCCCATGCTGCCCAGCTTGTCGACGCGTTCCAGAAGTATGACGTCCATTGGCATGATGATTATCCTCTTTCGCTTTCATTGCGCTGTTCGCTGCGGTCGCCGCGATCATTGCGGTCACCACGATCGCCGCGGTCGTAGCGCGGGCGGTAGCCGCCCTCGCCCTCGCCGCGCGGCGGCCGGCCGCTGCCGTCGCGTTCCATTTCCACGCGCACCGGCGCCAGCAGCGCCATGTAGCGGGCGCGCTTGATCGCCTGCGCCAGTTTTTTCTGCTTGGCGGTCGATACGGCGGTGATGCGGCTGGGCATCATCTTGCCGCGCTCGGAAATATAGCGGCCGAGCAGTTTAACGTCCTTCCAGTCGATCGCGGGCGAGTGCGGGCCCGAGAACGGGCAGGTCTTGCGGCGCTTGAAGAAGGAACGGCGGGCCGGGGCTCCGCCTTCTGCGCCCGCGGGGGCGCTGCTGTTTTCACCGTAGGCCATCAGGCGACCTCTCTTTCTTGCTTGTCTTGTCTGTCGGATTCATCGTTGTCGTACTCGCGGTTCTTGTCGAGGATCGCCGACTGGCCCTTGGAGGGCTCGTCCAGGCGCACGCTCATGAAGCGCAGCACGTCTTCGTTCAGGCGCATGTTGCGCTCCATCTCCAGCAGCGCCGTGGGCGGCGCGTCGCTTTCGATCAGGACGTAATGCCCCTTGCGGTTCTTCTTGATGCGGTAAGCCAGCGTGCGCAGGCCCCAGCTCTCGGTCTTGAGAATCTTGCCGCCGTCTCTCTTGATGATCGCGCTGAAGTTTTCAGTCAGTTCTGTGACTTGCGCAGTCCCCAGATCCTGCCGTGCGATAAACACGGTTTCGTAGATGGCCATCGCGGGCGCTCCTCTCGGTTTTGTTACGGATTAATCGATCCCAACAAAGCTGACGGCCTGGCCGGCAGCGAGGTTTATGGAATGGCCGGGACTATACGGTTTTTTGCCGCCGATGCAAGAAGAATCAGGCGTCGGCCGCGTTGCTGTTGGCCGAGTGGGCGCCCACGCCCTTGATGAAGGAAACCCAATAATTGCGGGTTGCCGGGGCCTGGCCGGCTTTCTTGCGGGCCTGGCGCAGCAGGGCGGTCAGGTTCAGGCGGTTGATCTCGGGGCTTTGCAGGGCGCTGCTTTTCAGGGGCTTGCCCCCGGGCGCCGCCGGACGGTCGAGCATGACGGAAAGGGTCTTGTCTGTATTTTCCATATGAACTTGAAAATTGCTGTTCACGATCAGGCACGCCATGTTTTCTCTCCATCTGTCGGATGTTTTACGCCTGCTCTACCCTGCAATAACCCTGCCAGAGGCGGGGATCCGGGGTGGCAGGCGGGGGACCCCCTCCACGGGGTCTCTCCCATCCCATTGAAATAGTTAAATATTTTTATGCTACTGTGGTAAGAATATCACAAAAACGGGGACAATACAAAAGGATAAGCGATACAGTACGATACGTAAATGTATAACTGCGGCAGCCTCCGTCTTGATCACCCGCCGCCCCCGGGTTAGGGTAACCGCCGTTTCAGCAGAGCAGAGGGAAACATGACCAGTGCCTTCGTATTCCCCGGCCAGGGGTCCCAGAGTGTCGGCATGGGCAGGGACCTGGCGGCTGCCTTCCCGGCGGCGCGCGAGACGTTCGAGGAAGTGGATGACGCGCTGGGGCAGAAACTTTCGGCGCTGATGTTCGAAGGGCCGGAGGCCGATCTCAACCTCACCGAAAACACCCAGCCTGCGCTGATGGCGGTGTCGATGGCGGTCATGAACGTCCTGACCCGCGAGGCGAAGTTCGATGTCAAAAGGCTTGCGTTCGTAGCCGGGCATTCGCTGGGCGAATATGCCGCGCTGACCGCCGCTGGGGCGCTGAGCCTGGCCGACACCGCCCGGCTCCTGAAACTGCGCGGGCAGTCGATGCAGCGCGCGGTGCCGGTGGGCCAGGGCGGCATGGCCGCCATTCTGGGCCTTGAATTCGACGATGTGATGCTGATCGCCCGCCAGGTCGCGGACCGGGGCGTGTGCGAGGCCGCGAACGACAACGCGCCGGGCCAGGTGGTGATTTCCGGCGCCAAGGCGGCCGTCGAAGCCGCCATCGCCCTGGCCACGGAACGCGGGGCCAAGCGCGCCATCGCGCTGCCGGTCAGCGCGCCGTTTCACTGCGCGCTCATGAAGCCGGCGGCCGATGCCATGGAGGAAGCGCTGGCGCAGGCCGCACTTAAAGCGCCCGCCGTGCCGGTGGTGGCGAACGTGACGGCGCAGGCCGTAACTGCGCCCGATGAGATTCGTCACCTGCTGGTACAGCAGGTGACGGGCCGGGTGCGCTGGCGCGAATCGGTGTCCTACATGAAGGCGCAGGGCGTCGGCACGATGACCGAAATCGGCGCGGGCAAGGTTCTGGCCGGGCTTATCAAACGCATCGAGCCCGATGTGGCCTGCGCGTCGGTGGGCACGCCCGCCGCTTTGGAAGAATTTATAAAATCGCTGAACTAGAAAGGTTTCATTATGTTCGATCTGACGGGTAAAACGGCCCTTGTTACCGGCGCCACGGGCGGCATCGGCGGCGCCATCGCCAAAGCCCTGCACGCGCACGGCGCTGTCGTGGGTCTGAGCGGCCGCAACGCGGATAAACTCAAAGAATTGGCGGCGGCGCTGGGAGAGCGCGTTCACATCCTGCCCGCCGATCTGGCGCAGCCCGACGCGGCGGAAACGCTGGTGAAGACCGCGACCGAAGCGATGGGAAAAATCGATATCCTCGTCAACAACGCCGGTCTGACGCGCGACAATCTTTCCATGCGCATGAAGCCTGAGGAATGGAACGAGGTAATTGGCGTCAACATGACGGCGACGTTCCGCCTGGCGCAGGCCTGCCAGCGCGGCATGATGAAAAACCGCTTTGGCCGCGTCGTGAACGTGGCGTCGATCGTCGGTGTGACTGGCAATCCGGGCCAGTGCAATTACGTCGCCTCCAAGGCCGGCATGATCGGCTGGAGCAAGGCCATGGCGGCCGAGCTCGCCAGCCGCAATGTCACGGTCAACTGCATCGCCCCTGGCTTTATCGCCACCGCCATGACCGACGCGCTGACTGACGAGCAGAAGGCGGCGATCAATGACAAGATCCCGATGGCCCGCATGGGCTCGGCCGAGGATATCGCCGCCGCCGCGCTTTATCTTGCCAGCGACGAAGCGGCCTACGTCACCGGCCAGACCATCCATGTCAATGGCGGCATGGCCATGATCTGATGGCGTATGAGCTGATTATCTTCGATTGCGACGGCACTCTGGTCGACAGCGAAACCGTCAACAACATCGGCTGCAGCGAGGCGCTGATGCGCGCGGGACTGACCCAGTATACCCCCGAACGCGTACGCAGGGATTTCATGGGGATGAGCCAGAAGGCCATTTTCGAAAAAATAGAAAAAGAGAACGGCCTAAAGCTGCCGCCCACGATGATGCAGGATTTCATCGAACGTGTGGCCTATCATCAGAACCGGGGCGAACTTCACGCCGCGCCGCACGCGCGCGAAGTCATCGCTTATTGCAGAGAGCACGGAAAAATCTGCGTGGCTTCTAACGGCGAAACCGAGAATGTGGAGGCAGCGCTGGCGATAACCGGCCTGCGGCCGCTGTTCCCGCCGCAGGGCGTGTTCACGGCGCGGATGGTGGCGCGGCCCAAGCCTGCACCCGATCTGTTCCTGCATGCGGCGCGGATGATGGATGCCGCGCCCGCCCGTACCCTGGTGATTGAGGACAGCGTGGCGGGCGTTACCGCCGGCGTGGCCGCTGGCATGCGTACGATCGGTTTTACCGGACTTTATCACGATCCGGTGCGGCAGGAAAAAGCTCTCTTGCAGGCTGGAGCGTATGCCGTCATAAAGGATTTACAGGACGTCATAAAAATAATCGAGCAACAGGGAACAGATAATGGACGAGATCACGATCAGGGGTTACGCTCTTAGCGACGACAGCCCGCACGCCAAACTGAATTTCATCAATTACTGCCGCGGCGCCCATGAAGAGGGAGCGCCGCTTGACGCCGCGCTTGTCACCCGCCTTTTTCGGCTGGCGGGCGCACCTGATCCGGACTGGGTTCTGCCCGATGAATTTTATATTCTGTCGCCGCTGATGGGCGACGATCTGCTGAAGGCCGCACAGGAGCGCCTGGTGATGGATCACTGCAATGTACCGGAAGTCAGGCGCGCCGCCCTGCGCGTTATTCAGGCGACGGCGGGCATACCGTAAAAATCGGCATACCACTGCACGAAGCGCGGAATGCCGGTGGCGAGCGGCGTCTGCGGGCTGTAACCGAACAGTTTCTGCGCCGGCCCGATATCGGCCCAGGTTTCCTCGACGTCGCCCGGCGCGAGCGGCGCCATGATCTTCTCGGCCTTGCGGCCCACGCATTCCTCGATCATCGCGATGAAGTCGACCAGGTTTTCGGGCCGGTTGTTGCCAAGATTGAGAATGCGGTGCGGCGCATCGCCGTAGCAATAGGGGCCACGCGGTGCGGGCGGATGGTCGAGCGCACCCAGGATGCCGTGCACGATATCGTCGATCCAGGTGAAATCGCGCTTCATGCGGCCGTGGTTGAACACGGTGAGCGGCCGGCCCTCGATGATGTCGCGGGTGAAAGTGAAGTAAGCCATGTCCGGCCGGCCCCAGGGGCCGTAAACGGTGAAAAAGCGCAGGCCCGTAGCGGGAAAACCGTAAAGGTGGCTGTAGGATTGTGTGAGCAGTTCGCCCGCGCGCTTGGTGGCGGCGTAAAGCGAGACCGGCAGATCGACCGGATCCTCGACCGCGAAGGGCTGCTTGGTGTTGGCGCCGTAGACGGAAGAGCTTGAGGCGTAGACGAAATGCTTCAGGTGGCGGCAATGCCGTGCGGCTTCGAGCATCGCCACCTGGCCCGTCAGGTTGCTGTTGGCGTAGGCGTAAGGATTTTTGAGGGAATAGCGCACGCCCGCCTGGGCCGCCAGATGCACGATGCGGTCGATAGCGGGATTGTTCTCCAGCGTCTCCTGCAAGATTTCGGCGTCGGCGATGTCGCCGTATGTGAAGCGGAAACCGTCATGCTTCATCAGGCGCGCCAGGCGCTCTTTTTTCAGGAGGGGGTCGTAGTAATCGTTCAAATTGTCGATGCCGACGACGCTTTCGCCGCGGGCCAGCAGAGCCTGCGCCGTATGAAAGCCGATAAATCCCGCGGCGCCGGTCAATAAGATCATGAAAACCCGCTTTTCCGTTCTTTCAGACCCCTGATTTAACAGGAGGAGCCGCGCGCTGGCAAGGAGTGGGTTTTTTAACCGATTGACGCTATATTAGGGACTGACCATGAACATCGACCTGCTTTTGACCGATCGCCACGAAGCCGGGCTGGTTTGCGACCAGCCCTGGGGCGGCGTTGTCGCCGGGGTTATGTTCGACACAGATTCAGGTTTGCTCAGCATCGAATTTCCCGACCACGACACGCTGGATCTGAATATTCCCGTGCAGGAAAGTTTTATCGAGCCTTTGACCTTGTCCCTGACTTTCCACATGGGCGCGCTGGTAGGCGAACAGATCGTCGAAAGCCGCCAGGTGCCGCTTTTGTTCCTCAACGATCCAAGCGCAAATGTCGGGTTCGGGCGCATGGCGCGCCCGCGCTCCTCGGTGCTGGATTTTGAACGGTTCCTTAAAGCCTGCATCGCCGGGCAGCCGATACACCGCGACGATCTGGGGGACGAGGACAGCACCGGGTCGGTGATCGGCGGCGTGAACACGGCGCTGCTCAAATTCGCACCCAATCTGGCCCGCCAGCGCCTGATGGAGACCGCGCCGCATCTGGCGCCACGCGCGCCTGGCATCGGGCCGGCTGTGGGACCTGCCGGCCGCAG
The DNA here is from genome assembly GCA_964577255.1 of uncultured Pseudobdellovibrionaceae bacterium. Taxonomy (GTDB): domain Bacteria; phylum Pseudomonadota; class Alphaproteobacteria; order Micavibrionales; family Micavibrionaceae; genus Micavibrio_C. The sequence goes on along the minus strand of CAZNYM010000024.1, from coordinate 7,669 downwards.
CCCCACGGGGCCGGGCGGCCTGCGCGCAAGCGGTGGCGCAAGACGTGCACCGCCCCGGCAGAACAAAAGCGATGAAAGCGAAGACGGCTAGCCACCGATGGTCATACCCCTGACCAGGATCGTCGGTGCCGCGATGGAACTGCGCAGCAGGTTGAGGTTGCTCGCGGGCACCAGGTTCATGAACATGTCCTTGAGGTTGCCGCTGATAGGAGCGATGCCCACGGCGTGGCTGACCTTGCCGTCCTCGATCCACAGGCCGGCGGCGCTGCGGCTGTAATCCCCGGTGATGGTGTTGACGTTGCTTCCCATCAGTTCCATGACATACAGGCCCGTGCCCGCATTCTGAATAAGCTCGGTATGACTCAGCGTTCCCCCGTGCATGAACAGGTTGCTGGGGCCGCCGCCTGTACCATTCGGCTTCACGCCCAGTTCGCGCGCGGCCGCCAGCGACATATAGACATCCTCCAGAACGCCGTCGCGGACCAGCCGCCGGTAGCCGGCGGGCAGGCCGTTACTGTCGACGCTGCGCGAACCAAGCCCGCGCGGCAGCAGGGCGTTGTCGACGATATCGATGCCGGGCGCAAAAACCTGGCGGCCGATATCGTCCATGCCAAGGAAGCTCTGCCTGCCGATAAATCTTTCACCGCTGGCAAAGTTGGCGGAGGTCTCAAGCAGGCTTATCGCCGCGCGGGGCGAGAAAATCACCGGAAACTGTCCCGGCTTTACAGGCCCTTCCTTCAGCCGCGCGAATCCGCGGCGCGCGGCGCGGGCGCCGAGTTTATCAGGCGTATCAAGGTCACTGAAATGCACGGCGGTGGAAGACGCGTACTCGCCGATTTTTTCTTCCCTGTCGCCCAGGCGGTTCATGGCCATGACCGAAAGCCTGTAACCGGTCTCGATATCGTGACTCTTGAGGCCGTTGGTGGCCAGCACGAAACTTTCATGGACCTGCCAGGCGGCGGTGGCTTCGGTCGATTCGATCCAGCCGGCGGCGCGATCATCCTGGGTCAGGCGGGCCATGGCGGCGCGCGCTTCTTCTTGGGTGCTTCGTGCCAGCGCATAAAGTTCAGGCGCTTCCGGCCGGGCCGTGTCGGCAAGATCAAGCCTGGCCACGGGGATCACAGAGATCTGATCGGGGGCAGCCAGTCCGATATAGGGGTTTTCTTCGCTGAAGCCCGCTTCGACGAGCGCGTTGTCGAGCAGGCGGTCTATATTTCCTTCATCAAGAATATTGGTGCTCATACGCGCCGCTTTTTTCCCGACGTAAATCACGGCGCTCAGCGATACACCGTCCCCGCGCGTGGCGTTCGGCAGCGCTTCCTCGGTGTCGACGACGAGCATCTCGTTTTTACTCAGGGTGGCGCTGGCGTCGGTGGCGCCCCGTTTCTTGGCTTCGTCGAGAAGGCGGGAAAGAAGAGGAAACCCCAGATCCTGGGGGCTGCTGTCAGTCATGATGAAACGTCCCTGTTATGTTGTTACCCATGGCCTAGCACGCGGTCCTGCCCGCTGTCAAAAGCGAACCTCGCTTGCGCGGTACGGCAGAAAAAGAAAACCCCGCCGAAGCGGGGTTTTTTGTCTTATTTCACGGTCGGCTGGATATCGAACTGGTGGAAGGGCGGCGGCGAAGGCAGGGTCCATTCCAGGGTCATGGTCTCGGGCCCGACGTTCCAGTAATTGCCGTCCACCCGGCGGCCCCAGAACAGGGTGTAGAGCACGATGCCGACGAAAAACACGGTGCTGGCAAGCGACAGATAGGCGCCGTAAGAGGACATCTGATTCCACAGATGCATGGCGTCCGGATAGTCGGGATAGCGCCGTGGCATGCCCTGCAGGCCCAGGAAGTGCTGCGGGAAGAAGATCAGGTTCACGCCGATGAAAGTGGTGAAGAAGTGCAGCTTGCCCGCCCATTCGGGATACTGGCGGCCGCTCATCTTGCCGATCCAGTAATAGAACCCGGCGAACAGGGCGAACACGGCGCCCAGCGAAAGAACATAGTGGAAGTGGGCGACGACGTAATAGGTGTCGTGCAGGGCGATGTCCATCCCGGCGTTCGCGAGCAGGACGCCCGTAACCCCCCCCAGGGTGAAAAGGAAGATGAAGCCGATGGCCCAGAGCATCGGCGTCCGGAACGTGATCGAGCCGCCCCACATGGTGGCGATCCAGGAGAAGATCTTGATGCCCGTAGGCACGGCGATAATCAGCGTGGCCGCGGTGAAGTAGGCGCGGGTGTTGACGCTCATCCCCACCGTGAACATGTGGTGCGCCCACACGACGAACCCGACCACGCCGATCGCGACCATGGCGTAAGCCATACCGAGATAGCCGAAGATGGGCTTGCGCGAGAAGGTCGAGACGATGTGGCTGATGATCCCGAACGCGGGCAGGATCATGATATACACCTCGGGGTGGCCGAAGAACCAGAACAGATGCTGGAACAGGATCGGGTCGCCGCCGCCTTCGGGATTGAAGAAGGCGGTGCCGAAGTTGCGGTCGGTCAGCAGCATGGTGATGGCGCCGCCCAGAACCGGCACGGCCAGCAGCAGCAGGAACGCGGTCACCAGCATGGCCCAGACGAACAGCGGCATTTTATGCAGCGTCATGCCCGGGGCGCGCATGTTGAAGATGGTGGCGATGAAGTTGGCCGCGCCCAGGATGGAGCTCGCGCCCGCCAAATGCAGGGCGAAAATGGCCATGTCGACCGACATGTCGGGGTGCCCCAGCTTGCTTGAAAGCGGCGGATAGACGGTCCAGCCCGTGCCCGCGCCAGGGCCGATCAGCGACGAGCAGACCAGCAGCAGGAAGGCGGGAACGATCAGCCAGAAGGAAATGTTGTTCAGGCGCGGAAAGGCCATATCGGGCGCGCCGATCATCAGCGGCACGAACCAGTTGCCGAAACCGCCGATCAGGCCGGGCATGACGACGAAGAACACCATGATCAGGCCGTGCGCGGTGATCCAGACGTTCCATTGCTGGCCGTCGGCGACCATCTGCAGCCCGGGATCCTGCAGCTCCATGCGCATCATCGCGGAAAACGCGCCGCCGATCAGGCCGGCAATGATCGAGAACACGATGTAAAGCGTGCCGATGTCCTTGTGGTTCGTCGAGCAGAACCAGCGGGTGAAAAACCCCGGCTTGTGGTCGTGGTGATCGTCATGGGTGGCGTGAGCGGAAGCAGTCATCGGCATTCGTCCTTGTCAAACAAACATACGCAAATCTGTTATTGCACGGCGGCACTGGTGCCACGGCGCGCCACGAAATCGTCGTAGGAAATCATTTCCTTCTGGGCGGCCTCGGCCCAGGCGGCGAAATCTTCCTTCGGTACCACGCGCACCTCGATCGGCATGAAGCCGTGATCCTTGCCGCACAGCTCCGAACACTGGCCGAAATACCGGCCCGTCTTGGTGACGCGGAACCAGGTCTGGTTCAGGCGGCCGGGCACGGCGTCGATCTTGATGCCAAAGGCCGGCACAGTGAACGCGTGCAGCACGTCGCTCGCGGTCACCAGGGCAACGATGGTCGTGTCCACCGGCACCACAAGCGGATTGTCGACCGAGAGAAGGCGGCGCTGGTCGCGCGCAGGATCGAGCTTGTCGGCGGGAATCAGGTACGACGTGAAGGAAAGGCCGCCGTGATCGGGATATTCGTAGGTCCAGTTCCACTGGTTGCCGGTGACCTTGATCGTCATTTCCGGGTTTTCCACGCGGTCGGCGTAGTAAAGGAGCTTCAGCGATGGCACGGCGATGAACAGCAGGATGATGACCGGCACAAGTGTCCAGACAATCTCAAGCGGCACGTTGTGCGTTGTTTTCGAGGGCACCGGGTTGGCCTTGGCGTTGAATTTCAGCACGACATAAACCAGCAGACCCAGAACGAACAGCGTGATGCCGGTGAGCACATACAGCATGCCGTTGTGGAAAGCGACGATGCGCTCCGCAACCGGCGTCACCGGCTCCTGCAGGCCGATCGCGCCCGCGGTCGGCTCGGCGGCCAGCACCGGGCCGGCGAGAAGGGTAAAGAGGATCGAGATCAGGGCCAGGGAAAGCCAGAGCAGGTCTTTTTTCATCAGGTGCATAGCGTCAGCCGGGTTACGGGCGAAGGGGATCGGTAAACGGGTTCAAGCCCTTTGTCACACAAGGCTTTTCCGCCCCCCTTGATACACGCAAAACCGCGTGATCGACAAGGGGGCGCGCACGGGAGTCCCCGATCGAATTTTTTGATTTATGGAATCAAGGGTGTTGTTTAACGTAACAACGACAACCCGCAGCAGACCGCCGTTTCGCTGCGCAGGATCGATGTGCCGAGTGTAACAGATTTGACGTAAGATTGACTCTTGAGAAAATTTTTCTCATCTTCCGTAAATCCCCCCTCGGGCCCGATCAGAAGCGCATAGGCGCCGGGCCTGACCGGCAGGGAAGACAAAGCCGGGGCGTCGCAACGCTCGAGCGCCGCCAGCAGGGTCATGCCGGAGGGCAGGGCCGCGCCTGTTTTTTCGAGCGGCAGGGCTTCGTGCAGCGGCGGCACGTCCAATCGTTCGCACTGCTCGGCGGCCTCAATGATCTGCAGGCGCTGTTTTTCGATGTTGAGGCCGTGGCGATCCGTGTTCCGGGTGATAACCGGGTGCAACGATGTTGCGCCCAGCTCCACCGCCTTTTCGATCAGCCACTCGAGGCGCGCTTTTTTGATCGGCGAGAAAAACAGCGGCAGCGGCGGGGCCAAGGGCGGCTGCGGGCGCAATTGCTTTTGCGGCACGGCGGCACCCGTCTTTTTCGTCAGGGCGGAAAGCATGCACAGCCATTCGCCGTTTTTTCCGTCGAACAGACGTACAAGGTCGCCGTCTTGCCGCCGCAGCACGGTTTTGAAATAATGCGCCTGTTCCGGGCTCAGGGCTATGGCCTGCCCCTGGGCCAGGGGCGTTGTGCTATACAGGCGCGGCAGCTTGAAATCGTCCATGACCGCAACATTAACACCATGACCCATACCGATATCAACAGCAAAGGATGGATCGCGGCGCTGCCGGCCGGCTGGCGGCCCTATGCACTCCTGATGCGCCTTGACCGGCCGATCGGTACCTGGCTTTTGCTGCTGCCGGCGTGGTGGTCGATCCTTTACGCCGCTGGCGGAGTTTTCCAGCTCAATCTCCGCCATACGGCGCTGCTGGCGCTGTTCGGCGTGGGCGCTGTTATCATGCGCGGAGCGGGCTGCGTCATCAACGATCTATGGGACCGCGACATCGACCGGCTGGTCGAACGTACCCGCGCCCGACCGCTGGCGTCCGGAGCGGTTTCCCCGCGCGCGGCTTTCGTCTTCCTCGCCGCGCTGTTGCTGCTCGGGTTACTCATTCTGCTGCAGACCAACCTGGTCACGATCCTGCTCGGGTTTTTGTCTCTGCCGCTGATCGCGGTTTATCCCTTTATGAAGCGGATCACATGGTGGCCGCAGCTGTTTTTGGGGATCGTGTTCAATTTCGGCGCGCTGATGGGCTGGGCGGCGGTGACGGGCGCCGTCGGGCTGTCGGCGCTCTTGCTTTACATCGGCGGCATTTTCTGGACGCTGGGTTACGACACCATCTACGCGCACCAGGACAAGGACGACGACGCGCTCGCCGGCGTGAAATCAAGCGCGTTGAAATTGGGGTCGTGCAGCCGCCGGGCCGTGGCCGTTTTTTACGCGCTGTTTTTCCTGTGCGCCCTGCTGGCGCTCGGGGCCGGCGGCGCTGGCGTTCCTGCGTTTCTGGTCATGCTCGGGGCGGGCGCGCATTTGTTCCTGCAGGTAAAAATGTGGCGCCTCGACGATCCCGCGTGCGCGCTGCGGGTCTTTCGCAGCAATCGCGATCTGGGTCTGCTCGTGCTGCTGGCGCTCGGGTTGTCCTAGCCGCCCAGAAGCGCGCGCAGGCGCTGCTCGACGATCACCAGGGTGGGAAGGTCGAGCACGCCTTTGTTGTGAATGTCGGCCAGAAAGCGCTCGAGAGAACGCGCGCCTTCGCTTCCAGGCGCGGCCAGCCATTCATCGACGATCTTCTCGCGCGCGCTCTTGCCTTTTTCCCTGAGGATCACGACCGTCAGCCCCGATTGCGCGCTGTAGATATGGTCGATTAGGCTCTCGAGCGCCTCGGTAGCCTGATGGTCGAGCTTCTTGAGCTTGCGCGCTTCCTCGCGCAGCCAGTTGAAGTGCAGCTTCTCGCCCAGAGAAAAGTAAATGCGCGCCGACAGCAGAAGATCGGTCTTGCGCTCCAGGCTGATGCGGATGATATCACACGACGCCCCCAGCAGGGTGACCACGGCCGCTTTTTGCGCGAGCCCGGGTGGCAAACCGTCTGCCACATAATTCTTGCGGCGCGCGGCGGCCTCGGCGATGCGGGTGGGCGTCAGGACGTCCTCGAGATTCTGCTCCAGGGTCGCGATGCTGTCGCGGAAGGCCTTCACGTCTTTTTCAAGATCGGGCTTGCGGCCAAGCTTGGTGAGGAACCAAGCGGTTTCGCGCTCGGCCATGCGGTTGATTTCCAGCATCGCCCGGATCTGCGCCGCACCCGGTACCTTGCCATCAAGCATCTCGATCTCCGCCCACAACGCGGGCAGGTTAAAGGATTCGCTCATCACCAGCCAGGCCATCGCCACATCCGCGGCAGTGGCACCAGTCTTGTTCATCATCTTCTGCACGAAGGTCGGCCCCATGCGATTGACGAGCTGGAAGGAAAGGTTGGTGGCGACGATCTCTCGGCGCAGGCGGTGATTTAAAATCTCGGCCCGGTAAGTCTTGCGCAGCGGTGCGGGGAAGTAATTGATCAGCCACGGTGCGAGCGCCTTGTGGTCGGGCAGATCCGATGCCAGCAGATCGCGCGTGAAGCGAATTTTCGCGTAAGCCTGCACGATGCTGAGCTCGGGCCGGGTCAGGCCTTTGCCCTCGTGCTGCAGGCGGCTGAAATTCTCATCGTCGGGCAGGTTTTCAAGCTTGCGGTCGAGCCCAGCCTCGCGCTCGAGATCGACGATAAAACGGCGGTGCGCGCCGATCATCTCGGCCGCCTGCGCTTCCATCAGGCTGATGCCCTGGGTCTGCTGGTAGTTGTGGCGCAGTACCAGGCCCGCCACTTCGTCGGTCATGCTGGCCAGCAGCGCATTGCGTTTTTTAAGATCCATCTTGTGTTCCGGCTGGCCCATGATGTCCGTCATCAGGATTTTGATATTGACCTCATGGTCCGAGGAATCGACCCCGCCCGAATTGTCGATGAAATCGGCGTTCAGCCTGACGCCCAGACGACCAAGCTCAACGCGGGCTTTTTGCGTAAGGGCCAGGTTGGCGCCCTCGCCGATCACCCGCGCCCTGATTTCGGTTGCATCGACGCGCAGCCCGTCATTGGCCTTGTCGCCGACATCGATAGGCGTCTCGGCCGAAGCCTTGACATAAGTTCCAATGCCGCCGAACCACAGCAGGTCGATCGGTTGGCGCAGCAGCGCCTGGATCAGTTCGGGCGGCGATATTTTATCCTTGCCGATGTTGAGGAGTTTTTTGATCTCGGGCGTCAGCGCCAGGCTTTTTTCGCTGCGGTTGTATATGCGTCCGCCTTTGGACAGCAGCTTCTCGTTATAGCCGTCCCAGCCTTTCACCTCGCGGAACAGGCGCTCGCGCTCCTTGAAGCTCACCGCCGTGTCCGGCTGCGGATCGAGGAAGATAT
>CAZNYM010000023.1:10236-28348 GCA_964577255.1 uncultured Pseudobdellovibrionaceae bacterium | reverse complement strand
GCTTCTCGTCCGTCGCCTCCTGCCCGGCGACTGCGATCCGCTCGTTGAAGCGAATCAGGTGCGGCGAGGTATAGACGTGGCAGCGCCGCCCGCCGGCCTCGGCCATCGCGCGGATAAAGGCGACGGTCGACCCCTTGCCGTTGGTGCCGGCGACATGCACGACCGGCGGCAGATTTTCATGCGGATTGCCGAGGCGCGCCAGAAACGCGAGATACCCGTCCCGGAAATCCGGATCGGCGCGGAACAGCCGGTGGCGGCGCAGGCCGTACAGATAGGCAAGCTTGTCCGCGAACGGCGCCTGCGGATCGGGCAGAGTGTCTGACATGGCCGGAAGGTTCTAGCACAGGGCGGCAAAATCGGAAAAATTTTTGCGTTTAAAAATTTAACCACCAAGAGCACGAAGAACACCAAGAGATCGCGCCTGTGTTTTTATTCCTGGCACCGTCGGAACTTTTCCGGCTTTTCTCCTTCATGGAAAATAACAAGGAAAGCTTGGTGGCCTTCGTGTTCTTGGTGGTTAAAAACGACGGGAGGGAGCAGAAAACGTTCTGCCGGAGGCTCCGGCCCTACAGCGCCTGCGCTTTTTGCTTGGTGAAGCTGACCACGTGCTCGACCAGCTTGTTGCCGATCGGCAGGTCGACCAGGCTGACTGATACTTCGACCTTCACCTTGTCGGTGGCGCAGATGTCGTCGAAGCGGCGCAGCGCGTCGGCGAAGCGGTTGGCGGCTTCCATCGGCTCGGTTTCGTACATCGGCCGCTGGAGCATCAGGCAGAATTCGCTTTTGCCCGTCTGGGCGATAATGTCGGACTGGCGGCGCAGGCGCACCAGATACTGTGACAGCTTGGCCGTGGCGTATTCGGCGGAATAGGCGCCGTCGAGCCCGATGATCTCCTGGTAGTTCTTGACGGCGATGAACACCAGGAACGAGCGCTCGCCGTAACGGTCGGCGCGGTCGATACAGGAAAGGAACAGCTGGTTGAACGCTGACTTCGCTATTACGCCGCCGGCGCTGGGGAAATCTTCCTTCTCGTCGCCGATGCGGCGGATCAGGCTGGTCAGCCGCTCGGCGTTGCCCATCATGCGGTCGAGCGCCGAATGGTCGAGAGGCTTGGTCATAATGTCGTTCGCGCCGGAGCGCAGCGCTTCCTCGGGCGCGATGTCCTGGGAAATCAGCACCACATAAGGGTAGCCGCGCACCGCGCGGCGGATGCCCAGCACCACCGGGCGCGCGTTGTTGAGCGGCGCGGGGTCGATGAAAACGGTGTCGAAAGGTTCTTTTTCCAGACGCTGGAGGGCGTTGTTCTTGACGGACTCCTCCACCACTTGGTGGCCTTTGACCTCCAGGCGGGACTTGATCAGCTGGGTGGACAGCGTATCGCGGTCGATAACAAGGATTTTCATGGGCGGATCTCGCTTTGAACCTTACCGGGACATTGTGCCAGCCCCGGGTTAACCAGGCCTTAAAAACGGCGGCGGGGAAAGAGTAATCGCGTTTGACAATTTTGTCACCCTGCGTTAAGTATCCGCCGTCCGGTCAGCCCAAATGGCGGAATTGGTAGACGCGCACGGTTCAGGTCCGTGTGGCCGAAAGGTCGTGGAAGTTCGAGTCTTCTTTTGGGCACCATTTTCCCTGTCTTTCTTCTGTTAAATATATTTGACATAGCTTTTGTCTTGCCCTAGCCTCCCTCCTGTTTTCATAAACAAAGGTATAGGCATGGCCCCGTCCTCTCCCCTGAGTGCCGCCGCCTTCGATGCTTCCGCCAGGCATCTGATCGATGCCGGCAACCGCGTCATCTTTGCCGATTTCACGGTGCGCCGGCGCGAACCCAATCCTGAGCGCGAAGCCTTTTGCACCGGCCTGGGCGCGACCGCTCTTGCCTGCATCACCTGGGAAACCCTTTTCAACAAAACCAACGTGGTGGCGATGGGCCTCGACACCGTGGCGGGCGGCGCCGCGGGCGTGGCCTTATCGCTGACTGCCCGCTTCGCCCTTGCCACCGAGGGCACCCTGGGCGCGCGCCTTGTTCAAACCTTCAGGGAAGGGCTGACAAAAAAAACCGGCCTGCTTCTGACGCTTGCGCCGCTTGTGTACGGCGCAGCCGGCAACGCGGCGCTTAATTATAACCACCGCATCGACGACGACCGCAATCAAGGCCGCCTGGTCGTCCTGCCGCATCTGCCCGCCGCGGAGACCGCCGCCGAGAGAGAACATTCCTGCCCCGGCCATGAAGGAAGGCGCGTGGAGATCGTCCGTGGCAAGACGCACTACCGGCTGGAGTGCCCGGAGTAGCGTTCCCGCCTGCGGAAAATCTTCGCGCCTCCCGGTTGCAATCGCCGCCTGGCAGAGTAGAATCCCCCCTATTATAAAGGGGATTTTTTCATGGCCGCGAAAAGCAAGAAGATCAAGATCGAGCTGCACAAGGGCGACCTGCCGCGCGGCGTGAAGTTCGGCGGCGCCGTGGCTGTCGACACCGAAGCCATGGGCCTCAAGAACAGCCGCGACCGGCTGTGCCTGGTGCAGCTTTCGGGCGGCGACGGCACCGCGCATCTGGTGCAGTTCAAGCCCGGCGCCTATAACGCCCCCAACCTCAAGAAACTTCTGGCCGACCCCAAGGTCACCAAGATCTTCCACTTCGCGCGTTTTGACATCGCCATCCTCAAGCACGCGCTGGGCGTGGATGTGAAGCCGGTTTACTGCACCAAGATCGCCTCCACCCTGTGCCGCACCTACACCGACAAGCACAGCTTGCGTGAATTATGCCGCGAAATTCTGGGGCTTGAGATGAACAAGCAGCAGCAATCCTCCGACTGGGGCCAGGACAAGCTTTCGCGCGAGCAGATCGAATACGCCGCGCACGACGTCCTGTATCTGCACGAGATCCGCGACCGGCTCGACGACATGCTAGCGCGCGAGGGCCGCAAGAAGCTAGCCCAGGCCTGTTTCGACTTTCTGCCGGTCCGCGCCGCGCTCGATCTCGCCGGCTGGCCCGAATTTGACATTTTCGCCCATTAAAGCCACTCTGCGGGCCATGAGCGCCAAACCCGCACCAGTACCCGGAACCGCCGCACTCGAGAGCGGCCGCCGCGTGATCGAGGCCGAAGCCGAAGGCCTGCGCCAGCTCGCCCGGGGGCTTGATGAAAGCTTCGCCGCCGCCGTCGCCGCCATCAGCGCGATGAAGCGGGCCCAGGGCGGCCGCTTGATCGTCGCCGGCATCGGCAAAAGCGGCCATGTTGCCTCCAAGCTTGCCGCCACCTTCGCCTCGACCGGCACGCCGGCCTATTACGTGCACGCGGGCGAGGCCAGCCACGGCGACCTCGGCATGGTCACCGCGCACGACGTCGTGCTGCTGCTTTCCAATTCCGGCGAAAGTCCCGAGCTGTCCGATCTCATCGCCTATACCCGCCGCTTCGGTATCACCCTGATCGCCATGACCGCGAACCCGCAAGGCGCACTGGCGCAGCACGCCGACATCAAACTGCTTTTGCCCAAGGTACCCGAAGCTTGCCCGAACGGCCTGGCGCCCACCACCTCGACCACCATGATGATGGCGCTCGGCGATGCGCTTGCCGTCGCGCTGCTTGAGGAGATGGGCCTGACCAAGGAGCAGTTTAAGGTCTTCCACCCGGGCGGCAAACTGGGCCAGAAGCTGCGCCTGGTGCGCGACCTCATGCACCCTCTCGCCGACATGCCGCTCGTCGCGCCCGCCGATAAAATGGACAAGGCGCTTCTGGTCATGACTGGCAAGAACATGGGCGCGCTGGTCGCGGTTGACGACAAGAACAATCTCAAGGGCATCATCACCGACGGCGATTTGCGCCGGCACATGAATCCGGGCCTGCTGGAAAAAACTGTCGCCGACATCATGACACCGAACCCCAAATCGATCGAATCCTCGGCGTTGGCCGCCGAGGCGCTTGCCATGATGCTCAATGGCTTCAAGCAGCCCATCACCTGCCTGACGGTGATGGAAAACGGCAAGCTCGTGGGCCTGCTCCGCGTCCAGACCTGCCTGCAGGCGGGCGTCGCCTGAAGCATGGCGCAGGACGAAAGCAAAGACCGCCTGGCGCTTCTTGACCGCGACGGCGACGCGGCCACCGGTTCCGTGCGCAGCTATACCCGCTTCATAAAAATCATGCGCCTGATCCTGCCTCTGCTGGCGGGCGTGATCGTCGTCATCGTGTTGTCGTGGCCGCGCATGGAGAAAACCATCCAGCCGGTCGAGCAGGATGATCTCGGCAAACCGGGCGCGATCGCGCAGAACGAGCTGATCAATCCGCGCTTCGAAAGCGCGGACCAGAACAACAATCCTTATGTCATTACCGCCAGCCGCGCTTTCCAGAGCGCGCAGGATCCGGAAGTGCTGCTGCTCGAGGACCCGCAGGGCACCCTAACCGGCACGGGGCAGTCCTTTACGCTCACGGCGCAAAACGGCGTTTACCGGCAAAAAGCCGGCAAGCTTACACTCGACGGCCAGGTGGTGCTGCGCGACGGCGGCGGTTATGAAGCGGTCACGGCGCGCCTGATGCTCGATACGCGCGAGAAGCGTGCCTGGTCGGACCAGCCCGTCAGCGTCGCGGGCCCCGCCGGCACGCTTGATGCGACTGGCATGAAACTCGAGGAAGCCCAGGGCCTCCTCATCTTCACCGGCCCGGCCCGGCTGGTGCTCACGCAGGGCATGGGAGGATTGTGATGACAAAGTTTTTCGCGCCGCTGGCGGTTCTGTCTTTATTGCTGCTGGCCGTTCCCGCGCAGGCACAGGACGCGGCGAAAGCGGGCGGCGCGCCGCTTGAAATCACCGCCGACCAGACACTGGAATGGAATCGCAACGCCAAGCAATTCGTCGCGCGCGGACGGGCGCGGGCGCAGCAGGGCGACATGAGCCTCGATGCCGATCTTCTGACCGCCGACTACCGCGAAACTGCCAAAAGCAACGTCGATATCTATCGCCTGGGCGGCGAGGGCGGCGTCAAACTGGAATCGAAAGGCGGCAGCGCCGCCGGCGACAAAATCGTCTATGACGTCGCGACCGGCCTTGCCACCCTGACCGGGCAGGATCTGCGCATGACCATGCCGGGCCGCACGATCACCGCGCGCGAACGCTTCGAATACGCCGTGCCGGAGGGACGTCTTTCCGCGTTCGGCAGCGTGCTGGTGGTGCAGGGCGATGAAAAAATGCAGGCCGACAGCGCCGCTGCCTTTTTCACCGAGGACCCCGCCACCCGCCGGCGCGTGCTGACGCGGCTCGAGGCCCAGGGCAATGTCATCATCACCACACCGCGCGAGGTGCTGCGCGGCGACCGCGGCGTATGGCGGCAGGAAACCAATATCGCCGAGCTGATCGGCAGCGTGAAGGTCACCCAGGGCGCAAACGTGCTCGAAGGCGCGCGCGCCGAGGTCAACCTCACCACCAATCAGAGCCGCATGATTGGCGGCGGCGCGTCTTCCGGCCAGCGCGTGCGCGGCGTGTTTTACCCGGAGAAGAAGTAGCCTTTTCCGCGCTTTCACGGTCCCGATCCTTATGTAAATTTGACAGAATCCCCCGATTCAAGGCATAGTGAGCCCCTTATGGACGAAAGCCCCGCCACACGCCTCAAACGCCGCCGCCGCCATCTCAAGCCCGTTCCCAAGGGTTTGCAGGTGCAGCATTTATCCAAGAATTACCGGCAGCGCCCGGTGCTGCGCGACGTCAGCCTGCGGGTCGATCGCGGCGAGGCCGTAGCCCTGCTGGGCCCCAACGGCGCGGGCAAGACCACCTGCTTTTACATCGTCACCGGCCTGATCAAGGCCGATTCGGGCACCATCCTGCTCGACGGCCAGGACGTCACCGCCCTGCCCATGTACCGCCGCGCCCGCTTGGGCGTGGGCTACCTGCCGCAGGAATCATCCATCTTTCGGGGTCTGAGCGTCGAGGACAATATCCGCGCCGTGATCGAAGCGCAGGATCTGACCCGCGACCAGCAGGAGCAGCTGCTTGAGGACCTGATGGCGGAATTTTCCATCGGCCATTTGCGCCGCACGCCGGCGATCGCGCTTTCGGGCGGCGAGCGCCGCCGCGTCGAGATCGCCCGGGCGCTGGCCGGCCGGCCGCAATTCATCCTGCTCGACGAACCGCTCGCCGGGATCGACCCGATCGCGGTCGGCGAGATCCGCAACCTGATCGCCTATCTCAAGACCAAGAATATCGGCGTGCTGATCACCGACCACAACGTGCGCGACACGCTGGGCATCGTCGACCGCGCCTATATCCTGCATGACGGCAAGGTGCTGATGGAAGGCGCGCCCGAGGACATCGTCGCCCACGACGACGTGCGCAAGGTCTATCTCGGCGAAGGCTTCTCGCTGTAAGCACGGGCTTTTTCAGCCCCTCTTGACAAAAAGAACATTTCATGAACATAATGGCGCGAACAGGGCGGAATCCGCCCTTTTTTCATGCCCGCCCGGCTCCGGAATCCTCCGGTCGCGGCGGGTTTTTTATTTTGCCAACCCGCTTCCAGAAAAGGATTTCACCATGCCCACCCTGCTCCCCAAAGACAGCGAAGACAACGTCATCCCCGCCGTGCGCCTGCGCAACCCCGACGGCGCGCACAGCATCAGCGTCACCAACACCTCCGCCCGCAACAGCACCGCCTTCGACTCCGCCACGCGCGTGGTCAGCCTGTACGCCACCGTGCCTATGTATGTGCGCTTCGGCGGTTCGGGCGTGACGGCGGCCGCGACCGATCATTACTTTCCCGCCAACGTTTACTACGATTTCGCCATCGGCGGCGGCAAGGTCGGGTTCTATACCCACATCGCGGCGCTGCGCGCCACCGCCGAGAACGGCACGCTGTATATTTCCGAGAAGGAATGAAAAATCAGGCCACCGCCGCGCGCGATTTCAGCGCCGTGGCGATGGTGCCTTCGTCGAGATAGTCAAGCTCCCCGCCCACCGGCACGCCGTGCGCCAGGCGCGTGATCTTCACGCCCGGGCTGCGGCGCTGCAGGTGATCGGCGATGTAATGGGCGGTGGCCTGGCCGTCGACCGTGGCGGCAAGCGCCAGAATCACTTCGTTGATTCCACCCGCCGCCACGCGGCCGAACAGGCCCTGCAGATTGAGCTGGTCCGGCCCCACGCCGTCGAGCGCCGAGAGAACGCCGCCCAGAATATGATAGCGCCCGCGATAGGCGCCCGAGCGCTCGATCGCCCACAGGTCGGCGACCGACGCGATCACGCAGAGCGTCGAAGCCACGCGCCTTTCGTCGCGGCAGATGCGGCAGGGATCGTTGAGATCGAGATTGCCGCACACGCCGCAGGTCATCACCTGCGCGGCCGTGCGCTGCAAAGCTTCGGTCAGCGGCAGCATGGTCTTGTTCTTGTGCGTCAGCAGATGAAGGGCGATGCGCCGCGCCGAGCGCGGCCCCAGGCCGGGCAGCCCGGCAAGGGCGCGGATCAGCAGGTCCAGAGGTCCGGCGGTGTTGTTGTCTTCGTACATCCGCGTTTTCCCGTTATTGGTTGTAAGTCCGGCCCACGGCCTTTTTCGGGTCGACGTAAACGAATAGATCCGAAGCCAGCTTGCCGCCCGCCTGCATCTGGAACAATTCCACTTCCGTCACGTTGCCCTGCGAATCGAGCACGCGCCATTTGCGAAGCTGCATGGGGTTCTCCGAAAATCCAAGCGTCAGCGATCCGGCTTCCGGATCCTTGGCCTGCGTCAGTGTAATCTGCAGCAGGTCGCCGCCGCGCTTGACGCCCGCGATCTGGATGTCGCCGCTCATCTTCAGGTCCTCACGCAGGAGGAAATCCGCCATGGTCTGGCCGATCGGCGCGTTGCTCTGCTCGCCCAGCTGGGAATCGTAGAAATAGATAAACAGCCCGTCGGCCACCACGAAATCGTTGACCGGCGGATCGTATTCGAAGCGCAGGCGCCCCGGCCGGTTGAGATAGAACGTGCCGATCATCTGCCGCCCGTCGGGCGCGGTCTGCAGAAAGCGCGCCTTGGCGGTCTTGAGCGCCTGCAGATAAGCTTCGGCCTGGATGATCTCGTTCTTGAAGTCCGGCGCGGGCGCGGCAACCGGCTCCTGCGCCCGGGCGGGCGCCGCCAGCATAAACACGGCGAGACAGGCGAGAAAAAACGTTTTCATGCTGCTATTCGTAGCGGCAAAACCCGGCGAAAGAAAGGCGGTTTTTGGGTTTTTCACTCGCGCAGGGAAACGAGCGCGGCATTGCCACCCTGACGCGTGGTGTCGGTGCTGACGACTTTTTCTGTGGCGAAGCGCGGCAGATAATGCGGGCCGCCCGCCTTGGGCCCCGTGCCGGACAGCCCCTGCCCGCCGAAAGGCTGCACGCCCACCACCGCGCCGATCATTGTGCGGTTGATATAGACGTTGCCCGCCTGCGTCGCTTCCGCCACCCGCCCCATGGTCGAGGATAGGCGCGTATGCAGACCGAAGGTCAGGCCGTAGCCGGTGCCGTTGATATCGTCCAGAACCTTGTCCAGATCCGCGCTTTTATAGCGGATCACATGCAGAACCGGCCCGAACACTTCGCGCGCGAGCAGGCGGATGCTGCCGATCTCATAAGCTACGGGCGCGAAAAAATATCCTTTGTGCTTCATGTCATCAGATAGCGGCGCGGCGGCGATCAGCTTGCCGGCGCGCGTCATTTCCTGCGCATGTGCTTCCAGCGTGCGCAAGGCGGTTTCGTCGATCACCGGCCCCGTGTCGGTGGCATAATCGAATGGATCGCCGACACGGCGCAGCGCCAGCGCGCCCCTCAACATGGCGATGGTTTTATCGGCGATTTCCTCCTGCACGTACAAAACCCGCAGCGCGCTGCAGCGCTGGCCGGTCGAACCGAACGCGCTTGTGATCACATCGTCCACCACCTGCTCGGTCAGGGCGGAAGAATCGACGATCATCGCGTTCTGGCCCCCGGTTTCGGCGATCAGCGGCACGATCGGCCCGTCCTTGGCCGCCAGCGCGCGGTTGATCAACCGCGCTACTTCCGTCGATCCGGTGAAAGTCACGCCCGCCACATCCTTGTGCGCCACCAGCTTCGCGCCCGCGGCGCCATCGCCGGTAACAAGCTGCAGCGCGGACGCGGGAATGCCGGCCTCGTGTAAAATCTGCGTCGCGCGGAAGGCAACCAGCGGCGTCTGCTCGGCCGGCTTGGCGATCACGGCGTTGCCCGCCATCAGCGCGGCGGCAACCTGCCCCATGAAAATCGCCAGCGGAAAATTCCATGGGCTGATGCACACGAACACGCCGCGGCCGTGCAAAGTGAGGATATTTCTTTCACCCGTCGGGCCCGGCATTTTCTCGCCGGCATCGGCGAAAACTTTCCGCCCTTCCTGCGCGTAATAGCGGCAGAAATCGACCGCCTCGCGAATCTCGGCCTGGGCGTCGTCAAGCGTCTTGCCCGCTTCGCGCACGCACAGCATCATCAGTTCGGCGCGGTTTTTCTCGAGCAGGTCGGCCGCCCGCTCAAGCGCCGCCGCCCGTTCGCCTGCCTGCGCGCGCGACCACCGGGAGAAACCCGTCCGGCTGACCGCGAACGCTTTTTCAATCGCGGCGTCATCGGCGTTCCAGACTTTCCCCGCGACCTGCCCGTGATCGGCGGGATTAAGCACATCAAAGGCCGCGCCTGTCTTCACGGCTTTGCCGTCGATCAGGGGGGCCGCTTCCGCCGCCTTTTCTTCCCGCATCGCCCGCGCGAGCGGCAGGCGGTGCGATTCCTCAGCCAGATCGAGCCCGGCAGCAGCCGTTCGCCCGCCATATATATGAGCGGGCAACGCAATGCGGCCGTGCCGCCGCGAAGGATGGTTGCGGGCGTCCGTCACCGGATCGGCCGCCGCGTCGGCCGCCGGCACGCGCGGATCGAGCAGCCGGTTGACGAACGAGCTGTTGGCGCCGTTCTCGAGCAAACGGCGCACAAGATAAGGCAGAAGGTCCTGATGCGTCCCGCAGGGGGCGTAAATGGCGACCGTAATGCCATGCTCGGCCAGCACCAGGTCGTGCAGCGTCTCGCCCATGCCGTGCAGGCGCTGGAATTCAAAACCGCTCCGGTCGCCGCCCGCGAGATCGAGCACAGCGCAGACAGTATGGGCGTTATGCGTCGCCAGCATCGGGTAAAGCCGGTCGCGGTGCGCAAGCAGCCGCGCGGCGCCGGCGATGTACGAAAGATCGGTGTTTTCCTTGCGCGTAAAGACGGGGTAATCGGGCAGGCCCATCACCTGCGCACGCTTGATCTCGGCATCCCAGTACGCGCCCTTGACCAGGCGCACCTGCATCCGCCGCCCGCGCGCCTGCGCCTGTTCCGCGCACCATTCCACCACGGCGGGGCAGCGCTTCTGATAGGCCTGCACGGCGAGGCCAAACCCTTCCCAGCCCGACAGAGCGGGATCCTCCATCGTGTTGCCGATGATTGCGAGCGAAAGCGCCAGCCGGTCGACTTCCTCGGCATCGACCGTGAGCGGCGTGTTGCTGCGGGCCGCCAATACCGCAAGTACGCGCAGCTTTTCGGTGAGCGCGGGCACGCAATCGCTTTCCTGCGCCGCGCTGTAACGCGGATGCAGCGCCGAAAGCTTGACCGAAAGCCCGTCGCGCATTTTTTCCGCCGCGGCGGGGACCTTGCCGATTTCCTCGAGCGCGTGACGGTAGGATTCGAAATAACGCTCGGCGTCTTCCCGCGTGCGCGCGCCTTCGCCCAGCATGTCGTAGGACAGGCGGTAGCCTTTCTTATGGTAGGCTCCGGCGTTCTTCAGTCCTTCCTCGATGCTGCGGCCCAGGACGAACTGGCGGCCCATGATACCGAGCGCCTCGACGAGCGCCTTGCGGATCACCGGCTCGCCCAGCTTGCCAAGGGCAGAATCGAGCGTCATGCGCGTGAGCGACAGGCCGAGACCGGCGGCCTTCATCAGCAAATCCTGGCTTTCGCCCTGGCTGGAAAGCCATGCGGCGGCTTTCATCTTGTCGCGGATCAGGGCGTGCGCGGTCGGCGCGTCGGGAATGCGCAAAAGCGCCTCGGCGAGCGTCATGAGCGCAAGCCCTTCCTCGGTATCAAGCCCATATTCGCGCAGGAAGCTTTCCAGCTCGCCAAGCTTGCGTTTCGCACTGCGGATTTTTTCGATGGTGGTCTCGGCGGCACGCTGCACCCGCATGCGGCGGGCATCGTCCCAGGGCAGCGATTCCAGCAGAGCGTTCACGCATTGCTTTTCATCGGCGTAGATCAGAGCGCTGAGCGCAGGCGGCATATTCTTACTCCGGCATTCTTGCTTTCAGATCCAGACTCTATATGATCCGCAAGGAATGACAACAGACAGCCTCGTGCCCATGCCGCCGCGCAGCAACGTCCCGGAAATGAGCGTTTCCGGGCTGGCCTCCGCGCTGCGCCAGACGCTCGAGGAAACGTTCGGGCGCGTGCGCGTGCGCGGCGAACTTTCGGGACTGAAGCTTGCCTCCTCCGGCCATCTCTACGGCGACATCAAGGACGAAGACGCGGTCATCAACATCGTGTGCTGGCGCGGCACGCTTGCGCGCCTGAAGGTGAAGCCCGAGGACGGGCTTGAAGTCACCTGCACCGGCAAAGTGTCGAGCTATCCCAAATCCTCGCGTTACCAGATCGTCGTCGACAATATCGAGCTGGCGGGCGAAGGCGCGCTTCTGAAAATGCTTGAGGATCGGCGCAAGAAACTCGCGGCCGAGGGGCTGTTCGATCCCGCGCGCAAGAAAGAACTGCCTTATCTGCCGGAAGTGATCGGCGTCATCACCTCGCCGACCGGCGCGGTGATCCGCGACATCCTCCACCGCCTCGCCGACCGCTTTCCCCGCCCGGTCATCCTCTGGCCGGTGGCGGTGCAGGGCGAGGACGCGGCCGCACAGATCGCGGCGGCGATACGCGGCTTCGATGCGCTGCCCGCCAACGGGCCCGTGCCGCGTCCGGATGTTCTGATCGTCGCGCGCGGCGGCGGGTCGCTTGAAGATTTAATGGCGTTCAACGAAGAGATTGTCGTCCGTGCCGCCGCCTCTTGCTCGATCCCGCTTATCTCCGCCGTCGGGCATGAAACCGATACCACCCTGATCGACCACGCGGCCGACCGCCGCGCGCCAACACCCACGGCGGCAGCGGAAATGGCGGTGCCGGTCAGAAGCGCGCTGCGTGAACAGCTGCATACGCAGGAACACCGCCTGAGCCGCACGCTTGAACGCCTGCTGAGCCTGCAGGGCGAGCGAATCGCGGGACTGAGCAAGCGGCTGGGCGATCCCGCGCGGCTTCTGGAACTGAAAACCCAGATGCTCGATCACGCCGCGCACCGGGTTGATAGCGGCCTTGAGCGCGTCATCAGGCAATGCGAAACGCGGCTGGCGCGCCTGAGCGGCGCGCTGCCCGCGCCGCGTCAGCGCCTGGCCGAAGCCGGAAAACTGTTGACCCTGCGCGGCGAACAACTTGCGGCGGCATGGCCGCGCCTGCTTGACGATCGTAAAAAGCAGATCGACCACGCCTGCCGCATGCTGAAAAGCCTGTCGTACGAAAGCGTGCTGGAAAGAGGTTACGCCGTGGTGCGCGCGGAGAGTGGAAAGATCGTCACTGCCGCATCCGATGCCCCGTCTGGCACCGTTCTCGACATAGAATTGCACGGCAAAGCGCGCCTAAAAGCCGTTTCCCGCTAAAAATACGGGTTTTTCTTTCAAAACCAGGGTGAAACCGCTACGGTGGCCCCGCTTTTGGAGTATAATGTACCTATCATGCGCGTGAGTGTGAAAGACCTGATGGACAAGCTGGGCGTGGGTTATGTGCCCGGCGCCTACGAGACCGTGCCCTGGTCGGCGGCGGCGGCGGGGCGCACCTGCAACGCCGAGATCCGCATGAATGACTCGGGCGACGAGGTGGAAGGCGAGATCCAGCTGATGCATGACACGCCCCCCACCGGAAAAAAACCGATGGAGCAGATCTGCTTTCTCAAATGCAAGCCCGCCTCCGATGGGGAATGGACGCTCACGGTATTCAAGATCCGCGGTGAACCCTACGGCCAGGACAAATACAACTGGGAAGAAAAGGCGGCCAAATTCTTCAATGCGGTGGTGCAGGAGCTGATCGGCGGCAATATTCCTGACTTTGACGAACTGCTCGAAGCCGCCTTCCACTCCCGCGAACGCTTCGCCGACCAGCAGGGCGGCAGCAGCAAATCGCCCAAGATCAAGCCGGGCCAGCTGCTCAACATGAAAAAGGGCGGCCGGGGCTTCTAGGCTTGTTATTGGTAAAAGTCATAATTTTGACAAAAAACTTTTCAATAAATTCAGTATTAATTTTTTCATATTATTTTTTATAGGTTGCTCTTTCCCTCCTGCTGTTGTTATCCCGGATCTCCCTGTCATTACCCCTAAAAAGCAAAGGCGGATTCTGATGTCACTATGGATTCTTTACGCTGGCTCGCTGCAATCCGACGAGCCGGAATCCTATGAAAGCCTGCGGCTTCAGGAAGAAGCGCAGAGGGCAGGACAAGATGTCAGGATACTCAACCCCGACCTCATCGACCTGGTCGTGGATGACCATAAAGGTTGGCAAGCACGCTACGGGGATGAAACCCCACCCCTGCCAGGGTTTATACTGCCGCGCACAGGCGCCGAAACATCCTACACTGCTTACTCTGTTATGCGTTTTTACGAACTCCAGGGTGCGTCATTCCTCAATACTCCCAAAGCAATCAACGCGGCTGCCGACAAATTGCACACCCAGCAACTCCTGGCTGCCGCCGGCTTGCCCGTGCCTAAAACCATGCTGGCTAAATTTCCTGTCGATTCTGGTTTTATCGGCGACATGTTGGGATTCCCTGTTATCATAAAAACGCTGCGCGGTACGCGGGGCGGGGGTGTTTTTCTGGCGGAAAACCGCGAGCAGTTCCGTGATCTCACCGACCTGCTGGCGGAAAGCAACCCGAATATTCATTTTATCTTTCAGGAATATATCGGCACCAGCCATGGCGCAGACTTGCGCGTATTCATCGCCGATGGACGCGTACTGGCCTGCATGAAACGCGTTGCCGCCGAAGGCAGCTTCAAGTCGAATATATCGCGCGGTGGAACGGGAACACCTTATCCAATCACATCTGAAATTGAAAAGCTGGCCTTGCGCACGGCAGCCACGCTTGAACTTGATGTCGCCGGCATCGATTTGCTGTTTGACAAAGATGGTCGCTTCAGAATTTGCGAAGCAAACAGTTCCCCTGGCTTCGCCGGCCTGGAAAAGGCTTGCACGGTCAACGCCGCAGAAGCGATTATCAAGGCTGTTGGCAAGAAGCGGCACCGGACAAAGCGCACGTCATGGCTCTCGTTTCTAGGCCGGGGCGCCAACGACCCCGGCGGCGTCAACGCCCGATTCACGGCCTAGTGAGAATAGCCCTCGAAGAGACTAAACCCGAGCACATCAGTCCTCTTTAACGAAGCAGCGGTCGCAATACAGACATTCCGCGCGGTCGCGCGCATCGAAGCTGTACCACACCACCGGATGGCCCAAAGGCCCGCCGCCGCCGTCGCAGCTGACTTCGTCGGCGTCGGCGTCGACGCGGATGATTTCGGGCGGTGGCGGTGAAGAAGTGGGATTTTGCATTCTGAAAAATCTTGGGCGCGCTGTTTACGAATTCTTTGCCTTTGCCCCGGTACTCTGACATTGCCGGGATATTGTTGCAAGAGGGCCCGCCACCATGCCGAAAGACAAGCCGCCCATCTTCACCGACAACCCCGCCACTCGCGGGCGGGAAATGCATTACATGATCGTCACGGTCGATCCGGCCCTGGTGCTCGCGAGCTGGCGCGAGAGCCTGTTTTCCTTCGAATGGCTGACGCCGGAAGGCACCCTCCGGGTGCCCGCCGACCTGGCGCCGCCCGACCGCGCCCGCCGCGATGAAGTCGAGCGCAAATGGCAAAGCGGCGAAACGCTCGAGCGTCCGGTGCTGGGCATCGGCCTGACGGAATGCATCGAGATCGGCGCGGGCAAGGCCACTTTCCTCACCCTGGCAGCACACGGGCTGAAAACCATTTCCGTTCATATCCCGCGCAGCAACGAAGGCGAGTTCGCCGCTTTCACTTTGTAGCTTTCGCTTTGCGGAAGACATGTTACCCTTTAAGGCATGAACGCGCCCTCCTCCGCCCAGAGCGGCAACGTCTTCTTCTACATTTTCGTCGCGGTCGCCCTGCTGGCGGCGCTGAGCTTTGTCGTGGCGGAGGGAAGCCGCACCACCGCCCAGTCGCTGACATCCGACAAGCTGAACCTCGCCAGTTCCGAGATCATCGATTACGGCAGCGTCATTGCCAAGGCGGCGACGCAGCTACGCCTGCGCGGCGTGCTGCCGGAACAGATAAGCTTCGCCCACCCCGATCATAACGCTGCCTACGGCACCATCGACACCAACCCGCCTTACGAGATTTTCAACAGCGCCGGCGGCGGCATCGTGTTCCGCGCGCCGCCCGCCGACGCCCTGACCCAGGCCAGCGCCGGCGCACCCTTCCGCTTCGCCGGCAATATCGAGATCGACCAGGTGGGGTCGAGCTGCGCCAACGCGGCCTGCAGCGAGCTTCTGATGTTCGTCGACGGGCTGCGCGAGGACATATGCGGGCGCATCAACGAACTGGTGGGCGTCTCCAACCCAAGCGGTGTGCCGCCCGTCGACGCCGGCATGGACACATCGCACTTTTTCGCCGGCACCTACGCCTACGCCAGCACCGTCGGCGATAGCGCGGGATCGGTCAACGTCGCTGCGCACAGCGCCGGCTGCTTCCGCGACAACGGCACCGGCCGTTACGTTTTCTATCAGGTCATTTTGCCGCGCTAGGAGCGGGAGCGATCAGCCCTGCCGCCGCCATTTCGGGCCCTGGGGCGTATCCTCGATGATCACGCCCATGGCGGTGATCTGGTCGCGCAGTGCGTCTGCTTTTTTGAAATCCTTGCTCTTCTTGGCCTCCTGCCGCGCGGCCAGAAGCGCCTCGATCGCCGCCGCGTCGCCCCCCTGGCCGTAACCGAGCCAAGCGGCGGGATCCGCCTGCAGCAGGCCCACGAGCGCCCCGGTGGCCACAAGCGCGCCCTTGATCTTCTTTTTGTCGGTGTCTGCCAGAACGCTGTTGAGCGCCGCGATCATCTTGGGTGTATTGAGATCGTCGTGCAACGCGTCGATCACCGCCACGGGCACAACCTTATCCGCGTCGGTAATCGCCACATCCTGCAAATCCATAAGCGTGCGGTACCAGCGGTCGAGCGTCGCGCGCGCCTGTTCCAGAACATCACCCGAAAAATCGAGCGGCGCGCGGTAATGCGCCGAAAGCAGCGCCAGGCGCAGCACTTCGCCCGGGTAATGCGCGATCAGATCATGCACCAGGCGCACATTGCCGATCGATTTCGACATCTTCTCGCCACTCACCGTGACAAAGCCGTTATGCACCCATGTCTGCGCGAAGGCGGCAAGATCCTTTTCATGCCCGTGCGCGCAGCAGCTTTGTGCGATTTCGTTTTCATGGTGCGGGAACTTCAGGTCGGCGCCGCCGCCGTGAATGTCGAAAGGCAGACCCAGATGCTTTTCCGCCATCGCCGAACACTCGATATGCCAGCCCGGCCGGCCGCGCCCCCACGGGGAATCCCAGCCCGGCTGGCCGGCATCCGAAGGCTTCCACAGCACGAAATCGGCCGCGTCCTTTTTATAAGGCGCCACTTCCACGCGCGCGCCTGCGATCTGGTCGTCGCGCGAACGGCCCGAAAGCCCGCCATAGGCGGGAAAAGACGGTACGTTGAACATCACATGACCTTGCGCTTCATAGGCATGGCCGCGCTTTATCAGCGCCTCGATCAGCGCGATCATTTCCCGGATATGCTCGGTCGCGCGCGGCTGCACGTCGGGCTTGCGCACCCCCAGCGCCGCCATGTCCTCGTTGTAAATCTTCTCGTACTTGCGGGTGAGGGCGTCGATAGGTTCGCCCGTCGTCTTCGCCGCCTCCATGATCTTGTCGTCCACGTCCGTGATGTTGGAAACGTAGGTCACTTTCGGATAAAGGCGGCGCAGCACCCGCACCAGCAGGTCGAACACCACCGCCATGCGGGCGTTGCCGATATGGGCGAAATTATAAACCGTGGGGCCGCAGGCATAGACGCGCACATGCGCGGGATCGCGCGGAACGAAGGCTTCGTCGCGGCGGGTCAGGGAATTATGCAGTTTCAGTTCGCCCATGCCCTAGAGAGAACATTATTTTACAGAGCCGCGCAAGCCGCTCATGGATTAACCGGCCGTTTAACGCTATCCTGAGCGCTATGGATTCTCGCTTTCTCATCGTCACGGGATTTTCCGGCGCGGGCATGACCAGCGCCCTCAAGCATCTTGAGGACATGGGTTACGAGACCTTCGACAACTTCCCCCTCACTCTGGTGCCGGCATTGCGCGCCGATCCGGCGGGTACGGATAAGCCCGTGGCGATCGGCATCGACACGCGGGCGCGGGGTTTTGAAGCCGACACACTGCTGGGCCTCGCCCGCGATCACAAGGCCACGCTGATCTTCATGACGGCGGACGAGCATATCCTGCTGCGCCGCTTCACCGAAACCCGCCGCCGCCACCCGCTGGCCCAGGACCGGCCCGCCAGCGCCGGGATCAAGAAGGAGCAGGAAATCCTCTACCCCTTGCGCGCAGCCGCCGCGCATATCATCGACACCAGCGAAATGAGCGTGCACGATCTGCGCCACCGCTTCGATTCCCTGTTCGCCCTCAAAGCGGGCGGCCAGCTGACTCTCACCCTGATGTCGTTCGGCTTTCGCTACGGCCTGCCGCGCGAGGCCGATATCGTGCTTGACGTGCGCTTCCTGAAAAACCCCCATTGGAATCCGGCGCTCAAACCGCTTACCGGTCTCGACCGCGCCGTGGGCGAACATGTCGCGGGCGACCCCGCCTTCGCCGGGTTCCTGAAAAACGCGGCGGCGCTGCTCGCCCCCTTGCTACCGCGCTACGCTGCCGAGGGCAAAAGCTATCTCACTGTCGCGGTCGGCTGCACCGGCGGCCGGCACCGTTCGGTTTACACGGTCGAGAAACTGAAAGAGGCGCTGGCCGGAGCCGCGCCCCATGTCCTGCACCGGGATGTCGATCGCGGCTGATTATGT
>CAZNYM010000023.1:0-10136 GCA_964577255.1 uncultured Pseudobdellovibrionaceae bacterium | reverse complement strand
GGCCGGAGCCGCGCCCCATGTCCTGCACCGGGATGTCGATCGCGGCTGATTATGTGGGGGTATAGCCGGATCGCGGCGCCGGCGATGCCGGAGCGGAAGCGGGCGCAACCGCCGTCGTTTCCACCGCGTCGCAGAATTTCTTCATGAACGCACGGTCGATCTTCCGCAGCAAATCCCGGCCCAAATCGATAACACTGTCTGCATCGCTGACGGTGATGGTCGGGCCCACGCGGGTGGTTCCGCTGCCGTGATCCTGCCAGCGCAGCACGACGGCGCCTTCGGTCTTCTGATAGAGAATGCGATGATCGCCGGCATCGATCCGGTGCGGCGGTTCCTGGTCGTTCAGGAGCGCGCGCAGATTATCCGCCAGATGCAGGGAATCGAAAGGAAACTCCTTTTCGCCCTCAAAGACGAAGCCGACCGGCACGTAATCGGACTCGCCCGGCGCGCGCGCCTGGATCGAAAGCCGTTTAACGAGGGTATCGTGATTAAGCGAATAAGTCGTTGTCATTCCGGTGTCTCCCGGCCGCAGCGGTGCTTGCTTTTTGGCGGCAAACCCTTATTCTGGCCCGGTTTCGTTAAAAAACAGTAAAATCCGCCGGAGAGAGCCATGAGCACCGCCCCCAAAGCCGTCGCCAACGATTATAAAGTCAAGGACATCACCCTGGCCGAATGGGGCCGCAAGGAAATCGACATCGCCGAAACGGAAATGCCCGGCCTCATGGCCCTGCGCGCCGAATACGGCAAAAAGCAGCCGCTTAAAGGCGCGCGCATCGCCGGTTGCCTGCACATGACGATCCAGACCGCCGTGCTGATCGAAACGCTCGAGGCGCTGGGCGCCGAAGTGCGCTGGAGCTCGTGCAACATCTTCTCCACCCAGGATCACGCCGCGGCCGCCATCGCCGCCAAGGGCACCTGCGCCGTGTTCGCCTGGAAGGGCCAGACCAACGAAGAAGCCGAATGGTGCATCCACCAGACCATCAAGGGCCCCAATGGGTGGGTCGCCAACATGATCCTTGATGACGGCGGCGACCTGACCGGCATCATGCACCGTGATTACGCCGACCTGATGAAAAACGTCAAGGGCCTGTCCGAGGAAACCACCACGGGCGTGCACCGCCTGCATGAAATGGCGAAGAAAGGCACGCTGAAAGTCCCCGCCATCAACGTGAACGACAGCGTCACCAAATCGAAATTCGACAACAAATACGGCTGCCGCGAGTCCCTGGTCGACGGCATCCGCCGCGCCACCGACGTGATGATGGCGGGCAAGATCGCCGTCGTCTGCGGTTATGGCGACGTGGGCAAGGGTTCGGCCGAATCGCTGCGTTCGCAGGGCGCGCGCGTGATCGTCACCGAGATCGACCCCATCTGCGCGCTGCAGGCGGCGATGGAAGGCTATGAAGTCACGACCATGGAAGAAGCGGCGCCCACCGCCGACATCTTCGTCACCACCACCGGCAATATCGACGTCATCACCATCGAGCACATGCGCAAGATGAAGGACCGCGCCATCGTCTGCAATATCGGCCACTTCGATTCCGAGATCCAGGTCGCAGCGCTGCGCAATTACAAATGGCACAACGTCAAGCCGCAGGTCGACGAGATCGAGTTCCCCGGCGGCAAGCGCATCATTCTCCTGGCCGAAGGCCGCCTGGTGAATCTGGGCTGCGCCACCGGCCACCCGAGCTTTGTCATGAGCGCGTCCTTCACCAACCAGGTGCTGGCGCAGATCGAACTGTGGACCAACACCAAGGCCTACAAGGCCGGCGAAGTCTATGTCCTGCCCAAGCATCTGGATGAAAAAGTCGCGGCGCTGCATCTTGAGAAGCTAGGCGTCAAGCTGACGAAACTTTCAAAGGAACAGGCTTCCTATATCGGCGTCGGGGAAAATGGCCCGTTCAAGCAGGATCTGTACCGCTACTGATGCTCAGCCGTGCCGCAGCGCGCGCCCCAGCATGGTGACAAAAGCGTCGGCGCCGTTTTTCTTCAGGGCCGTGCGCACGGGATCGAGCTTTCGTAAACCCGCTTCTTCCATCGCCTTGCGGGCCATGTCGTCCGCCTGGTCATAGGTCACTTCAAGAAAGGGGAGGATCGGGCGCGCGTTTATCTCCGTAATCCTGCCGGCGCATTCGATCGCCAGGTCGTCGGGCAGTTTTCCCGGATCGTACAAATCCACGTCTTCGACGGCTTTATAAAACTTGCGTCCCCCCTCCTCAGAATCGGCATTCAGCGCGATAACCTCGACAAGGTCCCTGAGGCTTGAGCATTTTTTGGAATTTACCGTGATGACCTGCGTGATAAAAGCGCGGCAAAGATCCCCCGCGAGGGCCTGGCCTTCTTGGCGTTGTTGCTGTCTTTTCTGAGTCATGGGTCTCTCCTCCCGGCCTATTGAAGCCGGCAGAATATCACCGCCAACCCCCCTTTACCATAAAATAATATGCGGCGGCTCTAAAGCCCGCCCGGCGCGCGGTCGCCGGGGTTGGGGTTGAAGCGCGGGTGCAGGCGCGGCGGCGGCGCGCGGTCCTTGCGCATTTTATCGAGCAGCGCGATGGCGTCCTCGGTCGATTTCTGGTCACACACCTGCAGCACGCTGACGAGGTCGTGCTCGATCCGCGTCACGACCGGGTGGGCGCTTGCCGGGAACGACAAGCACAGCAGGCAGACGACTTCCTGACGGATGCGCAGGGCCGGATCCTCGGCGCGTGTCATGCCGATCAGCGCCGCCGCCTCCTCGATCCCGCGCGGCGGCGCGGTCATGTCTTCAAGCGCCGCGCCGGAAATAAGGCCACGCAGCCCGTCGACGACGTCGTCGAAGCATCCTTCGGCGTGACGGCGCAATGTGCTGCCGTTTTCGCGATCGTCGATCTTTTTCATGTCCTGCCCAAGGACATAGGCCTTGTAGAGCTGAAAGACCTCCCAGCACTGGTACAGCGTGCGCAGGCGCACATCGTCATAAACACGGGGCAGGTCGCCGGCCGGCAATTGCGCGAGCTTCCGCCGGTCGAGCCTGCAGCCTTCCCGCCCCCGGGGCAGGTCGTCGGCCGCCGTCTGTTCATAGCGGCGCTCCTGCGCTTCTTCCGCCAGGTCGTCGCGGCGCAGCGCCATGACGAAGTCGATATTGACGGGACGCGGCTGCAGCGGCAGGTCGCGCCAGAGGCTGCGCAGCGAACGGCGATGATGCCAGGGATCGTGCCCTGGCGGCTGGTGGCTTTCCATAGATGATCTCCCTGTTTTATCTTGTTTTTTTCCACTCAAGCGCGTTCGCCGCGCCGAGTCAAGAAACAAGCTTTTACGTGAAAGCGCATTTGAATAAACGGCGGCGCGCGGCTACACTGCCCTGTCATGTCGCCCAAGCGCCTTCTGTCCCTGCCGCTGCCTTTGCTTTCCCGCCCCCCGGGCCGGGAGGATATCGCGCGGCTCGAGGCGTTTTTGGCCGCCTGCCCCCTGGAATATTGCGGTTTCGCCGCCGACGGCGCACTGGCTTACAGCCCCGGCTTTGCTGCGCTTTTATCGCGCGACGCGCTGCGCGGCTTCGACGATCTGGCGGGCGCCCTGCGTGCCGCCGATGCGGCGGCGCTTGAGGGACTCTATGAACGCCTGCGCGCCGAAGGTACTGGTTTTAGCCTGACCGTGCGCACGGCAGCAGATGCGCGCCAGATTGAAATCACCGGACGGCGGGGCCAGGGCTACGACATTCTCTGGGCCCGCGACGTGAGCGCGAGCGCACGCGACCAGGACGTAGCGGCGCAGGCGCGCCAGAACGCCGAGGACGAGCGCAACAGGCTGCAGAAAACCCTCGACCAGCTGCCTTTGCCTTTATGGCTGCGAGACGAGCGCACCGACATCTCCTGGTGCAACCGCGCTTACGCCCAGGCGCTCGAAGCCTCGCCCGCAAGCGTGATCGCCGAGCAGCGCGAGCTGTCGTTCAAGGGTCTGAAGAAAGGCAACGCGCTTTTGAAACTGCCCGGCCGGGCGCTGGCGCAGGAAGCGCTCGAACGCAAGGAGACGGTCAGCACCGAGGCGCACATCATCGCGGGCGGCCAACGCAAAAGAATGCTGGTAAGCGAAGTGCCGCGCGCGGGTGGCGGAACGCTGGGGCTGGCGCAGGACGTCACGCGCACGGAAGAGCTTGAAAACGAGCTCAAGCGCTACACCGCCGCGTATAAGGAGCTGCTAGAGCAGCTCGGCACCGCCATCGGCCTCTTCAACGCCGATCAGGTGCTGGAATTCTACAACTCCGCGTTTGCGCAATTGTGGGATCTCGAGGATCAGTATCTCAACACGCGCCCCCGCCTGGGCGACATGATGGAGAAGCTGCGCGAGATGCGCCGCCTGCCCGAGCAGGCCGACTTCCGCAAGTTCAAGAACGGCTGGCTCAACATGTTCACCGGGCTGATCGGCCCGCACGAGGACATGCTCTATCTTCCGAGCGGCGCTGCGCTGCGCATGCTGGCGGTGCCGCACCCGATGGGCGGGCTGATGCTGACTTTCGAGGACGTGACGAGCCGCCTGGAGCTGGAATCCTCCTACAACACCCTTATCGCCGTACAGAAGGAAACGCTCGACAACCTCAGCGAAGGCGTCGCGGCGTTCGGCGGCGACGGGCGCCTGAAACTCTGGAACCCCTCCTTCGCCAGCCTGTGGTCGCTGCACCCCGAGGATCTCGACGGCCAGCCGCACATCAACCGCCTGGTGGACAAGCTCAAAGACGGCTTCACCCCCGCCGCCTGGGGCGACGCGCGCGAAACCCTGGTCCGCCAGTGCCTCGAGCGCAACATGCGCGAGGGCGAAATGGCGCGCGCCGACGGCAGCAAAATAGCCTGGTCGGCCATGCCGCTGCCCGACGGCGGGGTGCTGGTCACCCACACCGACATAACGGACAAGGCCCGGGTCGAGGCCGCCCTGCGCGAGAAAAATGCTGCGCTTGAGACCGCCGAGCGCCTGAAGCTTGACTTCCTCGCCAACGTCTCCTACCAGCTGCGCACGCCGCTCAACGCCATCATGGGGTTTGCCGAAATCCTGCAGCACCAGTATTTCGGGCCCATGAACGCAAGGCAGCAGGAATATACCGGCGACATCCAGGAAGCGGGCGCCAAGCTGGTCAGCCTGATCGACGATATCCTTGATCTGGCGACCATCGAAGCCGGTTATATGACGCTTAATTTCAACAATGTCTCTATTGGCGACATCCTGCACGGGCTGTACGACCTCACCCGCGACTGGGCGGGCAAGGAGCGCATCAACGTGCGCCTGGTCTGCCCGCCCGATATCGGCACGCTCGACGCCGACGAACGCCGCCTCAAACAGGTGATCCTGAACCTGATCCGCAACGCCATCGCCTTCACCCCGGCGGGCGGCACCATCACCCTGGCGGCCGCGCGCAACGGCAAGACCGTGCGCCTGTCGGTCGCGGACACGGGACCCGGCATCGCGCCCGCCGACCGGGAACGCATCTTCCAGCCCTTCGAGCGCGCGGGCAGCGCCCCCACCGGCACCAGCGCCGCCGGCAGCCGGACCGGCACCCGGGGCGCGGGGCTGGGCCTGACGCTCGTGAAAACCATCGCCGAGCTGCACGGCGGCACGGTCGAGCTCGACAGCGCCGAAGAGCGCGGCACCACCGTCACGCTGGTCCTGCCTGCCATCCGCGGACATACGCAGGACAAACTCAAATCTTGACATCCGGGATATAATATAGGAATATAATCCCCATAAAGGGCACAGATGTGTCCGCACAAAAGCCCCCGCAGGGGGCTTTTTCCATTTCATCAACCTCCCGAGAAACCCATGAAAATAAAACTTTCCCGGCCCTTTGCCGCCAACGGCAAAGTGGACGAATTTGACGTTAAACAAATGAAAAAAGCCCTCAACCGCCTTGGCTATTATCAGCCCTATGAGAAAACCGGCATCACCGGCATTCCCGATGCGGATGTATTCGCCGCCCTAAAAGCGTTTCAGAAAGATCACAGTCTTTCCGCAAACGGCGCAGCAAAACCCGATGATGAAACCATCCGCGCCTTGAACAAGGAGACATCGAAAACTCCGGAAGGGCAATATATCTGGCGCACAGTGGAAGACGACCGTGTACGGAATTCACATGCCGAGTTCAACCGCACTATCCGTAAGTGGAGCGATGTTCTTAATCCCGGCGAAGAATTCAACTGCCGCTGCTGGGCGGAACCCGTGAATCAGATTGAAGGCCTACACCAGGAACTTATCAGCGAAGTAAAAGATGCCGCCAGAAAATGGACCGAGGAAGATTTTGCAAAACATTTTTATTTGGGCAAAGGCAAGACTATCACGCTTTCACAGACGGGCTATCTTGGCGCCATCATCGAAAAGGCACAGGAAATCATGTTTCACCGTGTTGAAGACCAGGTCACTGACAAAATGCGCGAGATCAAATCAGGAAAACTGGTTTACACCACTGATACATCATACCCGCAACTCGGCGAAGTTTTCTGGGTTTTTGGCGGCGGAACCATACGAACTAAAACAGAAGGAACTGTCTTCCGGAATGAAAATATTCTCTCTATTCAGGCTATTGTTGATTACGAATACGATGATTTGTTTACAGATCCAGGAAATATTCGCCAGAGAAAATTTTTATTTGGCACCTCCGATCCAGGTGCGGCACCTCCTTGGGTAGTGAAATTAACCGACGGTGGTGGAACCTATTTCCGCATTACAGATCAATGGAAAACGCACTTAACGGGAAGCATCAAAATCAATAAAAAAGCCTAGCTATAGGTGAATGTTTCAAATGGAATAAACAAAGGTCTAATAAGTAACTCCGTAATAAATCCCAATATTGGTGGGTGAAATAAAAAATCCTTCATAAGAAATCCATAGGCTATAAAAACCACAAAAATAAAAATATAAACAAAGATCATGATTAAATAAACTTTCAGTCCCCAGAAAAGTATACGCGTCACGATATCGCTTTTATATTCCGCTGTTATCTCTTTTGAAAACCGGCGGTGATAAGAACACCAGACAAGCAGACAAAGACCCGTATATATACAGGCCGGGATCCACGCGGAAAGCGCGGCGATCATATAACTGAACCCGTCGCCGGCATAATCGGCGCAATCCATCCGCCAGCCGTTTGCGGGATTGGGATGAAAAGGATCTTCACGAAAAGGCGCGTTGCGGATATCCCACTGTAAATGAACCGCCAGATTCATCAGCGCATAGCAAACGCCCGCCGCGACGATGATCCGTCCACCGCGCATCCAGGCCGGCGCGGAGGGAGAAACGGAAAAAATCAGAGCTGGCACAAAAACCAGCCACGCGAAAAACCAGTGATTCAGTTTTCCGTACCACGGCCGGTCGGTCAGAAGGGTCTGGCACGGCGTTTGCGCGTTCTCATAGTTTGCCAGAGATACGTAAGCCTGGGCCTTCTCCACCACCGGAGAAAATTCAAACACCGCGACGGCGAGCAGCAGCAATACGATTATGAAGAAACTTCTTTTCATTTCTCCAAAATTTCCGTCCCCTACAGACAAACCGCTTTGGTGTGCCGCCGGCCGGCGGTGTCGACATAGCCTTCGATCTTCACCGGGCCGTCGACGCGGGTCAGGCACGAGAACACCGGCAGCGATTCGCGCAGCACGAGATACAGCATGCGCCCGTCATAGAACGGGCCGGTCGAGCAGACCTGCTGCTGCTCCCCGCTTTCAAGGCGGAAATTCATGTTGTGCCGGGCGCGCACGCCCTCGCGGTTGGTGAAGAAGTTGCTGATGATGCTGCCGCGCATGGCGTACGGCGCATCGTTGACCAGCATGAAGCATTGCGGTTCGAAGGTCACTTCGCCTTCCGCCACCGGTTCGCGCAGGCCCTGCGCCGCGGCGGGCAGCGCCGCAAGCCAGAGCGCTATCAGAAAAACCGTCATCCTCATGCCCGCGAGTATAGCATCGCCGCTTGCGGCGGTGGCGGAATTTTGCGAGGGTCGGCGCATGGAGACCCTGACCAGCCGCAGCGACGACGACACCGCCCGCCTGGCCGCCCGCCTGGCGGCGGGCTTGCGTTTCGACAGGCCGCGCCTGCTGCTGCTGCAGGGCCCCCTGGGCGCCGGCAAGACGCTGTTCGCCCGCGCGCTGATCCGCGCCTTGTGCAGCAATCCGGCGCTTGAGGTGCCGAGCCCCACCTTCACCCTGGTGCAGACCTACGACATGCCGGCGGGAACGCTCTGGCATTTCGACCTCTACCGCCTTGAGCGGCCGGAAGACGTTTACGAACTGGGCTGGGAGGAGGCGCTGAGCGCGCCCTTGTGCCTGGTCGAATGGCCCGAGCGCCTGGGGTCGCTGTGCCCCGCCGGCGCCGCACTGATCACCTTTTCCGTGGCCGCTGCCGGGCAAAGACATATTGCTATCACGGGTCTCGCGGGCTAGTCTGACGGCCATGATCCATCCCTTCAAAAGCGCCTTCATCACCGCGGCCGGGCGGGGCGAACGCCTGCGCCCGCTGACGGATGCGCTGCCCAAGCCTTTGGTGCCCGTAGGCGGCGTGCCTATCCTCGACCGGGTGATGGCCGGACTGGAAGCGGCGGGCGTCGGCGATATCACCCTCAACATTCATCACCTGGGAGATGCCATCCGCGCCCATCTGGCCGACCGGCGGGGCCCGCGCCGGCCGAAGATCTCGGCCGAGGAAACCCTGCTCGACACCGGCGGCGGCGTCTTCAACGGGCTTGAACTGGTAAAGGGCGACCCGTTTTTCGTCGTCAGCGGCGATTCGTTCCTCGAGGACGGGCCGGGCGGCAATCCCTTCGCCCGGCTGGCCGCGGCGTGGGACGAGGACCGCATGGACATCTTGCTTTTGCTGCAGCCGGTCGAGAAAATGACCCTGACCCCCGGCATCGGCGACTATACCATCGGCGCCGATGGGCGCTGCGCCCGCAGCCGCGACCGTTCCGGCACGCACATGTTCACCAGCACCCGCCTCTGCCGCCGCAGCATTTTCAACGGCCGCGCGGCGGGCAGCGCCTTCTCTTTCCTCGATCTGTTCGACGCCGCCGAGCGGCAGGGGCGCCTGTTCGGCCTCGTGCATGACGGCGCCTGGCACCACATCACCACGCCACAGGACTGGGAGCGCACCAACGCCCATTTCGCGGCGCGCGAGGCAGGTTATCATGGCCCCGTCTCCCGCACCCGTCCCTAGCGTTTTCACCATCCCGGTGGGTGTGCCGTTCGCGCGCGCGCTGGCGGGGGGCTTGCTGCAGGAAACCGCGAGCGACCCGCTGGCGCTGGCGCATTATCACCTGCTGCTACCCACGCGGCGCGCCTGCCGCACGCTGCAGGATGCTTTTTTACAGCTGAGCGCCGGAAAACCCCTGATCCTGCCGCGTCTGCAGCCGCTGGCCGATGTCGCCGAGGACGAGCTTTTGCTGCACAATCCCGGCGCGCCCGAACTGCCCCTGCCGCCGCCGGTCGGCGAGCAGACCCGTCAGATCATGCTGGCCCGCTTGATCATGAAGCGGCCCGATTTCACGCAGGGATTCCCCGAGGCGCTGGTGCTGGCGCGGCAGCTCGGGCAGTTCCTTGACGAGATCCATACCGAGAACTGCCGGCTCGAGGACCTGCCCGAGCTGGTGCAGGCGGCGGGCGGCTATGGCGGCGGCTATCAGGATCTGGCGCAGCATTGGCAGGTGACAGTGCGGTTCCTGGAAATCCTCTCTTCCGCCTGGCCTGCTTTGCTGCAGGAGGCAGGGATGACCGACAAGGCCCTGCACCGCAACCGGCTGCTGGAAATCCAGGCCGCGCTGTGGCAGGAAAGCCCGCCGCCGCATCCGGTGGTGGCCGCGGGCATCACCGGCTCGATCCCGGCCGCCGCCGCTTTGCTGCGGGTGGTGGCCGACATGCCGGGCGGCCGGGTGGTACTTCCCGGCCTTGACCGCGACCTGGACGAAGACGGCTGGAACGCGGTCGACCCGCCGCACCCGCAATACGCGCTCAAGGGGCTTCTGGCTGTGCTGGGAAGGGAACGCGACGCCGTGGCACCGTGGCCGGCCGCGCAGCATGAGGAAACCCCCGCCGCCCGGGTCCGGCGGCGGCTCGCGACCGCTCTCACGCGCCCGGCCGCCGTCAGCCAGGACTGGGGCGCCGTCCCGCCGGACAGCCCTCCCGATGCTGCAG
>CAZNYM010000022.1:16695-29018 GCA_964577255.1 uncultured Pseudobdellovibrionaceae bacterium | reverse complement strand
TCGACGACGCTGACGTTGACGCCCGCCGGGCGGCCGATATCGCCGACCTTCCAGTTGAAGGCAGGCAGATCGATGATGAGCCGGTGCGGGTCGTCGAGCACGAAAGCGTGGAAGGGGGCGTCGGCACTGAGGTCGAGCACCATGCGCACCTCGTCGGGGTGCTGGCCGAAACGGATGCCGTCGATGTCGAGCGCCCGGGCCGGGATAGAAACGGTCAGCACGGCGAGTGCTGGAATCAAGAGCAATAATTTACGTAAGATGCAAAACAAGGCGTGTCACCCTGGCGGCCGGAAAAAGCGATAATATCCCTAGATATCACAGAGAAACCACCCGGAAGCAAGGGGCTGGCGTGGCCGGGATAGCCTGGTCCGGGGTTACCCCGCATTTTTTAATTGTCGAAAGAGCGTTATGCGCGTATTGTCTCTCTGCGACCCGCGACAGCTTTAGCAGTTTGCTATTTCGATGAAGGATCAGGTTTCGCTAGCTGTAACGGAAAAGGTCCCCCGGCTTTCTGGATTTTCTCAGGACCGGCGATGGTTTGACAGAATTAAACTACACGCGCCTTGTGATTTCGCGCGGTTTCCGTTGTAAGCCAAGACCGGGCCGGTAGGCCCAGGCCAGGGGTATCCTCAGAACATCAACATACTAAGGGTGCGTGCCGCACCGTTTTACCCGTACGTGTCGCTCGCGGGTGCTGGGAAGCAGCACGCCAGGAGCTATATATAATGACAAAACGCATGCTTATCGATGCCACCCATGACGAGGAAACCCGCGTCGTGGTCGTGGATGGCCACCGCCTGATGGAATTCGACTATGAGAGCAAGGTCAGGCGCCAGCTGAAAGGCACCATCTTTCTGGCCAAGGTCACGCGGGTCGAACCCTCGCTGCAGGCCGCTTTCGTGAATTTCGGCGGCAACCGCCACGGTTTCCTGCCGTTCTCGGAAATCCATCCCGATTACTTCCGCATCCCGATCTCCGACCGCGAAGCGCTTTTGCGCGAGCAGATGGAAGAGATGGAGGCGCGCCGCGCCGCCGAGGAAGCCGAGGATATGGAAGAGGAGAACGCCCGCGCCGGCGGCCGTCCGGTTACCGAGGATGAGGATTCCCAAGAAGAAGACGCCGTCGAGGAACTAGGCGGCGAAGACCGCGTTGCGGACGCTGTCGGCGACGAAGCTACGCCCGCCCCTGTCGAAGCGGCCCCGGCCGATGACGAAGAAGAAGATTCTCAACCCGACCACGATCCCGTGGCCGATGAAGGCCATGACGACGAAGATGAGGACGAAGAAGGCGCCGACATGCCCGCTTTTTCCGCCGGTGAAAGCGCGGACGGCGAAGGTGAAGATGAAGACAATATCGGCAACCGCCGCAGCGACGAGGAAGAGAACGACGTCGATGGCAACCGCGAGCAGCCCGCCGGTGACGAAGGCGGACGCGGCGGTCGCGGTCGCGGTCGCGGCCGGGGCGGACGTTTCCGCGGTCGGGGCGGCCGCAACGGTTACGGCGGCCGCGGCGGCGGTGGACGCCGCATGGCGGCCGGCGCGCGCCGGGTAGAAATGCTGGGCGGGGATGGCGTCGAAGGCGACCATCCCGCGCGCCCTTCGCTGCGCCGTAACTACAAGATCCAGGAAGTCATCAAGCGCGGCCAGATCATGCTGATCCAGGTCAGCAAGGAAGAACGCGGCAACAAAGGCGCGGCGGTGACGACGTATCTGTCGCTGCCGGGCCGTTACTGCGTCCTTATGCCCAACAGCCCGCGCGGCGGCGGCGTTAGCCGCAAGATCGCGAGCTTCGAGGAACGCCGCCGCATGCGCGAGATCCTCGCCGAACTGCAGGTCCCTGAAGGCATGTCGGTGATCATGCGCACGGCCGGAATGTCGCGCACCAAGCAGGAGATCAAGCGCGATCTCGACTATCTGCTCAAGCTGTGGGACGGCATCCGCGAGCTGACACTGCAATCGACGGCGCCCGCCCTCATCCACGAGGAAGGTAATCTGATCCGCCGCAGCATCCGCGACATCTATTCGCGCGACATCGAGGAGATCCAGGTGGCGGGCGACGAAGGTTACAATCTGGCTCGCGATTTCATGAAGATCCTGATGCCGACGCATATCAAGAAGGTCAATCACTACACCGACGAGCAGATCCCGCTGTTCCACCGCTATCAGGTGGAAAGCCAACTGGCGGCCATGGGCGAACCCTCGGTCACGCTGAAATCGGGCGGTTATCTGGTCATCAACCCGACCGAGGCGCTGGTGTCGATCGACGTCAACTCGGGCCGCGCCACCAAGGAGCGGCACATCGAGGAAACCGCGCTCAAGACCAACCTGGAAGCGGCGGACGAAGTCGCGCGTCAGCTGCGTCTGCGCGATCTGGGCGGGCTGATCGTCATCGACTTCATCGACATGGAAGACCGCCGCAACAACGCCAAGGTCGAGCGCCGCCTGAAGGAAGCGCTGTCGACCGACCGCGCCCGCATCCAGGTCGGCCGCATTTCGAGCTTCGGCCTGCTGGAGCTTTCGCGCCAGCGCCTGAACCCGAGCGTGACCGAAGCGCAGTTCCAGCGCTGCGCGCACTGCCAGGGCATCGGCTATGTGCGCACCGTCGACTCGGCGGCGATCACCGTTCTGCGCGCGCGCGAGGAAGAGGGCATCCGCGCCCGCTCGGTCGAAGTGACGCTGAGCATCCCGAACGAGGTCGCGCTTTATATCCTCAACAACAAGCGCGACATGATGGAAAACCTGGAGCGCCGCTACGGCTTCCGCGTGCTGGTGCGCATCGACGATCATGTCGGCCCGCCGGGCTATAAGATCGATCACGTGCGCGGCACGCCGGTGCAGGGCGAAACCGTCGAGCGTCCCGCGATCGCGATGGATGACGATGTGCTGGATGAAGATATTCCCGCCGAGGAGGGTGAAGAAGCCGCTCCGGGCGGAGAGAGCGAAGAAACCGGCGGCGACAGCGAAACGGGCGGCGAAGGCCGCGCGCCTTTCCGCCGCGAAGGCGGCCGTGAAGGCGGGCGCAGCCGGGGTGGACGCAATCGCGGCGGCCGTAACCGCGGCGGGCGCAACCGTCACGGCGGCCGTTCCGACCGCGACGACCGGGGTCCCGCGGCCGAAGGTGCGCCGCGCGATGAGAACATGTCTGCCGGCAGCGGCGAACCGGGCGCTGAGGGCGGCGAGCAAAGCCGTCCCGAGCGTTCCGAACGCTCCGGGCGTTCCCGTTCCCGCCGGGGCGGGCGCAATCGCGGCGGCCGCAACCGTTCCTGGGATGAAAACCGTCCGGAAGGCGGTCAGCGCAACGATCCGCCGCTCTCGGCCAACGACAGTGGCGCGAGCGAGGGCTACCGTCCGGCCCCAGCGCCGGAACAGCCGGCGCCGGTGATGGCGGCGCGCCGCGAACCGGCCCCCGCCGGCCCCGCGCCCGCGCGCGATTACGAAACCGTGAACGCGGCGCCTTCGGAGAAGAAAAAAGGCTGGTGGAACCGCCTGGTCGAAGGCTGATCGCCGCGACCCTGCAGAATGAAAAAGCCCCGCGACGCGGGGCTTTTTATTTTATCCTGAAAGAGGACTCAACCCTTCATGCCGCCGGTGCCGCCCGGGCGTCCGGTCGGTACGGAGGAGAGGCTGATGCCCTTGTTGGCGAGCGCCGGCGCCGCCTGGGCGCCGATGTCTCTGCCGGGGACGATCCTTACCGCCACCGCGCCGCTGACCTGCGGCATGTGAACGTCGAGCTCGACCGCGCTGCGCAAACCGTCGGGGTTGATCCCGGCGACCAGCCCTTCGCCGCGCGGGGCGACGCCGGTAAAGCCGGGGTGAGAAGAGATTGCGCTGACGCCCGCGCCCGGCGCGGCGCGCAAGGCTTCAAGGCCCAGGATGCCGGCGGCGAGGACGTCGTCTCTCATGTCTTTTGTGCTGAAGGCCTGCGGTTTCATGTCGTTGCTCCCATTATCGTCTTTGTCTTTCGCGTTCAATTCGTTTTCAGTTCCTGATCAGGAAGGCGATATAATGGATCAGCTTGCGCCCGCCTTTATCCGTGATCAGCAATAAATTCCTTACGTCGTTCAGCGCCTGCTCCAGCCCTTCGGGTATGTAAATCCCCAGCTCGGCCATCGCGCCACCCATCTGGGCAATGCTTATCTTCCTCGTATGCGCATCCCATTCCACCCAGGATGGGACGTCGTCGAATTCGTAACCGACGGACAGGACGGCCTGCCCCCCTTCAAACAGCAAAACGGCAGGCGAATCAAGCTTTCCGTTTATGCCCTCAGGCGCCTTGTGGGTTTCTGGAAGACCGTCATCCGGCCCGGCAGACACCCATCCTAATTTATATAGAAAACGGGTTAATAAATTCTTTACGCTTTTTAGAATTTTCATAAGAAACGGCCCGCTTGAGGTCTTCCGGGGCTCACTATAAAGCAGATTGGGGCTAAAAGAAACCTCCCCGGGCCCCGGCAATTCTGCTATCGCTTGGGGTCTGACAAGGAGAAACCGGCGATGAAAAAGTTCCTGACGCTCGCGCTCGTGAGTCTGCTGTCCGTCCCCGCTTACGCGGCCGAAGAGGCGGCGAAAGAAGTGGCCGGGCAGCCCGCCCCCGCGCCCGCCGGCAATCCGCATATTCTCAAGGCGCAGGAGCAAGCCCAGGCCATCGCCGCCAGCTTCAGCGAAGCCGAGATGCGCGACCTGGCGCAGATCCGCGATGCCTTCGGCCTGGTGCGCAGCGTGCAGGTAGTAAAGCGCGATGTCGGCCGCGCGGTCGGCCAGTGCGTCAAGGCCAATCCCGACATGAAGGACTTCATGCAGGCCGGCCACGAGTCGTGGGACAAGGCCATCGCCGCCGCGGTCGATCCGCGCGACAAGGATATCAAGGCTGTGATCCGCGACGGCCGTTTCAGCAAGCCCAAACAGGTCGAGGATTTCCTGGCGACGCTCGACAAGGCGGCGGTCTACGCCGAGAACAAGCTCGACAAGCGGGTAGTGACTTCGCCCGAGGCCTGCACCAGGCTGACCAAATCGATGGATGAGACCCAGAAGGTGATCGTCGAGAAAATGGGCGAGATCAAGCTGCCCGCGCCCCTGCCGGCGAAAACCGAACCCTCGGCCGGCGTCGCCGGCGAAGGAAAGGCCGCTCCTTGAAAATCCTGCAGGTCATGGCGGGCGCCGCGCATGGCGGCGCGGAGACCGCTTTTGTCGACATGTGCATAGCCCTGGCCGAAGCGGGCGAGCAGGTGGAGGTCGTCACCCGCCGCAATCCCGCGCGCGAGGAACGCCTGCGCGCCGCCGCCATTCCCGTGCACATCCTGCCCTTCGGCAGCATGGTCGACATCTTCACGCCGCTGCGGCTGAAGAAGATCATCGGCGCGTTCCAGCCGCACATCGTGCAGACATGGATGTCGCGCGCCGCGCAGAAGACACCGCGCTGGCAGAAGAGCGACGGTGTGCCGCGCTATCTGGTGGTGTCGCGCCTGGGCGGCTATTACAAGCCCGGCCATTTTGCCAGCAGCGAATATTTCACCACCATCACGCCGGATATCAAACGCCATCTAGAGAAGGCCGGGATCGCGGGCGCGCGGGTTCGCCACATCAACAATTTCGCCGATCTTGAAACCGCCGCCGGGCCCGCCGACCGCGCTGCGCTCGATACGCCCGCGGAGGCGAAGCTGCTTTTATCGCTCGGGCGGCTGCACGGCGCCAAGGGGTTCGATGTGCTGCTGCGCGCGCTGGCGCGCGTGCCGGGCGTGTGGCTGTGGATTGCGGGCGAGGGACCGGAGCGCAAGCCTCTCGAGGCATTGGCGGCGTCGCTGGGCGTGGCGGACCGCGCGCGCTTCCTGGGCTGGCGCGATGACCGTGCCGCTTTGTTCGGCGCCGCCGACATCTGCGTGTTCCCCTCGCGCTACGAGCCGTTTGGCACCGTGTTCGTGCAGGCCTGGGCGCAGCGCGTGCCGCTCGTCACGGCCGCTTCGCAGGGCCCTTCGCAATATGTGCGCGACGGCCAGGACGGGCTGATGGTGCCGGTTGACGACGTCGAGGCCCTGGCCGCCGCCATCGCGCGCCTTGCTGCTGACCCGGTTCTGGGCAAAAAACTCGCGGCGGCGGGCTATGCGCGCTATCAGGCCGAGTTCACCAAGGCCAATACGGTCGCGGCCTATCTGGGTTTTTATCACGAGATCCTGGCCCGCGAGGGACTGCTCAGCGCGGCATAAAATCCTGCAAATTCAAAGCGTTAAGAAAAGGCTGCGCTTTTCTTTTATTTTCCAGGGGCTTATGGCATAATACGGGTAAGTAAAAAGCAATAAGCAAGAGTGTGTGTTAAGTGGCAAAAGATAGACTCCCCGGCCTCGATCTAGGCAATGGCATCGACATTCCCGGCAGCGACGGCAAGCTGACGTTCAAGGGCCTGCCCGACGTTCAGAAGACATTCGACGGCGCGACCCTGCGCACGCAGGGCGAAGGCGCCGCTGCTGCGGAAGGCACCGCCGATGCCGATCAGAAAAAGCAGGCTGAAAACGCGGCCCGCCGCAAACAGGAACAGAAAGAAAATGATCGCAGCGCGGAACTGCGCGGCGGCGGCCCCTCCGCTGGCGACACAAAGGCGCACGGCCATATCGGCAAGGAAGTGTATGACAACGGCGACAGCATCCGTATCGCCGCCACCGTGGAACAACCCAAGACCAAGGCTCAATATATCAAGGCGCTGCTGGCGGCCCGCGAAAAAGGCTGGGATACGATTTTCGTCTATAAGGGCAAGGGTGGCGATTACGACTTGGAAGCTGCCGCCACGATCGGCAGAATCTTGAGCGAAGATAAAAGATTTACGGGCATGAAGCTGGGCCCGCCCGTGGCGCAGGCCGACCTGAAATCGTATCTTGAATCGCTCAAAGAGGGCGATAAGGCACAAGATCTTAAAGCCGCCGACAAGAGACCTGCGGACAAAGACGCCCTGCCGCTCAGCGCCAAGGCGGAACAATTCCGCGACAACGCCGCCGACGCGACCACGCCTACGGCGGACAAGGTACCGCTGGCGCTGGTGCCCAGGTCCAATCAGCCCGGCCTGGCGATCAGTCCTCCTTAGACGGGTTTTTCCTCAATCCGCACACGGTGCAGCGCGCGCAGCATGAGCGCGAGCAGCGCGATGGCGCCCGCCTGGTGCAGGGCGGCGGCGTGCAGATGTACCTGCGAGAGAATCGTGACAATTCCGAGACCCAGCTGCAAAAACACCATGCCGAGCAGGGCGAAATCGCGCCGGCGCAGGGCGAACGCCGCGATGCCCGTGAAGGTCAGCAGCGCCAGCACGCGGTGTGCGAACTGCACCGCGGCGGGCGTGTGCAGGATGTTGTGCAGCGGGCCGTTGAAGGCCATCAGCTCGGGCGGCACCCAGTGTTCGTTCATCATCGGGAAAGTGTTATAGACCATGCCGGCGTCGAGCCCGGCCGTGAACGCGCCCCACAGGATCGTCAGCGCCAGCAGCGCAAGCATGCCCCAGCCGTGATAAAGCAGGCCGCGGCGCACGGCGATTTTCGGCCTGTCGGCCAGCGAAAGCGCCAGCCACCAGAGATAGGAGAAGATGAGAAGCGCCAGACCCAGATGTGCGGCCAGGCGGAAATGGCTGACGCTCGGGCGGTCGACCAGGCCGCTTTGCACCATGTACCAGCCCATGAAACCCTGCGCCCCGCCGAGCGCCAGCGCGCCCAGGAATTTGACGCCGTAACCGGGCGGGATCTGCCGCCGCGCCCAGAAATAAAGCAGCGGCAAAGCGAAGACCACGCCGATCAGCCGCCCCCACAGCCGGTGCAACCATTCCCAGAAATAGATTTTCTTGAAAGCGGCGAGGTCCATCCAGAAATGCTTCTTTTCAAATTCGGGAGAGGCCTGGTAGAGGGC
The DNA here is from genome assembly GCA_964577255.1 of uncultured Pseudobdellovibrionaceae bacterium. GTDB lineage: Bacteria > Pseudomonadota > Alphaproteobacteria > Micavibrionales > Micavibrionaceae > Micavibrio_C. The sequence goes on along the minus strand of CAZNYM010000022.1, from coordinate 21,141 downwards.
GAACGCCTTTTGCCAGGCCTGTTCGTTCAGCGGTGGCAGGGCTCCCGTGATGGGCTTCCATTCCGTGATAGACAGGCCCGATTCCGTCAGGCGCGTCACCGCCCCAATCACTGCCATGGCGAAGATCATGAAGCAGCAAATGTGAAGCCAGAGGATGAGTTTTTTGTGCGCGGCAGGCATGATTTGACAAACCCCGAAAACGTGCCATTTATAGCCCCATCATGAGCGAAGCGCAAAGGCATATCACGGACGCGGCGATCATCGGGGCGGGGCCGGTGGGGCTGTTCGCTGTTTTCGAGCTGGGGCTGCTCGACATCAAGGCGCAGCTGATCGATATTCTCGACCGCCCGGGTGGCCAGTGCGCCGAGCTTTATCCGGAAAAGCCGATTTACGACATTCCCGGCCTGCCGGTGGTAAGCGGCCAGGAGCTGACCGACCGGCTGATGGCGCAGATCAAGCCCTTCAAGCCGGTATTTCATTTCAGCCAGATGGTCGAAAGCCTGCGCCGTCTCGACAACGGATCGTGGGAAGTGAGCACCGACGCCGGAACCGTCATTGAGGCCAAAGTCGTCATCATTGCCGCCGGGGGCGGATCGTTTGTGCCCAAAAAGCCGCCGCTGCCCGGCATCGAGGCCTATGAAGGAAAGTCGGTGTTCTTCGCTGTGAAGAAGCGCGAGGCGTTCCGCGGCAAGACCATTGCTATTGCAGGAGGCGGCGATTCGGCGCTTGACTGGGCGCTTGACCTGCAGCCGCTTGCCAGGCGCATCATCCTGATTCACCGCCGCGACGAGTTCCGCGCCGCGCCCGACAGCGTGAACAAAATGCGCGCGCTGGTGGCCGAAGGGAAAATGGATCTGGAAATCGGTAATCTGCAGGGACTTAAGGGCGCGGACGGGCAGCTTACGGCCGTCACGGTGGGTGAAAGGGACGTGCGTGCCGATTGCCTGCTCGCTTTTTACGGCCTGACGATGAAGCTGGGCCCGGTGGCTGACTGGGGCCTAAACCTGCATGAAAACCTGATCCCGGTCGATACCGAGAAATTTGAAACCGCGACGCCGGGTCTGTTCGCCATCGGCGACATCAACACCTATCCCGGCAAGCTCAAGCTTATCCTTTCAGGTTTTCATGAAGGCGCGCTCGCGGCCCAGGCGGCTTTCAAATACGTCTATCCCGAGAAGCGCCTGCGCTTCCAGTACACGACCTCCTCGAGCGCGCTCCAGGAAAAGCTGGGCGTCGCCGGGAACTAGGCCGGTTTCATGCGCGTATACAGCTTGCGGCGTGCGCCGATGATCGATTCCCGTTCCGTATCGCCGATATCGTTATAAGCGATGGCGATGTCGATCAGCGCATCGGCGATCTTTCCCACCGTGCTTTCGCCGTAAGGCAGCCGACAGGCCGCTTCGCGCTCGCGGGCGACGGCGCCCAGGGCGGCTTCGGCCCTGGCGCCGGTGGTGTAATGGAACGGATCGAGCCCCGCGCGCGTGAAAATATCCGCAAGATCGCGGCGCGCGTCGTCGCGGAAGGCGACCGCGCCCGCGACCAGGCACATGACGTCGTGCTGGAAGGGGCCATTGTCGGCCATGCGCAGCTCGAGGCGCTTGCCCGTGCCGTCGGGCAGTGTTGTGAGCTTGAGCATGTGGAACTGGGCATTTTCGCTTAACGCGGCATTGGCGACGGTATTGAGGCCCTGGCTGCCCAGTTCGGAGAACGTGGGCTGGCGCCCCAGAATATCGACCGTCTGCAGGGTTCCTCTTTTGTTGAAATGGAGCATCATCGGCGTGTGGCAGATATGCATGGTCTGCCGTATCATCATGTCTTCAGCGCCGGCGGCCGCCTTGATGACCGGCGAAAGGCCGCCGCGCCCGTCGGGCTGGCTCAGGCGCACGGTCGCGCCGGGATTGAAGGCGCAGGGCCGGCCGTCGAGGCGGTTGCCGCTGTTTTCGCACAGGGCGGTCAGAGCGGGCGTCGCGACCATGAGCAGCCGGGCCATCCGGTAAGCGTGGTCCGGGTCGGCGTAGGAAATGCTGATCTGGGCGGAGGTGGTCATCAGGGGCGCGCGGGCGCAGATCTCTTCGCCGCGGTTGAGAAAATAATCGACCGCCTGATTGGGCCGCGCGGCGTCGTAGGCCTCCCTGAAACTGTGGTCGTTCAGATAGCCCTGCCTGCGGCTGACGAACCCCGTTACCTCCATCACCGTCTGCAGGCGGCTTTGCTGGGACGCCATGTCGGCGATGACGCCACCCGTGTTTTTGTGAGGTGCTGTCTTAAGCTCGAAGATGCTGGCGAGCGGCTCGGCGGTGGGGTGCAGGCCGGCCTTGCTCATCACGGCTTTGATCCGGTCGTGCGTGGGCACGTCGATCAGCCGCCCGTCGGGATGCAGGACGAAGGTTTCCACCTCGCTGCCAATGGCGGGCGTCTGCTCGATCATATAGCCGCGCAGAATGGTGGAGGGGTCGGCGCGTGTTTCCTGCGAACGGCGGGTCTTGCTGGTATCCTGGGTCATGGTTTCGGTCCGGTTCTTCCCTGCGGTTTGAGCAAGCGGGGCAAGGACGGCCGATTTACAGGGAAGAACAAAAAACCGGGCCCTTGCGGGTTCCGGCCGGGGTTTTCTCAATAACGGAAGGAGAAGACAGGCAAAACAGGCGGAACCCTTGGATTAAAAGGTCCACCACCAAAATCGGGAAAAAGCGCGGTTTTGCGTGTTCATGGTGTTACCGTAGCAGTACAGGGGCTTGATTGTCAAAGAAAATGAACCGTGCGACAATGAAGGCCGTTTTTTCGCGGGAGCAGGGATGTCCTCCACTTCTTTCAGCCTCATCGACACGGCCGGGCTTGGTTACAGGCGCGTGTGGCAGGAACGCCATTATCTCCTGAAACTGGCGGTGGTGCCGTTCTTCCTGCACCTGATCGGCGGGATGCTGGTGGCGATCAACGGCTGGCAGCCGCTTTATATACGCCAGTCGCTCGTGCTGCTGCCCGCCTTTTTTGCCGAAGGGTGGATGCTGGCGCATTTCTGCCGCCTGATTTTTCTCGACCAGCGCTGGCCGTTCCGTCCCTCAGGCCAGGCCGAGGCAGACATCAGCGAGCTGCGGCACCGCGCCCGCGGCATCATGGGGGCGACGGTGTTCTTCGTGCTGATCAATCTGCTGGCGGCGGGGATGCTGGCGGTCTCGACGAGTCTGTCGGCCGAAACCGTGGAAGCCGGGCGCGGCCCTGCCGCGGGGCAGGAATCGAGCATCCTGGTCCTCGTCATGGCGGTTGCGCTGATGGCGGGCCTGATCTGGTCGGTCAAGCTGATGTGGATCTACATTCCACTCGCGATCGAATGGCCGGTGCGCGAATACATGAAGGTCGTACCGGGGCTGATTGGTTCGCTGCGCCTGATCATGGTGGCGACGGTGTGCTTTCTGCCGCCGACATTCCTTTACAACCTGGTCGTAGCCATCGTCGCCGGGCCTTACATGGGCGGGGCGATGCCGGCGATCCTGCAATTTCTTCTGAGTCTTCTCAGCACCGCCTTGCAGATTCTGGTTGCGCTTTTGATCACCGCCGGGATCAGCGAAACCCTGCGCCGCATGGTGACGACCGGTGAAAAAGGGAAGTTCTTCTAGGCGGCCTTTCGGGTCACCAGAACCGCTTTTGTTTCATCGTCGAGCGTGCAGGCGAAAAGATACGCATCGCCGCCTTCCTCCAGCCCCCAGGATTTCAAAAGCGCCTCGGCCCGGCCCGGAAAATTGCGCACGGTCAGATGAGCGCGCCCGTCCGGGACGGCGGCCGCGATTTTTTTCCGGTGCGCGGGCACGATATTCTCGATGGCAAAGCGGCGGCCGGGAAAATCGGGCAGCAGGGCATCCGCCGTATAAAGATGCGTGTGCGGATGCATTTTGGCGAGACCGTAACGCTGCGCGATCAGGTTGAAACCGCCGCTTTTCATGAGCGCGGGGCCGGGTTCGTAAAGGTACGTGGCCGGTGGCGCGTATGTCGCCTGCGCTGCGTTTTCCTGCGCGCGTGTCAGGGTAAAGCTGTGCAGGGCGGCGCCCTCATCGTCGATCACATGGGCATGGACCGGCGTTTCGCCGGCGAAATCCGTCATGAGGTACAGGACTTCGCGGCATTCGCCGCGCCATTCGACGATGTGAACGGCGGCCGCACCCCCCAGTTCCGCAAATGCGCGATCGATATCGAGCATGGGCGAGGTTTTGAGAAGGACGGATTTTGCCCGCGCGCGCAAGACAGGCAGCAGGGCGGTGACATCGGGGCTCGTGTCCTTCAGGGCGATGATGCCGCGCTTTTGCCCTGCGCGGCGCTGCGGGTCGAGATAGACAAGATCCAGGGGCGGCAGTGCCGCAAGCGCCGTTTCCGCACGATCATTGATGATGGTGAGTGGCGTGCTCGTCAATAAAGGCAGGTTGTGAGACAAAAGCGCTGCGCTGTGAGGATCCGATT
>CAZNYM010000022.1:0-16685 GCA_964577255.1 uncultured Pseudobdellovibrionaceae bacterium | reverse complement strand
CGATTCCACCGCAAAACCGCTTTTGAAATTCCGGGCCAGCGCCGCCGTATCGATCCCCGCGCCGGCGGTGAGGTCGGCGAAGGCGTCACCGTTTACCAAGGAGGATTTGAATGCGGCGGTGGCGGCGGAGGAAGCCTGCTCGATTGTTTCAGGGTGCGGCAGGATCACATCCGGATGCGCGCACCATGCCGGGATCTTGCGCCGCGCCTTCTGCCGGGCGCGGATCTGGTCGAGCACCAGGGCGCGCGGCCATCCTTCGGGGAGGGCGCGCAGCGCCAGCGCTGCGACGTCTTCGCCTTCGTGCGCGGCGATGAAGGCACGGATTGTGGAATTATTCAACTCTTGCCATGCGTTCATGAATTCAAGCGTAATCTATTGCCAAGGGTAAATGAAACATATAAAAACAAGATCATGATTTCATCCGTGCACGCCAACATTTTTGATTTTCCTTTGCCTCCCGGATCGGTTGTTCTCGACGTCCGCACACCGGCCGAGCATGCGGCGTGCGCGCTGGCGTGCGCGCATATTCTTTTACCGCTGGATCAAGTTTCGGCGGCGGTGCTTAAGGAGAAGGCGCAGGTAAGCGAGACCACGCCCGTTTATGTTCTGTGCAAGGCCGGTGTGCGTGCCCGCAAGGCCGCTGAGTTGCTGGAAGCCGAGGGATTTAAAAATCTGCATGTGATTGAAGGCGGTCTGGTAGCTTGCCAGCAAGCGGGAGTGCCCGTTGCTACTGCAGCGTAAGCTCGGCAGTTAAGAACCGTGCTTCGCCGGGCGTGATCAGGCGCTGCGAGGCGACATAGACCGAGTGCAGCTTGCCGTCGATCTCACGGGTCCAGAAATCAAGGAAATGGCGCAGGACGGGATAGCGGGGCGCGACGTCGTATTCCTGCCAGATGTAGGATTGCAGCAGCCACGGATCGTCCGGGCGGTGGTAGATGATCTCGGCGGTCGTCAGGCGGTAATCGCCGCAAAACTGCCTGCGAAGATCGGCCATGCCTCTTTTTGCCTCCTGTCGGCGGGGGAATCTGCGCTTTCCCCCTTTTTTAAAGTTTAACACAATTGGGCCCCGGATTCCTTAATGCGGGGGTGTTGCCGGGCCCGATTGTCCTTGAAAACCACGGTTTGTTGCGCTAAATAATTTGGCACTCACCCGGGACGAGTGCTAACAGGCACAAAAACAGGGTGAAATTTGTAATCTTTTCAATAAGATAGGAGATGCGACATGAGCTTTCGTCCTTTGCATGACCGGGTGCTGCTGCGCCGGATGGAGGAAGAAGAGAAAACCGCGGGCGGGATCATCATCCCCGATACCGCCAAGGAAAAGCCGATGACGGCCGAAGTGTTGGCCGTGGGCCCGGGCGCGTTCAACGAAGATGGCGAGGAGCGCATTCCGCTCGACGTCAAGGTCGGCGACATCGTGCTGATCTCGAAATGGGCGGGCACGGAAGTGAATATCGACGGTGAAGACCTGCTGGTGATCAAGGAATCCGAGATCATGGGCATCATCGAAGGCAAAACCGCCAAGAAAAAAGCGGCGTAATTCAACCTGCAAGCAATAGGAGACTGAACCATGGCTGCAAAAGATCTGAAATTCCGCGGCGACGCCCGCGAAAAAATGTTCGTCGGCGTGGAAACGCTGGCGCGCGCCGTTGCCGTCACGCTGGGCCCCAAGGGGCGCCTGGTGGTGCTGGAACGCTCGTTCGGCGATCCCAAGGTGACCAAGGACGGCGTGACCGTCGCCAAGGAAATCACCCTGCCGGACAAGTTCGAGAACATGGGCGCGCAGCTGGTCTGCGCCGCTGCCAAGAAGCAGAACGACCTGGCCGGCGACGGCACCACCACCACCACGGTGCTGGCGCACGCGCTGATTAAAGAAGGCGTGAAAGCGGTGGCCGCGGGCATGAACCCGATGGATCTCAAGCGCGGCATCGACAAGGCCGTTGAGGCCGTGGTGGCCGATGTGGTCAAGCGCGGCAAGGCCGTGAAGACCAACAGCGAGATCGAGCAGGTTGCCCGCATCTCGGCCAACGGCGACGAGGACATTGCCAAGAAAATCGCGGAAGCGATGGAGAAAGTCGGCAAGGACGGCGTCATCACCGTCGAGGAAGCCAAGTCGATGGAGACCGAGCTTGAGACCGTGGAAGGCATGCAGTTCGACCGCGGCTATCTCTCGCCCTATTTCGTCACCAACGCCGACAAGATGGAGTGCGTTCTGGAAGAGCCTTACATTCTTCTCTCCGAGAAGAAAGTCTCGAACCTGCAATCCATGCTGCCGGTCCTCGAGGCTGTGGTGCAGTCCGGCCGTCCGCTTTTGATCGTCGCTGAAGACGTCGAGGGCGAGGCGCTCGCGACACTGGTGGTCAACAAGCTGCGCGGCGGCCTGAAGGTCGCGGCGGTGAAGGCCCCCGGTTTCGGCGATCGTCGCAAGGCGATGCTGGAGGACATGGCGATCCTGACCGCGGGTCAGGTGATCTCCGAGGACCTCGGCATCAAGCTTGAGAACGTCACGATCGAAATGCTGGGCAAGGCGAAGAAAGTCCGTATCACCAAGGACGATACGACGATCATCGACGGCACCGGCGCCAAGAAGGAGATCGAGGCGCGCATCAGCCAGATCCGCAAACAGATCGACGACACCAGCTCCGACTACGACAAGGAAAAACTGCAGGAACGCCTGGCGAAACTCGCGGGCGGCGTAGCGGTGATCCGTGTCGGCGGCGCGACCGAAGTCGAGGTGAAAGAGCGCAAGGACCGCGTGGACGACGCCATGCACGCGACGCGCGCGGCCGTTGAGGAAGGGGTGATCGCCGGCGGCGGTTCGGCCCTGCTTTACGCCAGTGCGGCGCTTGAAGGCCTCAAGGGCGAGAACGCGGACCAGCAGGTGGGCATCGACATCGTCCGCCGCGCGATCCAGTCGCCGGTGCGCCAGATCGTCGAGAACGCCGGGGTCGAAGGTTCCGTCGTCGTCGGCAAGCTGCTCGACCAGAAAGACACCAACTACGGCTACGACGCGCAGAAGGGCGTTTACGTCGACATGGTGAAAGCCGGCATCATCGATCCGGTCAAGGTCGTGCGCACGGCGCTGCAGGATGCCGCTTCGGTTGCGGGCCTGCTGATCACCACCGAAGCCATGATCACCGATCTGCCCGAGGACAAGAAAGCCCACGGCCACCCCGGCGGCGGCATGGGCGGCGGTATGGGCGACATGGATTTCTGATCCGTCGTTTCAGGATAAGTTATTGAAAAAGGCCGGTTTTTCCGGCCTTTTTTCTTGCCTGCTGTTTATTGACATAAACAAAGCATCGGCGTAATCTAAGGCCTAGAATTAAAAACGCCCCATGAACAGGAGATATCATCATGAGCGAGCAGCAATCCCTGCGTGAACTTCATCTGATCGGCGAGGACATCAAGGACGCGGTGCGGCAGCAGACCGCGCGCGAGGCCAAGAAACGCGGCCTATCCGAGGTTCAGGCCCAGGAGGCCGCCAACTTCATTCTCGTGCGCCTGCAGAACAGATGCCTGGCCTTTTTGAGCGAGCAGGGTGTGTGCGCCGACGAGGCGGACGAGGGGACCTTCGCCGACATTCTGCCGGTCATGGCCGAGATCGCCAGCAACACTTACTGGGAAGGCCGCGACAGGGGCCAGGGAGATAAGCTTTGCACGCATATTAAAAACGCCTTCACCGCCAATTTTGAAAGCGATGGCACGTATGTCGGCAGCGACAGTGAACAGACCCCGGGCCCCGGCCTGCGCAGCCGCGTGAAAGCGGTGCTGGCTGCCTTGCGGTTGTAATTTTTTAAAGAGGAGATAAAACATGAATATGATAAAATCCTTCTCTGCCAGCATCACTCTCGCCGTCGCGGCCGCAGTTACCGCCGGGTATGCCGTGCTGTCGGAACGCAATCCGCAAGAGTCTGTGGGGGCGCGTGCTACGCCGTTGGAACCCTCGGTGGATGTTTCGAACGCACCGGGAGGCGCTTACGAACTGACACGTTGGTCAAGCCAGGGCGATAGTGTCTACAGTGGCATACCTTCTCTTCAAAGCTGCTTCGACAAGGCGATTGCCCTGACAATAGAGGTGAGAGGTAATGATTATTTGGTGAGGAACGCCGACGGGATCTGCTCCAGCCAGGCGTCACCCGGCTATGCCGTCAATTTTTCGTGCGGAATCGATAAGAATGATAATGGAGTTTGCCGCGCGAATAGAATCGCGAACGTGAAAGACGGCGTAGCGGTAAAGCCTTAGCCTCGCGCTAACCGCCGAACTGGTGCAGCATCACCGTTGCCCGCAGGCTGTTGCGCGTGTCGCTCGTGGGCATGTGGGGCACGATGTCCTGCAGGATCCGCTCTTCGATCAGCCATGAAAATTCCGGCCGCCCGTTCGCGCGGGCATTGCCAAGTGTGCGCAGGACGCCGCCAGCGTTTTTGCCGATCAGGTCAGCCATATCTTTAGAGATGAGCAGGTCCTGCTGTTCGCTTTCCCGAAGCCCCTCCCGGACCCTCAGCAGCCAGCCCAGAGCGAGCTGGGCATTGATAGCCTCGTCGCTGGCCGGGCCTTCGTTGAGGGTCTGCTGAAGGATTTCAAGATCGCTCACGCGCAGCCAGCGGATGAAGGCGCGGGCGTCATCTTCGCGCGGCAGATGCCGGTTGAACACGGCGTGTAAGGGGATTCCGCCGCGCAGATCCGTAAGCGCGGGGGTGAAAGCGGTTTCGATTTTGTTGGCGCCGGCGGACATGGTATCAGGAGGATAGCAATCACTTAACATTATGTCAATATAAAATGCCTGAGCTCCCCGAAGTTGAAACCGTGTGCCGCGGCCTGGAGAAGGCCCTCAAGGGCCGCCGCATCGAAAGCGCCGATGTGCGCCGCCGTGATCTGCGCGTGCCATTTCCGCGCGGGCTGGCGCAGGCTTTGCGCGGGCGGTGCGTCGCCGCCATCACGCGCCGCGCCAAGTACGGTGTGCTGCATCTGGACGACCGGCGGGTGATGGTTTTTCATCTGGGCATGAGCGGGCGCATGACCGTGCATCAGGGCGCTTACAGACCGCAGAAACACGATCACCTTCTGCTCCATTGCGAGGACGATGTGCATGTGGCGCTCAACGATCCGCGCCGCTTCGGCCTGGTGCTGCACGGGCCGGAAGAGATGCTGCGCACGCACAAGTTGTTCGCAGGGCTCGGGCCCGAACCCCTGGGCAACGGTTTCAGCGGCGCTTATCTTGCGGAAACGCTCAAGGGGAAAACGACCGCGATCAAACAGACGCTTTTGGATCAGCGCGTCGTCGCCGGGATCGGCAACATATACGCCTGCGAGGCGTTGTTCATGGCGAGGATCGATCCCGCTCGTCCGGCTGGGCGCGTGAAGGAAGAAAAATGCGAGGACCTGGCGCAGGCCGTGCGCGCGGTGTTGACGCGGGCCATCGCCGCGGGCGGCAGCAGCCTGCGTGATTACCGCCAGGCCGACGGCGAACTGGGTTATTTCCAGCATGATTTTTCCGTGTATGATCGGGCGGACGCGCCGTGCCCGCAGTGTAAAAGTGCGATCCGGCGCATCGTGCAGGGCGGGCGCTCGACCTTCTTCTGCGCCCGCTGCCAACGCTGAAAGGAAAGCGACGATGAAAAAGACTTTTTGTGCCGCGCTCGTCTGCGCCGCTATGGGCATGTCCGCGGCCGCGCGGGCGGAAGAATTTTTCCGCGACCTCGGTGATATTCCGCTGATGCCGGGGCTTGAGGAGATCGAGAGCGAGTCGATCCTGTTCGACAAGCCCGAGGGCCGCGTGGCCTGGGCCGTGGCGGTGAGCGCGGCGGACGGTGATCCGGCGGCGCTCGCGAAATTCTATGCCGACACGTTGCCTCAGCTGGGTTGGCGCGCAGCGGGACCGGGCGTTTTCACGCGCCAGGGCGAGCGCCTGAACGTGACAGCTCGCACGGTGGTGGGGAAGCTTTACCTGACCCTGTCGCTGGCGCCCGCACCCGCGCCCTGACAGCGCCGGGCCGGGGCGGGGAAAACCCCCGTTTGAGGCCCCAAAACCCCTTGTTTTACGGGGTGTTAGGCTGTGGATTCTTGCGCTTGACAAACAAGGCTTCCGGCGCGTACAACACTCCATCGTTCCGCGCTGACGCGCCCTGCCGATGCAGGGTTTTTTCTTCGGAAAGACGCGCGCGGGAGACACACTTAAAAACCAGGCTTGGAAAAAACATGGCAAATCACACCTCGGCTAAAAAGCGCATCGTGCGCAACGCCAAACGCGCGCTGATAAACAAGGATCGCCGCAGCGGCCTTCGCACCTCCCTGAAAAAAGTCGAGAGCGCTCTTGCCGCTGGCGATGCCACCCAGGCCGAGAGCGCCTATAAGGCCGTGCAGCCTTTGCTGATGCGCGGTGTTGCCAAGGGCATCGTTGAGAAGAACGCCGCCGCCCGCAAGATGTCGCGCCTCAGCGCCCGCATCAAAGCGCTCAAAGGCAAAGCCTGAGATATCGTCGTGCCGGAAGCGATCGTCCGCTTCCGGTTTTTATTTCACTGAATCGTGTAACGTCTTTTTACTTCAGCGGTGCTGAACGGATTTTTCTGTGTTCACGACGGCGAACTGAATAAAAATTTCTTTTTGTTTGTTCGCTATTTGATCGGATTGAAAACAGAAAAAAATGTGGATAGTGTTTTTTTCTACGCTGCATAAATCAAGATTTGCATTGTGCGACATCCGCCGGATCGGATGACGCGGGCGATGGAGGAATAGAGGACAAGACATACGGGATAATATTCAGGTCTTGGAAAAAAGTTCTGGGTTTTATCCGGTTGGTCCAGCCGGCCTCATAACAAGAAGACAGTTTTTATAGCGGTGAGCGGGCGTCTCTGTGGCGCGCGGTGTGGCTCTTTGACTTTAATTTGGTGTTTTTAACTGAGTGGGAGTATAACGGCATCATGGTGAACGATGTGGCAGGCGGCAGCGTGAGCGCGGCGAAGAAAAACGAATTTCAGGAGTCTTTCGCGCCGGGCCCGGAAATTGTCGCGCTGTGGAAAAAAGTCCACGAAGACCTGCGCAAGGAGTTCGGCGAAGCGGTGTTTCGCAGCTGGCTCAACCCCCTGACGCTGCAGGCCTGCTATCACGGCACGCTCGAAGTTTCGGTTCCCACCCGTTTCATGCGCGACTGGATCCAGACGCATTATGCCGCCCGCATCCTTGAGATGTGCAGGGCGCACAGCGCCGAACTGCGCCGCCTGGAAGTGGTGGTGGTGCAGAACGTCATGCCGGCCGATCTCGCCGACGGCGAAGTGCGGGCGATGAAGGCGAACGCCAACGCCCAGGCGATCAGCGACGAGCTTTCCGAGATCACCTCGCCCTTCGATCCGCGCTATACCTTCGACACGTTCGTGGTGGGTAAGCCCAACGCGCTGGCGCACGCCGCCGCCCGCCGCATCGTCGAAAGCCAGAACGTGCCCTTCAACCCGCTGTTCCTTTACGGCGGCGTGGGCCTGGGCAAGACGCACCTGATGCACGCCATCGGCTGGGCGATGAAGCAGCAGTGGCCGGACAAGCGCGTGATCTATCTGTCCGCCGAGAAATTCATGTACCAGTTCGTCAAATCCCTGCGCGCCAAGGACACGATGAGCTTCAAGGAAGCCTTCCGCTCGGTCGACGTGCTGATGATGGACGACATCCAGTTCATCAGCGGCAAGGAGCAGACGCAGGAGGAGTTCTTCCACACCTTCAACGCGCTGGTCGACCAGAACAAGCAGATCGTGATTTCCGCCGACAAGGCGCCTTCGGACCTGACCGGGCTCGAGGAACGCCTGCGCTCGCGCCTGGCCTGGGGCCTGGTGGCCGACATCCATCCCAGCACCTACGATCTGCGCCTGGGCATCCTGCAATCCAAGCGCGCGCTGCTGAACGCCAAGATCCCCGACGCAGTGCTGGAATTCCTGGCGCTCAAGGTGACTTCGAACATCCGCGAGCTCGAGGGCGCGCTCAACCGCATCGTCGCGCACGCCGACGTCACCAAACAGCCGGTGACGCTGGAAAGCACGCAGGACGTATTGCAGGACCTGTTACGCGCGCACGACCGCCGCATCACCATCGACGAGATTCAGCGCAAGGTGGCCGAGCATTACAATATCCGTCTGCAGGACATGCACTCCGCCCGCCGGGCCCGCCAGGTGGCGCGCCCGCGTCAGGTGGCGATGTTCCTCGCCAAGCAGCTGACGGCGCGCTCTCTGCCCGAGATCGGGCGCAAGTTCGGCGGCCGCGACCACACCACGGTGATGCACGCCGTGCGCAAGGTCGAGGAGCTGATGGGCGATGACGCCCAGATCTCGCAGGACGTCGAGATCATCCGCCGCGCGCTGACGGGTTGAGCCTGTTCCGGTAAAAGTTCAAACGAAAACGGAGCCCGCGAGGCTCCGTTTTTTCATGGTGGCGGACAAAATCAGCCGCGTACGCCCAGGGTCTGCGGGGGTGATTTGTACGTCGCGGGCTTGCTTTCTGGCTCCGGCTTTGGCGCACCAATGGCCATGTCACGGGCATCGCGATAGTCAGGAGCGGCGGCTTTGGAAAAGCTGTCGGCGCAGTTGACATTGGTTTTAATACAGACTTCGCTGACAAAATCGGCCATAGAGGAATTATCTCCGAAAACCGATAACATTACGTTAATTAACGGCGGCCCTGCCGTGGAAAACCCTTGGGAATCCGCAACTTTGCGCTTCCGGGGGCCGGGCCGTGTGCTATAGTCCTCTCCATAATCACTGCAAGCCGTTTATTCCAGGTGGGAAGCCATGAAACTGACCATTGACCGCGCCGCCCTCATGCGTTGCCTCAACCACGTCCAGAGCGTGGTCGAACGCCGCAACACCATTCCCATTCTCTCCAACGTCATGATCATCGCCGAAGACGGCAGCCTGGCGATGAAGACCACCGACATGGATCTCGAGATCAGCGAGTCCGTCGCGGCCAAGATCGAGAAAAAGGGCTCCACCACGGCCCCCGCACACACGCTGCACGACATCGTGCGCAAGCTGCCTGACGGCGGCGACGTAACGATGGAGCTCGATGCCGCCGGCCACACCATGACCGTGCGCGCCGGGCGCTCAATGTTCAAGCTGAGCTGCCTGCCGGTCGCCGATTTTCCGGCCCTGGACAACAGCAAGCTGCCTGCCGGGTTCGCCGTGCCCGCGGCCGAGCTGCGCGCCCTGATCGACCGCACGCGCTTCGCCATGTCGACCGAGGAGACCCGCTATTACCTCAACGGCATTTACATGCACGCCGCCGAAAGTAACGGCGTGAAGGTGCTGCGCGCGGTCGCCACCGACGGCCACCGCCTGGCCCGCTTTGAAATGCCGCTGCCCGCCGGCGCCGAAACCATGCCCGGCGTGATCGTGCCGCGCAAGACGGTGGCCGAGCTGCGCAAGCTGCTGGATGAGGCCGCGGACACCATCCGCATCGACCTTTCCGCCAACAAGGTGCGTTTTTCCTTCGATCACATCGTGCTGACCTCGAAGCTGATCGACGGCACCTTCCCCAATTACGAGCAGGTGATCCCGACCAAAAACGACAAGATCGTGGAAGTGAACGCCAAGGTGTTCAGCAACGCGATCGACCGCGTTTCGACGATCTCGGATGGCAAATCGCGCGCCGTGAAGATCACGCTGCAGGGCAAGACCATGACCCTTTCGGCCAATTCGGCCGAAGCCGGCAGCGCGACCGAGGATCTGGAAGTCAACTCCAACGACAATCTCGAAATCGGCTTCAACGCCCGCTATCTGATGGACATCACCAGCCAGATCGAGGGCGACGGCTGCCGCATCATCCTGGCCGACGCGGCGTCGCCGACCATCATCCAGGATGCCGCCGATTCCTCGGCCCTGTACGTCATCATGCCGCTTCGCGTATAAAACGAAGGGGCCGCCATGGCCTTTGTCACATCTCTGAACCTGACCTGTTTCCGCAGCTATGAAAGCGCGCGCCTCGAGGGGCTTGCGCGCGGCCCGGTGGTGCTGACCGGGTTCAACGGCGCCGGCAAGACCAATATTCTGGAAGCCGTTTCGCTGCTTTCGCCCGGGCGCGGCTTGCGCGGGGCCAGGGTGGCGGAGATGCAAAAGCAGGAGCAGCCCGGTCCCTGGTCGGTCGCGGCCGAAATCGAGACCGCCTACGGCCCGCAGAAGATCGGCACCGGGCAGGGCGCGTCGCCGGAAAAGCGCATCGTGCGCATCAACGGCGAAACGGCCAGGGCGCAAGCGGCGCTGGCGGAATATCTGGCCTGCGTGTGGCTGACGCCGCAGATGGACAGGCTGTTCCTCGAAGGCGCTTCGGCACGCAGGCGCTTTCTCGATCGTCTGGTCTTCGCGTTCGATCCCGGCCATGCCGGGCGCGTCACCCGCTACGAAAACGCGATGGCGCAGCGCGCCAAGATTCTCAAGACCCACGCTCAGCCTTCTGCCGCTTGGCTTGAAGGGCTCGAGACCACGATGGTGGAAGCGGGGGTGGCGATCGCACACGCGCGGCTTGAGTTCGTCGGCCGCCTGCAGCAGGCGGCGGCGCAGAACGACGATTCCGAGGAGCATCTTTTCCCGCGCGCGCAGCTGCGGGCGCACGGTACGCTCGAGACCCTTCTCGCGCAGGTGCCCGCGCGCGAGGTGGAAGAGATGTTCGCTTATCAGCTGCAATCCTCGCGCGGCGTGGATGCGCAAAACGGCGGGGCCGCGACCGGCGCGCATAAAAGCGATCTGCAGGCGGTTTACGCCGCCAAGGGTATGCCGGCCGATCAATGCTCGACCGGCGAGCAGAAGGCGCTTCTGATCGGTATCATCCTCGCGCATACGCGCCTGGTGCGCGCCGAGCGTGGCAGCATGCCCATTTTGCTGCTCGACGAAGTGGCGGCGCATCTCGACGAACAGCGTCGCGCCGCCTTGTTCGCCATCCTGCGCGCTCTGGGCGGGCAGGTGTGGATGACCGGCACCGACCGGGTTCTGTTCCGCGAGCTCGAGGGCGCGGGGCAGTTTTTCAACGTGGAAAACGGGCGGGTCGGGCCGGCCGCGCGGGCGGTGGCGGCCTGAGTTGTGACTCCTTTTTAACCGATTGATTTAATTATTAAAAATTGCCATGTATAAGCCCGGGAAGCGGCATTTTTGCCGTGCAAAACGGGCCCCTGTTATGGTATAAAAAACGCTGTTTTGTAGCGAATCCCGCAAGTGTGAAACCCCCCGTGGAACAAACGCCCATCATGTCTGAAACGGCCAAGAAAATCCCCGATTCCGATCCCGCCAGCTATACCGCCGACTCGATCAAGGTCCTGCGCGGGCTCGAGGCTGTGCGCAAACGCCCCGGCATGTATATCGGCGATACCGACGACGGCAGCGGCCTGCACCACATGGTGTATGAAGTGGTCGACAACGCGATCGATGAATCGCTGGCGGGGCATTGCGACCGCATCGACGTGATTCTGAACAAGAACGGCTCGGTGACCGTGCGCGACAACGGCCGCGGCATTCCGGTCGACATCCATAAAGAAGAAGGCGTGTCGGCCGCCGAAGTGATCATGACCCAGCTTCACGCGGGCGGCAAATTCGACCAGAATTCCTATAAGGTGTCGGGCGGCCTGCACGGTGTGGGTGTTTCGGTGGTCAATGCGCTGTCGGAATGGCTCGATCTGCGGATCTGGCGCGCCGGCCGCGAATGGACCATGCGCTTCCGCAACGGTGAGGCCGAGGCACCGCTCAAGGACGTGATGGCGATGAAGGAAGGCCGGCGCACCGGCACGGAAGTGACGTTCCTGCCGTCGCCCGCGATCTTCACCATGACCATGTACGATTTCACCACGCTTGAGGACCGCCTGCGCGAGCTTGCGTTCCTCAATTCAGGCGTCAACATCTTCCTGCGCGACGACCGCGAGGACACGTCCCGGGAAGTGAACTTCCATTTTGAGGGCGGGATTGAAAGCTTCGTCAACTACCTCGACCGCAACAAGACGCCGCTTGTGCGCAAGCCCATCTTCCTGCGTGCCGAGGCGGACGGGATCACGGTGGAATCGGCTATGGAATGGACCGACGCTTATCACGAGACCATGTTGTGCTTCACCAACAACATCCCGCAGCGCGACGGCGGAACGCATTTGCAGGGCTTCCGCAACGCGCTGACGCGCGTGCTGGCCAAGTACGCCGACGACGAAGCACTGTTGAAAAAGCACAAGGACATCAAGCTCACCGGCGAAGATATGCGCGAAGGCCTGACCTGCGTGCTTTCCGTCAAGGTGCCGGACCCGAAATTTTCGTCCCAGACCAAGGACAAGCTGGTGTCATCCGAAGTGCGTCCGGTGGTGGAAGCGGCGATCACCGAGCATTTGAGCACCTGGCTCGGGGAAAACCCGGCGGACGCCAAGCGCATCGTCGGTAAGATCGTGGAAGCGGCCATCGCCCGCGAGGCGGCGCGCAAGGCCCGCGACCTGACAAGGCGCAAGGGGATCATGGACATCTCCTCGCTGCCAGGCAAACTGGCGGACTGCCAGGAACGTGACCCGGCGCTTTCGGAACTGTTCATCGTCGAGGGCGATTCCGCCGGTGGCTCGGCCAAGTCGGGCCGCAACCGTAAATTCCAGGCGATCCTGCCGCTGCGTGGCAAGGTACTGAACGTCGAGCGCGCACGCTTCGACAAGGTGCTGTCTAACAACGAGCTGGGCACGCTCATCACCGCGATGGGTACGGGCATCGGCGCTGAGGAATTCAACATTGAAAAGGCGCGTTACCACAAGATCATCATCATGACCGACGCCGACGTCGACGGCTCGCACATCCGCACGCTGCTGCTGACATTCTTTTACCGCCACATGCCGGCGCTGATCGAAAAGGGCTATCTCTACATTGCCCAGCCGCCGCTTTATAAGGTTAAGCGCGGCAACGCGGGCGAGCTGTATCTCAAGAACGACGCCGCGCTCGAGGATTATCTCATCGACGCCGCTATGGGCGACGGCATCGCGCTGATCGCCGGGAAAAAGACCGCGACCGAGAAGGCCCTGCGCGAGCTCCTGGGCAAGGCCCGCACCGTGCGCGCGAGCATCCAGGCGCTGGGCGCCCGCACCGGTAACCGCATGATCGTCGAGCAGGCGGCGCTGTGCGGCGCCTTCGACGAAGGCGCTTTGAGCGACACCGCCAAGGGCGAAAAGCTGGCGGCCGCCGTGGCCGCACGCCTGAACGCCCTTGCCGATGCGCGTTCCCAGGGTTGGACGGGGTCCTTCAAGCCCGAGCAGGGCTATGTGTTCAGCCGCACGCTGCGCGGCGTGAAGGAGCAGGCGGTGCTGCCGCCCGATATCCTGCGCTCGCCCGAAGCCGTGCGCCTGCAGCACAACGCCGCCTGGCTGACCGAGAGTTTCGCCGGGGAAGCCGTTCTGCAAGGTAAGGACGGCAAGGTCCTGGCGCGCGCTCAGGGCCCTTCGAGTCTTTACGATGCTGTGCAGACCATCGGCCGCAAGGGAATCCAGATCAGTCGCTACAAGGGTCTGGGCGAAATGAACCCCGAGCAATTGTGGGAAACCACGCTCGACCCGGCGGTACGTACGCTTTTGCAGGTGACGATCAAGGACGCCGAGAAGGCGAGCGAGATTTTCTCGACCCTGATGGGCGACATCGTCGAGCCGCGCCGCAAATTCATCCAGGACAACGCGCTGAAGGTCAGCAATCTGGACGTTTGATTTTGGCTGCTTTAGGGATATGAGCTCTTTTCTCAAGCTACTCAGCGACGCCGTAGGCGAAGTGTTCGCCGCCGCCGGTTACCAGGCGGCGCTTGGTGCCGTGCGCGTATCCGACCGGCCCGATCTGGCGCAGTTCCAGTGCAACGGCGCCATGGCGGCGGGCAAACAGGCTAAAAAAAATCCCCGCATGGTTGCGGAAGAGATCGCGGCCGGTTTAAAGTCCCGCCCCGAATTCGCCAAGGTCGAGATTGCCGGGCCAGGATTCATCAATCTGAATGTGACGGATGATTATCTGGCGGCGTGGTTGAAGGAAGCCGCCGCCGGCGGCCGCGGCGGCGCGGAGACAGTGGCGCCCGCCACCGTTGTGCTCGATTACGGCGGCCCCAACATCGCCAAGGCGATGCATGTGGGGCATCTGCGTTCCAGCATCATCGGTGATTCCGTGCGCCGGATCATGGCTTTCGCCGGCTACAGGACGCTGGGCGATGTGCATATGGGTGACTGGGGCACGCAGATCGGCATGGTGATCTGTGAAGTGCGCCGCCGCCAGCCTGGCCTGCCCTATTTTGATGAAAAACTTTCCGGCCCGTATCCCGCTGAACCACCGTTCACGCTTGCCGACCTTGAGGAGATCTATCCGGCGGCCGCTCAGGCTTGCAAGGAGGACGAAGCGCGGATGGAAGAGGCGCGGCAGGCGACCTTGGCGCTGCAGGCAGGCCGCGGCGGTTACCGCGCTTTGTGGCGGCATATCGTTAATGTATCGATCGCTGGGATGAAGAAGAATTTCGACGCGCTCGGCGTTCATTTCGATCTGTGGAAAGGAGAATCGGACGTACACGATCTGATCCCGCCGATGGTCGCCGGCCTGGAGGCGCGTGGATTCGCCGTGAAAGACGAGGGCGCCACTGTGGTGCGCGTCGCCCGCAACGACGATACGAAGGAATTTCCGCCGCTTATTTTGTACAAGCGCGACGGCGCCGTGATGTACGGCACCACCGACCTTGCCACGCTGGTCGAGCGCATGAAGCTTTATAGCCCGGCGAAGATCGTTTACATCGTCGATCATCGCCAGGGCCTGCATTTCGAGCAGGTGTTCCGTGCCGCTAAAATGGCGGGCATCGTGCCGGCGGACACGGAGCTGACCCACGCAGGCTACGGCACCATGAACGGCACCGATGGCAAGCCGTTTAAAACCCGGGCGGGCGGCGTGCTCCGGCTGGAAGATCTGATCGCCATGGGGCTTGAGAGGGCGCAGGCGCGCATGAAGGAAGCCCATGTGGCCGAAGACATGCCGGAAGCGGAACGCGCCGCCGTCGCGCACAAGGTGGCGCTGGCCGCTATCAAGTTCGCCGACCTACAGAACCAGCGCCAGAGCGATTACATTTTCGATCTCGACCGCCTGACCAGTTTCGAGGGCAAGACCGGCCCTTACGTGCTGTATCAGGCGGTGCGGATCAAATCGCTGCTGCGCAAGGCGGACGACAAGGGTGGGGGCGCGCCGCTGATCGACGACGGCAGCCGGGCGCTGGCGCTGTGCCTGACCGAATTTCCCGACGTTTTTGCGGCGGCGCTCGCCAACTATACGCCCCATGTGCTGTGCGAATACGTTTTCCGCCTGGCGCAGGCTTTCAGCGGCTTTTACAACAACTGCCACATTTTGTCCGAGACGGATGCCGCCCGCCGCGCCGGGCTTCTGGCGTTGTGCCGCATGACGCTCGGGACGCTCGAGACGGCGCTTGCGCTTCTGGGCATCGAAGCGCCGGAACGCATGTGATCTAGCGCGCGATCAGAACCTGGTAATAAGCGTAATGATTAGCGTTGCTGTTGAAGATGCAGGCGGCCTTGCGCCCGTCGGTGTTGGGGCCCGTCAGCTCGCGCACACCGATGCCGCCGTTGGCGGGAAAGTTGCCGTTGAAGCGGATGGTAGCTGAGAGCCCGACCATGTTGCCGTTCGGATCGGCTTCGGCGAGGCCCAGCCTTTTATTGAGTGCTTCGCAGATTTCCGGTTTGATGTAGTAGATGATCATCATCAGCTCGGCGTCGGTGCCGTCGACACAGGCGCCGGTGCGGCCGACGCCGTTGACGCAGTACTGGCTGGTATACATCCACATGCCGTAGAACAATCCGCCTGAGAAGGCGGTGTCGAACCACGACGACTGCGGGATGATCGGTTCGAGCCCGCCGCCATCGGCATGGAAGGGTTTGCAGCGGTTAGCCGAGCAGGCGGGCGTGGCATAATTGCCGGCGGAAGAGGGCGCGCCGACAAAATTAAACTGCTCCTCGGAGATGTTGTCTGCCATCATTGCGCCGATGGTTCTTTCAACTTTCTGCGCGAAAGCCATCAGATCGTCGGCCGCAAGCCCTGCCTGGGTGCTGCTGAGATTGTTGCCGCCCTGTCGCACGCCCTTGGAGAAGGTCATCATCAGCCCGGCGAACAGCAGGACCCCGATCAGAACCAGGAAAAAGACATTGCCCTTGTTGTCTTTCATGGCTGAGATCAAGTCTGCCCTTCGTCTTTGAAGATTTTGTTGCGCAGATCCTCGCCCGCCTTTTTCAGCAGGTCCTGCGTTTCCTGATCGAGCGCCGGTGCGGGCGCCGGTGCGGCAGAGACGGGTTCCGGCGTTGCCGGAGCGGGAGCGGCGGCCGGGGCCGGCTCCTGTGCCTGATTGACGAGATCGGCCCAGTTGACGGGGCCGCCTGCTGCCGGAGCAACCGGAGGTGCAGGAGGAACGGGTTGCGCGGGTGCTTCATCGGACTTCTTGCTGCCAAAGAAAGACATCGGGTTGCCGGTGGGGGCGGATGCGGCAGGCGCAGCGGCAGGGGCTGTCGCCGGGGCGGTCGGCTCCTCGGACTTTTTCGGGCCGAAGAAAGCCATGGGGTTGCCGGTCGCGGTAGCCGGGGGCGCGGAGGAAGGTACGGGGCCGGGCGCCGCAGCAGGTGTGGTCAGCGGTGGGTCCTTGCGCGGCGGCATGCCGGGAATGCCGCCCGGGCGGGGGGAGTCCGGCGCCACAC
>CAZNYM010000021.1:0-31342 GCA_964577255.1 uncultured Pseudobdellovibrionaceae bacterium | reverse complement strand
GCCGCCTCTTTCCCCGGCCGGGGTTTTGCTCTAATAAGGCGGACATGGACTCCGTTTCTCATTTAACAGAATCACAAGAAAGCCGGGTACGCGACTTTTTCGCCCTGCTCAAGCCCCGGGTGATGAGCCTGGTGGTGTTCAGCGGCTTCGCCGGCTACTGGGTGGCGCCGGGCGCCGCGGCGCTGCATCCGTTTCTGGCGGTGGTGGCCATGCTGTGCCTGGCGGCGGGCGCGGGCGCGGCCGGGGCCGTCAACATGTGGTACGACCGCGACATCGACGCCGTGATGAAGCGCACCCGCAACCGCCCTTTGCCGGCCGGGCGCATGGTGCCGCATGAAGCGCTCGCCTTCTCCCTGATCGTCCTTCTGTTCTCGGTCATGACCATGGGCATGGCGCTCAACTGGCTCGCGGCCGGGCTGCTCGCCTTCGCCAGCTTCTTTTACGCCGTGATCTACACCGTCTGGCTCAAGCGCAGCACGCCGCAGAACATCGTAATCGGCGGCGCGGCGGGCGCGTTTCCGCCGCTTGTGGGCTGGGCAGCGGCCAACGGCGACATCACGCTTTATCCGGTGCTTTTGTTCCTCATCATCTTCCTGTGGACGCCGCCGCATTTCTGGGCGCTGTCGCTGTTCGCGAATGAGGATTACAAGCGCGCGGGCATTCCCATGCTGCCCGTCACCGCCGGGGAAGAAACCACCCGCCGCCACATGCTGATTTATACCCTTATCCTGCTGCCGGTCAGCCTGGCGCCCGCGCTGCTCGGCTATGCCGGCGTCGTTTACGGCGCGGCGGCGGCGGCTTTGAGTGGATTTTTCGTGTTCACGGCGCTATATGTAAGGCATCACCGGTCCGAGCGCGCCGCGCGGCTGATGTTCGGTTACTCGGTGTTTTATTTGTTTGCCCTGTTCACGGCTTTGATGATCGATGCCTCTTAGCGACCTGCATAAGCGCAAGAAAGCGAAAAACATGGCCCTGCTGGCGGCGATCGCCGGCTGGTGCGCGCTGATCTGGGCGATCACCGTGATCAAGATGTCCGGAGGATGACCATGAAGCGCAACGCTCTTTTTCTGACCGCTCTTCTGCTGCTGTCCGCGCCCGCGTGGGCGCAGGAAGAGCCGCGCACCGCGCCGGTGCGGGGCCCTACGTCCGCCGTCACCAGCGACCACGGCATGGCTCACCCGATCAAGGCCTATAAAAAGACCAACGCTGCGCACCAGAAAAATATCGGCGAGGCCGCCGAGATTTATAAGCGCGAAGGCAAAATGGTTGTAAAGAAATCCGCCGACACCGCCATACTGTATAAAGAAGCGGGAAAAAAACACGCCGTCGCCAGTGACGATACCGCCGAGGTCTATAAGCGCGAAGGCAAGATGGTAACCAAGAAATCCGCCGATACCGCCGTACTGTATAAGCAGGCCGGCAAGAATCATGTCGAGAACGTAAGCGGCAATCCCGGCAAATGGTGGGAAGCCTGGAAGAAGGACACGGCCCAGGCCCCGGAGTGATCCCGCATGACCGTCCCGCCCGACCTTAAAAAACGCAACCGCCGCACCCTGCTCGCGGCCGGCGTGACGGTCGTGGCGATGGTGGGCGCCGCCTATGGCTTCGTGCCGCTTTATTCCCTGTTTTGCAAAATCACCGGCCTCGACGGCACCACGCAGCGCGCCGCGGTTGCCCCCCCACCCGCCGAAATCCGCGAACGCGTGGTCACGGTGCGGTTCAACGCCGATACCGACCGCGGCCTGGCGTGGGATTTCCGCCCACTGCAAAAAGAGGTGGCGGTGCGGGTCGGGCAGCAGGGACTGGCCGGTTACGAAGCCCGCAATATCGCCGCCACCCCCCTGGCGGGCAGCGCGGTTTACAACGTCACCCCCTTCAAGGCCGCCAAATACTTCAAGAAAGTCCAGTGTTTCTGCTTTCAGGAACAGGCTCTGGGCCCCGGCGAACGGGTCAACATGCCGGTGATGTTCTTCATCGAGCCCGCTTTTGCAGAAGACCGGGAAATGGAGGATGTCGGCACCATCACCCTGTCCTATACTTTTTACAAAATCGATTCGGCGGCGCTTGAACAGGCGATGGAAGCCTTCTACAATCAGCCCGCTGCAAAGCGTCCGTCTCCGACCAACTAGGAATCGTCTTATTATGTCCGATATCATCCACTACGGCACCACCGGCAGGCCCCACCCCTATCACCTGGTCCGCCCCAGCATCTGGCCCTTTATCGGCGCCTGCGCCGCCGGGCTTCTGGCCGTGGGGATGGTCTTCTTCATGCACAAGGCCTCGCTCGGACCCGTTGCCGTGGGCCTCAAGGGCGTGGCTCTGGGCCTGATGGCTGTGCTGGCAGTCATGTTCTTCTGGTGGAAGGATGTCATATTCGAGGCCGTGCACGAAAAGGCGCACAGCCCCATCGCCCAGATCGGGCTGCGCTACGGCATGGCGCTGTTCATTGCTTCCGAGGTCATGTTTTTCGTCGCTTTCTTCTGGGCCTTCTTCGATTCCAGCCTGTACGCGGGCGAAGTGCACCAGTTCCTGCGCAACGAATACACCAAGGGCGTATGGCCGCCGCCGCAGATCCACGTCATCGATGCCTTCGACGTGCCGCTCTTGATGACCATGATCCTGCTGCTGTCCGGCTGCACCGTCACCTGGGCGCACCACGCCATTCTCGAAGGACATAATAAAGAGGCTATCAAGGCGCTCGGCATCACCGTGGGCCTGGGCGTGCTGTTCCTGTGCTTCCAGGTGTTCGAATACAAACACGCCGCTTTCGGCTTCAAGGACGGCATTTATCCTTCCACCTTCTTCATGGCCACGGGATTCCACGGTTTCCATGTCTTCGTCGGCACGGTGTTCCTGCTGGTGTGCTGGCTGCGCGCCATGAAGGGTCATTTCACGCAGGAGCGCCATTTCGGCTTTGAGGCCGCCGCCTGGTACTGGCACTTCGTCGACGTGGTGTGGCTGTTCCTGTTCATCGCCATTTACTGGTGGGGCAACATGATCGGCATGGGCCCCGTCGCGGCCCCTCATGGCTGATCCCGAGGCCGTTCTTCCCGACACGGATGTGATCCGCCTGGCGCTGGCCTGCAAATGCCCGCGCTGCCGCCGGGGCGCCCTGTATGCTCCTGGCCCGCTCAGCCTGTCCCTGCGCTCGTCCTGCCCGGATTGCGGCCTTGATTTCAGCCATGACGGCGGCGATGGCGCGGCGGTGTTTCTGATCTTCGTCCTGGGATTCCTGCTGGTGCCAGCTGCGCTTGTATTCGAGTTTTCCTTCAGCCCGCCCTTGTGGCTGCACGGCCTGCTGTGGCCGCCTTTGGGCCTGGCGCTGACCGTCTTTTTGCTGCGCCCGCTGAAGGCCTATATCTTCGCGCTCGAATACAAGCACAGGCGCAACGCGCCATGAAAAGCCGGCCGCTCTGGGGGATCGTTTTCACGCTGCTCGGGGTCACGTTTTTGTGCGGCCTCGGCACCTGGCAGCTGCAGCGCTTGGCCTGGAAGAACGCCATTATCGAAGCGCTTGAGGTTGCCTACGCCCACCCGGCCGACATCCCCGATGCGGCAGCGATTAGAAAAATTGCTGCGCAAAAAAATGCCTATGCCTACGGGTCGGTGGAAGGGGTCTATGCCCTCGACCGCAGCATGCTGCTGATCCCGCGCACCCGCGAAGGCCGGCCCGGCGCGCATGTCATCACGCCGCTGACGCTGGCGGGGGGCGAAATCCTGCTTGTCGATCGCGGCTGGGTGCCAGCGGGCACGCCGGCTGCCGATATGCGCCGGCCCCAAGGCGGGGCGATGCTGCGCGTCACCGGGCTCCTGCGCCCGCCGTCGCGGGGCAACGCCTTCACGCCCGCCAACCCGCCGGATGGCGACGAGATATACCGGGCCCGGCCAGAGGATTTCGGCGCCCTGCCCCTGATCCTGCAGGCCGCGGCCGAAGATCCCTCACCCCCCGGGCCCGTCCGGCCCCGCCCGCCAGAGGTGCTCTGGCGACCAGCGAACAACCATTTTTCCTATGCCCTTTTCTGGTTCGGGATGGCCGCGGTTCTGGCCGTTATCTCTTTGTTAAGATTTCATAAAAAAGCTTAACGTTTCCGCAAGCGTATTGCCATTACAATAGAGGGAGCGTAGCATTTCCGGGCATCTTTTGCGGATGCGGTGGCGGCCCTTTATTTCGATAATATTGTATAGGCAGAGATGATCCGATCCCCTGGCTTTCTGACGCCCTTATGCCTGCTGGCCCTTGCCGCCGCGACCGTCTCCCTGCCCGCTTCCGCGCAGATCAGCATCTCCACCTGGGGCCAGGGCGGAGTGCGCATCGGCACCTCGACCACCACCTGTAACGGCAGCGCCGAAGGCGCGCTGCGCTACAACAGCGTCAGCGATTCGATCCAGTATTGCAACGGCACGAGCTGGGGCGGGCTGGGCTCGGCCACGCCCGCTTCGCCCGACCGCTCCATCCAGTTCAACGACGCAGGCGCGCTGGGCGGCAGCGCCGACCTGGTGTTCAGTTCCGTCAGCCACTTGGGTGTGGGCACCAACGCGCCCAAGGCGCTTTTGCATGTCGATGGCGAAGCGATCCTGGGCAATACCGGCCTGGCCTGCTCGGGCACGACCGAAGGCGCGCTGCGCTGGGATGCCACCGACAACGTGGTTGAGATGTGCAACGGCACTGACTGGACGCTGCTGGTCGCTTCCGTGCCCACGGTGCTGCTCGTCATCTCACCCGCCACAAGCACCGGCATGAACGTGGACGGTGGCTGCGGCAACGCCACCTGCTACGGCAGCAACGTCGCCTTCACAGTGCAGAACCAGGGTTCGCTGACTTCGGCCTCGATGGTCTCGAGCTTGACCAACACCACTTATTTCGAGTTCGTCTCCGATACCTGCAACGGCAACACGCTGGCCCCCAACCAGACCTGCACGATCACCGTGCGCCCGAAATCGACCGGCAACATCAGCTATACCGGGAATCTCCAGGTCACCGCCAACAACAACCCCGTCGCTACGCTGTCGGGAACGGCCAGCAACTTCTCCTGCGCGCCGGGGCGCATCGGCGGCGGCGGCATTTACGCTTCCTGCAATGTTAGTGGTTCTTACGACCTGGTGGTCACGCCCGGCGGCTGCCCGGCCATCACAAACAACCCGACCTGCAGCGGCACCGACAGCATCACCTGGGCCGCGGCGCCGCAAGCGATCACGGGTGTAAGTGTCGGCTATACCGCTTCCAGCACCAACGGGGCGCAGAATACGGTTGACGCCATGGCCTACTCCGGTCTCGGCATGATATCGACTCCTTATGCTTACTGCGCCGATCTGGTCTATGGCGGCTACAGCGACTGGTATGTTCCCGCCACGGTCGAATTCCAGACCTATATCAGCCCCAACCGCGTCGCCATCGGCGGCTTTGCGGTAGGCTATTACCACGGCCGTTTCGATGGTAACGGTTATTGCGACGTAACACTCAATACCGGAAGCATCGCGGCAACCAATGGCTGCTTCAACGCTTATTACCTGCGCTGTGCGCGGCGGCATAACATCGCCCTGCCCAGCCCGGTTTCGGACACGACCCCCACCGCTTTCACCTTCTCGCCTACCGTCGCCGCCGCCAGCACGTTGACGACATCCTCCAACGCCATCACCGTTTCCAGCGTCACCCAGGCTGTATCTGTCTCGGTCAGCGGCTCGGGCAGCCCGGAATTCAGCGTCAATGGCGGCGCGTGGACGTCTTCGGCCAACGTCACCAACGGCGACCAGATCCGCCTGCGCGCCACCTCGGGCGCCGCGGGCAGCGAACGCACCATCACCCTGACCGTCGGCGCCACGAGCGGCACCTGGAAGCTGCGCGCGCCGGCTACGGGTACGATCCGGGCCTTCATCACCAGCACCACCTATAACGGCAGCGGCAGCGGCTTCACCACCTTCGACGGCTACTGCAACACTCGCGCCGCTGCCGCAGGCCTGGGCGGCACCTGGGTAGCCATGATGGCGGCTGCCGGTACGAATCTTTTCGACCGAATACCGTGGAACTGGACATCTTTCACCAACATGAACGGTGAAGTCGTCGGTACCTCTGTAGGCGATCTGAGCGATGGTACCTGGTCGGCCGCCATCAACCGCGATGAATTCAACGTGCGCAGGGATGCCTACGCCTGGACTGGTACAGCCGACACCCAGGGCAATGGCGGTGGCGGCAGCTGGAGCTGCAGTAACTGGACGAGCGGCAGCAGCGGCATTAACGGTTATAATGGCTACTCTCCTTCCCAGGGTTCCGGTGCCATATATAACAGCGCGACGCTCTGTAATAACACTTATTCGGTTTACTGCGTGGAAAGCGTGACGGGCGGCGGCGGATCGGATGGCGCCCCCAATGCCTTTACCTTCAACACAACCTATACCACCGCTTCGAATCTCGTGACGTCCAACACCATCACCGTCACCGGCATCGATCAAAGCGTGGCCGTCACCGTTTCCGGCTCGGGTACGCCGGAGTTTCGTATCAATGGCGGCAGCTGGGTGACATCGGGCAATGTCGTCAGCGGCAATACCGTGCAGGTGCGCACAACTTCCGGTTCGGCCGGCACCGAACGCGCCATCACCGTCAATATCGGTAGCGGCGCCGATGTCTGGCAGGTACGGGTGCCGGGTACGGCCACCAAGCGCATCTTTGTCACCTCGACCACCACCAACGGCAATCTGAACGGCACCGGTGGCATAGGGGGCGGAAACGCGATGTGTTCCGCGCGCGCCAATGCCGTAGGCCTCGGCACCGGCTGGAGCGCCATCGTTTCAACGACCGCAAGCGCTTTCATCAATGAAAGCCCGTCCTGGAACTGGAACATTCTCAACAACATGAACGGCGAACTGGTGGCCACCAGCCTCCCCGATCTTTTCGACGGCATTATTATGAACCCGATTAACCGCGACGAGAGTAACGTCGTTCTGAACACTTCGGTCTGGGGCAACACAAGCCCGACTACGGGCTTTCCTATATTCGCGATAAGTGGATACAACTGCGGTGAATTTACCAGCAACAGCGGTGCATTTTACAGTCAATATGGGCGATCGGGATCAACGGGAACGGCTTTCACGTCAACCGATCTGAGCGGCTGTAACTCGACATTCTCTCTGTACTGCATAGAGAACTGATCATGCGCGTGGCGATGATACCTGCCCTGCTGACCGGTTTGCTGGCACTAGGCCTGGGGATCGGGCCAGCGACAGCGCAGATCAGTATTTCCACATGGGGCGAGGGGGGGGTGCGCATCGGCACCTCGACCACCACCTGTGATGCCGCCTCCGAGGGTGCTATCCGCTATAACAGCGTCTCGGCAATCATTCAGTACTGCGATGGCGCAAGCTGGGATACGGTAGCGGGCAGCTTTGCCACCGGCGGCATCAACCGCAATCTGCAGTTCAACAGCGCGGGCGCTTTCAGCGCGGATGCCGACCTGATGTTCAGTTCCACGAGCCGTCTTGGCGTCGGTACCGCCGTGCCCGAAGCGCTTTTACATGTCGACGGCGAGATTCTGTTGGGCAGCACCGGCCTGAGCTGCGCCAGCGCGGTTGAGGGGGCGCTGCGCTGGAACGCCACCGACGAAAGAATTGAAATGTGCGATGGCGTGCAATGGCGCCTGATGGTGGTGACGGTGCCGAGCGTGCTTCTGGTCGTCACGCCCGCCTCCAGCAGCGCCATGGACGTCGCCGGCACCTGCGGCAACGCCACCTGCTACGGCAGCAACGTCGCCTTCACCGTGACAAACCAGGGCACGGTGACTTCGGCTTCCATCACCACCAGCCTGACCAACACTACCAATTTCGAATTCGTTTCCGATACCTGCAACGGCAACACTCTGGCTGCCGCAGCCAACTGTACCGTAACTGTCCGGCCTAAAGCTACCGCCAACGGCACCTATAACGGTAATCTGCAGATCACCGCCAACAACAACCCCATCGCCACGCTCGGCGGCACCGCCAGCAGTTTCGGTTGCGTAGTCGGCGCGGCGGGCGGCGGCGGCATCTATGCCGCGTGCAGTGTGGGCGGGCTTTACGATCTGATCGTCCAGCCCGGCGGCTGCGGCGGTGGCACCACCAACCCCACCTGCGCCGGCGGCACCGATACCTACACCAGGCAGGGCGGAAGCCTGACTGGTGTCAACTCCCCCGTCGCATACTACATAGGGTCCGACACCAGCGGGGCACAAAATACTGTCGATGTCATGGCTTATTCCGGCACCGGCATTTCCTCCCAGGCCTATACTTACTGTTCCGACATGGTTTATGGCGGCTACAGCGACTGGTACGTGCCTTCCACTTTTGAGTTTAGAACCTACCTCTATACCAATCGCGTCGCTATCGGCGGTTTCGCCAGCAACAATTATTTTGGCGAGTATAGCCCTTCCGGCACCTGTGATCTCGTAAGCGCTGTCGATGGCACCACTGGCCCCTTCGGCTGCACAACCAACTCCTATATCCGGTGTGCCCGGCGGCACAACATCGCCCTGCCCAGCCCGGTGGTGGATCGGACCCCTGCCGCTTTCAGCCTGACAACGACCTATACCACCGCCGCTAACCTGGTCACCTCAAATACGATAACGATTTCGGGTGTCACCGAGTCTGTTCCTGTTGCCGCCAGCGGTGACGGCAGCCCTGAATTCAGGATCAACGGCGGCTCATGGGTCACATCCGGTACCGTCACCAACGGCGACACGGTTGAGGTGCGCGCCACTTCGGGGGCGGTGGGCACGGAACGCACGGTTACGCTCACGATCGGCAGCGGTCAGGCTGGCTGGCGCATCCGCGTTCCCGACACATCCATCACCTTGCGTGCCTTCATAACCAGCCAGACCTATAATGGCGCTTTTTCAAGCGGATATCTGGGTATGGACACGCAATGCAACACGCGCGCCGCCGCAGCCAACCTGCCTGGAACCTGGATGGCGCTTGCCGGTTCGCACAGTACCCCGGTCTATGACCGCATGCCCTGGAACTGGGGGAGGCTTGACAATATGAACGGAGCGCAGGTCGCTACGTCGGTGCCCGACCTTTTCGACAATTCGATTGGCAACGCCATCAACCGCGATGAAAACAACAGCGTGCGCAACGCTGATGTGTGGACCGGCGCCATGACCTGGGATGGCACGCCCATCACCAGTGCTAATGGCAATTGCAATGCATGGACGTCAAGCTCGGGTGGTTTTGTCGGCTATAAGGGCCTGTCATCTTCGACTACCGGCACATGGGTTCAGAATGGCAATTCGGCCTGCAGCACTGGAGTCTCCCTGTATTGTATCGAAACCGGCTTCGGCGCCACCGACGAAGTGCCCACGGCCATGACCTTCAACACAAACTACACCACAGCCTCAACCGTAGTGTCCTCCAATACTGTTACGCTGGCCGGGCTGAACGGCTCCGTGCCCGTGACGTTGACGGGCGGCAGCGCACCCGATTTCCGCATCAACGGTGGTTCGTGGGTGACGTCCGGCACCGTCACCAACGGCAATACGCTGCAACTGCGCGACACTTCGGGTGCCGCCGGCACCGAGCAGATCGTTACTGCAAGGATCGGTTATCATGGCAGCCTCTGGCGTGTGCGCGTGCCCGCCACCGGCACCAAGCGCATTTTCATCACCTCGACCACCACCAACGGCAATTTCGGCGGCATTAAGGGGGCCGATGCTTTCTGCGCCGCCCGCGCCAACGCCGTGGGCCTGGGCACGGGTTGGAGCGCCCTGGTCTCCGACACCGCCACCTCCTTCATCAACGTCACGCCGGCATGGAACTGGACCACGCTCAACAACATGAACGGCGCCACTGTAGCCACCAGCATGGCTGATCTGTTCGACAACTCGATCGCCAACGCCATCAACCGTGACGAAAGCAATACCGTACGCAACGCCACGGTCTGGACTGCTACCGACAACACCGGGTTTCTTTACAAACCCTTTAATGAAAACTCCTGTGGCGATTTCGGCGGCAGCAGCGGCGGATGGTCGGCCTGGACCGGCACGTCCTCCAGCACCACGGGCACGGCGATCCGTAACAACAGCCAGACCTGCAACGGCACCTACTCGCTGTACTGCCTTGAAAACTGACGGATTGTTCTATTGAACGGTCGGCGGTATGTCGGCAGCCGGTTCGATCGCCGCCATCTTCACACCCTTGACCAGCGCCACGAACTGCCCCTCAAGGGTCTGCACCATCGCCTTGAAGTCGGTGAGCGCGTTGCCCTTGAGCGATACGCTTTGCTGCGCCACCTTGGCGGTACGCGGATTGACCTGTACGCCGTCGACCAGGACTTCATAATGCAGATGCGGGCCGGTCGAGCGTCCTGTTGTGCCTACATAGCCGATGATCTGGCCCTGCTTGACGCGCACACCCTGCTTGATGCCCTTGCCGTAGCGGCTCATGTGCGCGTAGGCGGTTTTAAGGCCGGCGTTGTGGCGCAGGCGCACATAGTTGCCGTAAGCGCCATTGCGTCCCGATTTTTCCACCACGCCGTCACCGGCGGCGTAGATCGGGGTGCCGGTGGGCGCGGCGAAGTCAGCGCCTTTGTGCATTTTGCTGTAGCCCAGGATCGGATGGCGGCGCATGCCAAAGCCCGACGAAAGCCGCGCGCCGTCGATTGGCGTCACCAGCAGAGTCTTGCGGATGCTCTTTCCCTCAGGCGTAAAATAATCGACGGTGCCTTCCTTGTTCTCGTAGCGATATGCCGCCACGGCGCGGCCCGAAACGCTCAGACGCGCAAACAGCACATCGCCGGTCTTGACCGGTTTTCCTTCCGCGGTCTCATAGACCTCATACAGCACTTCCAGCCGGTCACCCTTTTGGATATCGCGCTGGAAATCGACATCATAGGAAAGCACGCGGATGGCACCCGCCACCACGCTGACGGGGATACCGGTATCGACCGCGGCATTATAAAGCGAAACATTGATATCGGTGGCTTTGGCCACGATGCGCTTGGTGACGGGCTTCTCCTCGAGAGTCGATTTAAAGCCGTCCTCGTCAGCCGCGCGCGCCAGGCTGACCGTGCGCAGCGGATCGACTGTCATGCTCAGAGATGCAAGCTGGAACCCTTCGCCCGCCGCCGTCTCGTCGAAGCGCAGATCGAGCATCTGGCCCGGGCGGATATCGCGCGGATTATAGTGTGTAGCTATGGCCGCGACCGCTTTTTGCGCGTCCGCACCCGACAGGCCGGCCTTCTGCAGCACGCTGCCCAGCGTGTCGCCCTTGCCGATCCGGACCGTCTTCTGGCGGGGGTCGGCGGGCAACTGCGCGGCGCGCACGGCTTCAGCATGAACGGAAGGCACCAGCGCTGCGGCCGCCTCTCGGTAACGCTGCAGGCGTTTTTGCGTGTAGGCAATCTCTCCCTCCGCCACCGTCGGCCAGGGTGCAGGCGTCGCGGCCGCGAGGGTGATCAGCCCGCCGGCACCACGGCTAACCGCTGGCGGCGGCAGCAAGATCGCGCCGGGTGCTGCGGGCGTGGCCGTCGCCAGCACGACCGGCGCCTGAGCCGTTTGTACCGATTCGCCTAGAGACGCCACCACGAAGGCCGAAGCCTGAACCGCGCCGCGCACCGCCACGGCGGTCAGGGCTGCGAGGCTAAGCGCCAGCACGCAGACATAGCGCAAACGCAGCTGGTTATGGCGCGTCAGGACATGGCGCTCGCGCAGCGGCACGAAACGCCCCAGAGCCCTGAGTGTTCTTTGTGCGTCCCTGATGAAGAGAAAATCCTGCAAACCGCTTGTCAAAGGCATGCACGTCTAACCGTGTTGTTGACCCCAATAATCAATAAAAGCGGACCGGTCTTTTTCCAGGCCCTGGGCCGCTCTTGCGCCGCACCTTTTACAGATTGAACGGCAATCCGGATTGGGTAGCACAGCAGAAATACCGAGGCAATCTTTAGTTTTCATAATATAGAAAATCTTTCCACAAATTGCCGGATTTTCTACGTTACGAAAAATTTTTACAGGCCGCACGCCTTGTTGATAGCGTCGTGCGCGGCCCCGGAACCCTTGAGACTGTAGGTATCCTTGGTTTCCGTCCCCCGGGCGGACACGCCGTTCACCACCAGGCTCGAGCCCTTGCGGATGGCGGCGGAAATCTTTTCATCGGTGGCGGCGTCGGGGGCCCAGGCGGTCTCGCCCTGAGTGAACAGCCCGAATTCCTGGCCATCGACCTTGAGCTTGGGCGTGCTGCCGCTGCGGTAGCTGTAGCCCGCCATATAGCTAAGGACGTTTTTCGACCCTTCCGCCGGACGGTGAGTGACCAGCAGGAACACATCGCCCCGCTTGCTGTAATTGCCTTCGGCCTTGGCGGGCTGGGCCGCCATGTAGCACACTTTGCTGCCGTTTTCGGTGAACTCATAGGCCGACCAGTTGCCGAACTTGCCCAGGGTTTTGGCGGATTGCGCCTGCGCGGGCGCGGCGGCGAGAACGATTCCGGCCAGGAGGGCTGCTGTAAGTCTGAACATGCTGATGAAGTCCTTCGTGCTGAAAAAACGGGGCATCCCGTGAATCGCGCTTATTATACCGCCCGCCACGGCCCCGACAAACCCAAAAAATCCGTCTCAAAAGCCGGCGCCGGGATGATCCCCGGGCCGGCCTTGCCCGTATAAGAACAATGAAAACCGCCGAAAATATGGCTTTAAACGCCGATTTTTTGCTTTACGGCCCGGAAGCTTCCGGGCTTAATGGCGGCGTTATGGCTTTACAAAAACCTGCCCCTGCGCCGGCCCGGGATACCCCGGGGCCCGTCACTTTCGAAGACCTGATAGTCGCCGTCGGCAAAGGCCGCAACCGCGATGCCTTCATCCGGCTGTTCGAATATTTCGCCCCGCGGGTGAAATCCTTCCTGATGAAAAGCGGCATGACACCCGACCAGGCGGAAGAACTGGCCCAGGAAACCATGCTGGCCGTCTGGCAGAAGGCGGAGGGTTTCGACCCACGCAAGGCCACGGCCTCGACCTGGATCTTCACCATCGCCCGCAACAAAAGAATTGACGCCCTGCGCAAGGCAACGCTGCGCCAGACGCTCGACCTCGACGACGTGCCCGAGCCCGCCGACGACAGCGCCGAAAAACCCGACGCCCTGGCGGCGCGGCAGGAAGAGCGGCAGATGATCTCGGCCGCGCTCAAAACCCTCCCGCCCGAGCAGGCGGATCTCCTTCACAAATCCTTTTTCGAAGACAAGACCCACGGCGAAATCGCGGCCGAGACCAACCTGCCCCTCGGCACCATCAAGTCGCGCATTCGCCTGGCGATGGACAAGCTGCGCCAGCATCTGGGTGCGGAGGACGCATCATGACAACGGGCTGCACGCAGAAAGACGAGGTTGCCGCCCTGCTCTGCGCCTACGCCGCCGGGCAGCTCGATGACGCCTTTAGCCTGATCGTCTCCTCGCACATCGCGCTTTCGGAACGCGCGCGCGCCTATATAAGGCATTGCGAAGCGCTGGGCGGTGTGATGATGGAGGAAAACTGCGCCCCGGTCGCCATGAGCAACAGCGCGCTTACGGCCGTGCTCGGCCGTCTGGGCACCGCCGCGCCGGCGCCCGTCAGGGAAACGAAAGCGGCGAAGCCGCATCCCGTTCTGCCGCGCGTCTTGTGCGCCTGCGCGCCCTTGAAATCCTGCGGCACGCCGCACTGGCGGCTTTTGTATCCCGGCGTGCGCGTGTGCCCTTTGCCTGTCGGCGCCGGCCGCACCCGCGCCTATCTGGTCAAGATGGCGCCCGGCGTGCGCGTGCCCGCGCACGACCATAAAGGCCCGGAAATCACCCTGGTGCTCGAAGGCGGCTACAGCGACGAAACGGGAACCTATCGCCGCGGCGACCTGATGATCGCCGATGCCGGGCTGCTGCACAGCCCCGTGGCCGACAGGCAGGCGGGCTGCGTCTGCATGATCGTCACCGCCGCCCCGCGCGTCTACAAGGGCCGCCTGCGCGTCGTCATGCGCTGGATCGGGTGGAATTAAGGGATTACAACATCTTCTTCTTCACCGGCACGCGGCGGAAGACTTTTTCCTTCACCGGCTCAGGGATGGCTGCGGGGCCGCCGGGCGTCACCGGCCGCGCGGCGTGCCGTCCCTGAGAGATCAGGCGGTCATACATCACAAGCGCCCCGGCGACGCCGACATTGATGCAGAATTTCATCGGGATCTTCACGACATGGTCGCAGCGCGCCAGCATGCCGGGCGACAGGTCACCCATCTCGGGCCCCAGCACATAGGCCGCGCGCAGCGGATGGTGAAAGCTGGGCAATTCGACCGCGTCGTGCGTGAATTCCACCCCCACCAGCGCGCAGCCCGCGGGCAGCTCGAAACTCTCCACGTCGTCATACTGATAAAACGGCAGGTGATCGAACGCGCCCGAAGTGTCGGAGACGCGCACTTCGCGCACATTCACGACCGGCGCGACGGCGAAGAAGAAGCTGGCGCCAAACGCGTGCGCCGAGCGCACCAGATTGCCCAGATTGCCTTCCTTGCTGATCCCCTCCACGCCGATGCCGAAATAGCCGCGCATCATCTCACAGCACCTTCTTCAGGCGTTCGACCGCTTCGGCCAGGCGCGCGGGCGACACGGCGAAGCACAGCCGCAGATAGCCCTGGCCCACCGCGCCGAACGCAATGCCGGGGGTAAGCGACAATCCGGCCTCGTCCACCAGGCGCTTGGCGTAGGCCACGCAATCCTCCTGCCCCTTTACTTTAAAAAAATGATAGAAGCTGGCGGCGGGTTTTTCGATCTCGATTTTACCGGTGGCGTGCAGCGCGTCGTAGACGGCATCGCGGTTGGCTTTCCATTGCCTGACCTGGCCGGCGATGAAATCCTCGCCATGGCGCAGCGCCTCGATCGCGCCGAACTGGGTGAAGCTCGTCGGGCCCATGTTGTCGTAGAGCGCGATGTCGCGGATCACGGTTTCGGACGCCGCCGGGCCGATCAGCCACCCTAGGCGCCAGCCCGTCATGGCCCAGCTTTTGGAGAAGCTGTTAACGATGTAAAGCCTGTCGGTCGGTTCCGCCACATCAAGGAAGCTGGGCGCGTGCGTCTCATCAAAGGTCAGGCGGCCATAGACTTCGTCGGACAGCACCCAGATGTCGCGGTCGCGGGCGAAATCGAGCACGGCGCGCATCTCGGCGCGGCTCATCACCCAGCCCGTCGGGTTCGAGGGCGTGGTGACCAGGATCACCTTGGTGCGCGCGGTGCAGGCCGAGAACAGTTTTTCAAGATCGAGCTTCCAGCCGCCCGCGATCTTATCAAGCGCCACCTCGAGCGTGCGCGCGCCGGCCAGCTCGACCGCGCCCAGCAGGTTCTTCCAGATCGGCGTGATCGCCACCGCCTCGTCGCCCTCATCCAGAAGAGAGGTCAGCGCCAGATGCATGGCCGTGGTGCCCGAACCGGTCACGAACACGCGGTGCGAGGGCAGAGCCACGCCGTACAGGCGGTCGTAATAGCTTGCGATCTCCTGCCGCAGCTCCTCGTGTCCCAGCACCGGGCCGTAAAATGTTTTGCCTGCTTCGAGCGCTTTCTCCGTTGCCTTTATAATGAAGTCGGGGGTGGGCGCGTCGCCCTCGCCCTGGCTCAGGGCGATCACATCGGCCTTCAACCGGCCATAGCGCAGCACCTCCGCCCCCGGATTGTGCGACAGAGTTTTGATGACGCGGCGCAGGTTGAGTTTATCGGGCATAAAGGCGGCTCAGGGCTTTGATATCAAACAGCTTTATTTTTGACATAAAAATTGCAACAAAGTCAAGGGGTTCCTGTTTTTTCTGGAAAAACATGATCCCCATTGCTAACCTGAGCTTGCGTTTGTGAACCAAAGGAACAGGGGAGCCTTGCCATGGCCAATTTTCACTTGTTTGAAGTTTTGAGGAAATCTGCAGATCAATATAGCTCCGATACGAGACCTGAATCTCTCCCCTGCATTGTTTGCGATGCGCGCGACGGCAAGGTTTATAGGTACGATACCTGCATGACGGATGAGTTTGTTGGCTTTGAGGTCGACGGTACCCCGAAACCTAAAAACGATAACCGGCCTGGCTTGTCTCACGTTGCCAGCATCCCCGAAGATAAAATGGTTTATTTCAAATATTCTGACGGGAAAAAAGCCAACGTCGCATATTCTTTGCAGGTAAATGAAAATTTGACGCCGGATGAAAAGAATCGCGTTAGAAAAGCTCACGAAGAGCGCTATGGTAGAGTTCCCGAAGAGCACTATGGTACTATCGTTAGATCGTCGTTCCCGTCGCCGCTCTAGGAAGAATCGCATTGATAAGAAAAAACCCCGTTTCACGGGCCTGTGTTTTTCGTCCTTACAGTTCAAGCATTACGACTTCAATTCCGCCAGATCCTTATAAAGCGCCAGCGCCTCGGGGTTGGCCAGCGCCTCGACGTTCTTCACCGGGCGGCCGTGGATGATGTCGCGCACCGCCAGTTCCGTGATCTTGTTCGATTTGGTGCGGGGAATGTCCGCAACCCCAATGATCTTCGCCGGCACGTGGCGCGGCGAGGCGCCGGTGCGGATCTGCTTTTTAATTCTATCGCGGATCTCGTCATTAAGCGTGAAGCTTGGCTTCATGCGCACGAATAAAATCACGCGCACGTCGTTGTCGAAATCCTGGCCGACGGCGATGGATTCGAAAATTTCCGGCACCTGCTCGACCTGGCGGTAGATCTCGGCCGTGCCGATGCGCACGCCGCCGGGGTTGAGCGTGGCGTCCGAGCGGCCGTGGATGATCAGGCCGCCGTGCGCCGTGCGCTCGATCCAGTCGCCGTGGCACCAGATGTTGTCGAAGCGCTCGAAATACGCGGCCTTGTATTTCTTCCCGCCCTCGTCGTTCCAAAACCCGACCGGCATGCAGGGAAAGGGCTTGGTGCAGACAAGCTCGCCCGAACCGGCGCCGGGCGGCAAGGGCTTGCCCGCGTCGTCGAACACGTCGACCGCCATGCCCAGGCCCGGCCCCTGGATCTCGCCGCGCCACACGGGCGAGAGCGGATTGCCCAGCACGAAGCACGACACGATGTCGGTCCCGCCCGAGATCGAGGCCAGATGCACATCTTTCTTGATCGCGTCATAGACGAAATCGAAACTTTCATGCACCAGCGGCGAACCGGTCGAGGTGATGGTGCGCAGCGCCGAGAGGTCGTAATGATCCATGGGGCGGATGTCGTTCGCCTTGAGCGCGTCGATATATTTAGCCGCCGTGCCGAACAGCGTGCAGCGGTGGCGCGCGGTGAAATCCCACAGCACGCGGCCCGAAGGATGGAATGGCGAACCGTCGTAAAGCAGCAGCGTCGCCTCGCTCGCCAGCACGCTGACCAACCAGTTCCACATCATCCAGCCGCAGGTGGTGAAGTAAAAAACCCGGTCGTCGCGGCGGATGTCGCATTGCAGGCGGTGTTCCTTCAGGTGCTGCAGCAGCGTGCCGCCATGGCCGTGGACGATGCATTTCGGGATGCCCGTCGTGCCGCTTGAAAACATGATGAAGAGCGGATGGTTGAATTCCACCCGGGTGAACGCCGCAGCGCGCGGCTTGAACGGCGCCATGAAGTCGCCGATCGTCTGCGCGTTTTTGAGGCCCCCGAGATCGAGCTTGTCCGCGGCGAAGGGCACGATGATGGTCTGCGCCAGGCCCGGCAGTTGCGGCTGCACCGCCTTCACCTTTTCCAGGCAGTCGATGGTTTTGCCGTTGTACAGGTAACCGTCGACGCTGATGAATATCTTCGGCGCAATCTGGCCGAAGCGGTCGACCAGCCCCTGCGTGCCGAAATCGGGCGAGGCCGAAGCCCACACCGCGCCCAGACTGGCAGTGGCCAGCATGGCGATGATCGTTTCCGGCATGTTGGGCATG
The DNA here is from genome assembly GCA_964577255.1 of uncultured Pseudobdellovibrionaceae bacterium. Taxonomy (GTDB): domain Bacteria; phylum Pseudomonadota; class Alphaproteobacteria; order Micavibrionales; family Micavibrionaceae; genus Micavibrio_C. The sequence goes on along the minus strand of CAZNYM010000021.1, from coordinate 13,502 downwards.
CAGCCCGCCACGCGGTCGCCGGGTTTGAGCCCCGCTTTCTTGAACGCCTGAGCCAGGCGGCTGACCTGCTGCTGCAGGTCGCGGAAGGTCAGCGAACGCTCCTCCCCCCGCTCGTCGCGGAAGATTATCGCGGTGCCGCCGTCATCCCGGCGCAGCAGGTTTTCGGCGTAATTGATCTTCGCCTGCGGGAAAAATCGCGCGCCCGGCATCTTGCCGCCGTCGGCCAGCACCTCTTTGCCCTTGTCGCCGATCACGCCGCAGAAATCCCACAGCAGGCTCCAGAATTTTTCCGGATTCTCGACCGACCAGCGCCACAGCCCGTCATACGTGGCAAAATTTCCGCCCGCTTCCTTCATAAAGCCCGCGATCTGCAGCTTCCTGATCTGGTCGGGATCGGGCGTCCACAGGGGCTTGTCGGCGGGGGAAGATGTTTTGGCGGCGGGTTTTCCGGTCATGGCGGCCATTGCAGCACAGCCAAAGGACACGGACAAGAGGGTTAAGAAGGATTGCAGGTAAGCGGTTTCAGGAGCCTGAAGGGAACAAAACAATCGTCCGGATTTACCTCATAGACACTGAGGCGCGCGGCAGGACACTCTCTGCTGGCGACCTTGAAGAGATCAGTGGCATAGACAGCACTGGGAAACCCTATATATCCAAACCCTTTAGGTTCGTCTTTTCTAGCGTCTTCTTGCATAAACTTGAAAGCGAGATTCATGTCAGGGCCATGACTTTCAGGGCATCCCGTCCTAAGGCCTGAAAAAACCGTTGCAAGACTTTTTAAGCAGGCTTGCCAGCTTACTGCGTCTTCACAAATCACAATGGCGCGAATTCCTTCTTTTTTAGAAGCAACAAGAAACGCCATGTGGCTTGTGCTGTATATGTCTCTCACTTGTTCAGTCACGCTATTCTCCTTTTTCGGGAGCGATGTAGCGTAAAATACAACAATATGTCAAGTTTTGCGTCTGAGCTTTCGCCTTTCCGGGGTTTTTTAAAGGTCTTGAGCACTATACATTACTCCCACCATGAAAAAGCGAGCCACCCTTTTCGGTCTGATCCTGACGCTGATCCTGTCGTGTCCCGGCTTGGCGCGGGCGCAGGACACCGCGCCGCAGACCGCGCAGAAGAATCATGTCCAGGTGCGGCTGGTGCCCGAGCGCACCACCGTCGAAGGCAACGACATGATCCTCATCGCCATCGAACAGACCATCGATGACGGCTGGCACAGCTACTGGACCAATCCCGGCGATTCTGGCATCGCGCCGATCATCAAATGGAAGCTGCCGGAAGGCGCCGCCATCGCCGAAACGCTGTGGCCCGTGCCGCTTGAGATCAATGTCGCCGGCATCGTCAATTACGGCTACGAGAAAAAAGTCACCCTGCTGCAGCAGCTGGTGCTGCCCGACACCCTGCCCGCCGGGCCGCTGACGCTCGAGGCCCAGGTCGATCTTCTTGTCTGCAGCGACATCTGCATCCCCGAAACCAGCACGCACAGCATCACGCTCAATGACGGCCAGGCCTCCGACAACACCGCCTATATCGACGAAGCGATGAACGCCCTGCCCGAAAAGATCGACTGGACCGCGCGCTATCACACGCGCGGCGATTTTTTCGTGCTCGACCTCGATTTCGTCCTGCCCGGCATCTTTCCGCCGCGCATCGCCGTCACTGGAATAAACCTGATCCCTTATGAGTGGGGCGTGGTGGAGAATACCGCTCCCACCGTCACGGTCATGAAAGAATATTCCGCCAATCGCGGCCGCTATCTGCGCATGACGCAATGGCGCGGCGACCGGCCGCTCGAGGAATTAAAGGAGATCCGCGCCCTTATGGTCTACAGGGATGCAAACGGCCACCGCATGGCGCTCGATCTGACCGCCGCACCCGATCCGGCCTGGCTCAATTACCAGGCGATCAAAAAAGCGCGCGCCGCTCTGCAGGAAAAACCGGCACCAACGCCGGCGCCTGCCGCGACGGACGCTGCCGCAGAACCGGTGATCCCTGGCGGTGAAACCCGCGCTACTGCGCCCGCGCCCCTTACCTTCGTCGCCGCGCTTTTGTTCGCGCTCCTGGGCGGGCTGGTTCTCAACCTGATGCCGTGCGTGTTCCCAGTGCTCTCCCTCAAGGCATTGCACCTTTCAAGCATGAGCGCGCGCGAACAATCGCACGCGGCCCTTCATGGTGTCATCTACACTGCGGGCGTGCTGACGAGCTTTGCCCTGCTAGGCGGGCTGCTGATGGGCCTCAAGGCCGGCGGCGCGGAGATCGGCTGGGGGTTCCAGCTGCAAAATCCGGCGGTGGTGTATGCGCTGGCGCTTCTGCTCTTCGCGCTTGGGCTCAACCTTGCCGGCGTGTTTGCGTTCGGTGGAGGTCTGGCGAATGCGGGCGCACATCTTGCCGCGCGCGGCGGCCATGCGGGCGATTTCTTCACCGGCGTGCTGGCGGTGCTGGTCGCCACGCCCTGCACCGCGCCGTTCATGGGGGCGGCGCTTGGCTACGCCCTCACGCAATCGGCGCCGATGGCGTTCGCCGTGTTCATGGCGCTTGGTTTCGGTCTTGCGCTTCCATATCTGCTGCTCACGATCGTGCCGCCGCTGCGCAAGCTTCTGCCTAAACCCGGCGCATGGATGAACACCTTCAAGCAGTTCCTGGCTTTCCCCCTGTTCGGCTCCGTCGCCTGGCTGGTATGGGTGTTCGCGCAGCAGACCAGCACGCTCGGTCTCGCGGGAGCGCTCACGGGCCTGATCGGCCTGGGTTTCGGCCTGTGGGCCTGGCCGCGCCGCCCGGCGCAGGGGTTCGCCCGCGCCATCGTCACCTTCTTCCTCATGCCGCTCGTGCTGTTGATGCTGGCGGCGCCGCTTGCCGAAATTAAACGCCCGCACGCGCTCCCCTCAGCCGCCCCCGCGGACGAAAGCGTCATCTCTTACACCCCGGCCGCGCTTGACGAATTGCTGCGCGGTGATAACCCCATATTCGTCAACATGACGGCGGCCTGGTGCATCACCTGCAAGATCAACGAAAAGGCAGCGCTCGACGTACCCGCGACCAAAGCCCTGTTCGCGCAGCATAATATAAGTCTGGTCCGGGGCGATTGGACCAATCGCGATGCCGCCATCACCGCCTATCTCGACGGCTATGGACGTAACGGCGTGCCGCTCTACGTCTTTCACGGCGCCCGCGACGCGGCCACGGGGCAGCGCCCAGCGCCCGTAGTCCTGCCGCAGCTTCTGACCCCCGCTCTTGTCAGGGAGAAGCTGGGGTATTAAAACCTTAGTTATCCAACCCCCAAGGGGTGAGTACTTATGAAGAACTTCAAAACCCTCGTGCTGACGGGCCTCGCCCTTCTGTCTCTCGCGGCGCCGGCCCTGGCCGCCCCCGCGATCGGCCAGCCCGCCCCCGATTTCACCGGCACCGACAGTAACGGCAACGCCGTCAAGCTTTCCGATTACAAGGGCAAGACCGTGGTTCTGGAATGGACCAACCCGCAATGCCCGTTCGTGATCAAGCATTACGACTCCAAAAACATGCAGAAACTGCAGGAAGACGCGACCGGCAAGGGTGTGATCTGGCTCAGCATCAATTCCTCAGCCGAGGGCATGGAAGGCCACAACAATGCCGAAGAAACCAACAAAGTGATCGCCGAGCAGGGTGCGAAGGCGACCGCGCGCATCATCGACGCTTCGGGTGAAATCGGCCATCTCTACGAAGCCAAAACCACGCCGCACATGTTCGTAATTGATCCGCAGGGCGTGCTGGTCTACGCGGGCGCGATCGACAGCGACCCGAGCCCGCGCCAGGACGGCATCGCCACCGCCACCAACTACGTGACGGCCGCACTTGACGCCGTTGCCGCCGGCAAGCCGGTCGAAACCGCCGCCACGCAACCTTATGGCTGCAGCGTGAAATACAAACCCGAATAAGGAAGGAATATCCCGTGCCTGAAACTTTCGATCTGCTGCTCAAGGGCGGTACCGCCCTCCTTCCCGGCCTGACGACGATCGCCGATATCGGCGTGCGGGAGGGGCGCATCGCCGCCCTGGGCGACCTGTCGGAAGCACAGGCACGGGAAACCATCCCCTGCCGTGGCCTGCACGTCCTGCCGGGCGTGATCGACACCCAGGTGCATTTCCGCGAGCCGGGCCTCACTCATAAAGAAGATATCGAGCACGGCTCGATGGCCGCCGCCGCGGGCGGTGTCACGGCGTTCTTTGAAATGCCGAACACCAATCCGCTGACCACCACGCCCGAGGAATTCGCCCGCAAGATGAATATCGCGGCGGAAAATTCGTACGTCGATTACGCCTTTTATTTCGGCGGGACCAAGAACAACGCCTCCATGCTGGGCGAATGGGAAAACCTGCCCGGCGTCTGTGGAATCAAGATTTTCATGGGTTCGAGCACGGGCGATTTGCTCTCCGCCACCGACGAGGAAGTCGAAGCCGTGCTGCGCAACGGCAAGCGCGTGGTCGCCGTGCACGCCGAAGACGAAATGATGATGAACGCCAACAAGAAAACCATCCTGGGCGATTCACACGACGTCACACTGCACCCGGTCTGGCGCTCGGCTGAATCCTGCCTCAGTGCCACTTCCCGCCTGCTGCGCCTGGCGCGCAAATGCGGGCGGCGCGTGCATGTGCTGCACATCACCACGCGCGAGGAGATGGAATTGCTGGCGCAGAATCGTGACATCGCCACCATCGAAGTGCTGCCCAACCACCTGACGCTGTTCGCGCCCGATTGCTATCAAAAATTCGGATCGAAGGCCCAGCAGAACCCGCCGATCCGCGAAAAGCACCATCAGGACGCCTTGTGGCAAGCCGTGCGCAACGGCCTGGTCGACATCCTCGGCTCCGACCACGCGCCGCACACGCTTGAGGAAAAGGCCAAGGAATATCCGGCGAGCCCGAGCGGCACGCCGGGCGTGCAGACGATGGTGCCGATCATGCTCAATCATGTCCACGAGGGCCGCCTGAGCCTCGAGCGTTTCGTCGACCTCACCAGTGCCGGCCCCGCGCGCGTGCACCAGATCGCCAACAAGGGCCGGATCAGCCCCGGTTACGACGCCGATTTCACCATCGTCGACCTCAAGGCGCGCAAGACCATCACCAACGCCCAGCAAAAAAGCAAATCGCCCTGGACCCCCTTCGACGGCATGACCGTCACCGGCTGGCCCCTGGCCACCATCGTGCGCGGGCACGCCGTGATGCGCGACGGCGAGCTTGCCGGCCTGCCGGCGGGACAACCAGTGCGCTTCCGCGAGGTGCTCGGCCCCGGGGCGCAGAAGGCTCCGGCGGCGCTCGCGCGCACGGCCTGATTTTTCCCCGCCGAAACCCCTGTTTTCCACAAGCGCGCCCCTCCCTGGTCGCTTGTATTTTAGCTTTTTTGTATATATCGAAAATAAAAGCTTTTTCAAAGGGTTAACGCCCGTCACCCACCCGTTTTTGCGCTGCCGCTAAAGTGTTGTTAATGACTTCTGGCGTAGGATGGAAAAGGGGGAGCGTCCGGATTCATCTTTGCTTATTCTTCTTCGTGTACCGAAGGGATTCCTTTGACATCTTTTGGTAGTGATTCAACGTGCGTGTAACAGCAAACGACATGACAAAAGAGGCTGGCAATACAGAAACCCGGAGCGCTACCCGTTCGCTCGGGCGCCGGCTGACATCGTCTTCGGTGCCGATCTGGAAGAGCCGCTTGAGCTGGCGCATCACCATGGTGGTGTTCTTGACCATCCTGACGGTGCAGGTCAGCATCCTGAGCATGACCATCAATTCCTACCGTCAGGAGCGTCTGAACGAACTCACGGAAACGGCGCGGTCCGCCATCGTGCCGATGCTGGAACAGGGCATCACCGACCTTCTCAAATCGCCCATCAGCGACGAGCAGGGCAATCGCCTCATCACCACCACCAAGCTGAACGGCCTGGCGATCTACACCGCCGACCTGATGCTGCTGAAGACGTTCGGCGAGCCGCTGGCCATCAGCCTCGTGAACCGCAACCCCGCGAGCGCCGCCTCCTACCACAGCACCGACGGCATGGCTTACGAAGTCGTCCTGCGTCCTTCGGCGCTCGGCCGCCCCTACATGATCGTGGCCCGCATCGATTCAAGCCATGTCCAGGCGCAGGTGATGAACCATGTCAGCCAGACCATCCTCGTCATGCTGCTGATGTCGGCCTTCGTCACCACTGTTCTTATGATGGCGCTGGGGCACTGGCTGCTTGAGCCGATCCTGTTCCTGCGCGACAATCTGCGCCGCGCCGCCGAGAACCCCGAGAATCCCCGCACCGAGGATTCCCCCTTCGAGCCCAATGACGAAATCGGCGGCGCCATCGAAATGGCGCTGACGCTGATCCGCCAGAACGCCCGCAACCTCAAGCAGATCAAGAGCGCGGCCGAGGATCAAATCCACAAGCTCGCTTATTACGACACTCTCACCGGCCTGCCCAACCGCACGCTGTTCCTGCAGAAGCTTAACGAAATGGCCAAGGCGCAGGAAGCCGACAACAACCAGCGTTTCACCGTCATCACCATGGATCTCGATCACTTCAAGGACATCAACGATTCGATGGGCCACAACGTGGGCGATGCGATCCTGCGCGCGGTCGGCAAGCGCCTGCGCGCTTCCATGCCCGAATCCGCCGTCGTCGCCCGCTCGGGCGAGGACGAGTTCGCCGTCACCATGCCGCTGACCGGCACCGCCAGCAGCGGCCGCGACATCGCCGAGCGCGTGATCGGCATCATCCGCGGCGAACCGTTCAAGGTCTTCAATGAAAACTTCCAGATCCGCTCCTCTGTAGGGGTCTCGACTTACCCCGACGACGGCATCGATCCCGACCAGGTTCTGAAAAACGCCGACATCGCGCTCAACCGCGCCAAGGAAGAAGGCCGCGACACGATCAAGGAATATTCCGAGGATTTCGACCGTGCCGTGCAACTGCGCTTCCAGATGCTGCGCGACCTGCGCGACGCGCTCGAGAAAAAACAGCTTTCCCTGCACTTCCAGCCGCAGCTGGAGCTAAGCACCGGCAAGGTGATCGGCGCCGAAGCGCTGATCCGTTGGTGGAAACCCAACAGCAGCAAGGAAGGCGGCGCCTTCATTCCCCCGGTCGAATTCATCCCCATCGCCGAGCAATCCGGCCTGATCGTCCCGATCGGCGAGATGGTCATGCGCACGGGTTGCGAAGCCGCGGCCGCCTGGCACAAGGCCGGCCATCACATCCGCATCGCCGTCAACGTCTCAGGCGCACAGTTCTATCAAAGCGATCTCGTCGGTTTCACCGAGCGGACCCTGGCTGAAACCGGCCTGCCGCCGCACCTGCTCGAGCTTGAGGTGACTGAAAGCGTGTTCATGGAAGACATCACCCACACCATCGACACGCTTCAGCGCCTGCACAATCTGGGCGTGGAGCTCGCGATTGACGACTTCGGCACCGGCTATTCGTCCCTCTCCTACCTGCGCCAGTTCCCGATCGACCGCCTCAAGATCGACCAGTCCTTCATCCGCAACGCTCTCAACAACCCCGACGACGCCGCCATCGCCCGCACCATCGTGCGCCTGGGGCACTCGCTCAGCCTTAAGGTCATCGCCGAGGGCGTCGAAACCCGCGAGCACGAGGATTTCCTCAAGGCCGAGGGCTGCGACGAGGTTCAGGGCTACCGCTACTCCCGCCCCGTGCCGCTTGAGAAATTCAACGAATTCATCAAGAGCTATGACGGCAACATCGCCCGCTTCGACAAGTAAATCTTCCCATTTGTAAAACCCCGCCAAACCCGGTAAAACCCGGGCTATGAGCACGCCATCCACCCCCCTGCCCCTGATCTCGCGCAAGGCATCCGGCTTTTCCGGCACGCTGAAGATTCCGGGCGACAAATCGATTTCGCACCGCGCCCTGATGTTCGGGGCGCTGGCGCGCGAGGAAACGATGATCGCAGGCCTGCTCGAGGGCGAGGATGTCATGAACACCGCCGCCGCCATGCGCGCCTTGGGCGCGAAAATCGAGCGCGGCAGCGACGGCCTGTGGCGCGTGTTCGGCGTGGGGGTCGGCGATCTGCGCCAGCCTGCCAGCGTGCTCGACATGGGCAACAGCGGCACCTCCACACGCCTCCTGATGGGTCTGTGCGCCACACACGCGCTCGATGCGTCCTTCACTGGCGACGCCTCCCTGGTCAAAAGGCCGATGAAACGCGTGATCGACCCGCTGTCGCAATTCGGCGCAACATTCGACACGGCAGAGGGCGGGCGCCTGCCCTTGACCCTGCACGGCAAGGCGGGTGCGGCCGGCATCGAATACCGTCTGCCTGTAGCCTCGGCCCAGGTGAAATCCGCCGTGCTGCTCGCGGGCCTGAACGCGCAGGGCGAAACCACCGTGATCGAATCTATCCCCACCCGCGACCACAGCGAAAACATGCTGCGCCATTTCGGCGTGCCGGTGCGGATCGAAACCTTGCCCGACGGCGCCAGGGCCATCACGGTCACGGGCGGCCATCAATTACAGGGCTGCGCCATCGACGTGCCCGCCGACCCCAGCTCGGCCGGCTTTCCCGCTGTGGCGGCGCTGCTGGTTCCGGGCGCGTGCATCAAAATCATCGATGTCTGCGTCAACGACCGCCGCATCGGCCTTTATAAAACCCTGCGCGACATGGGCGCGGATATCTCCTTCGGCAAGATCCAGAACGTGGCGGGCGAGCCGGTATGCGACATCACTGTCACGGGCGGAGGAGCGCTGCGCGGCATCGATGTGCCGCCCGAACGTGTGCCCAGCATGATCGACGAGTTTCCCGTCCTGGCCGTCGCCGCTGCCTGCGCGCAAGGCACCACGCGCATGAGCAACCTCGCCGAGCTGCGGGTCAAGGAAAGCGACCGGTTGACAATGATGGCCGATGGTTTGAGCGCCTGCGGCGTGAAGCTCGAGATGGGTGAAGATTCCCTCACGATTCACGGCACGGGCAAGCCGCCGCGCGGCGGTGCGCTGATCAAGACCGCGCTCGATCACCGCATCGCCATGAGCTTCCTGGTGCTGGGACTGGCCGCTGATGAGCCGATACAAATCGATGATAGCGCGCCTATCAAAACCAGTTTCCCCGATTTTGTCATGCTTATGAACGGCGCGGGTGCGAAAATCGGCCCCGGCTGACTACGGTTACGAGGGTTCGCGCCTGAAATCCTTAAGCGGGGCGATGCGCGGCGTCTGTTTCAGGACGATGGGCGATTTTTCATCGCTTGAAACATATTGAGGCGGGTTGCCTTCAAAATCATCGAAAAGCGCCAGCACCGCGTTCAGGGTCATGCCGCTTCCGATCGCGGTCTTCTTCTCATGAAGTTCTGGCGTCCCGCCCATAAACGAACCTCTGTGGAAACACACCTGTCCCGTCCTGACCTGCGGAGACGGCAGGTGATCGGTCGTCACTTTTTTCACCGCCCACAACCCGCCCGGCAGTCTGCTGGCCTGCAGCTGTTCCGATTTTAAAGGCACGAATTTTTCGCCCCGGCCCAGCATGTCGATGAAATAGCAGTTCAGTCCGGAAGAAAGCGAACGCGCACCACAGCCGGCATTGCGCTCCTCGCGGCTGTTCTGCGCGGCCTTCCTGAAATGAGTATGAATCGCAGCACAAAGGCCTATTAGCGCGGGCATCTGTTTTCTTTCTTACTGAGATCGGCTTGAAACTGGGCGTCCATGAACTGCGCGGGCGTCATGGCCGCCAGCGGCAAGGGCGGCGGAAGATGGTCTCTGAACAGCTTCGTTTCTTCGTACTGACGCAGGAAAAGCTGCTGACAGGCCGGACGGCTCCAGAGCGGATAATCCGACGGCGGTATTTCATACTGATCCGGCTCCTGCACGAAACGGCTGAAACGCTCCTCAACTGCTTCGACGCCATCCAGGACCTGATCGAGCAGCATGAGCCGTGCGCCGGTTTTATCGATCACGGCGCCGTCGCCGCGCGCATCTCCGAAGCGGTAATAACGAATCTTGAGCATCAGCTCCCAGGCATCGGGCCGGATTTCCCGCGCGACCAGCTGGTCGGAAAAGCACGGCGTTCTCCGGCCGTTGCACCACAATATGTGGTATTCGTTGATCAGGCTGCGCCTCTCCTGGGGAAGCGGCGTGTCTTCTCTCTGAATTCGGGCGAAAAGGTCGGCAAGATAGCGGCTGAACATGGTAAAAAAACCTCTCCGTCTAATCCGGCTGCCAATGACGGCGCCAGTGGGTGCAATCATCCTCGGGTTTGCGGATCTGGCGCAGAAAAAGCCTTTTTCCGTCCGCATACTGCGGCAGGGGATTTTCCTCGTGCGCGCGCGCCATGTCAAAGGCCTGCTTGAAATTCAGGCCTTCCCGGTCGCGGGCTTGCGGCACCATGGGCAACGCCGTCAGGAGCGGAATCACGAGTTTTTCCAGACCCATCGACACCAGCGTTTCGCCCTCGGGCGCCATAGGGTGATGATCCTCGATGCGCACCTGCCACGTTCCATCAGGCATCTCCCGCGCCACGCAGGTCTGGTTGAGGCGGGCAATGCCGCCTCTTTCCACCTCTTCGGCGCTGTCGAAATAGCTGTTCACGGTGCTGGTGATGAACTTCATGGCTCCCCGCGTCTTTCTTGTTCTTCCCTCTATTAAGCCCTTGCGGGCAGCGCTGTCAAATTGTCGTCCAGGGGAAAGATAAAGGGGCCTATGCCCCCTTTATCTTTCCCCGGGGCGCGCTATAACAAAGCCCATGGAAAAACCCGTGATTGCCATCGACGGAACGGCCGCCAGCGGCAAGGGTACGCTGGCCCGAAAGCTCGCGGAAAAACTGGCCTATGCCTATCTCGACACTGGCCTTTTGTACCGCCGCACCGGCCTCCTGACCCTGGCGGCGGCGCGGGAAAAAAACCTGCCGGAAACCGATGCGGCACTGGCTGCCTCCTGCGCGCAGGCCCTGGAACGCGATCATAGCCTGCTGCGGCTTGACGACCCTGGCCTGCGCAGCGCCGACGCCGGGCGCATGGCCTCGGTCACGGGCGCGGTCCCGGCGGTGCGCCGTGCCCTTGTCGACCTGCAGCGCGGCTTCGCGTTCAACCCTCCCGGCGGTGCCAAAGGCGCCGTGCTCGACGGGCGCGATATCGGCACCGTCATCTGCCCGGCAGCGCCGGTGAAATTCTTCGTCGACGCCGACCCGTTGGTCCGCGCGCAGCGCCGCCACAGCGAGTTGCAGGCACGCGGTGAGAATATCAATCTTGAAACCGTGATCGAGGACATGCGCGTGCGCGATGCGCGCGACGGCGGGCGGGCGGATGCGCCGATGAAGGCCGCCGCCGATGCGCTTGTGATCGATACAAGCGCGCGCGGGCCGGACGAGGTCTTCGCCCTTGCCTGGGATCACATCGTTAAAAGCGGAAAAATTCCGGCGGGCTAAACGCCGACCTGCACCAGCGGCACGTCGTAACCGTACAGCTTTTTGTTGGGGCCGTGATCGATCACCATCACCATCGGGCTGGTGTCGACGGCGTCATGCGCCACGTCGGGCAGTTCGTAATGCATCAGGTCGCCCTCGTGATCGGCGGCGTTGTACACGATCATCATCAAGCGCTGGTCGCGGTAATATTCGACCCGGCGGATGTCGTGCGGGAAGGGGCTGTCACTGATGATGACAAGGCTGCCGTCCCCCAGTTTTCCCAGTTCGATATTCATGGATTAAGTCATCCCCCCGGGGCCCGTTTTGGGGGCAGTCGGTTTGACCAGGGAGCCGATGTCGCTTTTGCTCTCCGGACCCTTGTTGTCGATGGCTGTCCGGGCTTGTTCGAAGCCCTGATCGGCGAGCAGGCTGACCACGCTGCCGCGCGCCGCACCGGCGCCCTGCAGGGGTGCCAGGGGCGTATAGCCGGTCAGATCGACCTCTTGCTTGTTTTCGAATCCCATGCGTATTTCCCTCACACTTGACATATATTCTAAGCCGGCAGATGTTACGAATTGGTTGATTTCCGGCCGTTTTTTGGGGATTTTGGGTCTGAAACAGGGCTATCCCAGCCACAAATGTATAAATTTGTTTAAAAACAATATGTTAGATCAAGGCACCGCCGCGGCGGATTCCGGGGAAAACCCCCTGCCGACCAGCCCGGAAGCCCTGTTTTCCGTGCTGTCCGGCCTGGGCATCCCCTATACCCTGCACCGCCACCCGGCGGTGTTCACCGTGGCCGAAAGCGCGGGAATCGAGCGCGCCATCCCCGGCGCCCATTGCCGCAACCTGTTCCTGCGCGACAAGAAGGAAAACATGCTGCTGGTGGTAGCGCAGAACGAGACCCTGCTCGACCTCAAAAAACTGGCGGCGCTGCTGGGGGCCGGGCGGCTGTCCTTCGGGTCACCGGAGCGGCTCTGGAAAGTGCTGGGGATCCGCCCCGGCTCTGTTTGCCCCTTCTGCCTGATCAATGATAAAGAAAGGGCGGTGCGGGTGGTGCTTGACGCCGCCATGATGAGACACGATATCGTCAATTATCACCCGCTCGATAACCGGATGACGGTGGGCCTGAGCCCCGCCGACCTGCTCCGGTTTATCGGTCATACCGGCCACGCGCCGGAGATCGTCGATTTAACTCCGGCCGCGCCGGATGAGAAAGAACAAGGATAAGATCATGCTGCTAGGACTGGGCCCGAAGAAACCCGCAGCCGCCGCGACGCCTGCAACCGGAAATATTTTTGATGTCGGCGCCACCGATTTCGAAGCCCGTGTCATGCACGGCTCGATGGATGTGCCCGTGCTGGTCGATTTCTGGGCGCCGTGGTGCGGCCCGTGCAAGCAGCTGGGTCCTGTGCTGGAAGCGGCCGTGACCGAAGCCGGCGGAAAAATAAAACTCGCCAAGGTGAATATCGACGAGAACCCGGAACTGGCGCAGGCGCTGCGGGTGCAATCCGTGCCTACCGTGTTCGCTTTCTTCAAGGGCCAGCCCGTCACGGCGTTCGCCGGCGCGCGGCCCGCGAGCGAAGTGAAGATGTTTATTGATCAGCTGATAAAGCTGGCGCAAAAAGGCGCGCCCGGTGCCGAGCAGGCGCTCGACGTCCCGGCGGCGCTCAAGCACGCTGCCGCGCTGCTGGCGCAAAACGATGTCGCCGGCGCGCAGGAGATTTACGCGCTGATCCTCTCGCAGGATGAAAACAACGCGGCCGCCTACACAGGCCTCGTGCGCACGGTGATTGCGGCAGGGGCGCTTGACGAGGCGCAGCATCTGATTGACACCGCGCCCGAGGCAATCGGCAAGGACGCCCAGTTCGCGGCCGCGCGCACCGCCCTTGATCTCGCGCGCAACAGCCCCGCCAGGGGCGCGCTTAAAAAGCTGCAGGACGCCGTCGCTGCCCGCCCGGACGACCAGGAAGCGCGCCTGGAGCTGGCGAAGGGCCTGTTCGCCGCCGGCGCGCGCGCGGAGGCCATCGACACGCTGATCGAAAGCCTGCGCCGCAACCGCGAATGGGAGGAAGGCCGCGCCCGTAAGCAGCTGATCGAGTTTTTCGACGCGATGGGCCCGGCCGATCCGCTGAC
>CAZNYM010000020.1:0-33929 GCA_964577255.1 uncultured Pseudobdellovibrionaceae bacterium | reverse complement strand
GCGCTATATGAGGGCCGCGAATACATCAACACCCGCATCGGCGCCGCCGGCACTATCATCGACACTCTCAAGGCGCACGGCATCCGCGACATCGTCATCATCGGCGCCATGCGCCGGCCGTTGCTTTCCGAACTCAGGCCCGACATCCGTACCGCCCGGTTCTTCGCGCGCGTGGCACTGAAATCGCTGGGCGACGACGGACTGCTCAAGGCCATGCGCCACGAGCTCGAGCAGGAAGGGTTTCGCATCCACGGCATCCAGAAATTCGCGCGCGATCTCCTGGTGGCGGCGGGGCCGGTTGGCCGCTATAAGCCCGATCCGGGGCATTGGCTCGACATCGACAAGGGCATGGCCGTGCTGGGCGCTGTGGGCGCGTGGGATGTCGGCCAGGCCCTAGTCATGCAGCAGGATATCGTGCTGGGGCTTGAAGCCGCCGAAGGCACTGACGAGCTTATCCGCCGCTGCGGTGGCTACCGGCGCAAGGGCCGGGGGCCGGTACTGGTAAAAATGCCCAAGCCGGGCCAGGACCGCGATCTCGACCTGCCGACCATCGGGCCCGAGACGGTGCGCCTCTGTGCGGCGGCGGGTTTCGCCGGGATCGTGATCGAGGCCGGGCGTACGCTTGTAATCGACCCGCAGGAGGTTGCGGCGCTGGCCGATCAGAACAAAATGTTCGTCTTCGCCGCCGGGCGCGAGGGCGCTTCTCAAAATGACCACTGAGCGCAAGGCGCTGCGCGTTTTCCTGACCGCGGGCGAGGCCTCTGGTGATGCGCTGGGTGCGCGCCTGATGGCGGCGCTGCGTCAGGCGCGGCCGGATGTCGAGTTTCGCGGTGTGGGCGGGCCGCTGATGGCGGCCGAGGGGCTCGACAGCCTGTTCCCGATGGAGGACCTGGCGGTCATGGGCGTGGCCGAAGTGCTGCCGCGCCTGCCGCTCCTGATGAAGCGCATCGGCCAGACTGCCGCTGCCATCGCCCATGAGAGCCCTGCCATCGTCGTTACCATCGACTCGCCCGATTTCAGTTTCCGGGTCGTCAAAAAGCTGCGGACGATGAAGGCGCCGCTGCCGCGCCTGTTTCATTACGTCGCGCCCACCGTGTGGGCCTGGCGGCCGGGGCGGGCGGCCAAGCTCGCGCGGCTTTACGACGGCGTTATCTGCCTGTTTCCATGCGAACCCGCTTATTTCACCCGCGCAGGTATGCAGGCTACCTTTGCCGGCCATTCCATGCTCGAGGATGGCTGGGACCTTGCCGACGCCTCGGCCCTGCGCGCCGCTTACCGGGTGCCGGGCGACCGCACTGTGATCGGTGCGCTGTTTGGCAGCCGCGCCGGTGAGATCGCCCGTACCGGGCCGCAGATGGCGCAGGCTCTGCAGGCCGCTGCCGCGGCGCTGCCGGGCGCGCACATCTTGGCCCTGACCTTGCCGTCGCGGGCCGAGCAGGTGCAGGATTTGCTGCGCGCCGTGCCTGCGCCAGCTACCGTCGTGACCGATCCGGCGCAGAAATGGAACGCTTTCGCGGCCATGGACGCGGCGCTGGCGGTATCGGGCACGGTCGGGCTTGAACTTGCCGTCGCGGGCGTGCCGCACGCCATCTGTTACCGCATGAACAAGCTGACTTACGCCCTGGTGCGGCCGCGCATCCGGGTGAAATACGCCCATCTTGCCAACATCCTGCTCGACGAGCCGGTGGTGCCGGAGCTGATCCAGCAGGACTGCACCCCGGATAACCTGACAGCAGCGCTTTTGCCGTTGCTGACCGACGGCGGCGCGCGCGCGCGCCAGAAGCAGGCCTTCAGCAAGATCCATCATCTTCTGCGCGGGGAGCATGCCGGAACCCCGGCGCAGCAGGCCGCGGCTTTTGTCCTGGGTCTGCAGGAAGAAAAAACCCCGGCTTGCGCCGGGGCTCAGGAAGTTCCTGAAGAAAAGTCACGAAATTATTTGCGCTCCTCGATCGCCACATAGGGGCGCTCGGCGGGGCCGGTGTAAAGCTGGCGCGGGCGGCCGATTTTCAGGGTCGGCTCCTCAATCATCTCTTTCCATTGCGAAATCCAGCCCACAGTGCGCGCCACGGCGAACAGCACCGTGAACATGCTGACCGGGAAACCCATCGCCTTGAGGATGATGCCCGAGTAGAAATCAACGTTGGGGAACAGCTTGCGGTCGATGAAGTACGGGTCGCTGAGTGCGATTTTCTCGAGCTCCATCGCCAGTTCCAGCAGTGGATCGTTCACCCCCAGCTCGCCCAGCACTTCGTGGCAGGACTGCTTGAGCACCTGAGCGCGCGGATCGTGGTTCTTGTACACGCGGTGTCCGAAGCCCATTAGGCGCGTGTTGTCCTGCTTTTCCTTCACCTTGCGCAGGAATTCGGGGATGTTGTCCTTGTGGCCGATCTGCTCGAGCATCTCAAGCACGGCCTGGTTGGCGCCGCCGTGCGCGGGACCCCACAGCGAGGCTATGCCGGCGGCGATGCAGGCGAACGGGTTGGCCTGCGACGAACCGGCGATGCGCACGGTCGAGGTCGAGGCGTTTTGCTCGTGGTCGGCGTGCAGGATGAAGATCTTGTCCATCGCGCGCGCCAGAACCGGGTTGACAGAGTACGGTTCGGCCGGAACGCCGAAGCACATATAAAGGAAATTTTCCGAGAAGCTGAGATCGTTGCGCGGGTACATGAACGGCTGGCCGATCGAGTATTTATAAGACATGGCGGCCAGGGTCGGCAGCTTGGCGATCAGGCGGTGCGCCGAAATCTCGCGCTGCTTGGGGTCCCAGATGTCGAGCGAGTCGTGATAAAAGGCAGACAGCGCCGCTACCACACCGCACATCACGGCCATCGGGTGCGCGTCGCGGCGGAACCCGCGGAAGAAGAAATGCAGCTGTTCGTGCACCATGGTGTGGTGCGTGATGCTGTAGATGAATTCCTTAAGCTGCTTGTCGTTCGGCAGGTCGCCGTTCAGAAGCAGGTAGGCGACTTCCAGGAATGAACTTTTGTCGGTCAGGTCCTTGATGTTGTAGCCGCGGTGCATCAGCAGGCCCTTGTCGCCGTCGATATAAGTGATGCGCGATTTGCAGCTGGCGGTCGAGGTATAGCTCGGGTCGAAGGTGAACATGTCGGTTTCGTCGTACAGCTTGCGTACGTCGACGACCTTGGGACCGACCGTGCCCTCCAGGACCGGCAGCTGCCAGCTTTGCCCGGACTCGTTGTCGGTCAGGGTCATGGTTTTTTGCGGCGCAGCGTTCGGAGCGGCTTTGGCGGCGGGTTTGCTCGACATGGTTTTTATCCTTCGGAAAAAATTGAAAGAAGGTAGACCGGAAAAGTCTACGCCTGCCATTGTGCCCGGAAAAGGCTTACGGAAGGTTAATGGATTTTGATTACATAAGAAAAAGTGCTTTGGTCATGCCGATCTTCCAAGATCTACAGCATGTGCGCCATTTCCCTCAGGGCGCCGTAGGAAATGCGGGTGCCCGCGGGTGCCTTGAGATCTCCATGGAGTGCTGTTTTGATCTCCCGCTCGTCATAGCCCTGGCGGCGGGCTATGTCCGCCAGCCGTGCAAAACGCCGCTCCATAAGCGGGTGGCTGGCGAACAGGTTTTTCCGTTCTCTGCTAAACCATCCTCTCGCTGGGGGGATCTCTTCATTGAAGACCTCAAGAATGCTATGCCGCATCAGAAAATCAACCTTGCGTAGGGACGTGATGAGAGCCAGGGGGTTGCCGCCCAGAGCCGCCGCGCCCTTGTCGGCCTGGTACTCCATAGAGCGGCTCAGGGTCGCGCTCGCGAAAGCCGCGCTCAGTCCGATACCTTTGGCGGTCAGCCAGACGGGGACAAAACCCGGCGCTACATAGCTTGCAACCGCCAGTCCTGTGAAATCGGAAGCAAGGTTAATGGACTTGATGATTTGCGTTTTTTCGCGTTTTTCAAGCGGAGAAAGATCTCCTTGAATGTCTTTGGAAAAAAGAGGTTTTCGAGGGTGGAAAGTGTAGAGGGATGCCGCGGTGGCTATACAGGTACCCAGATAGGTTGCAAAACTGCCTAGACCTGAAGCGATCAACGTTCCTGCGAGAGTCAGGGCGGTTGAAAGTTTTGCCACGCTAGTCAACGCCCTCTGCAGGCCTGCTATGCGCTGATGACTGGCGGCGGCATGGGCGAATTCATGTGCCAGAACGGCTTTTTCCTCTTCATCGTCAAGTATTTCAAGAAGCGGCTTGGAGATCGCAATGACGGGTTTGCCGAGATTGAATGAAAGCGCGTTGGGCACGTATTGGATGCTGTCGATCATGTTCCTGACGGCATTCGCGCCAAATCCCTTTTCTTTGTAGGCATCGTATTTGACGGCAATATCATATATGCGAAAATTCCTATCTGTTAGTCCCGAGGCTGCGCACAACTCAGTAATCGTCTGGCCCAGACGTGGCGCCCGCCGGTGATTGTCCGCGTGGGGAACAAGGTCGTTTTCAAAAACGAGCTTTGAGCTTTTTCCGGCCGCGCGCATGGCACACAGAGACAAAACGCCGGCGGTGGCCAGGGCCCAGGGCTGAGCGACAAAGATCGCCACCGCGAGAGCGCCCAGCGTAAGCGAACCGTTGATGGCGATGCCGGCGATTGTGCGCGGGCTGTGCAGATTTATAGGCATGTCTTACGTACCTTACGGGTGTTTACGTAACACAAAAATGCCTGATTTACAAAGAAATTGGGAAGCTTCGCTCAGGCCGCTGCCAGCCTTTTCAGCGTTTCTTCACGGCCCAGGATTTCCGCCGCGTGAAAGATCGAGGGCGAGACGGTCGTGCCGGTCAGCGCGGCGCGCAGGGGCATGGCAACCTTGCCCAGCTTGCCCTCGGCCTTTTGTGCGGCTATGTCCTTGCACGCGGCTTCGATGTCGGCGGCGCTGAAGGCGGGCAGGGCGGCCAGCTTTTCTTTCAGCGGCGTGAGAATGACGGGGTCGAGCGCAGCTTTGGCCTTCTCGTCGAAAGCGAAAGGCACCGTCTTGCAGTAAAACGCGCCCTCTTCGGCGATTTGCAGCAGAGTTTTAGCCCGGGCTTTCAGTTCCCCCATGCCGGCCAGCAGCCGCGCGCGGCCGGTGTCGTCGGTCTTCAGGCCTTTTTTCTCGATGAAGGGGGCGACCAGCGCCACCAGGCGGGCATCGTCAGCCTGCTTAATATAATGTGCGTTCACGCTTTCAAGTTTGGCGAAGTCGAAACGCGCGGGCGATTTCTGCACGTGATCAAGATCGAACCAGGAAATCGCCTGCGCGGTGGAGATAAGCTCGTCGTCGCCGTGGCTCCAGCCCAGGCGCAGCAGGTAATTGCGCATCGCCTCGGGCAAGTAGCCCATGTCGCGGTATTCTTCCACGCTCTGCGCGCCGTGACGCTTGGAAAGCTTGCTGCCGTCCGGCCCGAGGATGAGGGGCAGGTGGGCGTATTCCGGCACGGCCCAGCCCATGGCGTGATAAATGATGTTCTGGCGGAAGGTATTGTTAAGGTGATCGTCGCCACGAATGACGTGCGTCACGCCCATGTCGTGATCGTCCACCACCACCGCCAGCATGTAAGTGGGGGTGCCGTCGCTGCGCAGGATGATGAAATCGTCGAGCTGCTCGCTATTCACGCGCACTTCGCCCTGCACATGGTCTTTCACCACGCTTTCGCCGCTCAGGGGTGCCTTGATGCGGATGACGGGCTTGACGTCCTTCGGCGCGGTCGACGGATCGGCGTTGCGCCAGCGGCGGTCGTAAAAGGTGGGCTTGCCCTCGGCCTTGGCTTTTTCCCGCATGGCTTCGAGCTCTTCGGGTGAGCAGTAGCAATAATAGGCCTGGCCGCGTTTCAGAAGTTCGTGCGCCACTTCGGCGTGGCGCCCGCGGCGCTCGAATTGCGAGAGCATCGGCCCGTCCCAGTTTAGCTCCAGCCATTTCAGGCCCTCGATGATCGAGTCGACGAAGGCGGGATCGTAACGCTCGCGGTCGGTATCCTCGATGCGGAACTGCACCTGACCCTTGTGGCGTCGCGCATAAAGCCAGTTATAAAGCGCGGTGCGGGCCGTGCCGATATGCATGCGGCCGGTGGGCGAGGGGGGGATGCGGGTGATGACGGTCATTGCTGTACTCTTTCCGCCCTGATACTAAGGATTTTACGGATTTTCGCAACAGGGACAGGTATGGATCAATCACGGATGGTTGAACTTTTTGCCGTGCAGAAAGAGCGCCTGTTCCTCTGGGCGCCCGTGTGTGTGGCGGCAGGGATAGCGGTCTATTTTGGGCAGAAGGCCGAGCCGTCTTTATGGCCGCCTGCGGGTACCCTGCTGGCCACCGGGGCCGGCCTCTGGCTGCTGCGCGGGCGGCGTTTTTCTTCGCCGTGGCTTTGGGGGCTGTGGCTTGCGCTCGCGGCTTTCGCCTTCGGGCTGGCAGGTTATAGCGGCGCCATCCTGCGCACGCAGATGATAGCAAGCCCGGTTCTGGCCTCTGAAACGGGGCCGCTGCGCATCGAGGGCACGGTACGCAACATCGACATCATGGAGGACGGCCGCGGCATGCGCCTGTTGCTTTCCGGCCTCGTGCTCGAGGGTTTCGCCCCAGAAAGCACGCCGCGCACGATCAGGGTTACGTTCCGCCAGGATTCGCGCGCGCTGCGAGCGGGCGACCGGGTTGCGTTCCTGGGCAATCTCAATCCGCCGCGCCCGCCGGTGGCGCCGGGCGCGTTCGACTTCCAGCGTTTCGCTTTCTTCCGCCAGATCGGCGCGTTTGGCTTTTCCTATACCGCGCCCGAGATCATTGACGGGCGCGGCGGTGGTGCGGCGGCGCGGCTTGAACATCTGCGCGATTACATCGGCGACCGGGTGCGGGCGCACATGCCGGCGCGCGAGGCGGGGATCGGCACGGCGCTGATGACGGGCGAGCGGGCGGCGATTTCCGAGGCGGACTGGCAAGATCTGCGCGCCTCGGGCCTGGCGCACATTATATCCATCTCCGGGCTTCACATCGGCATGGTGGCGGGGATTGTGTTCTTCACCGTGCGGCTGCTGATGGCCTGTTTTCCGGCGTTCGCGCTGCGCCACCCTATTAAGAAATACGCGGCGGCAACGGCGCTGGCCGTCATCGTCCTTTATATGTTCCTGATCGGGCTGAACGTGCCGACGGTGCGCTCGGTCATCATGACCGGGCTGGTGCTGGTAGCGATCATGCTCGACCGCATTCCCGTTTCGCTGCGCCTGGTGGCGCTGGCGGCGCTGGCCGTGCTGCTCGCGGTGCCGGATGCTCTGCTGGGTGCCAGCTTCCAGATGTCATTCGCGGCGGTGATCGGCCTGGTGGCCTTTTACGAGGGTACGCGCTCTTTCTGGTCGCGCCTTTACGAGCGCGCGAACTGGTGGCGGCGCGGGCTTATGTATCTGGGCGGAGTGTGCCTGACCACCGTGATTGCTTCGTTTGCCACGGCGCCTTTCGGCGTTTACCACTTCCAGCAATTCGCTGTTTACGGCCTGCTGGCCAATCTGGTCGCGGTGCCGGTGACGGCTTTCATCATCATGCCGGCGGCGCTGCTTTCCTATATCGTCATGCCGCTCGGGCTCGACGGGCCGGTGCTGTGGGTGATGGCGCAGGGGATCGCCGTCATGCTCTGGATTTCCGCGGCCGTGGCCGCCTTGCCGCATGCCGTGCTCATGCCGGCGGCGTGGCCGCTCGCGGCCATGATCCTGCTGGCGGTTGCCGGGCTGTGCCTTTGTTTCTGGCGGGGATGGTTCCGCCTTGCGGCCCTGCTGCCGCTGGCGGCGGGTGCGGCCGTGATCCTGCTGACACCGCCGCCCGTGATCCTGGCGAGCGGCAATGCGAAGCTTGTGGCGCTGCGCCTGCCCGGGGGCGAGGTTCTTCTGTCCACGCGGCGTCAGGAGAGCTTTGCTGCCGAAGTGTGGCTGCGGATGCTGGGCGCAGACCCGGGATCAAAGCCCAGGACGTTCAGGGAAGCGCCCGAACGGCTTGCCTGCGACGAAGGCGGTTGCCGCTATGAAGAAGGCGGGAAGAAAGTGTCTTTCGTCTTTCATCCGGCGGCGCGGGCATCGGAATGCGCCTGGGCGGATATTGTGGTGGCGCAGGTGCTGCTGCGCCACGACGCGCCCTGCCGTGCGGCGGCCAAAATCGACTACCGCGCCTTGCGCGATCATGGCGCGCACGCGCTTTACGGCGACGGCAAAATCCGCCGCGTCGGGGACGAGCGGGGCGCAAGGCCGTGGACGGTTGAAACTGTCAGTGATAGGTCCGCATCAAGCCGACCAGACGGCCCTGAACTTTCACGCGCTCTGGCTCCAGCACGCGGGGTTCGTACTGATCGTTCTCCGGCTCGAGAATGATCTTGCTGCCCGAGCGGCGGATGCGCTTGAGTGTCACTTCGGAATCATCCACCAGCGCCACGACGATGGTGCCGTTTTCCGCGGTGGCGCAGGTCTGGATGACGACCGTATCGCCGTCATGGATGCCGGCCTTGATCATGGAATCGCCGTCGACCGTAAGGGCGTAGTGTTCGCCGTTCTTGAGCATGGTTTCCGGCACGGGGATCATGGTGTTGTCGTCGCGGATGGCCTCGATCGGCGTGCCGGCGGCGATGCGGCCGTGCAGGGGGATGACATTCTGCGCCGCTGCGAGGGCGCCTTCGACCGCGCGAATGGCGCGGGTGGAGCGTGCGGCCGCCGAAACATCGTTGGCGGCGGGGCGGAATCCCTCCGGCAGTTTTTTTACTTCCAGCGCGCGGGCGCGGTGCGGCAGGCGTTCAAGGTAGCCGCGTTCCACCAGCGCATTTATAAGACGGTGTATGCCCGATTTCGATTTCAGGCCCAGCGCTTCTTTCATTTCCTCGAAAGAAGGGGCGACGTCGCCTTGCTGCATGCGTTCGTGGATGAAAACCAGCAGGTCCTTCTGCTTTCTTGTCAGCATGTTGTTTTGGCTCCTTAGGGATTTAATGATACGTCACGTATCTATTTTGTTCACATTCTATCCCGATTCCCGACTCGAATCCAGCTTTTGTTCCTGTTTTGTTTTTTATAAGTTTGCTTTTGTTTTATCTCTAGCGGCGACGGGGGCCGCCCCTTAAACTTCTGTGCCGGAGAAGAATCGCCTCATGTCCCCTAGGAAAAAATCCAATAAGCGCAAAGGATTGCCGTTCAGCAGGCGCCACGCCGTCCTGCTCGCGGGCATGTGCTTTCTTTTGACCTCGGCCATGACGATGGCCTATCGCGCCGGCCAGGAAGCGGCGCAAAATCAGAAGCCCGCGCGCACACAGACGTATGCGAAGACCTATGAAATCCCGGAGGAAAAACCGTTCCCTGTGATCGAGTCCGCGCCGGCAAACCCCGTTGCGCTCGCGCCACCGGTTCCGCCCCCGGGCGCGCTTCCGGCCTGGCAGCGCAACGCGCAGCCCATGCCGCCCGGCGCGGCGGGAAAAATCAAGATTGCGCTCATCATCGACGACATGGGCGTCGACCGGCGGCGGTCGATGGCCGCGCTCGGCCTGCCCGCGCCGTTGACGATGGCGTTTCTGGCGTACGGGCAGGGGGCCGGCACCATGGCTGTGCGCGCCCGCGAAGCGGGGCACGAGATTATGGTCCATGTCGGCATGCAGGCGGAAAGCCCGACTGTCGATCCCGGGCCGCTCGCGCTGCTTTCCGGCATGAAACAGGCGCAGATCGACGGGATGCTGGATAAAAACTTCGATGCCCTGTCCGGTTATGTCGGCTTCAACAATCATATGGGCAGCCTGCTGACGCAGGATCTGTCGGCGATGGAGCTGGTCATGGCCCACGCGGCACGGCGCGGCCTGCTGTTCGTCGACTCGCGCACCTCTGAGCAAAGCGTCGCGGCGGCGGTGGCGCGGGGCTATGGGCTGCCGGTCGCGGTACGCGATGTTTTCCTGGACCATGATGAAAGCCTGGCGGGCGTGCAGACGGCGCTGGCGCAGCTTGAGGACGTCGCTCGCCGGCGCGGCTATGCCGTAGGCATCGGCCATCCCAAGGACAACACGTTGCACGCGCTGCAGATCTGGATTCCGACGCTCGCTGAAAAAGGCATCGCCCTGGTGCCGGTCAGCGCTGTGATTACCGCACCGGGTTCTCGTCCGTCCGCAGATACAGCTGGTCGAGCAGGGGCCGATTGACCCTGACGCCATGGCGACGGCGCAGATCTTCGATGTAAAGCCCGGCAACTTCCTCCGCGCCCGTTTGTTTCAGTCCCTGTTCAAGCTCTTCTTTTTTCTTTGCGTCCATCGTCGCTACATCGGGAAGCTTAATCTCTTTCACGACAAACACGATCTGCGCACCCTCGAGCGGAACCGCGGCCGGCACACCGGTTTTTTCGACGGCGAAGACGGCTGCGCGGATATTCTCGTCAAAAGGTTTGGGTACTTCGCCGCTGCGGCTGAGTGTCGCCGTGGCGGGGTTTTCAAGCGTCTCCTTGCCCGCTTCCACGGCGCGGCGAAGGTCTTCCGCGTTCTGGCGGTTGAGCACGCTCTGCTGATCCTGCGTCCAGGTTTTAGCCAGGTCGGCGCGCACATCTTCGAAAGATTTATAGGTTTTCTCTTTGATCGAGTCGGCGCGGACCACTGCATAATCGCCGTTTGAAAGCTCCTGCACCGGCGAGCTTTCGCCCTCGCCCAGACTGAAGGCCGTCTGCAGCAGGCTGTCACGATCTTTTTCAAAGCCGCTGAACCCGTCCTTGTTTTCCGCGGTCGAGCCGTCTTCGCGCAGGGGGCCGTAGCTTTTAAGCGTCATGCCCATCTCCTTGCTCACGGCGTCAAGCGTTTCCCCCCCTGCCAGCGCGTCATCGATCATGTTGGCGGTGGTGACGGCGTGCTCGTCGAGCTTGTCACGCAGCAGATCTTCCCGGATCTGCTTTCTCACCGCGTCGAATGGCTTCTGGCTTGCGGGCTTGATGTCCTTGAGCAGCAACACATGCCAGCCAAGCCCGGTTTTGACCGGAGCGGATACCTGACCGGGCTCGAGATCGAAGGCCGGCTTGGCGATGTCCTCGAGCAACCCTTCTCGGGCGAAGGATTCTTCGCCGATATAGGCTTTATTGTTGCCGGTCGCTTTTTTGACGGCTTTTTTCAGGTCCTTGCTTTCGGCGGCGGCCGAAGCTACATCGCGGGCGGCTTCTTCACTGTCGAGCAGGGCCTGCTGCAGCACGCGCTTTTCGCTGTCGGTGAATTCGGCCGTGTGGCTGTCGTAATAAGCGCGCAGCTCTTCCTCGGCGATATCGAATTTCTCGGCGATGGTCTCGCGCGAAAGGGTGGCGACGGTTATTTTACGCAGCGCCGGCACGGCGTAACGTTCCTTTCCGGCCTGGTAGAAGGACATCAGGATATCGTCGTCGGGCTCTGCGACGCCGCCAACCTTGGCATCGGGCAGGAGGACATAGTCGATGGTGCGCTGCTCGTTGCTGAACTGGTAAAGATCGCTGACGTCCTGCGGGTTCACGATTTTTCCCGGGCCCGAAAGCGCGGCGCGCAGGATGTTGCTCGCCAGGTCGTTCCGCATGTAGCCCGCGAATTCGGCTTCGCTCATGTTCTGGCTCATCAGCAGGCGGCGGAAGGCTTCCTTGGCGGTCATGGTATCGCTGACATAGGGGGCGAGCAGTTTCGAGACCCGCGCCGCGACCAGGGAGTCGTCGACGATCAGGCCGGCGTCATAAGCCGCGCGCTGCAGCAGGATGCCCGAGATCTGCTGGTTGAGAAGGTTGTCGATAATGCCGTATTGGTAAGCGATTTCCGGGGTCAGCATCGCCTGCTGCTGCAGGGCGCGGTTGACCTGCTGCTCGAAATCAAGGCGGGAGATGTCGTGACCCGCCACCTTGGCGACGCTGGTCGGTGCCACACCGCCGCGGAAGAACCCACCCACGTCGGTCAGCACCAGGCCGGCCACGGCCATCGTCATCAGACCGAACAGGAAAACTTTGATTACGGCGGACTGGACGCCCTCGCGCATCATCTTGATCATGGCGGCAAACCTTGCTTTCGAGCCGAAATGGAACCGGCAGTCACTATAAAGACCGTGGAGGCACGCTTCAACAGAGGATTGCATTTGCCGGGAGGGCGTCCTATGTACCTGGTGATGAAAAAACTGATCGCCGGCAACTGGAAGATGAACACCACGCGCACCGAGGCCCTGACGCTTCTGCAGGGGCTGCGCGACGCTTCCGCCGTGCCTGCGGCGCTGGCCGTGTGTCCGCCCTTCGTGCATCTGGCGCTGGCGGCCGAGATTCTGGCGGGAACCGGTACGGCCCTGGGGGCGCAGGATTGCGGCGCGGAGGAAAGCGGGGCCTTCACCGGCGATATTTCCGCCGCCATGCTCCGGGACTATGGCTGCCATTATGTCATTCTTGGACACTCCGAGCGCCGCCAGTATCACCAGGAGAGCAGCGCTCTGGTCGCGCGCAAGACGGCAATTGCTGTGAAGAACGGCTTAAAACCCATTGTTTGTATTGGGGAAACGCAGGTTGAACGTGACGCTGGCACCCAGGAGCAGGTGGTGAGCGCCCAGTTGGCGGCCAGCCTGCCGCCCGGATTGCGTGCCGATCAAGCGGTCATCGCCTATGAACCGGTCTGGGCCATTGGCACTGGCAAGGTGGCGTCGCCCGCCGATGTCGAAGCCATGCACGGGTTTATACGCCGCAAACTCAATGAAATTGTTGCAGATTCCGGCAATATGCGTATTCTCTACGGCGGTTCGGTCAAGCCCGACAACGCCGCCGTCCTGATGCATGTTCCTCATGTCGACGGGGCCCTGGTGGGGGGAGCCAGCCTGAAAGCCGATCAGTTCCTGGCGATTGCCGCCGGGTGCGCCGCGTAAATGAGAAAGATTAGAGATTTATGACCGCTGTCGTTCTTGTTATCCACCTGATCCTGGCCCTGGCGATCATCGTCCTGGTGCTGCTGCAGCGTTCGGAAGGCGGCGGACTGGGGATGGGCAGTTCGGGCGGGCTCGGCAGCTTGGCTTCGCCGCAGACGACCGCCTCGGCCCTGAGCCGTGCGACGGGTATCTGTGCCGGGCTGTTTTTCGTCACCAGCCTGACGCTGGCGGTACTAGCCGGTCAAGGCCGGCCGCAGAGCATCGCCGACCGTCTTGACGCTGCTCCTGCCGCGACGGAGCAGGCGGCAGAGAAGCCCGCTGAAGAAAAACCCAAGGCCGCGCCATCGGTTCCGGTGGCGGAATGACAGACTGACTACATGACAAGATTCATATTCATTACAGGCGGCGTGGTTTCCTCTCTCGGTAAGGGCCTCGCTTCCGCCTCCCTTGGCGCGCTTTTACAGGCGCGTGGCTTTACAGTGCGGCTTTGCAAGATGGATCCTTATCTCAACGTTGATCCGGGGACGATGAGCCCGTTCCAGCACGGCGAGGTCTTCGTCACCGACGACGGGGCTGAGACCGATCTCGATCTCGGCCATTACGAGCGCTTCACCGGCCGCCCGGCGCAGAAGAGTGACAACATCACGACCGGGCGCATCTATCTGAATGTCCTGCAGCGCGAGCGCCGGGGTGATTACCTGGGCGCCACCGTGCAGGTAATCCCGCATATCACCGACGAGATTAAAAACTTCGTGCGTGAGAAGGATGGCTCGGCCGATTTCGTGCTGGTCGAGGTGGGTGGCACGGTCGGCGACATCGAGGGTCTGCCGTTCCTGGAGGCGATCCGCCAGCTGGGCAACGAGTTGGGGGACGAGCGCGCCTTGTTCATCCACGTCACGTTGCTGCCTTATATTCCGGCGGCGGGCGAGTTGAAGACCAAGCCGACGCAGCACTCGGTCAAGGAGCTTATGAGCGTGGGCATCCGCCCGCGCATCCTGCTGTGCCGTTCCGACCGGCCGATCGACAAGGACGAGCTGCGCAAGATCGCATTGTTCTGCAATATCGACGCCGAGAAAGTCATTCCCGCGCTCGATGTCTCTACCATCTATGAAGTGCCACTCAGCTATCACGCCGAGGGGCTGGACGATCAGGTGCTGGATTGTTTCGGACTCAAGAAGGCCAAAGAGCCCGATCTCAAGGTTTGGCAGAATATCGTCCACCGCATCAAGGAGCCCGAGGGGCAGGTCGATATCGCCGTGGTGGGGAAATACACCAACCTGGCCGACAGCTATAAGTCTTTGAACGAGGCGCTGATCCACGGCGGTATCGCCAACAAGGTGAAGGTCAATCTGCGCTTCATCGAATCTACCACCTTCGAACAGGAAAACCCCGCCGATTATCTGCACAACATCCAGGGCATCCTGGTTCCGGGCGGATTCGGCGAGCGCGGGGCGCTTGGCAAGATCAAGGCGGCGCAGTTCGCACGCGAACGCAGCGTTCCTTATTTCGGCATTTGCTTCGGCATGCAGCTGGCGGTGGTCGAGGCCGCGCGCAATCTGCTGGGCCTTGCGGGTGCAAGCTCGACCGAGTTCGGCCCGTGCAAGGACGCCGTGATCGGCCTGATGACCGAATGGGTCAAGGGCAACAGCAAGGAAGAACGCAAGGCCGACGGCGACATGGGCGGCACCATGCGCCTGGGCGCCTACAAGGCCGTCCTCAAAAAAGGCAGCAAGGTCGCAAAGATATACGGCGCCACCGAGATCAGCGAGCGCCACCGCCACCGCTACGAAGTGAACATGAATTACAAGGACCGGCTGGAACAGCAGGGATTGCGCTTCTCCGGCATGTCGCCTGACGGCGTGCTGCCCGAGATCGTAGAGTATGAAGGCCATCCCTGGTTCGTCGGCGTGCAGTTCCACCCCGAGCTGAAATCCAAGCCCTTCGATCCGCATCCGCTGTTCGTGTCGTTCATCGGCGCGGCGGTCAATCAGGGGCGGCTGGTTTAGTATATCTGAAAAAAATTAACTTTTTAGTGCTACCTTTGTTCAGGGGGCTTCCATGGATAGCGAAAAGCCAGTTTTTTTGAGCTCCAAGGGATTAAATGACATCGTGCGCGGTGATCTGCGCAACGAATATGTGATGTATACGGGGCGCGGCGCTGAATCGGATAACAATCCATTGCCCATGCTTACTTATCGCAAGCCTGCAAAGTACTTTCTCAAGTTTGACGAAAGCGGCCTCATCATTGCGGCGGCAACCTTGTATCCTTATGCCAAAGGTACGGATGAACGCTATCCCGATGCTGACTTCATGTATTTATCTCAGGTAGGAGTCCGCAGAGAACATAGAGGTAAGGGATATGCGAAGAGGTTGCTGGGATCAGTCTTTATGCTTGCGGCAAGAACCGACTCAGTATTGGTGATGAGTTCATTTGAACCTGATGGAAGAAAATATCTGGCGCCTGTATTGCCGGTTCTGCACAAAGATTATCCTACAGTCAAAGTAGTTTATGACGGGATGAAGACTTCTGTTACAGGCGAAAAAGACTATAAGCTTGTGCTGGATTGGTCAAAGCCGCCTGTGCAGCCCCTTTGAAATTTCCCATAAATTAAGCTTCATTTTTGCTGCCTTCAGTCCTATATTATCGGACATGAAAATGATTTCCCTCGGCAAGGTCCAGATCGCCAATAACCGTCCTTTCACCCTGATCGCCGGGCCGTGCGTGCTCGAGAGTCGCGAGCACGCTTTCATGATGTGCAAGGCGCTGAAGGAGATCACCGGACGCCTTGGTATCCCTTTCATCTATAAAACCTCGTTCGACAAGGCCAACCGCACCTCGGTGAAGGCCGAGCGGGGGATGGGTCTGGATGCGGCGCTGAAGATTTTCCAGGAGATCAGGAAAGAGTTTGATGTGCCGGTGCTGACCGACATTCACGCACCCGAGCAGTGCGCGCCGGTGGCCGAGGCCGTCGACGTGCTGCAGATCCCTGCTTTTCTGTGCCGCCAGACCGACCTGCTGCTGGCCGCCGGCAAGACCGGCAAAGCCATCAACGTAAAGAAGGGGCAGTTCCTGGCGCCCTGGGACATGAAGAACGTTGCCGAGAAGATCGCCAGCACCGGCAACGATAATGTCATGCTGTGCGAGCGCGGCGTGACCTTCGGCTATAACACGCTGGTCAACGATATGCGCGCGCTGCCGATCATGGCCGAGACCGGTTATCCCGTCGTATTCGACGCCACCCACTCGGTGCAGTCGCCGGGCGGCAAGGGCGCTTCGACGGGCGGAGATCGC
Source organism: uncultured Pseudobdellovibrionaceae bacterium (assembly GCA_964577255.1). Taxonomy (GTDB): domain Bacteria; phylum Pseudomonadota; class Alphaproteobacteria; order Micavibrionales; family Micavibrionaceae; genus Micavibrio_C. The sequence goes on along the minus strand of CAZNYM010000020.1, from coordinate 17,826 downwards.
ACCATGGTGCCGCCGCTTGCCCGAGCGGCCGTGGCGATCGGCGTCGCCGCCGTGTTCATGGAAGCGCATCAAGACCCCGACCACGCCCCCTCCGACGGTCCGAACATGGTCAAATTGCATGAGATCGAGGGCATTCTCAAAACCATGACGCAGATCGACAAGATCGCCAAACATGTCTGAGACAATCATCTTCCTCGATTTCGACGGCCCGCTCTCCAATCCGCGGGTCACGCTCTTTTCAGGGGACGACGACGCTTTCGATCCGCTGGCCGTCACCACGTTCAACAATATCTGTGCCCTTACTGGCGCCCGGATCGTGTGCACCAGCACGCGTGCCTTCGCCCGTTCCTCCGATGACCGTGCGGATGCCTGTGCCCGGTTCGCGAAAGCGGGGCTGGACCTTAAGCACCTGCACCAGGACTGGTCGTGCTATTACGACGATCATCGCAAGCGCGCCGATCATATCCGCGCCTGGCTGGCGGAGCATCCCGAGGTTTCTCGCTACGCCGTCATCGACGATGAGGATGCCGGCACGCTCAACCTGATCAGGGTCTCGGATATGAACGGGCTACAGGTCGAAGATTACGAGAAGCTGGGCGTGCTTGTCGGCTTTGATGTCGCCGCCCTTCTGAATTTCACCCGCGCCCGCCGCAAAGAGCAGGAAAAGGCCGGGCCGGGTGCCTCAGGCCCTCTGCAGATCAAGCCTCTCTAACGTCTTGCCAGCGCCGCCGGGCTTGGTTATATATGTTAAACCCTGTGCGCCAGGAGGAGCCCCTTAATGTCACGCAGCAACGCCAAAAAAATCATTTTCCTGGATCTGGACGAAGTTCTGTCCGGCCACCGCGTCAACATGGCTTACGGTTCGATGAAACATATCGATCCTGTCGGCGCAAAAATAATCAGCAATATCTGCGAGGTGAGTGACGCCAAGGTTGTTTTCACCTCTGTCAGGGCGCAGGAAGACAGCGAGCGGGATCTCGCGGCCGTCTTGGGCTGGATGGAAAAAGCGGGTTTCGACAACAAACATATTCATCGGGACTGGTCGTGCCGCTATGACAGCAGCAGCAAGCGCGAACATCACATTTGCCGCTGGATGAAGGAGCACCCCGAGGTCGAGCAGATGGTCGTCGTCGATGACGGGCTCCTTAACATTCATAACCTCGTGCAGGTGGACGGCCGCTTCGGCCTGATGCACCATGATGCCCTGAGAATCTGCGAAATACTTGATGTAGACCCGCTGCGTGTTATCGATTTCGCCCAGCGGGGTGTTAGGCTTCCCGCCGCTGTTACACCTTTGCCCCAGAGGAAACCATGAGCGCCATTATCGACATCCACGCCCGCCAGATCCTGGACAGCCGGGGCAACCCGACGGTCGAGGTCGATGTTCTGCTGGAAAGCGGCGCGCTCGGCCGCGCTGCCGTGCCTTCGGGCGCGTCGACCGGCGCGCATGAAGCTGTGGAACTGCGCGACGGCGACAAGGCCGTATACAACGGCAAGGGTGTGCTGAAGGCCGTCGAAGCCGTCAACACCGATTTGTTCGAAGCGCTGTGCGGCCAGGACGCCGCCGAGCAGATGCATATCGACCGCCTGATGTGCGAACTTGACGGCACGCCGAACAAGGCAAAATTCGGCGCCAACGCCATTCTCGGCGTTTCGCTCGCGAACGCCAAGGCGATGGCGAATGAAGTGGGCATGCCCTTGTACCGTTATCTGGGCGGGGCGCACGCGCATCTGCTGCCCACGCCGCTCATGAACATTATCAACGGCGGCGCGCACGCCGACAACCCCGTCGATTTCCAGGAATTCATGATCGTGCCGGTGGGCGCGCCCGATTTCGCGGAAGCCATTCGCTGCGGTTCGGAAATCTTCCATGCGCTTAAGAAAGAACTGGGCAAGGCGGGCCTGAACACCAACGTGGGCGACGAAGGCGGTTTCGCGCCGGCGGTCAAGTCTTCCTATGAAGCGCTTGATTTCATCATGAAGGCGATCGGCACCGCCGGTTACAAGGTCGGCGAGGATGTGATGCTGGCACTCGACGTCGCCTCGACCGAATTCTACAAGGGCGGCAAATACGTGCTGGAAGGTGAAGGCAAGACCCTGACCAGCGACCAGATGATCCGCTATTACGAAGATCTGTGCCAGAAATACCCGATCGTTTCGATCGAGGACGGCATGGCCGAGGACGACTGGGACGGCTGGATCAACCTGACCAAGGCGCTGGGCGGCAAGACGCAGCTGGTGGGCGACGATCTGTTCGTCACCAATCCCGAACGCCTGGCGCGCGGCATCGCCGAGGGCGCCGGCAACGCCATCCTGGTCAAGGTCAACCAGATCGGCACCCTGACCGAAACGCTCGAGGCCGTGCAGATGGCGCAGAAGGCCGGTTACGGCGTGATCCTCTCCCACCGCTCGGGCGAGACCGAGGATTCGACCATCGCCGACATCGCCGTGGCGGTGAACGCGGGCCAGATCAAGACCGGGTCGCTGTCGCGCTCCGACCGCACCGCGAAATACAACCAGTTGATGCGGATCGGGGAGCAACTCGACGACCAGGCCGCCTATGCCGGCGGCCGCGTGTTCCGCGTTCAGCCCGTGAAAGCAAAAAAATCGAAAGCCGCGTGATTTTTTAAGGGAGGTTTTTAAAATGAATGAAGCTTCAAAGGCGAAATGGAGTCTGACTGGTTATTTTGGCGCGATAGCGCTTGGTGTTGCTCTTGTCAATGGCATGTGTTCTTACCTGTCTGAGGGCCTTAGAAAGGACCTTAGAGATAATCCTCATGCGGAACAGAGGCAAAAGACCACCATCGACAACGAGATAAGAAAGCAGTTCCATACTCAGGCCCAGGAAAACCTGAAAAATTGCGAAGCTTTGCTCAAAGCATGGAAGAATGACGTTTCTTCGGATTTCAAATGCCAAGCCGACATCAATGTGGACGTAGCCAAGGCGCGGATCGCCGCTGATGCCTGGCTTGTGAAAGAGGAAAAAGAGTCAGAGCGTATGTTGAGTCTTTTCCCAAAAATTAATCTTGCTCTTAGCCTGCTTTGCATAGCCGCTGGCCTCGGCGTCTTTAGCAGGGGGATAGTAGGCAGCGTCAGAAAAATCCGGTCCCCGGCGTAGGACTGAAAAGCTGACCCATCCGCGTGTTGATAACTTATGCGGTCAAAATTTTTTACAGTTGCAAAAAACCGAGTCATTAGAATCACTTAGCGTGGACGTTCTTTGAATGTTCACACATAAGAGACTGATATTCCTGATATTTTCCCGTTGCAGGGGTGATTCGTTTGTGATTCCATGAAGCTATGAAAAAGCTTCTGGAACAGCGCCCGTCCGTCCGCCGCAACGTCATGATGATCGTGGGCCTGTGCCTCAGCCTGTATTTTTCCTATCACATGCTGCTGGGTGACCGCAGTCTGCTGCGCCTGGTGATGCTCGAGCACAGGATCGAGAGCCTGTCGGTGCAGTACGACGATTATCACGGCCGCCGCGTCGCGCTCGAACACCGCGTGACGATGCTGCGTCCGGGTTCGGTCGACCGCGACCTGCTGGAGGAACGCGCGCGCGCGGTGCTGGGCTATGTCCGTCCGGGCGAGCAGGTCGTGATCGTCCCCAACTAGTTCGTGCTGCGGCGCAGCAACCGCGGCGATAGAAACCTCCTTTAAAATAGTGTACCAAAACCCTGTGTTTTCGTCCGTTTTCCGACCTTTACCGGGGTTTTTCCGTGGCTAAAAAAGCACCCAATCTGAAATCCGTTTCCGCCGGCTCGAACAGCGCGCCCAAGCCCTCCCTCGAGGAGATGAAAAAATTCTACCGCGACATGCTGCTGATCCGCCGGTTCGAGGAAAAAGCCGGCCAGCTTTACGGCATGGGGCTGATCGGCGGCTTCTGCCACCTCTATATCGGCCAGGAGGCCGTGGTGACGGGCATCCAGTCCGCCCAGTTGCCGCAGGATACCGTCATCACCGCTTACCGCGACCACGGCCACATGCTGGCCTGCGGCATGGATCCCAAGGGGGTGATGGCCGAGCTGACCGGGCGCCGGGGCGGCTATTCGCGCGGCAAGGGCGGTTCGATGCACATGTTCAGCAAGGAAGCCAATTTCTTCGGCGGTCATGGCATCGTGGGGGCGTCGTCGGCGCTGGGCACGGGCCTGGGCTTCGCCCACAAATACAACAATGACGGCGGCGTGGCCGTGGTCTATCAGGGTGATGGCTCGGCCAACCAGGGCCAGTTCTACGAAGCCATGAACATGGCGGCGCTGTGGAAGCTGCCCGTCCTTTATGTGATCGAGAACAACGGCTACGCGATGGGTACCAGCGGCGCGCGCCACGCGGCGGGCGAACTGTACCGCCGCGGCGAGGGCTATGGCATCCCCGGCGAGCAGGTCGACGGCATGGATGTCTTCGCCGTGCAGACGACGGCGCGCCAGGCGCTCGATTATGTGCGCTCGGGCAACGGGCCGTATCTGCTCGAAGTCATGACTTATCGCTATCGCGGCCACTCCATGTCCGATCCCGGCAAATACCGCTCCAAGGAAGAGGTCGAGAAATACAAAACCGAGCGCGATCCGATCGAGGCCATCAAAAAGCTGCTGGCCGCCGAGGGCGTGACCGAAGACGACCTCAAACCCATCGACCGGGAGATCAAGGATATCGTGACCGAGGCCGCCGATTTTGCCCAGGAATCGCCCGAACTCGATGCGGCAGAGCTATGGACCGATGTGCTGGTGGAGGTGGATGAAAAATGAGCGATAAAGTAACCCATCTTTATTCGAAAGATCGGGAAGAGCGCATTGCCCAGGCGCTGAAACGCGCCAGCAAAGGTGAAGAACAAAGAAGCCTGAGCGCCGTCTGGGCGGGCATGGCGATTAACGTGATCATAGGGCTGACCGTCGCTTCCGCCGTCATTGTCGCCCTTGATACGGACAGGCTGTATCCGCCTCCTGCCGCGCAAACGCAACCCAAGTAACGTACTCAATCCGGGAACTCTGAAAGATGCCGACTGAAATCCTGATGCCCGCCCTGTCGCCAACGATGACCGAAGGCAAGCTTGCCCGCTGGACCAAGAAAGAGGGCGACAAGGTCAAGCCCGGCGACGTGATTGCCGAAATCGAGACCGACAAGGCGACCATGGAAGTGGAAGCCGTCGACGAAGGCCGCATCGGCAAGCTGGTGGTGGCCGAGGGAACCGAGGGCGTAGCCGTCAACAGCGTGATCGCCATGCTTCTGGAAGAGGGCGAGGACGGTTCGGCCATAAAGGTCAAAAATGCGCCCCGCGACATTCCGTGCGTGCCGTCTGCCCCTGATTCACAGGGCGTGGTTGCTACCGCGAACGTGACTCAGGCGGCGGGTGCTGTCGTCGCGAGCCGCGATATTCTGCACGCCCAGGGTAAAGTCATCGAGCCGCCGCCCTTCGATGAGGCTTCCTTCACCGATACCCAGACCATGACCGTACGCGAGGCCTTGCGCGCCGCCATGTCGGAGGAAATGCGCCGCGACGAAAAAGTTTTCCTCATGGGTGAAGAAGTGGCCGAGTATAACGGCGCCTATAAGGTTTCGCAGGGGATGCTCGATGAATTCGGGCCGCAGCGCGTCATCGACACGCCGATTACCGAACACGGATTCGCCGGTATCGCTGTCGGCTCGGCTTTCAAGGGGCTCAAGCCGGTCGTCGAGTTCATGACCATGAACTTCGCCATGCAGGCGATCGACCACATCATCAACTCGGCGGCCAAAACACTCTACATGGCGGGCGGGCAGCTGGGCTGTCCCATCGTTTTCCGTGGCCCCAACGGCGCGGCCGCGCGCGTGGGCGCGCAGCACAGCCAGGATTTCGCGTCCTGGTACGGGCATATTCCTGGCCTGAAGGTCGTGGCGCCGTGGTCGGGAGCCGACGCGCGCGGCCTGATGAAAGCCGCCATCCGTGACCCGAACCCGGTCGTGGTGCTGGAGAACGAAATCATGTACGGCCAGAGCTTCGAAGTGCCGGTCGCCGAGGATTTCATCATCCCGATCGGCCGTGCCAAGATCGAACGCGCGGGTACGGATGTCACCATCGTCGCGTACTCGATCATGGTCGGCAAGGCGCTCGAGGCCGCCAAAAAACTGGAAGCCGAGGGGATCAGCGCCGAGGTCATCAACCTGCGCACCATTCGTCCGCTCGACCGCTGGACTATCCTTGAATCGGTGAAAAAGACCAACCGCGTCGTGAGCGTGGAGGAGGGCTGGGCCTTCGCCGGCATCGGCGCCGAAATCGCCGCGCTGGTCAACGAGCACGCCTTCGACTATCTCGACGCGCCGGTGCGTCGCGTCTGCGCCGCCGATGTGCCGCTGCCCTATGCGGCCAATCTGGAGAAACTGGCCCTGCCGCAGGTGGATGAGATCGTGCATGTGGTGAAAGAGGTTTGCTATGCCCATTAATGTGACCATGCCCGCTCTGTCCCCGACGATGACAGAAGGTAAGCTTGCCAAGTGGACGAAGAAGGAAGGCGACAAGGTCAAGTCCGGCGACGTGATCGCCGAGATCGAGACCGACAAGGCTACGATGGAAGTCGAAGCCGCCGATGAAGGCGTGCTGGGAAAAATTCTGGTGCCCGCGGGTACCGAAGGCGTGGCCGTGAACACGGTGATCGCCATGCTGCTCGAAGAAGGCGAAACCGCCAACGATTTGGGCAAGGCATCGGCACCCAAACCCGCTGCCCCGGTGACCGCCCCTGTTTCCACCGCCGCGCCGGTTATGCCGGCACCCCGCACCGTGACCGTGCCGCAGACAGGAGGCAGCCGTGTTTTTGCCTCACCGCTTGCGCGCCGTCTGGCGGCTGAGAAGGGGATCGATCTTGCCGCCGTCAGGGGTACCGGTCCGCACGGTCGCATCGTGAAGGCTGATCTGGCGGGCGCGCCGGCGGGTGGTCGCCCTGCGGCGGCTCCGGCTTCGCGCCCTGCTTCTTCAGGCATGGATGCGCGGCGGCAGTCCGATCTTTTGGGCATGACCTACACCGCGCTACCCAACAACAGCATCCGCAAGGTGGTGGCGTCGCGGCTGCTGGAATCCAAGCAGACCATTCCCCATTTCTACCTGACCATCGATTGCCTGATCGACGACCTGCTGGCCACGCGGGAAAAGCTCAACGCCGAGGCCAAAGGCGCTTACAAGCTTTCGGTCAACGATTTCATCATCAAAGCCGCCGCCATGGCGCTCAAGGCCTATCCGGCGGCGAACGTCGCCTGGACGGATGACGCCATCCTGCAATACGACCATGCCGACATCTCGGTCGCGGTGGCCACACCAAACGGGTTGATCACGCCCATCGTCAAGGCGGCCGAGATCAAGGGCATGCGCCAGATTTCGGAAGAAGTGAAAGACCTGGCCGCGCGCGCCCGTGAAGGCAAGCTCAAGCCGGTCGAATTCCAGGGCGGCACGTTCTCCATTTCCAACCTCGGCATGTACGGCATCAAGGAATTCGCCGCCATCATCAACCCGCCCCAGGCCTGCATCCTGGCGGTCGGCGCGGGCATCCAGCAGCCGGTGGTCAAGAACGGCCAGCTGGCGGTTGGCACGGTGATGTCCTGCACGCTCTCGGTCGATCACCGCGCAGTTGACGGCGCGGTGGGAGCGGAATATCTGCAGATCTTCAAGAAATTCGTCGAGACTCCCGCCAGCATGCTGGTATGATAAAGCCATGAAGGATCCCCTTGTCGGTCTCAGCCATCTTTTTGACGTCATGCGCTACGGCCATGAACGGGCGAAGGTGCGCCAGGATATCGTCGACAGGTATCTTTCCGATCATGATCTGACGTTTCGTTTTTTAGCGGCCCGCTATGGCTGGGCAGGGGATGAGTTCTCTTATTTCCGCGCCCGCGTCGATTACTACGAAAAACTTGAGAATGGGCAGGAGTCTCCCGTCCCTGTTTTGCGCACCGCGTGGCAAATCTACAGTAAGATCGAGGATACTGTCGCCCACCCGGAATTTCACCGGCAATGCACGGCGATTGACAGGATTTTCAGATCTCAGAAGCCGCTCTGAGGCGCGGCCCCTTTTTCATTTCTTGAAGTCCGCACGCCGGTCCTGCTATGACAGGGCCCATGAGCCGCATAGAAATGGCCGGAGGTTTGGGCGTCGGGAAAACGGAGCTTTGCAGGGCTCTGGCGGAGTCGTTCGGTTACACATCTATCCTTGAGGATCTGCGCCAAAATCCGCTTCTGGAGTCTTTTTATCAGGACATGGAAAGCATGGCTTTCCCGTCGCAGATGGTGTTTGTGTGTTCGAAATTCGAGAACATACTTCACGCCGATCCGCGTAAAGCCAATATCGTCGATTATTCCGTGGTCAATGGCCGCACTTACGCCACGGCTCTCCTGCGGGACAAGGACCCGGAGGCGCTGCGGCTGATTACCGAGTCCTACGATTATCTTGAACGGAAACTGGGCCCGGCCGACCTCCTGCTTTATCTCGACTGCCCGGTCGATACCCAGCTCGCCCGCATCCGCTCCCGCCGCCGGGACAGCGAGCAGGGGCTCACCGCCGTTTATCTGGAGCGTTTCAACGGCGTTATGCAGGAGCTTCTGAACAGCGAAAGACAAAAGGGCCGCGCCGTGCTTGTCATTCCCGACAATACCGTAACGGGCCAGGAGTGGGAGGCGCATGTCGCCGGCGTTCATGGCCGGGTCTCTCTGGCGCTGCATAATTTGGCGCGCGGCCGTGCGCCCGCGCCAAGGTTTTCATAAACTGAATCTATCTCCACGACATTTCACCCCTCTTCTGTGGACATTAACGATTCGGCCCATGCCCAGCCGCGCGCTGCCCTGCTAGCCTCTAGGCTTCAGGGGGCAGATAATCATGCGTATCGAACTGGTCGGAGGCCTGGGCATAGGCAAAACCACGCTGTGCGACGCGCTGGCGCAGGTGGGTTTCAACGCCATCTACGAAAATCTCGGCACCAACCCTTTCCTCGACGATTGTTTCCGCGATCCGGCCAGCTTCCGCTTCCCCTCGCAGATGTGGTTCGTGCTGTCGAAATTCCACGAGATCAAGAAATTCGAGCGGCCGGGATCGCTCAACGTCGTCGATCAGTCGGTCATGAACGTCCGCGCCTACACCAACATGCTGTTCCGGCACGAGGATCCGCAGGGCTTCGCCGTGATTGAGAAATGCTTCGAGTATCTGGAAGGCCGTCTGGGGGCGCCCGACATGCTGGTCGATCTGCGTTGTTCCGCGCCCGAGCAGCTGCGCCGCATCCGCAACCGCAACCGGGATCACGAGCGCGACGTGGACATCCACTATATTGAAAGCCTGCAGCAGGAGATTGATCTGCTGCTCAAACATGCCGTGGTTCAGGGTGTGCCCGTCCTGACCATCGACACCGAGGAAGTGTATTTCCCCAACAACCATATGTACGCGGGCATTCTGGCGCGCCGCATCGCCGCGCGGCTGGGCCTGAAGGTCGAGGCGGCGGGCGAAGGCAAGGCCGGCCATGCCGGCAGCGCGACGGAGGCCGCCTGAGCACCCATGCGCATCGAGCTTGCAGGATCGATTGCCGCCGGCAAAACAACACTCTCCCGCTATCTGCGGAGCCGGGGCATGGTGGCGATCGCCGAAAACCTGGCCGATGTTCCCTATAAGGACCGGCAGTTTCCCGAGGGCGCGGGCAAGGGATTTTATGTGCAGATGGCGTTCATCCTTTCACGCGGCGCGGCGATCGAGGAGCAGGCCTGCGATCCCGCCGAAATCTATGTCTGCGACAGCAGCCTGCTGGTCGAGCACGCTTATGCCCGTATGCATCTGAAGAGCGACGTCGAGGCGCTGGATCTGGCGGTGCGGCAGATCGAATATCTGCGCCGCAAGCTGGGGCCGCCCGATCTGCTGGTCTATCTCGACTGCAGCCCGCAGACGCAGTTCGACCGGATCCAAAAACGCATGCAGCAGGAGCCCGATCGCGCCTTTGAAAAACGGCTGACGGTCGAATATCTGCATGAAATGAGCTTTTACACCGGTATGCTGGTGGACGATTACGAGCAGCGGGGCGGTGCGGTTTTGCGCCTGAATTCCGAAATCGTCGATTTCAGCCATCTGCCTTATCTGAACGACGTTTATGAGACCCTGCTCGACCGTCTGGAGCAGGGCAGCGGCGCTTTCGACCGCGCTGCTTATCTTGTGCGCAAGGGGTTGCCCGCGCCCGAGGGTGTTGCCCTGCAGGCGGCGGGATAGTAGATATATCTCCTGTCCAGCATAGGAGATATTATGAAATATACAATTCTTTGCGCTGCCGCGCTTCTTTCCCTGTCCGCCTGCATGACCAACGGTCCCGACAAGGTCAAAGTCGAAGGCGACGGCTATAAAGTCGAGGTCAGCGATCAGGACAACAAAAAGGCTGGCTCCAAGGATCACTGCCCGCCCGGCCACCACATGAAAGGCTGGTGCTAACAGAATGGCCGAACATTCCTTTGACATTGTCGTGATTGGTGCGGGGCCGGGGGGCTATGTCGCGGCCATCCGCGCGGCCCAGCTGGGGCTCAAGACCGCCGTGGTGGAGGCGAACCACCTGGGCGGCATCTGCCTGAACTGGGGCTGCATTCCGACCAAGGCGCTGCTGCGCTCAGCCGAAGTCTATCATCTGATGAATCATGCTGATGAATTTGGATTATCTGTCAAAGGAATATCATTTGATCTTAAGAAAGTAGTTGAACGTTCGCGCAAGGTCTCGAAGCAGCTTTCCGGTGGCATTGGCCATCTTCTGAAAAAGAACAAGGTTACGGTGTTCGATGGCTGGGGCAAACTGGCCGGCGCGGGCAGGGTTACCGTAGAGAAGGATAACAAGCTCACCGACACGTTGGCGGCCAAACACATCATCATCGCCACCGGGGCGCGGGCGCGGGTGCTGCCGGGGCTCGAGCCCGACGGCAAGCTGGTCTGGACCTACCGCGAAGCCATGGTGCCCGACGTCATGCCGAAATCCCTGCTGGTGGTGGGGTCGGGGGCGATCGGCATCGAATTCGCCAGTTTCTACCGCACGCTGGGCGCCGAAGTGACGGTGGCCGAGGTGATGGACCGCGTCATGCCGGTGGAGGACGAAGAAATCTCGGCCCTGGCTCGCAAGCAGTTTGAAAAGCAGGGCATGAAGATCATGACCGGGGTGAAAGTCACGAAGCTTGAAAAAGGTGCGAACAACGTCACCGCGCATATTGAAATCGCGGGCAAGGTGGAAAAGCTGACGGTCGACCGCGTCATCATGGCGGTAGGAATCGTTGCCAACACCGAAAATCTGGGTCTGGAAAAAACAAAAGTCAAAATCGAGAAAGGCCAGATCGTCACCGACGAATACCTGAAAACCGGAGAGCCGGGCGTGTATGCGATCGGCGACGTGGCGGGCGCGCCGTGGCTGGCGCACAAAGCTTCGCACGAGGGAATCATCTGCGTCGAAAAACTGGCGGGGCAGAAGGATGTACACCCGATGAAGCGCGAGAATATCCCGGGCTGCACCTATTGTCATCCGCAGGTGGCCTCGGTCGGCCTGACGGAAGCCAAAGCCAAAGCCGCCGGCTACAGCGTCAAGGTCGGCCGCTTCCCCTTCATCGGCAATGGCAAGGCGATCGCGCTGGGCGAGCCCGAGGGCCTGGTCAAAACCGTATTCGACGCCAAAACCGGCGAGCTTCTGGGCGCGCATATGATCGGTGCGGAAGTGACCGAACTGATCCAGGGCTTCGTCGTCGGCAAGAGCATGGAAGCGACCGAGCTCGATTTCATGCACGCGATCTTCCCGCATCCGACCCTAAGCGAAATGATGCATGAAAGCGTGCTGTCGGCCTATGGCCGTGCCGTGCATTTCTGACATTGAAGGGACAAGGCGATGCGTGCGGTTTTGTTCGATGTTGATGGCGTTTTGGTTCATGGCTATCACGCACGGTCGGAACTGCGGAGATGCTGGGATGAAAATCTCATGCGGGATTTCGGAATCGACCGCGAGCGTTTCAAGAGAGAATTTATCTTTGGCCCTTTCGTTCGGGAAGTCATCATTGGCAAAAGGGATTTGAGAGAATCTCTATCAGCTGTTTTGCCGGATCTTGGCTCCGATTGCGATCCGCAGACATTCATTAACTACTGGCTTAAGAACGATTCTTATCTCAACCACGATCTCTTGGATAAAATCAAAACCCTGAAGGAAAGCGGTAAGGTCAGGCTGTTTATTGCCACGAACCAGGAACATAACCGTGCACGCTATCTTATGACGAACTTGGGATTGAATGCGTATTTTGAAGATATTTTTTATTCCGCCAGGATTGGTCATCTGAAGCCGGCTAGGGAATATTTTGAGTTCATTGAAGACAGGCTGTCTTTGCCACCGGGTGAAAAACCCATATTTTTCGACGATACGCCGAATGTCATAGAGGGCGCGCGGGCGCGCGGCTGGGAAGCAGTTGAGTTTCTGAACGCTGGAAATTTACATGACAGTCCCTACGTGAAGAGTATCCTGACCAGCTAGAGCGAGACATGCACGACAACAAAGATAAAAGCCGTTTCGAACATGCCGTGGGCGCACACACGGTCTTCGCCGATTACGACCGGCGGGGCGATACGCTGGTCATCAAATATGTTGAGGCACCCGAGCCCCTGCGCGGCACCGGCGCAGCCGGGCAGCTGATGGAGGACATTTTCGCCTATGCCCGGGCCGAAGGGCTGAAGGTCTACCCGATCTGCGGCTATGCCGTGTCCTGGGCGCGGCGGCACCCGGAGATCAAACATCTGATCTCTGTGAATATGTAAAAATAAGCCAGGTCGGAGCCAAAATTATCGTTCCGGCCCCGACTTCATGGTAAAAGAAGCGCATGACCTACAACCCGGATCTCCTCGACAAGGCCCGCCGCCACCCCGAAAAGCAGAAAAACCCGGACCGCCCGATGGGCAGGAAGCCGGACTGGATCCGTGTGCGCGCACCGCAGGGCAAGGTTTACCACGAAACCCGCGAGGTCGTGCACAAGCTCAAGCTGAACACGGTGTGCGAGGAGGCGGGCTGCCCCAATATCGGCGAATGCTGGGACAAGAAACACGCCACCTTCATGATCATGGGGGAGGTGTGCACGCGGGCCTGCTCGTTCTGCAACGTCGCCACCGGCAAGCCGGGCGACCTGGATCAGTACGAGCCGCTGCGCGTGGGCGTGGCGGTCGAGCAGATGGATCTGAACCATGTCGTGGTCACCTCGGTCGACCGTGATGACCTTACTGACAGTGGGGCCGAGCATTTCGTTAAAACCATCGGCGCCATCCGCTTCAAATCGCCCGCCACCACCATCGAGATCCTGCCCGGCGATTTCCGCGGCAACATGGACGCGATCGACGCCGTCATCCGCGCGAAACCGGATGTGTTCAATCACAATCTTGAAACCGTGCCCCGGCTTTACCCCACCATCCGCCCCGGCGCGCGCTATTTCCGCTCCCTGCGTTTGCTGCAGCGCGTGAAAGAGGTCGACCCCTCCATCTTCACCAAGTCCGGCATGATGGTCGGGCTGGGCGAGACGAAAGAAGAAGTAGGGCAGGTGATGGACGATCTGCGCGCCGCCGACGTCGATTTCCTGACCGTGGGCCAGTATCTGCAGCCCACGCCCAAGCACGCGCCGGTCATGCATTTCTGGACGCCGGAGGAGTTCGCGGGCCTGGAGCGCATGGCTCGGGCCAAGGGATTCCTGATGGTTTCGGCCACGCCGCTGACCCGCTCCAGCTACCACGCCGGGGACGATTTCGCCCGCCTGCGTGCCGCCCGGGCGGAAAAGCTGGCAGTCGCGGTCGAATAAATATCCCGCAAAAATACCTTGCCCCGGGCTTTATTTATCTTTAGCCTCTGTCTTAATTTAGAAAAAATTCAAACGACAGGGACTTTATCATGGATTCCATCACCGCTAAGCGCGCGTATTCCACTTTGAGCATGGCGATCGCCTTCGGGGCCGCCGCGCCGGTTGAATCGCATATGATACCGAACCTTCCCGATGTGGTGGATCGCGTCAAGCCCACCGTGGTTCATATCACCTGCAACAATCAGGATAACAAAGAGGATGCCGCCGCGCCATTTATGCTGCCCCCCGCGCCGAAAGCCCCTGCAGTGCCTGGAGCGCCCGGAGTGGAAGCCCCCCCCAAGCCGCAGCTGGGAACAGGAACGGGAATTGTCATCGACAGCGTAAAACGCCATATCGTCACCAATGCCCACGTTGCTGGCAAGTGCAAGGAGATCAAGGTCAATATGCACGACGACGACCGCCGGAGCGTGTCTGCCAAGCTCATCGGAAAGGACGACCTGACAGATGTGGCTGTTCTGGAGATTCCCGCGGGAAAAACTTTGCAGCAAGCCGTTCTGGGTGACAGCGACAAAGTGCGAGTAGGCGAGGATGTTTTTGCTATCGGCCACCCTTTCGGGCTGAAATACACCCTGACCGTCGGGGTCGTTTCCGCCATGAACAGAGCCACGATGGGAAAGTACGACGACCTGATACAGACCGATACGCCTATCAATCCGGGAAACTCCGGCGGCCCTTTGTTCAATGCGGCCGGTCAGGTTGTGGGTGTCAATAGCTCGATATATTCGAATTCAGGAGGCTCCGTCGGTCTTGGCTTTGCGATACCTATCAACCAGGTTATGAAAGTGGCTGCCATTCTGATCGAGAAAGGCGAAGTGGATTGGGGTTTTATGGGTGCGCAGATAACTATTCCTACCGAGGAGGCGGCTCAGAAAGCCGGGCGTGCCGATCTGCGGGGCATCCTGATCCAGGGCGTTGAACCCGGTGGTCCGGGCGAGAAAGCGGGCGTGAAAGCCGGCGATATTGTAACCGCCGTCAACGGTAAGCCGGTCAATGAGATTATGGAGCTGACTCGCGCGATCGGAGGGACCTTCGCCGGCAACATCGCCAAGGTTGAAGTCTGGCGCGAGGGTAGCGGCGGCAAGCCACTCATTATCGATGTGCGCGTAGGTAGGCGCAAGCAGACCACGGCTATTGAGCTACCCGAGCCTCCCAAGGCTCCCGCACCCACGCCTGCACCTAAATAATTGACGATTGCAGGTCTGTGCCGAATTCTGTCATTCTGAGGGGGATGACGGAGAGAGTCGCGCCTTGCCTACCCATGCCGAAAAACGCGCTTTGCCCTATGCCCCCGCGCAGATGTTCGATCTGGTCGCGGGGGTCGAGCTTTATCCCGACTTTCTGCCCTGGTGCCTGGCGAGCCGGATCACCAGGCGCGAAGGCGATGTTTTTTATGCCGATCTCGTCATTGGTTACAAAATGGCGCGGGAGAAATTCTCATCGCGCGTGACCGTCAACCGGCCCGATCATATCCATGTCGAATATCTCTCCGGGCCGATGAAATATCTTTCCAACCACTGGCGCTTCATCCCGGACAAAAAAAACGGCTGCATTGTCGATTTTTATGTCGATTTCGAGTTTAGGAACCCGGTATTCCGCAACCTGATGGGTGTGTTTTTCAACGAAGCGGTACGCCGCATGGTGCGGGCGTTCGAGGAGCGGGCGCGGGCGTTGTACGGCTAGGGCCGGGGCGGCAGGATCAGGCCGGGCAGGTCGCCTTCCGCCGAAAGCGTGACCCGCGCGCCGACCGGCAGGGTGATGTTGCGTTGGCCGTGGCCGAACGGGGCGCCCGTCACCAGCGGACCGGCGAATTTGGCGCGCTGCAGGTAGGATTCAAAAATCTCGGCAATTGTCATCTCGAAGGGAATCTTTCCTGTCTCGTGGATGTCGGTGAACTGACCCAGCACCAGACCCTTGATCTGGCTGAAGACGCTGGCACGGTAAAGCTGCCCGGCCATGCGGTGGAAGCGCGAGGCTTCGTCGTCGCAATCCTCGAGGAACAGGATCGAATCCTGAAAATCGGGCTCGTAGCCGGTGCCCAGCATGCTGACAAGCAGGCTGAGATTGCCGCCGATCATCCGGCCTTCGGCGCGACCGGGATGGGCTATCGTGCCGCCCTCGAGCGGGATGGTGTTGCCCATGCCGGACAGCAGGCGGAAGCACTGCGCCACGTCGTGCTCGTGAGTGCCACCCGCCATGCCCTTTACTACAGGTCCGTGGAAAGTAACGGTGCTGGCGAACTTGTTGACCGCCAGCAGCAGGCTGGTGATGTCGCTGAACCCCAGCAGGACTTTCGGCTGCGTCGCCATCAGGTTGAAATCGAGATATTCCAGCATGTCGGCTGCGCCGTTGCCGCCGCGCGTGCACATGACGGCCTTGATGGTGGAGTCTGTCCATAGCTCCATAAGCGCCTGGGCGCGTTCCTCGGGCTTGCCGGCGAATGATTTTTCAGAGTTGTAGGAGGAGGGATGGATATGGACGGTGTAGCCCGCCTGGCGCAGGATTTCGGCGCCCTTTTCCACGCCGTCCTTCTCGGTGCGGCTGGAAGGGGAGAAAATACCCACGGTCTCACCGCGCTGTAAGGTCGGAAATGCCGTCATGAAGCCACCCTCACTGTCTTGAATTTAAGCCAAATGCCGGATATATGCGCCGCTTTTACACTCTCTCAGGATACCGCAGTTTCCTTTAAATCCGCAAAAGCCTGCAAGGCGCGCGCGCGTGCCATTTTATGATCGATCATGGGTGCGGGATAGCCGCTTTTTGCGCTCAGACCGTTTTCCCGGGGCTGATGCGCGCCGGAGCCGGGTATGTCGCGCAGTTCCGGAACCCATTTCCTGACATAATCTCCCTGCGGATCGAATTTTTCACCCTGGCCCACCGGGTTGAAGATGCGGAAATAGGGGGCGGCGTCGGCGCCGCAGCCCGCCACCCATTGCCAGCTGGCAGCGTTGTTGGCGAGGTTGGCGTCGAACAGCGTGTCCCAGAACCAGGCCTCGCCCGCACGCCAGTGTATGAGGAGATCCTTGATGAGGAAGGAGGCCACGATCATGCGCACCCGGTTATGCATCCAGCCGGTGTGCCACAATTCCCGCATCCCGGCGTCGACGATAGGATAGCCGGTCATGCCTTTCTTCCAGCGTTCAAGGCCTTCCGCGTCGTCGCGCCAGGAGAAAGCGGCGAATTTCTTCTGCAGCGGTGTTTCTGGCAGGTCGGGGTTGTAATAAAGAAGGCTGTGGGAAAATTCACGCCAGCCCAGTTCGCTCAGGAAGTGATCGCCGTCGGTTTCAAGCCTGTCCGCGACCATGCGCCCCCGCACCGCGTGCCACAGCGCGCGCGGCGAGATTTCACCGAAATGCAGCGACGGCGACAGGCGCGAGACATGGGGCAGGTTCGGGTTATTGCGGCCTTCCTTGTAATTTCTTAGCCCATGTTCAAGAAAGTTGGCGAAGCGTTCCTGCGCGCCTTTTTCGCCGATGGTCCAGTGCTTGATCATCGGCTTGTCCCAGGGAACGCGGGGAAGGAGAGACAAACCCTCGAGCTTTCCGGCGGCGGCGATCTTCAGCCAGTTGACCTGCTTTGGGACGGGCAGTGGCGCGGGCGGCTCGCCCCGGCCCAGCACGCCGCGGCGGAAATAGGGCGTGAAGACCTTGTAAGCTGTGCCGTCATCCTTGAGGACTTCCCATGGCTCGTTCAGCAGGGCGCCGTTGAAGCTTTTGACTTCGATCCCGGCGGCCTCAAGCGTTTTTTTTATCTCCTTGTCGCGGGCGACGCGCCAGGGCTCGTAGCAGCGATTCCAGAAGACGGCTTTGGCGCCGGTCTCTTTGATAAGAGTCTGCAGGGCCTTAAGGGCCGGGCCGGCGCGAAATGCCATGCTCTCGCGGATCGAACCGTGCAAAGCCGCCAGGCTGTGATGCAGCCAGACGCGGCTTGCCGCACCCATGGCCCAGGGGCCGGCGTCGCTTTCATCGAGAATGTAAAGGGGCAGGATA
>CAZNYM010000019.1:0-34633 GCA_964577255.1 uncultured Pseudobdellovibrionaceae bacterium | reverse complement strand
ATGGCGCGTCCGGCAGGAGTCGAACCTGCGGCCTTTGGCTTCGGAAACCAACGCTCTATCCAGCTGAGCTACGGACGCACGGGGCAAGCGCCCTGTTTTTAACCTTTGCGGCGCGGGGCGTCCAGTGAATTCCGGGCCGGCAAAAAGCCCCTTGTCCGCGAACGCGGGCTGTGGCACAAAAATACCGTTTGCTGCACTGCAAACATCCCGTGCGTCCATATGCGCATCCTCTTTTTTTCACAGCCCAGGAGCCCCTGACATGACTCCGCCCGCCCCGGCGCCCACGCGCGAGGGAACTTTGCCTGATTCGCCGTCCTACACCCTGCACGCCCGCGACGAGCGGCCCTGGGGCCACTATGTCGTGGTCGGCCTGGGCAGCAACGACAACGGCGAGGAGGTCTGCGAAAAGCGGATCACCGTCGAGCCGGGGCAGATCCTTTCGCTGCAATCGCACCACATGCGACGCGAGCGGTGGACGGTGCTGGAGGGCACACTACGCGCGGTGCGCGAGGGCGTGATTTATACCCTCGAGGCGGGCCAGAGCCTCGACATCCCGCAGAGCAATCTGCACTGCATGGCGAATGCGGGTACGGTACCTTGCGTGGTGAGGGAAATACAGGAAGGCATTTGCCGCGAGGACGATATCATCCGCTATAGCGACGCTTATGGCCGCGTTGAAAACGCGGTAGCGGGCAATCCGCGCATTGCCATTGCACTGGCCGCCTATGAAACCCTGAAAAAAGAAATCCAGGGCGAATGAAACCCGTCAGTTCGCGGCAGGAAAAGCTTCAGCGGCCCGGCGCTGCGTGAGATCGAGGATCAACGCATAGGCTATGGCCAGCAGCGTCGGGCCCACGAACAGGCCGATGAAGCCGAACGCGACGATCCCCCCGAACACGCCCAGCAGCACCAGAAGGATCGGCAGATTGCTGCCCATGCTGATGAAGAACGGGCGGATCAAATTGTCGATCATGCTGATGGCGAGCACGCCCCACATTCCCATGAAGATCGCCATGCCGATCTGCCCTTCGGTGAACAGCCAGACGGTGGCGGGAATCCAGATCAAGGGCGGCCCCACCGGCAACAGCGACAGGAACAGAGTCAGAAGCCCCAGCAGCGGCGCGCCCGGCACGCCCGCGATCCAGAAGCCGAGCGTGGCCAGCATGCCCTGCGCCAGCGCCGTCGCCAGCAGACCGTAGACGACGCCCACCAGCGTGTTCTTGGATAAAAGCAGAAGCCGCGTACCGCGTTCACCGCCGAAACGCTCGATCAGGGTTTTAAAACGTCCCGCCACCAGCGGCCCGTTGCGGAACAAGAAGAAGGCGATGAACAGCGCCACCGCCACATCGAGCATGCCGCGCGCGATCGCCGCACCTACCGAAACCAGGAAATTGGAAATGTCGCCGGTCTGCTTCTGCACCACCGCCAGCAGCTGTTCGCGGTCCTGAATATAATGCGACCACATATGTTCGGCCTGCGCGCCGATAACAGGCAGATTCTTGATGGCGTCCGGCAGGGCCGGTGTGGGATTCTCCATCGCCTTGGTCACCATGCCGGAAAGCGTCGAAAAGCTTTCGCTGAGCGAAGAACCCACCAGAACCAGCGGGATCAGGAAACAGATGACAAGCCCAAGCGTCATCAACCCCGCCGCCAGAGTGTTGCGGCCCTTGAGGTAATCAACCAGCCGGGCATAGGCCGGCCAGGTCGCAAGCGCGAGAATGACCGCGAGCACGATCGAGGCTATGAAGGGCTGCAGCACCATCACACAGCCGATCAGAATCAGCGTGACCGCCGCCGACACCACCAGGATGCGGTAAACCGAGACGCGATCGAGGGAATTGAAGTTCATCTTCATGCTCATGGCGACACTATAAAAGAAGTGGCCCGGCTTGTCTTGGGGAAACAAGCCGGGCCGGGGGAATCGCCTGCCTTGGGTTTGGGTTCACGGTTAGGGAGGGCGGCAGGCGATAGCGAAGGGGAGCGCGGGGTGATCTGTTGGAGGTCAGAGGTCCCCCGCCCGCATGTCAGAGATCATGCGTCATGTCCGGTGGCTCCCCTATTCCGTTCATGGTATGGGTCGGTATTCCGGCGCAGTTCCGCCTTGCACGCGGACAGGCCGGCATCGGCGGCGGCGAAGATCATGTCGAAATCGTCGCTGCCGCCAAAAGTTTTCAGCCCCAGGCTGGCCCGGATGGGGACGATGTCCCCTTCCCAGGCCAGCGCCAGGTTGTTCAGCTTCCAGCCCAGTCTCTGGGCCCGGGAAGCCGCATCGCGCTTCGTCGTGTGGGAGAGAAGAAGCACAAACTCGTCGCCGCCCAGGCGCGCGGCCGAATCCATCGCGCGGATATCCTCGCGCAGCGTCTGGCCGACCAGGCGCAAGGCGCAATCGCCCGCCGGGTGGCCGTGGTTGTCGTTGATGGCCTTGAAATTATCGAGATCGATGATGACGAATAGGCCGCCCGCGCTCAGGCCTCGGGCGCAGAAACCGACATGCTGGCGGAAGGCGAGCGCCAGTCCGCGGCGATTCAAAAGACCGGTCAGTTCATCCGTGCTGGACAGGCGCTCGAGCAGCGCCACGCGCGCTTCAAGCAGGGCGATACGCTCCTCAGCCGCGCGCAGCCAGGTCAGGGTCACATCCGCCGCCGGGCGGTACGACGACAGCGGCGCGCGCATGACGGCAGGGGCCGGCGCGCGGGCGTTGTGATCGGGGTGGATGGGTGTCTGGTCGGTAGACATGGCTGCAAAAACTCCTGCGTTCTTCTTTGCGAAGCCCGTGCCAGCCGCCTAGTCAAAAAAACATAGTAAAAACAATTAGATAACTCACTGTCTTCAGATATGCCCTGCCGCAAACGGTGTTTTTTGCCGCCCCGGCCCGGCAAGAATGTTCAAAAAGGAGGCCCAAAACTCCAAACAGCCATCTTTTCGACAAGGGCGTGGCCTATCCTTGGTGCCGAGACTATGTTATTCCCAGCCTGTTCCGATCCGACCCGAAGATGACCATGCGCCTGGCCCCGAAATTCCTTTCTGCCGCCGTACTGACGGCGCTGTGCCTGACCGGCGCCGCCGCGCAGGCCGCGCGTTTCGACAAGGCGCTGCGCGAGACCCTGGTGCCACACAAGGCGCTCTACGCCATCGAGATGATCGCCAAGCGCAGCGGCTCGCCGGTCATCAATATCGACGGGCAGATGTATTTCGAGGTGCGCGACGAGTGCGAGGCCTGGACCACTGATCACCGCTTCAAGCTGAACTACGATTACGCCGACAGCCCGCCGATGCAGATCACCAGCGACTTCACCACCTATGAACCTTTTGACGGGGAAAGTTTCAGCTTCACCTCCAACCGCAAGCGCGACGGCGAGGTCTATCAGGAACTGCGCGGCACCGCCGACTATGACGAAAAAGACGGCGGCGCCGTCACTTTCACCCAGCCCGCCGACCTGACCTACAAGCTGCCGCCAGGAAGTTTTTTCCCGATGGGGCATACGGGTGCGCTGCTTAAAAGCATCAAGGACAACAAGAAAATCTTCACCGCCAATGTCTTCGACGGCAGTGACGAGGAAGGGCCGATCGAGATCAGTGCCGTAATCGGCGGCGCGATTAATGCCGTGGCCGCCATGCCGGCCAACCCGGCGGTCGACACCACGCTTGTGAACAGCAAGGCCTGGCGCGTGCGCATGGCCTTCTTCCCGATGAGCAGCGAGGACGAAAACGCCGACTATGAAATGGATATCGTTCTGCACGAAAACGGCATCATCAGCGACATGGTGGTCGATTACGAGGATTTCTCGGTCTCGCAGAAGCTGATCGCGCTCGAGCGCCTGGACAACGAGCGCTGCCGCCCGGCGGCGAGCCGCCAGAAGCCGAAAAACGTCGCGCCGGCCCCGGTAGGGCCCCTTCCTCAGCCCTTTGACAAGACCGTAAGATAACATAATACCGCCGCACCCTCCCTCGACTCCCCGGGTGAAAGCGATTACCTTAAGTTTTTCGAAAGGTCCGTGCCTTAGGATTAAGCTGCAGACCAAAAAGACCTTTTACCGTGCGGACCCCCCATGACCAAGACCGTCCTGGTTGTCGAAGATAACGAACTGAACATGAAGCTCTTCCACGATTTGCTGGAAGCGCACGGCATCGCCACCATCCAGACGCGCAACGGCAAGGACGTTTTGGATCTTGCACGCAAGAATAGGCCGGACCTTATTCTTATGGATATCCAACTGCCGGAGGTCTCGGGCCTCGACGTTACGCGCTGGCTGAAGGCGGACGCCGAGCTGAAAACCATCCCCGTCATCGCCGTCACCGCCTTCGCCATGAAGGGCGACGAGCAGAAGATCCGCGAAGGCGGCTGCGAGGATTACATCTCCAAACCCATCTCAGTGACCCACTTCATGGAAGTGGTTCACAAACACCTGACTTAACCGGAATCAACAGACAATGTCGGCCCGCGTTCTCGTCGTCGATGACATACTGCCCAACGTCAAGCTGCTCGAGGCCAAGCTCAGCAGCGAGTATTACGACGTCCTCACCGCCACCAGCGGCGACGAAGCCCTGCAGAAAGTGGCGCAGGACAGCCCCGACATCATCCTGCTCGACGTCATGATGCCGGGCATGGACGGTTTTGAAGTCTGCAAGCGCGTCAAAAGTAATCCTTCCTATTCCCACATTCCCGTCGTCATGGTGACAGCCCTGACCGACAGCAGCGACCGCGTGCGCGGGCTCGAAGCCGGCGCCGACGATTTCCTGTCAAAGCCCGTCAACGATGTGGCACTGATGGCGCGCGTACGCTCGCTCGTGCGCCTAAAGATGACGGTAGACGAATGGCGCGCGCGTGAAAGCACCGCTTCGCAGCTTGGCGTGCTCGACCAGTCCACGGTCATGAGCGAGCCGGTGGAGAACGCCCGCGTGCTGGTGGTTGACGACCAGATGTTCGAGGCCGACAAGATCGTCGAGACCCTGCACCGCGACAACGACAACGTCATCCCGGTCGACAGCGGCATGAAGGCGATGGAGCTTGTGTCGCAGCATGATTTCGACCTGCTGGTCATCAGCCTCAACCTTAAGAAAGAGGATGGGCTGCGCCTGTGCTCGCATCTTAAGTCGAATGAACGCACCCGGGCGCTGCCGATCGTCATGCTGGCAACCGAGATGGATCTCGAGCGCATCGCCCGCGGGCTTGAGATCGGCGCCAACGACTACATCCTGCGCCCGGTCGACCGCAACGAATTCCTGGCCCGCGCCCGCACCCAGATCCGCCGCCGCCGCTACCAGGAGCGCCTGCACGCCAATTACCAGGTCAGCCTTTCCATGGCACTGACCGATCCGCTGACCGGCCTTTACAACCGCCGCTACATGGAAGTGCATCTGCAGAAGATGATCGAGAAAAGCAACGAGACGCGCAAAAATCTCTGCGCCCTGCTGCTCGATATCGATTTTTTCAAGAAGACCAACGACACTTACGGCCACGGCGTGGGCGACGAAGTCCTGAAAACCTTCGCCTTTCGCCTGAAAGACAATCTGCGCAGCTTCGACCTGGTGGCGCGTCTGGGCGGCGAGGAATTCGTCGCCATCCTGCCCGACACCAGCGAGGACATGGCGCTGCATGTCGCCGAGCGTCTGCGCATGTCGATCGCCGAACGGCCGTTCAAGTGCAGCCATCCGCAGGGCGAAGTCAGCATCACCACGTCGATCGGCGGAGCGCTGATCGAGCCCGGGCCGCACAGCGTGCAGGGCGTGCTCGACCGCGCCGACAAGGCGCTTTACGAGGCCAAGAAGATCGGCCGCAACTGCACGGTGTTCGAGAAGATCGGCAAGCTCGATCCGGAAAAATTCCGCCAGGAACTCCGCCGCCCGCTGGAATAGCCGTAAAATATCGTTCTAAATCAAATTATTAACCTTCCGATAGGCAAAACTTGCGGTTTTGCCATATCACCCCTATTGTTTCCGCAAAACAGAAGAAACACAGGGAGAGTAAATCATGCGCAGCACCCCCGAATCCCTGGGTGTCCACGAGACATTCGACATCATGTCGTCCTTTACCGATGCGGGACGAAGCCCTTTCCACGAAAACAACCTGCGCGACGGCACCCTGAACCGGGTGCTTTTCCGGGAAAGCCAGCAGGCGGCGCTGAAAATCCTGACAAAAGCCGTTCCTTATCTGGATGCAAACCACCGGATGCTGCTCGATGCGCGCCTGCGGGAAGACGAAGGTGGGGCACCGCGGAGGCACAAAGATATCGCTCAAGACCTCGGCGTAACCGTCAAAGTGGTTGAACATATGGAGTGTGCCGTCCGCGACGTGCTGCGCGCCAGTGCTGCGTATCTGGACTACACCCCCTACCGGGACATGAAAGCGCAAGCGCACAGCGTAACTTTTTTCGAAGCCATTTACCGGGAAATGTGCGACGGCGTCATCGAAGAGCCTGAATTATTCACCGATTTTGTCCGTCTGGCGCACAAGGCCAAGCCTCTGATCCCCAACCGCCACTGGCAGGCCTTCAGAATGCATCACCTTGAACGAAAACCCAGATCTTTCATGGAGATTGGCCGGGTGATGGATATAACTGGCGACACCGCCAAAAAATTCTGCCTGAAGGCGATGGACGTCATATATGCCACGGCCGTCAGTGAAGGCCGGGCCGCCGCCGCCGATTTTGCCGAGCATATACACTATCCCGACATTTTCGAAACCGCGCTGGTGGAATGGCGTAAAAGGCGCGGCGGCGGGGTTCCCCAGCCTTAAATTTGAATTTTTTGGAAAAGTCTTTTAAGGCGACGATCTAACAAAAAAATTTCAGGGAGGTTTGCGTGCAGCGCGTTGTTTCCTTGCAGGCCCGGTTCGATCCGAACATGGACCTCACCTACGAAGATGTTATCGGCACGGGCGATGAAACCCTGTCGGGCGCCATTGCCTCCGAGCGCCGCGAAGCCTTCATCAACATTGTCGCGACCGTCCTGCCCTATCTTAACCAGTTGCAGCGCAAGGTACTGGAACGGCGCATCATGCCGGCCGACCCGCCCACGCTCGAAGAAGTGTCCCGCGAGCTTGAAACGTCCACCGAAAGAGTGCGGCAGATCGAGGAAGCGGTGACGGACGCCCTATACGCCGGCAGCGCCTATCTGGGCCTGGCCCCGATCGAACACCTGCGCCTTCAGTCTAACAGCCCCGGGCGCTTCAACCGTTTCCATCAGGAGATGTGTGACGGCGTCCTGGTCAGAAAAGAGCTGATGCTGTTCTTCGACGAATGCGCAGAGGGTGCCCTGCCCTTTATGCCGACCGACGGGCACAAAAGCGCCTTCACCGCGCATTACATGAAGACCGCGCCCGTTTCGCACCGGAGCATAGGCGAAGAGCTGGGCATTCCCGAAAGCCGGGCGCGCAAGCTGTGCCTGGAGGGACTCGACACCGTCTTCGCTTTCGCGGCGGTGAACGGCTATGTGGGAATCGAAGAAATCCGGCCTCATATCTCAAGCGGCCAGACATTCGACGCCGCCATAAGCAAAATCACGCACGCTCTGCGTTAAGCCGCCTTGACCTTCGCGGCTTTCTCGGCGCCCGCCTCGGGGCGGCCGATCGACACGTAATGGAAGCCGGCGTTAAGCGCTTCCTGCGGCTTGTAGACGTTGCGCAGATCGATCAGGCGGCGGGTTTTCAAAAGCCCGCCGATTTTCTCGAGATCGAGCGCGCGAAACTCGTTCCATTCGGTCAGGATCACCAATGCCTCGGCGTTTTTCGCCGCGTCGTAGGGATCCTTGGCCCAGTACACGCCGGGCAGAAGCTTTTCCGCGTGCGGGCGCGCCTGCGGATCGAACGCGGCCACCGCCGCCCCTGCTTCCTGCAGCGCCGGCACGATCACCAGGCTGGGCGCGTCGCGCACGTCATCGGTATTGGGCTTGAAGGAAATCCCCAGCACGGCGATGCGCTTGTCCTTCACGCTGCCGCCGCAGGCGGCGATGATGCGCTCGGCCATGTCTTTCTGGCGCTGGGCGTTGACCTGCACCACCGTTTCCACGATGCGCTGGGGCGCGCCCAGAAGCTCGCCCGTATGCACGAGCGCCAGCGTGTCCTTGGGGAAGCACGAGCCGCCGTAACCGGGCCCGGCATGCAGGAATTTTGAGCCTATGCGCCCGTCCATGCCGATGGCGCGCGCGACATCCTGCACGTCGGCTTTCGCCTTTTCGCACAGATTGGCGATCTCGTTGATGAACGTGATCTTTGTGGCCAGAAAGGCATTCGCCGCGTATTTGATGATCTCGGCGGTTTCACGCGTGGTGAACACCACCGGCGTTTCGTTGAGGTAAAGCGGACGGTAAAGCTCGCGCATCACTTCGCGCGCGCGTTCGGATGTCGTGCCAATCACCACGCGGTCAGGGCGCATGAAATCTTCGACCGCGGCGCCCTCGCGCAGGAATTCGGGATTGGAAACCACATCGAATTCAGCCTCGGGGGCGGCCGCGCGCATGATGCGGTAAATCTCGCTGGCGGTGCCCACCGGCACGGTCGATTTGGTGACCACCACCGTATAGCCGCGGATATTGGCGGCGATTTCCTTGGCAGCCTCGTAAACGTAGGAGAGATCGGCGTGCCCGTCGGTGTGCCGGGGCGGCGTACCCACGGCGATGAACACGGCATCGGCTTCGCGCACTGATTCGGCCAGCTGGGTGGTGAAGGCGATCCGCCCGGCCGCGATCTGGCGGGCCAGCAGGTTTTCGAGCCCGGGTTCGTAAATCGGCACCTCGCCCTTCTTCAGGCGCTTGATCTTCTCGGCGTCGCGGTCGACGCAGGTGACGTTGATGCCGAACTCGGCGAAGCACGTCCCCGACACCAGCCCGACATAGCCCGTTCCGACAACCGCGATTTTCATGCCTGGCTCCTTTGCGCCGGTCGTTAACCTGGCAGGAACCTAGCGCAAAACCGGGTCACGGCAAAGCATTTCCAATAAATTACGAAAAATAAAAACGGACAAAATTGGACATAATATTTCGCGCCCCGGCGCGTTTCTGACTGGACGCCTGACCCGTTTTTGGATTAGTTATGAATCTCCTGACATTCATGAACTCTTTCTGCACGCAAAAGGAATAAAGCCGCCATGGCCAAGAAACAGGCTGCCGCCGAAACCGGTCAAAACAACAAGGGTGCGGCGGGTCAGCTGCCCCTGTTTTACAAAGCCCCTATGCCCCTGGACGCCAAGCGCCACGGCAATCTGGGTCTGAAGAAGAATTTCGGCCTGGCGTTCACGGCCCAGGTCAACGCGGTGCCGGTCAACATGATCGAAATGCCGCAGATCAGCCATTTCTACCCCATCGCCTTCAGCCCGGACGGCAACGCCACGCCGGTGGCGCTCCTGGGCCTGCGCGACAACGAAAACCTGTTCCTGAACGAGAAAAACGAGTGGCGCGAGGATGCTTACATACCGGCCTATATCCGCCGCTACCCGTTCATTTTCTCCGAGGTGCCGGGCAGCGACCAGCTGACCCTGTGCGTCGATAATGACCCGGCCATCCTGGACGAGAAAAGCGATCAGAAATTCTTCGACAAGGACGGCAAGGCCTCGGCCCTGGCCCAGAACGCCCTTGAATTCTGCAAGTCGTATCATGCCGCGGCCCAGCAGACGATCATCTTCAGCAAAGCCCTGGCCGACAGCGGCCTGCTGGTCGACCGCCAGGCTGAGATCACGGTAGGCGGCCGCAAGATCAACTTCTCCGGCTTCCGCATCGTCGACGAGCAGAAACTGGCGCAGATGAGCGATGACACGTTCCTGGAATGGCGCAAAAAGGGCTGGCTACCCTTCCTCTATGCGCATCTCTTCTCCGGAGCGCAATGGGGCCGCCTGACCCGTCTTCTGGGCCAGAAGCTCGACGGCAAGAAAGCCAACTGATCTAAACCATAAACCAGCAACGACAACGGACAGGCAAAGGAGCGTCATTCATGGCTAAAGTAGGTCCCCAGCGTGCCGCCGACCTGACCGGGCGGTCCAAGTCGACCATCCAGCGGGCCATGAAGGCCGGCAAACTGTCCTACGAGGTGGACAATGCCGGGCGCCGCGTCATTGACGTGTCCGAACTCGAGCGCGTCTTCGGCCTGGCGCCACAGCCGGCCGAGCCGCAGCACAGCCCCGATGTCGAGGCCGAGCTTGAAAAGGCCACGGCCCTCCTGGAAACCGAACGCCTGAAGATGCGCGTGCGCATGCTCGAGGAACAGCTTGACGGGGCGCGCGAGCAGATCGACGACCTGAAAGACCAACGCGACCAGTGGCAGAAACAGGCGCAGCAGGTGCTGCTGACCAGCCAGTACAGCCAGAAGCAGGCCGAGGAGCTGAAGGCCGAGCTGCAGATCGAGCGCGACCGCCGCGTCCAGATGCGCCGCATGATGGAAGGCAAAAAACCCGCCCCCGCCAATGCCGCGCGTCCCGCCCCGGCGCAGGCCGACAAGAAACCGGCTGGTATCCCTGTGCCTGAAGAGAAGAAGACCCCCACGCCTTTCGAGCGCCACCGCATGGCCGCCCTGCAGGCGGCGCGCGGCATCCGCATCCGTTCGCTGTGGAAAAAGATCAAGGGTACGCCCGCAACGCCCAACAAATCGAGCGCCCCCACGGACGGCCAGCAAAAGACCGGCACCTGAGCATGAAACGCCCGGCGCCGCCGGCGGCCGGAAAACGAACATACAGTGATCCCGAGAATGAACGCCCGCCCCTTAAGCCGCTTTGCCCTGACTCTGTTCCTCGCGGCGGCTTTATGGCTGCCGGTACCGGCGCGCGCGCAGACCGAGATGCTGCAGGCGCCCGATCCCCTGGCTCTTCCCGGCGTGACGCCGCTTTCCGAGCAGGAGCAGGATATCGCACCGCTGATCGCCCCCCCTGCCGAACCCGCCGCGCCCGTCATCGCTCCGCCGCCGGTGGTGGCGCCCGCGCTGCCGAGCGAGGAGGAAGACCGGGCCGCGGCCGTCGCGCGCGTGCTGCAGGGCCTCTCGGAAAGAGACAAAACCCTGATCATCGATGAAACAGTGCGCGTCAACAGCAACTGCCAGAGCCGGGGATTGTACGCGATGTTTTACGACTGCAACTGCCTGGCCGGGCGGTTCTTCGAGGAACGCGTGCTATATCCCGAGCAAAGCGGCGATCTGCTCGTCGGCAAGATCCAGAACGAATGCGTTTCCGACGCCGGCGTGGCCGGTTATTCCTACGAGCAGTGCGTGGGCTCGATGAATTACATCATCAGCCGCGAAACCCTGGGCGACTACTGCACCTGCTACGCCAACAAAATGGCCGACCTTTACACCAACAATCCCAATTCGAACTATGACTGGATCCGCTATCTGGGTGAGCAGGCGATGCAGGTCTGTATCGGCGTAGCCCAGCCTTCGGGGCGCTGACCGTCGGTTCTGCCGCCTGCTTTCGTAAAATAAGCGCCGATTCGGGGGGTGACGCGCCTGCGCCCGTAGGCTAATCTTGGAGCCATGAGGACATTGTTCCATCTCTGGCTGCACCCCTTCTCGCGGAAGGTGCGTATCGCTCTGGCCGAGAAGAAGCTTGAGTTCGACCTCAAGATTGAAAAGATCTGGGAGCGGCGGACCGAGTTTCTGGCTCTGAACCCCGCCGGCGACGTGCCGGTGATGCTCGAGCCCGACGGCACCGTGATCGCCAACAGCCAGGTGATCTGCGAATATCTCGAGGAAATCTACCCCACCGTCAATCTTCTGGGCAACGACCCGCTGCAACGCGCCGAGACGCGCCGCCTGGTGACTTGGTTCGACATGAAGTTCAACCGCGAAGTGACGGAAAACCTGGTCGGCGAAAAGCTGATGAAGCGTTTCCTCAAGCTGGGTGAACCGCACGGCCCCTCGATCCGCGCCGGGCACGCCAACATCCATTACCACCTCGATTACATCGGCTTCCTCACCGAAAAGCGCAAATGGCTGGCGGGGGACAGTTTCTCGCTGGCCGACATCACCGCCGCCTCGCATCTTTCGGCGGTCGATTACATCGGCGATGTGCCGTGGGAAGAGCACCACGCCGCGCGCGAATGGTATGCCCGCGTCAAGTCGCGCCCCAGCTTCAAACCGCTTCTGAGCGACCGCATTCCCGGCTTCACGCCCGTCGACCACTACGAAAACGTGGATTTCTGACGCTACCCTATCCGTTTTTTGTTGCGCTGCATGCGATCGAACTGTTATCCCGGCCATGTTTCACGTAATCTTTGCATCCTGACGGCCGCACTGTTTTCAGGATGAACCCGGGTCCCATGAGTAACGCAACGCCACATTCCCTGTTCTGTTTCGGCTACGGCTATTGCTGCGAATGGCTGGGCGCCGCGCAGCTTGAGGCCGGCTGGCGCGTGGCGGGCACCACCCGCGATCCGGAAAAACGTCTGATGATGAAAGAGCGCGGTATCCGCGCTTTTCTTTTTGACGAGGACAAGCCGCTCGAGGACGCCGGGCTGTTTCTGAAAGGCGTCACGCACCTGCTGATCTCCACACCGCCGGGCGACACGGGCGATCCCACCTTCCTCATGCACGGCGAAGACATCCTTAAATGCGAAAGCCTGAAATGGGTCGGCTATCTTTCCTCCACTTCCGTGTACGGCGACCGCGGCGGCGAATGGGTCAGCGAGGAATCGGAGCCGCACCCGACCTCCAAGCGCGGCACGCGCCGTCTGCGCGCCGAGGAGCAATGGCTCGATCTCTGCTACACCCATAATCTGCCGGTGCATATTTTCCGCCTGGCCGGCATCTACGGGCCGGGCCGCAGCGTGCTCGACGCCGTGCGTGCAGGGATTGCCCGGCGCATCAGCAAGCCCGGCCACGCTTTCAGCCGCATCCATGTCGAGGACATCGTCGCCGCTCTGCGCGCCTCGATGGAAAATCCCAACCCGGGCCGCGTCTACAACCTGGCTGATGACCGTGCCGCGCCCAGCCACGAAGTCATCAAATGGGCCTGCGACCTGCTGGGACTCGAGGCGCCGCTGCTGCTGCCCTACGAAGAAGCCGACCTCGCTCCCATCACCCGCAGCTTCTACGCCGACAACAAGCGCATCAAGAACGACCGTATCAAAAAAGAACTGGGCATAACGCTGAGATATCCCGATTATCTGCGCGGCGTCGAAGCCTGCCTGGCGTGGGAACGCGCGGGTTCCACCCTGCCCTTGATGTCCCATGGCGGCGGCGGTGAGGGCTAGGTTTTATCTTCTTGCGGGAAATGCCGGGCTTCTTTAGAACTGGCTTAAATAATCAAAAAACAGGCAGGAAGGCTTACCGTCATGACTCTCCCGGCAGAATTGTCGTCCAACCCCTTGCTGCGGCCTTCCCCGCTGCGACGCGGCGCCCTGCCGCTCAACGAAGTTAAAACGGCGCATTTCCTTCCCGCCGTGAAATACGGCATCGCCGTCCTGCGCGAAGAGATCAACGCCATCCGCGATAATCCCGAGGCACCCACATTCGCCAACACAGTCGAAAAATTAGAACGTGCCGGCAAGCTTCTGGAACAGGTTGGCGCCGTGTTTACCCTGTTCGGCCTGTCGAAGAGCAGCGGTGTGCTGCGCAGGCTTGAGAAAAAAATCGACCCGCTGGTCACCGATGTCTATAACGAGCTTTTCCAGGACGAAAAACTGTTCGCGCGCGTGAGCGCGGTGCGCGACAACCCGTCGCAGATCGTATGGCTTGATCACGAACAAAGAATGCTTCTGAAGGATACGCTCAAATCCTTCACCGATAACGGTGTCGACCTGCCACCCGAAGAAAAAAAACGCTTTCGCGCGATTGACAAGGAACTGGCGGATCTCGAGTCGAAATTCAGAGAGAATGTGATCGAGGCCACCGCGGCGTTCAAACTTTTCATCCGGGACGAATCCCGGCTGGCGGGCCTACCCGACCGGGTGAAAAAGGAACTCAAGGACAACGCCATCAAGGCCGGCAGGCCCGGCGAATGGCTGGTTCTGTTGCAGCCTTATCCCGATGAGATCATGACGCACGCCGACGACCGCACCCTGCGCGAGGAGCTTTACCGCGCCGACATGGGCGTCGGCATGCAGGAAGGAAAATGGGATAATCGCGGAGTTGCGCGTGCCATCGTCGCGCTGCGTCACGAACGGGCCCGCATCATGGGGCTCCCCACAGCGGCCGATCATCTCCTGGCCAACACCATGGCGGGCAACGTGGCAACGGTAATGGATTTTCTCACGCGCGGTCTGCGCAGTTATAAGCCGGCGGCGGAATCGTACTTGGCGAAGGTGCGCGCCTGCGCGGGTGATGAGATCGATGAGCTGCACCCCTGGGATATAAAATACTACGGCCGCAAACTGAAAGAGAGTCTGTACAAGGTGGAGATGGAGGCATTCCGGCCTTATCTCGAGTTGAACAATACTCTCAAGGCGCTGCGTGCTCACGCGCGTGCGGCGTTCGGGGTTGATCTCCGGCCGGCGCCGCGCGGCAAATACCCCGTGCATAACAGCGACGTGCGCGTTCACGAGGCTTTCAACGCGGCGAGCGGCAGCTTTATCGGCCTCTTCTACGCCAACTATTACGCCCGCGCCGGCGCCAAGGAAGGCGGCGCGTGGATGGACGAGCTGCAAAGCCATTATGTCGATGAAGACGGCTGCACGCACACGCCCGCCATCACCAACGACTGCAATTTCAGGAAAAATGCCGACGGAACACCCACCCTGCTCGGTCTTGAGGACGGCGAAACCGTATTCCATGAATTCGGCCATGCCATGCACGGCCTGCTGACGGAGGCGAAATACAAATCCCAGGCCGGCACGCGGGTGCGGCGCGATTTCGTCGAGCTTCCCTCCCAGCTGCAGGAAGAATGGTTCCATGCCCTGCTGCGCAGTTCCGAAAGCGATCTGGGCCGCCACCATGAAACCGGGCGCAAGATCCCGCTTGCCCTGCTCGACAGTCTGCGGGAAATGAACAAGCTTGAGGCCGGTTTCTGGGGACTGCGGCAAACCTTCTCTGGCCTGCTCGACATGAAATGGCATACCCAGGACCCCGCCACTATCAGATCGCTGGAAGCGCTTGAGGACGAAGTCGCCGCCGTCGCCAGCCTGCTGCCGCGCGTCGAGGGCTGCTCGACGTCCGCAAGTTTCACCCACCTCTTCAGCGGCGGCTACGAAGCGGGATATTACGGTTACAAATGGGCGGACGTCGCGGCGGCGGATGTCGCGCACCGGGCGCTGGGCGGCGGTCGCCTTTACGACGCCGATGTTCTGGATGCCGTCAACAGATACATCTACCGCTCCGGCGGAACCATGGAGCATGAAGACGCGTACGAAAAAGTCATGGGCCGCCGGGTCCCCGATCCCAATGCCCTGTTCCGCCGCGAGGGTATCACGCCGGTGGGCTAGAACCGCAGCCATTACATATTAATATGTAAACTTAAGGGTCCTTTTTCATGGACTCGCGTCCCCATTTCCGGTAAATCTGCGCCCGTCCCATGGCTATGAAAGCCCGGCCCGCCCCCCTTTCAGAAGGATCGCGGAATCCGGCCTTATCCGCTGGCCGCCGGGGCGCATCTTCCGAAAAAAGGAAACCTAATACCATGGCCCATATAGCCGCAAATCTGAAAGACCGGGAAGACTCGCAGGATTTCGCTGCCCTTCTCGAGGAAACATTTGGTAAGACCAAGAAAATCGAAGGCAAGGTCGTCGTCGGCCGCGTCGTCAACATCACCGATGAATACGCGATCATCGATGTCGGCCTCAAATCCGAAGGCCGCGTGTCGCTGCGCGAATTCTCCACGCCCGGCCAGCCGCCGGAAGTGAAGACCGGCGACAAAGTCGAAGTCTTCATCGAACGCATGGAAAACCGCGACGGCGAAACTGGCCTGTCGCGCGAGAAAGCCCGCCGCGAAGAAGTGTGGGTCGAGCTTGAAAAATCGCATACCAAGAACGAACGCGTTACCGGCATTATCTTCGGCAAGGTCAAAGGCGGCTTCACGGTCGACCTGGGCGGCGCCGTCGCCTTCCTGCCGGGCAGCCAGGTCGACATCCGCCCTGTGCGCGATGTCAGCCCGCTGATGGGCACGCCCCAGCCGTTCCATATCCTGAAAATGGACCGCTCGCGCGGCAACATCGTTGTCTCGCGCCGCGCGGTGCTGGAGGAAAGCCGCCAGGAAGTCCGCTCCGAACTGCTGCAGGGCTTGAAAGAAGGCCAGATCCTGACCGGTGTCGTGAAGAACATCACCGATTACGGCGCCTTTATCGACCTGGGCGGCGTGGATGGCCTGTTGCACGTCACCGACA
The DNA here is from genome assembly GCA_964577255.1 of uncultured Pseudobdellovibrionaceae bacterium. GTDB lineage: Bacteria > Pseudomonadota > Alphaproteobacteria > Micavibrionales > Micavibrionaceae > Micavibrio_C. Next base: position 18,403 of record CAZNYM010000019.1, on the reverse strand, counting down.
TCTCGTGGAAACGCGTCAACCATCCTTCGGAAGTGCTGACTATCGGCCAGTCGATCGAAGTGCAGGTGATCCGCTTCAACGAGGAAAACCAGCGCATTTCGCTCGGCATGAAACAGCTCGAAAGCGATCCCTGGAAAGGCATCGCCCAGAAATACGCCCCCGGCCAGCGTTACACCGGCCGCGTCAACAACATCACCGATTACGGTGCGTTCGTTGAGCTCGAGGCCGGCATCGAAGGCCTGGTGCACGTTTCCGAGATGTCCTGGACCAAGAAAAACGTCCACCCGGGCAAGATCGTTTCGACCTCGCAGGAGGTCGAAGTCATGGTCCTGGATGTCGACGAGGAAAAGCGCCGCATCTCCCTGGGCCTCAAGCAGTGCACCGACAACCCGTGGAAGGGTTTCGCCGATCAGCACAAGCCCGGTGAGATTCTGGAAGGGGAAATCCGCAACATTACCGAATTCGGTATCTTCGTGGGCATGCCCAGCGATATCGACGGTATGGTGCATCTCTCCGACATTTCCTGGGACGAGTCCGACGAGGAAGCCCTCAAGGCTTACAAGAAGGGCGACATGGTCAAGGTCAAGATCCTGGAGATCGACGCCGAGAAAGAGCGCGTTGCCCTGGGCATCAAGCAACTGACCGGCGAAGATCCGAACGCCGGCGCGCTTGAAGGCATCGCCAAGGGCGCGGTCGTCACCTGCACCGTTACCGAAGTGAACGACAAGGGCATCGAGGTAATGGTCAATGACAAGGTCGGCGGCTTCATCAAGAAGTCCGATCTGTCGCGCGAACGCTCGGAGCAGCGCAGCGACCGTTTCGCCGTGGGCGAGAAAGTCGACGCCAAGGTTGTGGCGATCGACAAGAAAACCCGCAAGCTGGGCCTGTCGATCAAGCAGCGCGAGATCGACGAGGACAAGCAGGCCATGGAAGCTTTCGGCTCGTCCGACAGCGGCGCATCGCTGGGCGACATCCTGGGCGCAGCCCTGCAGAAGAAGACCGACGGTGGCGAAGTGGCCACCGAGGAGCCGGACAAGAAGAAGCCTGCTTCCCGTAAGAAGAAGGCCGAAGGGGACACTTCCGCGGAATAAAGTTTCTTTCTGCTTTACAGATCACAAAGAACAGGCCCGGTACACGGGCCTGTTTCTTTTTGCGAATCAAAACCTTGGGCAAATGGGGCGGCGAAACCCTCTGCGTGACAATAAGATGACACAAAGCAAAGTAAGGCTTAGCGTCAGTTCACAAACGATGAAGGAGGCCAGAACATGGAAACCACATTCGTACAGGATCACGACAAAGCCGCTTTGGAGCAAACGCTCGGCGATTTCGTTCGCTGCCGCCCGTGTATGCGCACGCCGGCAGAGCGGCCGGTGCGCCAGGTGCTTGCTCTGATGGAGTCGTGCAATCTGAAAGCCTGCGCCGTCATGGGCACCGAAGGCGAAATCGCCGGACTGCTGACGGAAAAGGATATCCTGCATGAAGTCCTGCGCCAGCCGCGCAGCTTCGCCCAGCTGCAGGCCGACGATGTCATGGTCGCCGATCCGTGCTGCCTGGCGTCCGCCATGACTCTGCCCGAAGCGGCGCAGACGCTGCTGCAGGCGGGATACCGCTTCGCCCCGGTCGTCGACGAGGAAGGCGCGCTTGCGGGCATGGTCGATGTGCAAGATATTCTCCGCCGCGAGAACGATTGCCTGCGCGGCGCGGTCGAGAATCTCGACACGCTACTGGTCAATCTCATGCAGCCCGAGCCCTACGGGCGCGGCGCGACAATTTAAACTAACTGAAAATCGAATGGCGCGTACGGACCCCTAGCCCGCCTTGCGGTCGGGCAGGGCATCCGGGCCGTCATTATTGGCGGGCGGCGATGCCGGCGCGGTTTCGTCCGCCTGGGCCACACGGGCCTTTACCGCGGCGGCTTTCTTTTCCATGCGCGAGCCGGTGGCGGCGGAGCTGTCACCGCCCTTGCGTCCGGCGGCGGGCGCGGCTTTATCGCTGCCGCTGCCCAGGCCCCGGCCGCCCCGCGAATCACGGCGGCGGCGCATCAGCAGATCGAGCACCCGCCCGAGCGTCGCCCGGATCTCCTTGCGCGGCACGACCATGTCGACCATGCCGTGCTGCAGCAGGTATTCGGCGGTCTGGAAGCCCGGCGGCAGTTCCTCGCGGATAGTTTCCTGGATCACGCGCTTGCCGGCAAAACCGATGGTGCTGCCGGGTTCAGCAATATGGATATCCCCAACCATCGCGAACGAGGCACTGACACCGCCTGTGGTCGGATCAGTCAGAAGGACGATATAAGGGAGGCCCGCCTTCTTCACCATGTCGGCGGCGATGATGCTGCGGGGCATTTGCATAAGGGAAACCATACCCTCCTGCATCCGCGCCCCGCCCGAAGCCGGGACGACGATCAGCGCGGCGCCCGAACGGACGGCCTGTTCGGCCGCGACCACCAGACCCTCGCCGACGGCGGCGCCCATCGAGCCGCCCATGAATTCGAAATCGAAAATCGCCACCACGACTGGCAGCCCGTCGATCGTGCCCCGGGCGACGACGATCGCATCGTCGCGGCCGGTCTTGGCCCGGCTTTCCTTAAGACGGTCGGCGTAACGCTTGCGGTCCTTGAAACGGAGGGGATCGAACGCCACCTTGCCGGGCGGGATCTCCTTCCACGCCCCTTCGTCGAACAGGGAGGCCAGCCGCTCACGGAACCCAATCTTGAGATGGTGGCCGCAATGATAGCAGACGTTAAGATTTTCGGCCAGGTCGCGGTGGAAAAGCATCCCCTCGCACTGAGGGCATTTTTGCCACAGGTTGTCGGGTACCTCTTTGGGTTCGACGATCGAGCGGATCTTGGGACGGATGAAATTGGTCAGCCAGTTCATATTGACAGAATACTCCACATAACAGGCCCGAGAGGCGCTATTGTTCGCCCGGGAAGGGGGGTGCTGTCAAGCGCTGTTGGAATGACATAAATGTATTCCGGCAGCCCTCTTTTCACCGTCCCGGATGACCGCCCGGCGCGGAGGCCGGCACGGAAAGATTGCAAAATATGAAAACACTCTCTGGCTGCCAGATAAATACATAATCGTAGAAATGTCCCTGACCCTCGTCCGGCGAACCGGCCGTGGTTTCGGAGCCGGAAGCCAGCCGGAATTCTCTCCCTTGGATCTCCTTCAGGTCCGAAGGATCATCCCTGCGCCAGCCGGCGCGGCACGCCGGTCCATCACCTGTCCGGACGACATCTCAACTCTCCCGGGTCCGGCATGAACCCTCTTTGTGAATCATGTTTCAATACTGTATGTTTCGATACATTTGGTTTTATAAATGGGCGATTTTTCGGCATCGCCGTTCTGAACCGTGTCACCGCCTGGTGAACCTTTTCTGGATCGCCTGTTGCCGGGGAAGGAGGAAAAAGTGACTCTGCGCCAAGGTTTGCCGCGCGCGGTGGCTCTGGCGGAGCCTGGTGCCGGTAGCCACTTCCCTATTGCCGTAACATGAATCATGGCCTGCCAGCACATCAAGCCCCGCGGGAAAGAGGCAGACCATCGGCATCGCCTTCCTTTCTGTTCGTTCCGCGCATTACCGGGCCCTGAAACCGCTGACTTCGTGCCCGGATCATGCGCCGGTTCATAAAAATTCTTTATATCAAACAAAGGATTGGCCTGTGCCATATCCGGATCATGCGTTGCAGGCCGGCGTCATGGGTCCCCGGCACGGGTCGCTGCGCCTGACGCTGAGTCAAAACCGGCGGGGCTGCTTCCGAAGGTGGGCGGGAAGTGTGATGCCGGCTCCGGCAATCTATTTCGCGATGGATGAGGATGGCAAGGCGACGGCCCCGCCCCTCCTCCCTTACCAGGCTGGACAATGGTTGCATCCCAGGCAGCACCTTGCGGGCGGGGACCTGCGGTTCACATCGTTTCTGAGTCACGATTCTGCGTCATACGCCTGCCCCCGGGAATCATGACGCTGTCATGAAAGTTTCCTGACTCGAGCGGGCATATTATCGCTAAAAATGATATAAGTAACGGTACGTATCATTTATGCAGGGTTTCCGGCACACCCGTCATGTGAAAGTGATGCATAAAGTTTCAGCGGCGCGAATCTGTGACGGTGCGCTGACCTGACTCTGCTTTGCGCCGGGTCACCCGAGTCATGCCGGCGGGACCCGGGTAAAAATCCGCTGCGGTTCCTCGCGCCAGCCAGGAGGAGCAGTCCTGACGCGCCACCCGTTTTCTCTGATTTATGAAATTAAAGGCGGCGCCCCGAATCGTTCACATAAACTCCTTCCTATCGGTTTTTTCCGTTTAACAGAAATCGTGAATCAGAAGCGCGCCAGCCTCGTCCCGTTTTCTTTCTTCCGTAAACCCGGCTGTCAAAAAATTTTTGCCCCGCTTCTTTTATCGTTTTCAGAATTCTAGAAAGTTTTCTCCATAACACGATCGGCGATGCTGTTGTTTTCTGAAAATATAAAGACGTGCGAGGAAGGTGCGTGCCCATAGCGAAGAGGGTGTCCGGCGGTGCGGGCTGTGATAAAAAAGTGACTCCTGAGGATTCAGGCAGACGCGCGCAGGTTCTCGAGAATCTCGCGCGCGGCCCGGGCAGGGTCGGCATGTTCGGTGATCGGGCGGCCGATCACCAGATGGGTCGCCCCGGCGGCGCGGGCCTCGGCCGGGGTCATCACCCGCTTCTGATCCTGGGTTTCGCTGCCGGCCGGGCGGATCCCCGGCACCATGAATATGACATCCGGGCCTAAGGCGGCGCGCAGGGATTTGACCTCGCGCGGAGAGCAGACCATGCCGGCGATTTCCCCGGCACGGACGAGGTGGCCGAGCTTCATCACCGCCCCCTCGACCGGCAGGGCGTAACCGATTTCCTCCAGGTCGTCATTGTCGAGGCTAGTCAGAATGCTTACACCCAGTAGGGCGGATTCAGGCACCGAAAATTTCGCGGCCGAATCGCGGACGGCATCGCGCGCCCTTTTCATCATCTCCGCCCCGCCGCTGGCGTGAAGCGTGATGTAATCCGGCGCGAGCGGCGCCAGCGCCTGCAGGGCGCCTGCGACCGTATTCGGAATATCATGCAGCTTGAGATCGAGAAAGAGCGACAGAGCGGGACAGCGCGCGCGAATCGCGGCCACGCCGGCGGGCCCCTGCGCACAGAAGAACTCGAGCCCGAGCTTGACGCCGCATCCGGCGTCCGCCATGGCGCGCGCCAGCGCCGTTGCTTTATCGAGATCGGGAGTGTCGAGCGCGCAGTAGACTGGCGGCAGCGCCGCCGTCTGCTTATTTGAATTCATCGTCATCGTCGGCCGAGGCGACGCCGCCATTTAGGCGTTCGCGCAGGGCCTTGCCGGTTTTGAAGAACGGCAGGCGCTTGCCTTCGACATGAACGCTTTCACCGGTGCGGGGGTTGCGGCCCTGGCGCGCTTCGCGCACCTTCACCGAGAAGGCTCCGAAGCCGCGCAGCTCGACGCGATCGCCGCGCGCGAGCGCCAGCGATATTTCGTCAAAGATCGTATCGACGATCTTTTCGACGTCGCGCATGTAAAGATGCGGATTGGTCTCTGCCAGGCGCTGAATCAGTTCGGATTTGGTCATGCGGCCCCCCTTGATGGCGCCCTTTGCCGCCGTTTCCGCGCTAAAGGACTGGATTGCATGGTTAATCTTCTATCAACGCTATAAGGCACCGGGCAAAGCTTTGCAAGTGATTCCTGACGAATTTTTTTACAAAGCCTTTGATCGGCAAAGACTTTTTGAATCAGGCAAAAACCCCGGCTTTCGGCCGGGGTTTTTAGTCATAATATAATATTACTCTCAGCGCGCCGGGCCGTAGGCATACTGGCCGGGTTTCAGGCCTCGCGTGCCTTGCGCCTGCATCTGCGCGCCCGTCTCCTGCGGGGGCAGCAGCGCCTCGAGGGCAGCGGAGCGGGGCGTACCCTCGCGCAGGCTGCGCAGCAGCGGTTCGCGCAGGGTCTTCAGGGTTTCGAGCCCCTGCGGATCGACGACGTTTTCAGAATTAAGGTGGATCATCAGGAAATTGAAGGCCCGGGCCAGGCAGTCGGCCGGCTGGCCGCTGGTCAGATCGACGGTCAGGGCGGGCAGCTCGGCGATGCGGGGAAGGGCCGCGCCCGGCAGAGCCTTTTTATCCTCCGCCACCGCCCGGCCGGTCACCGCCAGAACGGGCTGGTTGCGATCCATGGGACGTTGGGTCAGGGTCACCTGAAGCACATCGCCCGCGCGGGATGAACGCACGGTGTTGAGGCCGGTGATGCCGGTATCGCGCACCACGCGGAAAAGATTGGTTACAAAGGCGGCGCTGAGGTCTTTTTGTTCGGCGGTGGGAAGGGTCATGTCATCGTACTCCGGGAAGCGGGTGGGGACGGATACAGAGCGCCTGTCTATTTTATGCTTATGAAAAAATCAAGCTATTTTTGAATTTTTCCCTATCAACCTGCGGCCCGCCAACCGATGTCGCGGCGACAGAAACCGCCCGGCCAGTCGATCCGCCCGACTGCGCCGTAAGCCTTTTCCCGGGCCGTACGTATGTCGGCCGCACAGGCCGCCACCCCCAGTACGCGTCCGCCGGACGCCACCAGGTTTCCCTTGCCGTCGACAGACGTACCGGCGTGAAAAACCCTTATATTATCGAGAGAATCGAGGGATTCCAGGCCGCGTATGACCGTACCTTTCTCAGGCGTACCCGGATAGCCGCGTGCGGCCAGCACCACGCACAGGGAGGGGTCGGGGGAAAAGTGGATCCCGCCTGCGGCCCGCTCCAGGTTGCCCTCGGCCGCCGCCTTCAGGACCATGGCCAGATCTCCCTCAAAGCGCATCATCAGCGCCTGGCACTCGGGGTCGCCGAAGCGGGCGTTGAACTCCAGCACCACGGGCTCGCCCGCCACGATCATCAGGCCGGCGAAGATCACCCCGGTGAAGGGACAGCCCTCGGCCGCCATGCCGGCGGCGAGCGGCTTTATGATGCGCGCGAGGATCTTTTGCTCAAGCGCCGGAGTCATCAGCCGCGCCGGGGAATAAGCGCCCATGCCGCCGGTGTTGGGCCCCGTGTCGCCGTCGCCCGCGCGCTTGTGATCCTGGGCCGAGCCGAACGGGACGATGTTGCGCCCGTCGGCCAGGGCGAAATAACTGACTTCCTCGCCGTCGAGGAATGATTCGACCACGATCTCCGCCCCCGCCGCGCCGAAAGCAGCGCCGGAGAGCATGTTTTCCGCCGCTTCCAGCGCTTCCTCCACGCTCTGCGCGATCACCACGCCCTTGCCGGCGGCCAAGCCGTCGGCCTTGACGACCACTGGCGCGCCCTGCTGCACAATAAATTTTTTTGCTGCGGCAAAATCGCGAAAGCGGCCATAGGGCGCGGTGGGGATGTTATATTTGCTGCACAGATCCTTCATGAAGGCTTTCGAGCCCTCGAGCCGCGCCGCCGCCGCGCCGGGACCGAACACGGCAATCCCCGCCCGGCGCAGTTCGTCGGCGAGGCCCTCCACCAGCGGCGCCTCGGGCCCCACGACCACGAGATCGATATTTTCCGCCCGCGCCAGCGCCACGAGGCCCGCGATATCGTCGGCCGCCACCGGCGCGCAGGACGCCACCCGCGCAATCCCCGGATTGCCGGGGGCGCAGAGCAGCGATTCGCAGGAGGGGGATTGCGCCAGCCGCCAGGCCAGCGCGTGCTCCCGTCCGCCATTGCCGACCAGAAGAATCTTCATGACGCTCCACCACTAGCAGAAACGCCGGCAAAGGCAACGCGGGAGAAAATCAGCTGACGATCAGGTTCAGGCCTTTTTTCAGAGCCTGGACGGTAACGCCATAGGTGCCGCGCGCGGCGCGGGTGAATTCAGTCACCAGCCGGCCGGAAGCTTCGACCATGCCCTCGACCACATGATCGAAGCCGCGGGCGAGCGTGCCCTTGGTGGCCGATACCGCGCCATAGGTGACGGCGGCGGCCTGGCCCGGCGTATGGACGAAGGTCATGGGATCGGTGAGCGTGATGGCGTTTTGCACAGCCGTTGCCTGCCGGGAATCGTCCATCCATTGCGACTGGCGGCGGCGGGCGCGGGCCAGCAGATGGCGGAAACGGTCTTCGCCCAGCGCTTCGGGATCGCTGATCGCCTCGCGCAGGGCGGTGCGCACATCGGTGAACCGGAGCGCGCCGGGCAGGCTCATTTCATAGCGGCGGATCTTGCGAAAATCGCTGTCGACCGCGCGCGCTTCGCTCAGACGGCTGTCGTAGGCGGCGAACTGGCGGTGTTCGGCCTCCGCCTTGCGGTCGTGGCCCTCGGCCAGATTGTCGAGCGCGCCCTGCAGCCTGGCGAGATCGACGGCGCCGTCGAGTCTTTTCAGATCGCAGATGATCTCGTTTTTCCCCGGTACTTTGCCGCGCCCTCGCAGGGCATAATCGCGCAGCAGCCCGAGGGCCGGATCACGCGCGGCGGCCGCCATGAAATCGGGATCGTCGAGCAGCTCTTGCCCGCGGGTTTTCTTTTTACGGGCCGCCAGATCGGGCGTATCGCCCTTGGCCTTGAGAAATTTGCGGATGGCCTCCGCGGTCGTTTTTTCGACGTCGCACGCGGCCTTGTCGTGCGCGCCGATCTGCCGGGAGAGATCGTCATGATGATGCACGATCTTGCGCAGCAATTGCAGATCGCGGCGAAACTCCTCGAAGGCGCCGGGACCGTAACGGAACTTCAACCACCAGAGCGACAGGGCGTTGGGGCGTTCGTAGGAATCGATCAGCTTGCGCGCCGCCTTGGCCGAACCGCTTTCAAGCTCGAGATTGACATGGAACAGCAGCCGGCTGCCCAGACGGCGGCGGGTGGCGTCCGAGACCTGGTCGAAAATATCCGCCCGCATCAGGGCGCAGCGTTCTTCCGCCGCCTTCTTGAAATCGTAAAGCACAGCCAGATCGATGTCGGCAACGCCGGCTTTGCCAGCGCGGCGCGACGCGCCTTCCCCGGCGGCGGCGAACAGGTCCGCGCCCTTATGGGCGGCGCGGGCCTTTTTTTCGGCGACGGTGCGCTGCTGCAGATGAGTGCGGGCATGGCCCGCCAGATCCTGGTACGATTCGACGTCGTCCTGCGGACCGTTGCCGTCGTAAAAACGGCCGCCGTTGACGGCCGTAAAAGCATCCTCCCACCGGGACGCGCGGCGTTCGTAGGTAGCAAGCAGGGTCTGCGCCTGGCTTATATCGGCCTGAGAAATCACAGTTTCACACCACTAACATTTTGTTTTTCTTTATTATTTTCTATTTTTTAGCCGCCGCCGGCACCCTATGGGCCCGACCGCCCCCATTCTGGCATAAGGCCTTGATATGAGTCAACTTTCGGGATCGCCCGGCCCTACGCGTCGCTGTAATCGCCCACCAGAACCTCGCGCTTGCCGACGCGGTTGGCGGGGCTGACGATGCCCTGCTTCTCCATCTCCTCGACGATGCGCGCGGCGCGGTTGTAACCGATGTTCAGGTAGCGCTGGATGAAACTGGTCGAGGCCTTGCGCTCGCGCGCCACCAGCGCCACCGCCTGATCCCACAATTCGTCCACTTCGCCGTCGCCGCTTTCGCCGAACAGCGCGTTCATCACGTCGCCCTCGGGCGCGAAGCCGCCGGTGGTGATGTCCTCGACATAGGAAGGCTCGCCCTGCTTGCGCAGATGCGACACCACGCTTTCGACATCGACATCCGACACGAACGGCCCGTGCACGCGCGTGATGCGCCCGCCCGCCGCCATATAAAGCATATCGCCCATGCCGAGCAGCTGCTCGGCCCCGCCTTCGCCCAGGATGGTGCGCGAATCGATGCGCGAGGTGACCTGGAAGGAAATGCGGGTGGGGAAGTTGGCCTTGATCACGCCGGTGATGACATCGACCGAGGGCCGCTGCGTCGCCATGATCAGGTGGATGCCCGCCGCGCGCGCCATCTGCGCCAGGCGCTGCACCGCGTTTTCGACATCCTTGCCCGCCACCAGCATCAGGTCGGCGAATTCATCGACCACCACGACGATGTAGGGCAGCTCGTTCATGTCCATCGGCTGTTCTTCGAATACCGGCTTGCCGGTTTCGGAATCAAAGCCGGTCTGCACCTTGCGCATCAGGGTCTCGCCCTTCTTGCGCGCTTCGGCCAGGCGGGCGTTGTAGCCTTCGATGTTGCGCACGCCCAGTTTCGACATGGCGCGGTAGCGCTCTTCCATCTCGTTCACGGTCCACTTGAGCGCGACCACGGCCTTGCCGGGCTCGGTCACCACAGGCGCGAGCAGATGCGGGATGTCGTCATAGACCGAAAGCTCCAGCATCTTGGGATCGATCATGATGAAGCGGCATTTCTCGGGCGGCAGGCGATAGAGCAGCGACAGGATCATCGTGTTCACCGCCACCGACTTGCCCGAGCCGGTCGTGCCCGCGACCAGCAGATGCGGCATGCGCGCGAGATCGGCCACCACCGGCGCGCCGCCGATATCCTTGCCGAGGACAAGCGGCAGCACGCTGCGCGTCTCCTGCGTTTCGCGCAGATCCAGCAACTCGCGCATCCACACCGTCTGGCGGCGGGCGTTGGGAAGCTCGATGCCGATCACATTGCGGCCGGGAATGACGGCGCAACGCACGGAGGTCGCGGACATGCTGCGGGCGATGTCGTCGGCCAGGCTGATGACGCGCGAGGTCTTCACGCCCGGCGCGGGTTCGAGTTCGTAAAGCGTCACCACCGGGCCGGGATGGATGCTGACGATCTGGCCCTCGATGTTGAAATCGTTAAGCACGCTTTGCAGCATGTCGGCGTTGCGGCGCAGCGCGCCCTGGTCGACGTCGCGGCCGCCTTCAGCCTTGGGCGGTTCCTGCAGCAGATCGTGGGCCGGCAGATCCCAGTGCCCGCCGCCCAGCGCCAGGCGCTGCTGGCGCGCCGGCGGCCGGGCCGCGCGCGCGGGTTCCTTTATCCGTACCGCCAGCGGACGGCGGGCGGCGGCGAAACCGACACCCTCTTGCTGTTCTTGTTCTTCTTCTTCTTCGTCTTCATCCTCTTGAGTGTCGTCCTCGGTTTCATCGTCCCGCTCTTCGTTGCCGGACAGGCGCGGCGCGCGGCGCGCGGCGGATACGGCAACGGGCTTGCGGCGGGGTTCATAATCGGGATCGTTGTAATGCTGCACCCATTCGACAAAGCGGCCGAAGACGTACAGAACCTGCGCGCCCGCGGCGCGGATCAGCCGCCCGGCCATGAAAAACGCTTCCACGATCTCGCTGCGGGTGACGCCCGCCACGTGCAGGAACAAAACACCCGCCCCCAGCGCCGCCGGCACGGCCACGGCCGTGTGCGCCGCCGCGGGCAGCAAAGGCTGCAGCAAACCGCCCGCGCTGTTGAGCAGTAGCAAGCCGCCGCTGCCGCCCAGCGAGGAAAACACCAGCCCCTCGGGCACGCCGATGCGCGCCAGCGCCACAGCGGCCAGCAGCACGGCCAGAATCACCGTGCACAGCCGCGCCCACAAGGGCGGCATGGCGTGGCGGGCGAAAATCCGCAGCCCCCAGATCACGGCGGCCAGGCCGAACAGCAGGCCGGCGTAACCGATGGTCTGCAGCAAAAGATCGGCGGTCCAGGCCCCCGGCAGGCCCATCCAGTTGGCGACCGGGCCCGCAGTCGCGGTGTTCCACGACGGATCGGTCGGCCGGTAGGACAAAAGCGCCAGCAGCACGGCCGCGCCCGCCAGCATGAAAGCGGCGCCCACCCCTTCCATCAGCCGCCGGGCGATGAAGGCCTGAGCCGCCTCGGGCAGCAGAGGCGGCAGGGACGATCGGCGGGACGGACGCGCAAGGCGGCGTGAACGGGGCATGGGCGGAACCGGAAAACTCTGGAAAAGAAAAACCCGGCGAAGGCCGGAGGATGAAGGCTTTTCGATTTTACCGTTCCGGCCCTCTTTTTACAAGCGGACGGGGATGAAAACGCCGCGCCGCTTTACCGTTAACGGTTTTTTAAGGATTAAGACCCCATTCTGGCCTGCATGCGGCTTTTCAAAAGGGCCGATTGAGAAAAAACGAGGTTTCATTCTCCGGAGAGTAGCGACTGTCACGACACGGGACCGCGCGGAAGCGGTCACAGGGGAAAGGGATTCCAGAGCCTATGTACACGCAAACTGCAGCAAAAAGCGCAAGCCACGATTATACGATCTATGTTTTTCCCCACGGCAGCCGCTGCTGGCAGAAACAGGAAACCGTGCAGGGCCACCGTCAGGCGCTGCGGCGCGCGCGGTCGCTGTATGCCAGCGGCCTGCACACCCGGGTCGAGGTCAAGGGTTTTTACACCGATCCGCGTTCGGGCGCACCCGTCAGCCCAACGGTCCGGATTTTTGAAAAGCGGCGTTGGCGCCTTCTGCCTGGCGTCTGGTCGCTCGCGGTCGGCTGCCTGGTCAGCGGCGCGATGCTTGCCGCCCTCAGCCTTTTACTGCACAGCTAGGATTACTCCAGCTGCCCCTGCGGGTCCTTTTCCACCAGGTCGGCGACCTGTTCGAAAACGGTGGCGTTTTCCGTCATCTGCTCGCGCAGGGGTTCGTTCTGCTCGGCGACCGCGCGGAAAAAGGACGCGGCGTCGCGCAGCAAACGGGCGGCGATCTCGGCATGGCTGGGCATGGTGCTCTCCCTTGAGGTTCGTCCCCTGATAGCATGTTTCGGCGCGCGTTGGGCACGTTATTTCGCGGCGAGTTTTTCCCGTGCCGGATCAACCGGATACGTGCCCAGCACCTGCACATCCTCGGTGTAGAAGCGCAACTCCCTGAGCGCGAGATCGAACAGCCGGTCCTGCGGATGCCCCTGCACTTCGCAATAAAACTGCGCCGCCTGGAACTGCTCGTCGACGTAGGATTCGAGCTTGGCCAGGTTGAGGCCGTTGGTGGCGAAACCGCCCAGCGCCTTGTAAAGGGCGGCCGGTATGTTGCGCACCCGGAAGATCAGCGAGGTCAGCACCGCCGTGCCGGCCGGCGGCACCGCCGCCCGGCGCGCCAGAATCAGAAAGCGCGTCATGTTGCTGGCGGAATCCTGCACGTCGGCGGCCAGTGTTTCGAGATCGTAGATTTGTGCGGCGATCGGTGCAGCAAGGGCGCAGCATGACGGATCGTTCAGGTCACGCACGTGGCGCGCGGCGGCGGCAGTATCGCTGAAGATCTGCGGTTCCAACCCGTATTTTTTGATGACGGCCCGGCACTGCGGAAAGGCGTGCGCGTGGCTGTAGACTTTCTTCAGACCGGCGGGCTGGGCGCCCCGGGGCGCCAGCAGCGCAAAGCGGATCGGCAGGAAATACTCGCCCACCACGAAAAGGCCAGCCTTGGGCAAAAGCTGATGCACATCGGCCACCCGGCCTGCCAGGTTGTTGTCGACCGGAATCATGGCAAGATCGGCGCGGCCTTCGCGCACGGCGGTGAACACATCCTCGAAACCAGCGCAGGAAACAGCCTCCAGCGCGGGATGCGCCAGCTGGCAGGCCATATGGGAATTGGAGCCGGCAAGACCCAGAAAGGCGATTTTTTTGTAACTATCTGACATTGTTCGGTTCCTACGCCCTTGGCATTTACATTTTTTGGCTGTATATGCAAGGAGTTTATCGTGGGGTTTCGAGCCCCCTTTCGCACGGTCCGGGAAGTGTCCCATGAACAATATGGAATTCAATAAAATCTTCGCCGCGTTTCTTGTCGCGGCCTTGGTTGCCGGATTGTCCGGCTTCGTCGCGGCGCAGCTTACGGGCGGCGGCGAACACGGCGGCCACGGAGAAGAAAAATTCGCCTATGTCATCGAAGCCGCCGAGGAAACCGGCAGCGCGGGCGGCGCCGCGCCGGTGGCCGAGCCGATCCTGGCACTGCTGGCGGCGGCGGATGCCGCGCGCGGGCAGCAGGTGGCCAAGGCCTGCGCGGCTTGCCACACGTTCGATAAGGGCGGCGCCAACGGCACCGGCCCGGCGCTGTGGGACGTGGTCAACCGCGCCAAGGCCAGCCATGGCGGCTTCACTTACTCGGATGCCATGAAGGCCCACGCCAGCGAAAAATGGACATACGCCGAGCTGAACAAGTTCCTGTGGAAGCCCAAAGCCGCCGTCAAGGGCACGGCGATGAACTTCGTCGGGATCAAGAAGCCTGAGGATCGCGCGGCGCTGATCGCCTGGCTGCGCACGCTGGCGGATGCGCCCGCTGCGCTGCCTTCGGATGCCGACATCGCGGCCGAAGCGCCCGCCCCCGCGGAAGAAGCTGCACCGGCGGCTACGGAAGCGGCGCCTGCGGAAGAACCGGCGGCGCACTAAGCCTCCTGCTTTTTCTCCCAGCCTTTTTCGCCCTGCTGCCAGTATGTCAGGCGGTGGCCCTGCGCCTTGAAATGCGCCCATCTTTTGCGCGCGGCGGCCAGAATCCCTTCATCGCGCCCGTCGAACAGGTCGCAGCACAGCGTATAGTTCTCCGGATCGAACGCCTCCCCCGCCGCCGTCAGCAGCAGCATGGCCGCGCCGTTCGGGTTGTCGTTGCCAGCGGTCAGCCATACGGGCTGGTCGGCGGCAAAGGCGTCCTTGCCGGCTCCGTGCGGCAGGAACGCATCGGGATTGTACGTCCATAGATAGTCGTTCAGCTGCGCGACTTCCGCCTCGCCGGCGGCGCGCACGACCACGCGGTGGCCGGCGGCCAGCGCCTTTTGCAGGAGGCCCGGCAAAGCCTGCGCCGGGGCCTGCGTGCGCAGATGATAAAAGCGGATTTCAGCCATAACGGCATCATAGCGCCTGGCGCGGTTCTGACAAGCGGCGCGCTGGACAAAAACCGGGGCAGGGGGCAAAATGGCCCCCCATGGACATCTCCGTCGTCATACCCTGCTACAATGAAGAGGAAAGCCTGCGCGAGACCTATCGCCGGGTGAAAGCGGTGTGCGAGCAGATCACGCCGCGCAGCTATGAAATCATTCTGGTCAATGACGGCTCGAAAGACGGCACCGCCGCCATCATGAACGAGATGGTGGCGAAAGAACCCGCTCTTGTCATCGTCGATCTTTCCCGCAACCACGGGCACCAGCTGGCGCTGACCGCCGGATTGTTCCAGGCGCGGGGCGATTACATCTTCATTCTCGACGCCGACCTGCAGGACCCGCCCGAGCTTTTGGGCCCCATGCTGGAACGCGCCCGCGCCGGCGTCGATGTCGTGTACGGTCAGCGCCAGCGGCGCGAGGGCGAAACATTGTTCAAACGCGCGAGCGCCAGCCTTTTCTACCGCATCCTTTCCTACCTGTCCGATTATCCGATCCCACGCGATGTCGGCGATTTCCGCCTGATCTCGCGGCGGGTACTCGAACATTTCAAGGACATGCCCGAGCAGCACCGCTTCATCCGCGGCATGATCGCCTGGATCGGTTTCCGTCAGGAAGCGTTCTTGTACCAGCGCGCACCGCGCTTCGCCGGCACGACCAAATACCCCTTCACCAAACTGGTGCAGTTCGCTTTCGACGCCATCAGCAGCTTTTCCATCAAGCCCCTGCGCATCAGCCTTCTGTTCGCGCTGGTCGGCACATTGCTCGCGATGCTTCTGGCCCTGTTCGCCTTCATATCGTATTTCGATCACCGCACCGTGGCCGGATGGGCATCGCTCGCTTCGATCATCGCCTTCTTCAGTTCGCTGCAGCTGATCTGCATCGGCCTGATCGGCGAATATATCGGCCGCACCTATATCCAGGTGAAAAACCGGCCCTTGTTCCTTATCCGCGCTGTGCACCGCGGCGCCGATAAAATAAGCTGATGGAACGCGCGACCTACGCCCGCATGGCCGAGATCCAGAGCGAGCACTGGTGGTACGAAGGCCGCCGCGCGATCATCTCCTCTGTCATCTCCGCTCTCAACTTACCGAAAGACGCCGCGATTCTCGAAGCCGGCTGCGGCCCGGGCGCCAACCTGGCGATGCTGGCGGCACACGGCCGGGTCAGCGCTTTCGAGCCCGACGGGTTTTCGCGCGCACATGCTGCCGCTGCGACAGGAATCGCCGTGCTGGAGGGTTATCTGCCGGAGCCCGTACCTTTCAGCGAGCCTTTCGACCTCGTCGGCGCGTTCGACGTGATCGAGCATGTCGCCGATGACGCGGGCAGCCTGCGGGCGCTGCACGGACTGACCAAGCCCGGCGGCTATACCCTCTTCACCGTGCCGGCCTGGATGTTTCTGTGGTCGGCGCACGACGTCGCTAATCATCATCACCGCCGCTACACGCGCCCGGCTTTCGCGAAGCTTTTGCGTGAAGCGGGGTACGAGATCGTCTTTATTTCCTACATCAACATGCTGCTGTTCCCGGCGGTGGCGGCGGTGCGGTTCCTGAAAAACCTGCTTAAGGTGAAAGACTCTCCCGACGACCGCATGCCGCGCCTTAAGGTTGTCAACACGTTGCTTTATCATCTGTTCGCAGCCGAACGTTATCTGCTTCGTGTCTGCCCCTTGCCCTTCGGCGTCAGCATCATCGCGCTCTGCCGCCGGCCGGGGCCGGGCACGCCGCCGGCGCCGCGTTCGCTCGGCCGGCAATTGATCGCTTTCTGCGGCGTGGGTATCCTCAACACAGCTTTTGGCTTGGCGGTGATTCTTCTGCTGGGGGCGCTGGGTTTTCACTATATCCTGGCGAACGCGCTGGGTTACGCCGCCGGCCTGGCCCTGAGCTTCGGCCTGCACCGTCATGTCACGTTTTCAACCGGCGTGCCGGCCGCCGGCGCCCGGGTGCAGTTCGGGCGCTTTACCGCCGTGTTCGCCGTTTGCTATCTGCTGCAGCTGGGTCTTCTGCACTTGCTGATCGGCGCGGGCTGGCCGGCGGCGGTGGCGCAGACGCTTGCGGTCGGGCTCTATACGGTACTAAGTTTTGCGGGCAACCGTTATTTCACGTTCACGGATAGGAAGGCGGCAGGATCATGAAAAAAATCGTTATTACGGGCGGCGCAGGATTCATTGGCTCGCATATCGTCGAGGCCGTCGTCCGGACATGGCCCGGCGCGCGCGCGGTCGTTCTCGACAAGATGACTTACGCCGCCGACATCCGCAACCTGCTTCCCCTGATGGCGGCGCGGAACATCGAGCTTGCCGTCGGCGACATCATCGACCTAGATACCTGCGAGCGCGCAGTGCATAAAGCCGATCTCGTCATCCACGCCGCCGCCGAAAGCCATGTCGACAATTCGTTCGGCAACTCGCTCGAATTCACCCGCACCAACGTGCTGGGCACCCACGCGCTGATGGAAGCGTGCCGCCAGGAGCGCGTGCCGCGCATTATCCATGTCAGCACCGACGAAGTGTACGGCGAAGTGGTGAAGGGATTCGTCGACGAGGACGCGCCGCTGCACCCGACCAACCCCTATTCCGCCTCCAAGGCGGCGGCGGAGATGATCATCAGCGGCTATCTGCAATCTTACAAAATGCCTATCGTGACGCTGCGCGCCAACAACATCTACGGCATCCGCCAGTTCCCGGAGAAGATCATCCCCAAATTCACCCTGGCGCTTCTGATGGGGCGGCCGCTGACGCTTCACGGCAGCGGCAAGAACACGCGTCACTATCTCTCCGCGCCCGACCTGGCCGAGGCTATCCTGCTGCTGGTCGAAAAAGGTAAGATCGGCGCCTGCTACAATATCGGTACGCGCGAGGAATATGCGAACGTCGACATGGCGCGGCGGCTGTGCGCGCTTTTCGGCCTCAAGCCCGAGGATGTCATCACGTTCGTCGAAGACCGGCCCTTCAACGACGCGCGCTACGCTTTGACATGGGATAGAATCTCCGCGCTGGGCTGGGCGCCGAGGCGCCGCCTGGCGGACGACCTGCCCGCGATCGTGCAATGGTACGCCGACAATCTCGAACGCTACGAGCAAAAACCCGCCGTACGGCAACCAGTCAAGGGCGCGGTTGCCTGAGTACGGGCGGGCTTTCGCGTATTACTTCGCGCGCGAGACGTATTCGTCGGTGCGGGTGTCGATCTCGATCTTGTCGCCGATCTCGATGAAAGCCGGCACCGAGATTTCGTGGCCAGTTTCGATCTTGGCCAGCTTCATGACCTTGCCCGAGGTATCGCCCTTGACGGCGGGCTCGGTGTAAGTGATCTCGCGGACCAGCTTGATCGGCAGCTCGATCGACAGGGGTTTGCCCTCGTACATCACGATTTCACAGGGCATTTCCTCTTTCAGGTATTTCAAAGCGTCTTCCATGAAATCCTTCGAGACTTCGAACTGGTTGTATTCGCCGTCCATGAACACGTACATGTCGCCGTCCTGATAGGAATAGATGACTTCCTTGCGGTCGAGCATGACGTCGTCGAATTTCTCGTCAGTCTTGTAGATGCCTTCGGTCGTGGTACTGGTGATGAGGTTGCGGAACTTGAACTTCATGACCGAGGAGTTACGGCCCGATTTGCTGAACTCGGAGCGGGTGATCAGCATCAGGT
>CAZNYM010000018.1:32146-35408 GCA_964577255.1 uncultured Pseudobdellovibrionaceae bacterium | reverse complement strand
GTCAGCAGGTCGCGCCAGGTGCGGCCGCCCGCGTGCGGCTGGCCCGACACCAGAAGCACGCGCAGGCGGTCGCGTACGCCGTTGATCACAAGCGGCATGCGGTTGTTAGCGGCGGAAAGCTCACCCGCAGTCGCCGGCACGGCGATGTCGACGATGTTCTGCCCGGCGTGGCCGATGGCGATGGAAACGCTTTGCTCGCGGTTCAGTGTCACGCTTTCGGTGAAGGGGGCTTGGTCGTCCTGGTGGAACGTCACCTGCGCCTGCCCGCTGCCGCCGTGCGGGTCCTCGACCGTATAGCGGATCGTCACGTTCTGGCCGACGATGCCGTAAGCGGGCGCCTCGTGGATCACCAGGCGACGATCGCGCTCGTTCTTACGGCCGGTGAGAAGGACGTGCAGGGGGCCGTCGCTCTTGAGCGTTTCAGGCACGGCGGGAACGTCGTGCACCTGTCCGTCGGTGATCAGCACTGCGCCCGCACGGCGGGATACGGGTACATCGGCGAAAGCGCGCTCGAGCGTGTCGAACAGGCGCGTTTCCCGGGCGGTGGCGCCCCCGGCCGGCACTTCGGCGATGCGTAGCGTGATGTTGTTGCGGCCGCTTTCAAACTTCTTTCTCAGGGTTTCCAGTGCCGCTTCGCCCTGCTTCAGCCGGTCGCCCGTCAGCTGGCTGGCCGAACGGTCGAGAACGGCCACCGCGACACTTGGTACCGCTTCGCGCTTTTCCTCGATAAGGCCGGGGTTGGCGAGCATCAGAAGAAAAGCCGCCACACATAAAAACCGCAGCCACAGGCCCTCGGCTTTCTGCCGCAGGCCCGCGAGCAGCAATATGAGGGCGCACAGAAATGTCGCAACAAGGAATCCTTCCGGCAGCAGCGGCGCGAAATGAACGTTCAGAGCGTTGAAGCCGGCGCCGTTCATTGCCCCAGCCTTTCCAGGATGTGCGGCAGATGCACCTGATCGGCTTTATAATTGCCGGTCAGGGCATACATCATCAGGTTGACCCCGAAACGCAGGGCGTATTCCTGGTTCTGCGTTACGGCCCCGCCGCCCGCCTGCGCCCAGGCGCCCGCCCAGTCGTTGCCGCCGATGATGACCGAGGAAACACCATCGCGGCCGCCGGCGCTGTTTTCCTCGATCCACAGCGTACGGCCGTCATAGCGGCCGGGCACGCTACGCAGCAGGTAGAAAGATTTCGTCAGCACATGATCGGCCGGCATGGCCATGAGCGGCGGAATATCAAGCCCCGCCAGCAGTCGCCGCAGGGTGCCGGCGTTGCTGCCGCCGCCCTCGCCGTAACCCGAGGGCACGGAAATCTGGTCGCGCGTGTCGATCAGCACCGTGCCGCCGTGATCGAGGTAATACTGGATGTTCGCAAGCGCGCGCGGCTCCAGCGTTTCCTGCCCGGCCGTGACCGGCCAGTAGATCAGCGGGAAGAAGGAAAGATCATCCCTCTCGGGATCAAGCCCGACGGTGCCGGCCGGTTCGACCGATGTGCGCTGGATCAGCGTCTGGCGCAGGCTTTCAAGGCCGGCGCGGGCGACGTCGTCGACCGCCGGGTTGCCGGTGCGGATATAGGCCATGTGGATCTGGCTGGCGTAGCGCACATGGGCGGGCGCGGCATTGTCCTGGGCATATGCCGGAAGCGCGGGCAGGAGCAGAAGCGCGAAGATCAGCGCGGCAGGCGCCCGGCGCGCGAAAAATCCCGCTGCCAGCACGCCCATCAAGAGCATGACAAGCCAGTCGATCAGGAAAAGAAGGAGTGCCGCCGCCAGCAGCGGCCCGCGCAGGTCGCGTTCGGCGGTGCTGCCGTAATATTCCACGGCGGTTCCGGCGGGCACGGCGCGCCAGTCCTCGAGCAGCGGCAGCGCATCGCCAAGGTTAAGCGCCCGCTGCCAGCCGCCACGCCCGTAAAGCCCGGGCGGATGGCGGCTCGCGGGAATGAAATTTTCTCCGGCGTCGGCGGGCAAGGGCTGCGCCGTCGCGGGCGGCGGCATGCTTTGCCCGAAGCCGTCAAGCACACTGAGTGGCGGCAGGGCGCCGGTGGCCGCCGCCTGCCTGTCGTGAACGCTCGCCCCCGCCATCCGGATCGCGCGCGCCAGCATGCCGGGAAAGAGCCCCGACAATGCCAGGTTCGACCACTCGGGCGTGGCGGTGGTGTGAAAAAGCACGATCATACCGCGTTCGAGCGCGCTCGCCGTTACAAGCGGCGTGCCATCGTCGAGCGCGCCCCACACCTTGCCGGCCAGATCCTGATCCGGCTCGGCCAGAAGCTGGCGGTTGACGACGATATCCGCCGGAATGTCGAGGCCGAAGAACGGGCTGCTTTTATCGAAGGGCGCAAGCCGTGCCGGTTTTTCCCATGTCAGCGCGCCGTCAAGCGCGCGGTTGCCCTTGCGCAAGGCCACGGGCGTGAGAAACATGTCGCCCTGGGTCAGGTTTTGCGTCATGCGCGGTCCGGCGAAACGGATCAGAAGCCCGCCGCTTTTGATCCAGCTTTCAAGGGCGTTCAGATCGCCGGGCGGCAGCGTGCCCATGTCGGCGAGGATGATGGCGTCGGGCTTGGCGGCAAGCATGGGCGCGAGCGCGCCTTCGCTCAGATTGGCGGCGGGGCCCAGGGCCTGGCGTATATAGTGCAGCGGATCGCTGAGCGGCGCCGCTTTGTCGCTCGCGCCGGTGACAAGGGCCACCTGGCGGCGGCTGAGTATGTCATCGAGCAGGATGGTACCGCCCGCGCCGGCAGCGCCGTTCAGGCGCAGCATGGCGACCTTGCCCGCCAGCGGCGCGGGCAGGGCGAAGGCAAGGCCGGCCTGGCGCTCGCCTGTGACTGACTTAAGCGTTTGTACGTCGATCAGTGTGCCATCCCTGGCGAGTGCTTCGACGCGCACCGGGCGGGCCAGCGTTTCCGGCGCTGGTCCTTCGACGATGACCGCCAGAGGATTTTTTTCGTCGGGGCGCAGGCGTAAAAGCAGGGGCGTCTGCGTTGCCTGCGGTGTTTTGACGATCAACCGGCCACCGCTTTGCAGGACGCGCAGAAGATCTTTCGCTTCGCCGCGATCCTTGACGCCGCTGGTCAGGAAATAACTCGTGATTCCCTTTTTGTCTGTTTCCTTTTCCATCAGGCGCGCGGCCGCGCCGTAAGCGGACGGCCAGGGCAAGGGCCGCAGGCCGCGCACGATGCTTTGCGCCTGTGCCGCCGATACAGGCCCCCAGGCGGCGGGTTCGTCCCCGCCCGGCACGGGCGCGGTGGTCAGGATGTAGGCGGG
>CAZNYM010000018.1:0-32136 GCA_964577255.1 uncultured Pseudobdellovibrionaceae bacterium | reverse complement strand
GGCGTCCGGCGCGGGCAAGAAGATCCTGCGCGCTTTCAAGCTGCAGCGGCCACACGGGCGCTGCCGACCAGCCGTTTTCGATCACGAGGCGCACCGGCCCTTCGCCGGGCAGCACCGTGCCGGCATGCAGAAGCGGCCGCGCCAGTGCTGTGATGATGAGGGCAAGGATAAGAACGCGCAGCAGTAAAATCCACCACGGCGTGTGCGCGGGCGTTTGGCGTGGCGCGTTCAGCCCCTCGAGAAAGCGGGTGGCGGGGAAGACGACGCGGCGCGGCGCGGGCGGCGTAACGCGCAGGATCAGCCACAGCACCGGCAAGAGCGCCAGGCCCGTCAGCATCCAGGGATTGAGGAAACTCAGCGATCCGAAGAACGTCATCATGACCGTGCGTTCTCCTGCAGGACCGGCCACAAAGCGCGCAGGAGCGCGTGCGGGTCTTCATCGGTGAGGTGCAGGCGGTAATGCCAGCCGCGGGCATGGCACAGCGCCCGCACGGCGTCGATATGCTCGCCGATCCGGCGGCGGTAATCGTCGCGGATAGCGGCGACGTCGCTGATGCGAAAGCGCCGGTCCTCGCCGGGCGCGACGAACAGCGTATGGCCGCTGAAGGAAAGGGCGTGTTCGGCGGGATCCAGACACTGCACCAGAAAACCGTGGCGCGTGCGTTCGGCCAGCACCGCCAGCACGCGTTCCGTTTCCGCGGGCGGGGTCAGAAAATCGCCGATCATGAAGATGTGCGCGTTGCGGTTTACGCCCGTGGCGTCGGCGTCGGGAAGTGCCGCCTGCCGCTGCACCAGAAAAGTTTCGCCCAGAGCCGAAAGCACGGCGTCTCCCCGTCCCGCCGCCACGGCCGGGCCCAGCCCGCCGATAAGGTCGTGACGGTTCTGCGCCGCCATCGCCAGGGCCAGGGCGATCAGGGCCGCGCGTTCGCGCTTGGACGGCAGGGTGCGGCGTGAGCGGTAATCCATGCCGCGGTCGCCCTGGCACCAGAACAGGAAGGCGTGATGGGTCTGCCATTCCTTTTCTCTGACCAGCACGTCGTCACCGCGCGCCGAAGCCCGCCAGTCGATGTCGCGCGGCGCGTCGCCCGGCGCGTAATCGCGGAACTGCCAGAATTTTTCGCCCGTGCCCGGCGCGCGGCGGCCGTGTTCGCCCCCCGCGAGCAACGAAGCGGCGCGGCGGGCCTGCACCATCAGACGCGGCAGACGTCCGGCGAGCCCGCTGGCGCCGGCCAGCAGGGAGGAGAAGGAAGCGCGCGGGGAAGCTGATTTCATCCGCTTGATCCGTTGCTAGAGCCCGGCGTTCATGATCCGGAGAATATCGGCGAGCGCCACGTTTTCGCTGCGCGCCTGGAAGTTGAGCGCCATGCGGTGCTTGAGCACGGACTCGGCGAGCGCCAGCACGTCATCGACCGAAGGCGCCAGCCGCCCCTGCAGCAGCGCGCGGGCCCGGCAGGTCAGCATCAACGCCTGCGCCGCGCGCGGGCCCGGCGCCCAAGAAACATAGTCGTTGATCTCTTTCGCGGCATTGGGCCCCGGGCGGCCGCGGCGCACCAGCGTCAGGATGGCTTCGACCACGCTGTCGCCGACCGGCATGTCGCGCACGAGCTTCTGCAGGTCGATCAGCTCGCCGCCGCTGAACACGCTTTGCGGTTCCGCCTGGGTGTTGCCGGTGGTGGCGAGCACGATGCGGCGCTCGTCGTCATGCGCGGGGTAATCGACGTCGATCTGCATCAGGAAACGGTCGAGCTGCGCCTCGGGCAGGGGATAGGTACCTTCCTGCTCGATCGGGTTCTGGGTCGCGAGGACATGGAAGGGACGGGGCAGGGCATGCGCCTTGCCGGCGATGGTGACGGTTCCCTCCTGCATCGCCTGCAGCAGCGCTGATTGCGTGCGGGGGCTGGCGCGGTTGATCTCATCGGCCATCAGGAACTGGGTGAAGACGGGCCCCTGGATGAAACGGAAATGGCGCTTGCCGGCGTCGTCCTGCTCCAGCACTTCGGCCCCCAGGATGTCGGAGGGCATCAGGTCAGGCGTGCATTGAATCCGGGCGGTGGAAAGATTCATCACCTTGCCCACCGTTTCCACCATCAGGGTTTTGGCCAGGCCCGGCGCCCCCACCAGAAGCACATGTCCCCCGGCGATCAGGCCGGTCAGGATGCGGTCGAGCACCTCGTCCTGGCCGAAGATCACTTTGCCGGCCTCGGTGCGGGCCTGGCCCAGCTTGCGGGCGGCAGAGGTCAGGGCTTGCGCGCTATCGTCCGTGGCCATCGGTTTTCATGCTCCTATCGTGGGGGATGTTTCGCCGTTATAATATTCATCTTTGTTGTTGAACGCACAGGGTTTCCTCTATGTTTGCCGCTCTCATCTACAGGGAAATGCCGTGAAGGCCGCCGCCCGCATCACGCCCCGTGCCTGGATGAAAACGCCGGGCGCGGGCAGAATTATGGCGGCGCTCGACGCCGGTGCCACGGCGCCGCGCGCGCTGTTCGTCGGCGGGTGCGTTAGGAACGCGCTTTTGCGCCGGGCGGTAGCGGATGTGGACATCGCGACGGTTCACAGGCCTTCCGATGTTATGGCATTATTGGGACAGAAAGGTATCAGGGTGCTGCCGACCGGCATTGACCACGGTACGGTGACGGCCTTCATCGACGGTATTCATTATGAAATTACAACGTTGCGGCGGGATGTGGCGACCGACGGCCGCCGTGCCGTGGTGGCGTTCAGCGACGACTGGGCCGAGGACGCGCAGCGCCGCGATTTTACCATCAATACTCTGCTGGCCGACACGCGGGGCCGCGTTTTCGATCCCACCGGTCAGGGTCTTGCCGATCTGCGCGCCCGGCGGGTGCGGTTCGTGGGTGCGCCGGGGCGGCGGATTGCCGAGGATTACCTGCGTATCCTGCGCTTTTTCCGCTTCCATGCGCTTTACGGCCGGGGCCGACCCGATCCCGCCGCCCTGCATGCCTGCCGCCGGGCGCGGCAGGGTCTTGCGCGGCTGTCGCGCGAGCGGGTCACGCAGGAGCTGCTCAAAATTCTGGCCGTGGATGAACCGGGGGATATCCTGGGGGTGATGCGGGATAACGCCATCCTCTTCCCGCTTTACGCACCGGGCTTCAGTCCCGATTCACTGAACCGTTTCTGTGCCTTGCAAAGGCGATTCACCGTAGTGGATATCAGCGCGCGGCTGGCGGCGGTGACAGGTATGCGGCCTGTGAGTAAAAAACTTAATGAATTCATTCTGCTGTCGAACGATCAGAAGAAAATTATCGAAGCCCTCGCGACTGCCCATCAAAGCTTGGACAGAGATTTAAACCGGCCGCTTAAGTTCCTGCTTTATAAATATAAAAAAGAACCGCTTCTTCAGATGCTGTTGTGGAAGCAGGCGCAGGGAAAAACAGCGCGTTCCTTGGCCCGGATCATCACTGCCGCGCGGGCGGCGCGCGTGCCGGTTTTCCCCCTGAGTGGCAAGGACATCGTGGCTCTGGGCGTATCGCCCGGGCCGCGCGTGGGTCAGTTTTTATCGAAAGCGGAAGAATGGTGGCTGGCCCGCGATTGCGTACCGGGCCGGGCGGCGCTGCTGAAACAGGTCAGGGCTCGGGTTTAAGGGTGGTGACGGCGATGCCGGTTCTGCCGTCTTCCAGATAGATTGTCTCGGTCGGCTGCTCGCCCGTTTTTGTGGGGCGCACGCCCATCTGCGCCAGGTCGTCCAGCTGTGCGGTCGTCACAAACTGTCCCTGCACGTACTGGCCCTGTCCGCTGCGGACGGCGCCGACCTGTTCCTGAATCCGGGCGGCGGCCGCCATTTGCCGATTTGTCGTGTTTCCTCTGCCCATTTTTCCGATCTCCCTCTGATAAGCCTCAATGACACCTGCGTCGCCTGTCGCCATGATCCCCCGGGTCACGACGGCGTCGCATCGTACCTGCGCCCTCCGCCGTTCTTCATCGGGAGTAGGAAATCCCGCGCCGTTTTTACGTGTCATAATGCACCATATTGAAACAATATTTCTTGATACATTAAAAAATGACTCAAGATTTCCTGTAAGACAGACAAATATCATAAATAATGTCGTTTACGCAAAATTTTTTTGCGTTGCAGCTATACATTTTATGCATGGCGCTTGCCATTATTAAGGGGTGAAAGGCGGGATTAATCGTGCTTCAGGGCCATTTTGCCACGGGCGGCAGCGACATCAGGATCGCTTCCACGTTGCCGCCGGTCTTCAGGCCGAACTGGGTGCCGCGGTCGTACAGCAGGTTGAATTCAGCGTAACGCCCGCGCTTCACCAGCTGGGTTTCGCGTTCTTCGGCGTTCCAGTCCCGGTTCATGTGCCGGCGCACCAGGGCGGGGTAGGCGTCAAGGAAGGCTTCCCCGACATCGCGGGTGAAGGCGAAGTCAGCGGCCTTGTCGCCGCTGTCGAGATAATCGAAGAAGATGCCGCCTGCGCCCCGCGGCTCGTTGCGGTGGGGCAGGAAGAAGTAACGGTCGCACCACGCCTTGTATTCCTCGTAACGGCCGGGACCGTACCGGTCGCAGCAGGCGCGCAGGGCTTCGTGAAAAAACGCGGCGTCGCCGGGGTTTTCGATCATCGGCGTGAGATCGGTGCCGCCGCCGAACCAGCTTTTGGACGTAACGATCATGCGCGTGTTCATGTGCACGGCCGGCACCAGCGGCGATTGCATGTGCGCCACCAATGAAATACCGGCGGCCCAGAATGCGCCGCCGTTTTCGGCTGCGCCGGGGATCTGCGGCGCGAATTCAGGGCTGAACGCTCCATGGACGACGGAGACATTCACGCCTACTTTTTCAAAAACGCGGCCGTGCATCACCGCCATTTCGCCTCCTCCCCCTCCTTCCCGCGCCCAGGGTTTGCGCGCGAAGCGCCCGGGGGCGGCCCCGGTGTGGGCCGTACCGGTCAACTCGCTCTCGATCTGTTCGAATGTCCGGCAGATGCTGTCGCGCAAGGTGCGAAACCAGGCGGCGGCGTCTTCCTGCAGGGTGGCCGTGCCGCCGGGGGCGGGGGCGATGGGAACGGTTCTCAATGTCATAATTAAACCCTGCCGGTTGTTTAGCGCCGCTGCGGCATCTTGGCAAGGAGGTTTTGACGGCGGCGCCTGTTCATGACATTTATCCTGCTTTATCAGAGGGCTTGAATCACTCGGCGTAGTCAGGTACATGCCATGTCATGGCCGGGCTGTTTGCGATTCCGGCACCGCTTTTTTCTGTCTAGTTCTGGAATTCAATCATGAGCCACGCGCCTTCCTCCGCTTCGCACGACCAGGGTCAAACCCGCCGCGATTTCCTTTTCCTTACGGCCGGGGCCATGGGCGCCGTGGGTGCCGGCTGTTTTGCCTGGCCGTTCATCGACTCTCTTAACCCCGCCGCCGACACGCTGGCCGTGTCTACGATCGAGGTCGACCTTTCCCCGATCCAGGTCGGGCAGGCGATCAAGAAAGTCTGGCAGGGCAAGACCGTCTTCATCCGCCGCCGCACGGCGCAGGAGATGGAGGAGGCCGCCGCCGTCGACGTCGGCAGCCTGCGCGACAAACAAAGTGATGCCGACCGCGTCAAGCCCGGCAAGTCCGAGTGGCTGGTGGTGGTGGGGATCTGCACGCACCTGGGTTGTATTCCGCTCGGCAACAAGGAAGGCGAGCCGCGCGGCGATTACAATGGCTGGTTCTGCCCCTGCCACGGCTCGCACTACGACACCGCGGGCCGCATCCGCAAGGGCCCCGCGCCCAAGAATCTTATCGTGCCGCCTTACGAGTTTCTCAGCGACGCGATGATCAGAATCGGATAAGAAGCCGGACGTTTTTCAGGAGTAGCCCTCATGGCCAGCCACGGACCCCGCACCCCCTTTGATAATCCCGTCGTCGAATGGATCGATCAGCGTTTGCCGCTGTTCACCATGATGCAAAAGGAATACGGCGTCTTCCCGACCCCGCGCAACTTCAACTATCTGTGGAATTTCGGTGCTATCGCCACCGTCATGCTGGTGACGATGATCGTGACCGGCGTGGTTCTGGCCATGCACTACACGCCGCACGCGGACATGGCCTTTACTTCGGTCGAGCGCATCATGCGCGACGTCAACTGGGGTTGGATGCTGCGTTACCTGCACATGAACGGCGCGTCGTTCTTCTTCATCGCCGTTTATATCCATATGTGGCGTGGCATGTATTACGGATCCTACAAGAAACCGCGCGAGCTTTTGTGGATTCTGGGCGTCGTCATCTATCTGCTGATGATGGCGACCGCTTTCATGGGTTACACTCTGCCCTGGAGCCAGATGGGCGGCTGGGCCGCGAACGTGATC
This sequence comes from uncultured Pseudobdellovibrionaceae bacterium, assembly GCA_964577255.1. GTDB lineage: Bacteria > Pseudomonadota > Alphaproteobacteria > Micavibrionales > Micavibrionaceae > Micavibrio_C. The sequence goes on along the minus strand of CAZNYM010000018.1, from coordinate 25,822 downwards.
ACGTCGCTGTTCTCCGCCATTCCTGTGGTGGGTGACAGTCTGGTCAGCCTGCTGTGGGGCGGCTTCTCGGTCGACAATCCAACCCTCAACCGTTTCTTTGCCCTGCATTTCCTGCTGCCGTTCGTGATCTTCGCCGTGGTGTTCCTGCATATCTGGGCGCTGCATGTCTCGGGTTCGGGCAACCCGCTCGGGATCGACGTCAAGGGCCCGCAGGACACCCTGCCGTTCCATCCTTATTACACGATCAAGGATACGTTTGGCCTCGGCGTGTTTCTGCTTGCTTATGTCGCGATCAGCTTCTATGCGCCGCTGCTGTTCTCGCATCCCGATCACTTCGTCGAATACAACGCCCAGCAGACGCCGCCGCACATCGTGCCCGAATGGTACTTCCTGCCGTTCTATGCCGTTTTGCGCGCCGTGACGTTCGACATGAACATCTATATCCTGGCGGCGGTGGGGCTGGTCGGCATGGCGATGTGGCCGCTTTATTCCGGCAAGGTCAAAACCCGTTCCGATCTCGATTTCAAGAAGCTGGTTTTGCTGTTCGGCGCTGCCGGTGTCTTGTTCGCCCTCGGCCTGATTCCGCAATACACGCCCGTCAAGATCCCGTTGAGTGAGAAGATCATCGAGGCCAAGCTGGGCGGCGTGCTCGCCATGTTCGGCGCGGTGCTGATCCTCGTGTTCCTTCCTTGGCTGGACAAACAACCGGTGCGCAGCGCCCGTTTCCGCCCGCTTTATTTCTGGGCGCTGATGGGCTTCGGCGTGACCTTCCTGGTGCTGGGTTATCTCGGCGCGCAGCTGCCTGAAGGCATATACGTCATCCTCAGCCAGCTTTTCACCGGCTATTATTTTGCCTTTTTCCTGATCCTCGTTCCTTTCATCTCCGTGATTGAAAAACCGAAACCTCTGCCGGGCAGCATCCATGAGGCTGTGCTGGCGGCGAAGAAAGTGTGATGGCCATGGCTGCGTTTTTTCCGACGTTCAGAAAGTTCATGCTGGGAACCGCCGTAGTGGTTTCGGTGGCGGCTATTGTGCCTGCCGCGCGAGCGGCCGAAGCTGTGCATGTGCCCAAGCAGTCATGGTCTTTCGACGGTGTGTTCGGCACCTACGACAAGATGGCGCTGCAGCGCGGTTATAAGATCTACCGCGAAGTCTGCGCCGCTTGCCACAGCATGGACCGCGTGGCGTTTCGCAATCTGGCCGATCTCGGCTACAGCCCGGCGCAGATCAAGGCGGTGGCCGCCGAGTACAGCTATATGGATGCGCCCAACGACGAGGGTGAAATTCTGGAACGCAAGGGCTTGCCCAGCGATCCCTTCAAGAATCCCTACGCCAACCGCGAGCAGGCGATGTATATCAACGGCGCTTTCCCGCCGGATCTGTCGCTGATCGTCAAGGCCCGTGCAGGTGGTGCGGATTATATCTATGCACTCCTCACTGGCTATGAGCACGCCCACGAGGGCGTCACTTTGGGTGCCAATCAGCATTACAACAAATACTTTCCCGGCCACATCCTCATGATGCCGCCGCCGCTTGCGGACGGACAGGTGTCGTTTGACGATGATGCGCCGCAGACGCTGGATCAGTACGCGCGCGACGTGGCCACGTTCCTGGCCTGGGCGTCCGAACCGCATATGGAAGAGCGCAAGCGCACCGGCCTTATGGCATTTATTTTCCTGCTTGTATTTACAGGGGTTATGTATACGCTTAAGAAGAAGATTTGGTCTAAAGTCCATTAGATAAAAGAAAGCTATACCCAAAGGATGACTCCCCCCACACCGGTGAATGCCGGCCTAAGTGCACAGGAATGGGAACAAAAAAAAATCAAAGCCCGGGCCATGCTGCTCAAGGCCCGGCTTTACCGCATCATGGGCATTGCTTTTGGCGTCACTGGCCTAGTCGTATTTCTTTTCCTGTACGTCAAGACTGCGGATGGGAATTTGCTCGACGCTCTTAAAAACCCGCTGTCGATCCTGATTATCATCCTGCCGTTCCTGCCCGCCGCCATTTTTTCATTCCTGGCCCAGCGCGCCGACCGTGCCTTTTACGACTTCATGCAGCCGCCTGACAGCGAAGGCAAGGACAAGTAAGCCAAGAAAACAGAGGCTATCTGTTTCGTCTCCGAAAATACCCTGTCATTTTTTTGCCGGAAAAGGCTATCATAAGCCTTTGACGCGCTTGCTGCCTGCCTGACATTTCAGCGGTGAAATCCTGTTGCAGCGCAGCGTGCCGCGGCCGTTTTGTCTCACCCATTTGTTTTGGACCCGGGGGCGACCGATTACACCGACGCTCATATTCCTGCATATTATCGCCGGGGTCTGCCTGCTGCTGTGGGGCCTGCGGGGGGTCAAGCTGGGGGTGACGCGTGCCTTCGGCCAGAATCTGCACGCCATCCTGGCCCGCAGCACGCGCAACCGCTATCTGGCTTTTCTGTCCGGGCTGGTGGCGACCGCGCTTCTGCAAAGCGCCATGGCGACTGCGATGATCGTCGCTTCGTTCTGCGGCCGCAAGGCCATGACCACCGCGGCCGGAATCGCCGTGGTACTGGGGGCGGATGTCGGCACCACGCTGGTGGCGCAGGTTCTGACGTTCGATCTTTCGTGGCTCGCGCCTCTGGTGCTGATCGCCGGATTCTTCCTGCTCAATTTCTTTGAAAGGCGCGGCGGACTTTATATCCACGGCGGCAAGATGCTGATAGGCCTGGCGTTGATGATGATGGCGTTAGGACTCATCAAGCAGGCGGCGGCGCCGCTCAAGGATTCCGATATCCTACCGCTCGTCATCACTGCGCTCGATCAGGATCCGCTGATCCTGGTGCTGATCGGGGCGGCGCTGACCTGGCTGTTTCATTCGTCTCTCGCCATCGTGCTTTTGCTGGGCACGCTCGCGGGCAGCGGCGTGGTGCCCCTGCATGCCGGCCTCATCATGGTGCTGGGGGCCAATCTGGGCGGTACGCTGCCGACCCTGATGTCCACCCTCAAGGATGAGCCGGAAGCTTCGCGCGTGCCGTTCGCCAACCTGATCATCCGCATGGTGGGCGTCATTCTGTTCCTGGCGGTAGCCGACACGGCGCAGGCGCTGCTTGCGCTCTATATCGACGATCCGGCGCGGCTCCTGGTCACATTCCACATGGCGTTCAACATCATCCTCGCTATTTTGTTCCTGCCGTTCTGCGATCAGATGGCGAAGCTGGTGCAGAGGCTCATGCCCGACACGGCCCGGGCGGACGATCCCGGCCGCGCCAAGTATCTGGACGAGAAAGAAATCACCACGCCCAAGATCGCCCTGTCTTCCGCCGGGCGCGAGGCACTGCGCATGGCTGACATGGTGCAAAGCATGATGGAAGATACCATCGTCGCCCTGCGCATGAACGATGAAAGCATCGTTCAGCGCATCCGTGCCCGCGACGACATCCTCGACAAGCTTCACAAGGCCATCAAGATGTATATGGCCCGTATTACCCAGTCGTCGCTCGATCCCGGCGAGGCGCAGCAATATCTGCGCGTGCTCAGTTTCGCCACCAACATGGAGAATATCGGCGACATCGTCGATAAAAGCCTGATGGAAATGGCGTTGCGCAAGATCCACGATCACAAGCGCTTCTCGCCCCAGGGCTGGCAGGAGATCCAGGACATGCACAATTTCGTCATGGAGACGGTGCGCCTGGCGCAAAGCGTGTTCGTGACCGCCGACCCGGCGCTGGCGCGGCGCATGATCGAGGGCAAGGAAAAGCTGCGCCGCTCGGAAAACGAGCTGACCCACAAGCACATGGAACGTATCCGCGAGGGGATTCCGGAAACGATCGCGACCAGCTCGCTGCATCTCGACATCATCCGCGATTATAAACGCATCAACAGCTATCTGTGCGCGGTGGCTTACCCGATCCTCGAGGAGGCCGGACAGCTGCAGGGCAGCGCCCTAAAAGCCACGGAAAAGCCGGCTGCGGCCGAGGGCTCGAACGGCTCGTAAAAATCCCCTATACTCGCTTATCCGTCATCACAGGGAGGACATCATGGCCCGATCCGGCGCTGCCTTGAAAAACAGCAAAATCGTTCCGATGAACAAGACCGAGGATATCCTGCGCGCGCTGGGCGTCGCCGGGACCGGTAATCCGCGCGGTGATCTCAAAGTTCACTCACCTCTCGACGGCCAGCTGATCGGCAGCATAAAGCAGCACAAGGCCGCCGACCTCGACAAGGCGGTGGCGCGCGCGCAGAAGGCGTTTGAACAATGGAAAAACGTGCCGGCCCCCGTGCGCGGCGAGCTTGTGCGGCTGGTCGGCGAAGAGCTGCGTCAGAACAAGGACATGCTGGGCCGTCTCGTCACCATCGAATGCGGCAAGATCCTCTCCGAGGGTCTGGGCGAAGTGCAGGAGATGATCGATATCTGCGATTACGCCGTCGGCCTGTCGCGGCAATTATATGGCCTGACCATCGCTTCCGAACGTCCCGGGCATCATATGCGCGAGGTGTGGCATCCGCTCGGGCCTGTGGGCGTCATTACCGCGTTCAATTTCCCGGTAGCGGTGTGGGCGTGGAATGCCATGATCGCTTATGTGTGCGGTGACAGCGTGATCTGGAAGCCTTCGGAAAAAACCCCGCTGACGGCGCTCGCCTGCCGGGCGCTGTTTGAAAAAGCGTACGCCCGCTTCCGCAAGGCGGGGCATGAAGCGCCCGCCGGGCTGCTTGAAGTGATTATCGGCGGCCGCGAAGCGGGGCAAGCCCTGACAGATCACCGCGATGTGCCACTCATCAGCGCGACCGGCAGCGTGCCGATGGGCCGCGCCGTCAATCAGCGCGTGGCGGCGCGCCTGGGCCGTTCGCTGCTGGAGCTGGGCGGTAACAACGCCATGATCGTGACGCCCACGGCCGACCTCGACATGGCCATACGCGCCATTGTGTTCGGTGCCGTCGGTACGGCGGGCCAGCGCTGTACCAGCCTGCGCCGCCTGTTCGTGCATGAGCAGGTGTACGACAAACTGATCCCCGCATTACGCAAGGCTTACGATGCCATCCGCGTCGGCCATCCGCTCGACGCCAAAACGCTGGTCGGGCCGCTGATCGACAAGGGATCGTTCGAGGCTATGGTCCGCACACTCAAGCAGGCGCAGAAAGAGGGTGGAAAAATTCTGACAGGTGGTAAGCGCGTGACGGCGCCCGGATTAGATAAAGGTTATTACGTGCGTCCGGCCCTCGTAGTCATGCCGCGCCAGACCAAGATCATGCTTCATGAAACCTTCGCGCCCATTTTGTACGTGGTGAAGTACAAGGATTTCAAAAAAGCGCTGGCGCTGCAGAACGGCGTGCCGCAGGGCCTGTCGTCCTGCGTGTTTACGCTCAATGTCCGCGAGGCCGAGCAGTTCCTCTCCGCTGCCGGCAGCGACTGCGGCATCGCGAACGTGAATATCGGCCCGAGTGGCGCCGAGATCGGCGGCGCGTTCGGCGGCGAGAAGGAAACGGGCGGCGGACGTGAAAGCGGCTCCGATTCGTGGAAGGCTTACATGCGCCGCCAGACCCAGACGATCAATTACTCGGCCAGCCTGCCTCTCGCCCAGGGCGTTGTCTTTGATCTGTAAGGATTTTTCTGTGAAAAGCCCGCAAACCCTAAAATTTTAACCAGTTTTCAGGCGCCGTTAACGGTTAAAAGGTTAAGATGGAGATGTAGACTTAGTAGTTCCTCCTCACACGCAATAACCTGCTCAGCCGCCCCTAAAAAAGGCGGCTGATTTTTGTCTGGGCCTTCTTTCCTGTGCGCAAGTTTGTTGCCAAGCAGCATAAATTAACCTTTCATTAATTAATGCAGTGTCAAAATAGTATTATGTTCAGAAATTCCGGATAGTTCTTTTGCCCGAAGGTTTGCCGTTTCCGCGCAAGACGGAACCGGCGTTCACTGCGTTACAGTGTCATTGTCATTGCCATTTGCTGTGCCGAGGAGAGAAACCCATGAAAAAGCCGCTTGCCTTCCCCCGTCTTAAAGCCCTCAAGGACCGCCATACGATGCTGTCCCATCTGATCGAAAACGAGATGAGCCATCCGGCGGCCGATGAAACGCTGGTCAAGCTGCTCAAGCGCGAAAAACTGAAAATCAAGGAATTGCTTACACGGGAAGAGGCGCGCGCCGCCGTTTCCTAAGGTTCTCCCTGAAGCCCTTCAGGGTTCGTCTGTGGTATAAAAAAACACGGCACTAGGATGCGTGCCGTGTTTTTTTGTTTCTGTCGCGAACGCACTTACTCGCCGGTACCGGTCGAGGTGGTGCTCTTGAGGAAGTTGCTGAAGTCAAAACCCGTCGTCTTGGGCTCGGGCGCGGGCACCACGTCTTCCGCTTCCTGGTTCATCAGGATCTTTTCCTTGTGCGCCTTGATTTCATCGGGGTTTTTGCCCATCGCCTTCAGGCCGCGGCGCGACGCCGCTTCTAGGTCGGCATAGGTGCACATGCCCAGATCAACCGGGTGGCGCGGCTTGATGCTGGCGGAGTTCGGATTGGTGCGATCGCGGATCGACTGGATGGTCGGCTTGGTTGTGCCGATCAGGCGGCAGATGGCGGCGTCCGAAATCTCGGGATGGTGTTTGAGAATATAGGCTATGGCGTCCGGTTTGTCCTGGCGCTTGGACACCGGCGTGTAACGCGGGCCCTTGGCGCGCATCTGCACGCCCGGCAGGTCGGTCTTGGCCATTTTCATGATGTAGGATGAATCGCCGTCGGTCGCCGACTTCACGGCCTTCTCCAGTTCCTCGGGCGTCACTTCGTTGTGCTCGAGGGGATTGCGCCCGACGATGCCGCGGCCGACTTCCTCGTCCGCCAGCGCCTGAACCTCGATCGGGTGCAGGCTGGTGAAGCCCGCGATCTGCTCGAAGCTCAAGGGCGTGTTCTCGATCAGCCATACGGCGGTGGCCTTGGGCATCAAAAGGCCGGACACTTCAAGTTTGGCAGCGCACATAATTCTTTTCCTCCGGATAGCGGGAAACCAAAAACCCTTCGCCTGCGCCGGCTTCGTATGTCTTTGAAGCCAACTCTCGAAAGCCTAGCAAGCTGTCGGGAATAGGGGGGAGTATAGGAATTTTCTGCTAAAAAGCCAGCTTTTTAGCAAGGAAAATTATTTACATATTGTATAATTATTACGGCATCAGCCCGCGCGGCGCCCTGTGCGTCCTGTTGTCCCTGACTTCTTTGACATGGGGCAGCTGTCCGACAGCCTCAAGGCATTCCTCCGGGGCGTCAAAGACGACATAGCCACTCTTCATGACATTCTTGATCTGGCCGCCCTGCGGTTCGATCACGGCCTTGATGGCTTTGCTTGTTTCGTTCACGCGGACTTCGTATTCCCCGTCGGTCATCGACGACTTGATGGATTTCAGTTGCGTCTTGCCTTTATGGGTCCCGAGCACGACGTCGACCGGACGGTCCACGATGGCGAGATAGCTTTTCATGATGGGTTTTCCTCTCCTGCTGTGAGGACGATTTTTCCAATCGTCGTCCCTGTTTCCAGGAGAGTATGGGCCGCCGCCGCCTCCCGCAAGGGAAATGTGGCGTGGATGACGGGGCGCAGTTTTCCGGAGTCTATCCAGGGCCAGACCTCGCGCCGGATCGCATCGCGCAGCGCCTGCTTTTCCGCCACGCTGCGCGCGCGCAGGGTCGAACCGGTCAAAGTCAGGCGTTTGATCATGATCTCGCGGATATTCACCGTGGTTTCCGCGCCCTGCAGGTGGGCGATGCTGACATGGCGGCCCTGGTCGGCCAGCAGTTCGAGGCTGCGCGGCACATAGGGGCCGCCCACCATGTCGAGTACGACGTTCACGCCCGCTTCCCCGGCGAAATTTCTCACTTCGGTGACGAAATCGCAGGTTTTGTAGTTGATGGCGAGGGCGGCGCCCAGCTTCGCGCAGGCCGCGCATTTTTCATCGCTGCCCGCCGTCACGATCACGCGCGCGCTGTACGTGCGGGCCATCTGGATGGCGGTGGTGCCGATGCCCGAGGATCCGCCGTGGATCAGCACCGTTTCCCCCGGCGCCAGCTGCGCGCGCGCGAACAGGTTGTTATAAACCGTGAACACCGCCTCGGGCAGAGCGGCGGCTTCGGTCATGGACAGATTATCGGGTACCGGCAGGCACTGACCCGCCGGTGCCACGGCATACGCGGCGTAACCGCCGCCCGCGAGCAGAGCGCAGACTTTCTGCCCCGGCTGCCATTCCGGGCTCTGTGATTCCACGATCACCCCAGCCACTTCGAGCCCCGGAATGTCGGTGACACCCGGCGGCGGCGGATACTTGCCCTGGCGCTGTAGCAGGTCGGGGCGGTTGACCCCGGCGGCGGCCACGCGGATCAGCACCTCGCCCGCGGTGGGGGCGGGGGACGGGATCTCCGCCATCTCCAGCTGCTCCGGCCCGCCAAAGACCTTGATTCTCACGGCTTTCATCGCTTGTTGCGCCCCGCTCCGGCTATCTGTTAATGTCTGTCCCGGATCATAGCAGGAGCGCGGCATGCTGGAAGACGATCTTTTACCCCAGAAGCAAAAAGCAAAGCCCCGCAATCTGGATTCCTTGTCGGTCGAGGATTTGGCAGAGTATATCGATATACTGAAGGCCGAGATCATCCGCGTCGAGGCCGAGATCGAGAAGAAAAAGAAGCATATGAGCGCAGCGTCGGGTTTGTTTAAGTAAAAAGGGCAAAAGCAGTGCAGATCGAGCAGGATATAAAACTGGATTTCAAAGATGTTCTGATCCGCCCCAAGCGTTCGACGCTGGCGAGCCGTGAGCAGGTTGATTTGAGCCGCGAATTCACATGCAAGCACAGCAGCCTTAAGCTTAAGAGCATCCCGATTATCGCTGCCAATATGGACGGCGTGGGCACTATGGCGATGGCGCGCGCTTTCAGCCGGAGCGCTGCGGGCCAGTCTCTCGACGTCGCTTTGACCAAGCATTATTCCCTTGATGACCTCAAGGCTTTCTTCGGGGGCCATAAAGATCAGAATGTCTGGTACAGCATCGGTATGAGCGAAGCTGATCAAGACAAACTGAGTGCCTTCATTAAGGCGGGCGGAGAAATTAATAAATTATGTATTGATGTTGCCAACGGGTACAGCCAGCCTTTTGCTGATTTTGTTCGAAAAATGCGCGACAAATTTCCTCACACAGCAATCATGGCCGGCAATGTCGTCACGCGCGAAATGACGGAAGAACTGATCCTCTCTGGTGCCGACATCGTCAAGGTCGGCATCGGGCCGGGCAGCGTCTGCACCACGCGTAAGAAGACGGGCGTGGGCTACCCGCAGCTTTCCGCTATCATCGAATGCGCCGATGCGGCGCACGGCGTGGGCGGGCTGGTGTGCGGCGATGGTGGCTGCACCGAGCCGGGTGACGTCGCCAAGGCCTTCGGCGCCGGGGCCGATTTCGTCATGCTGGGCGACATGCGGGCCGGGCACGAACAGTGCGAGGGCGAGATCGTCGAGGAGAATGGCAAGAAATTCGTCACGTTCTACGGCATGAGCAGCGACACCGCGATGAAAAAACACGCGGGTGGCGTAGCCGAATATCGCGCCAGCGAGGGCAAGACCGTGAAGGTGCCTTACCGTGGTGACGTTGCGGGCACGGTGCAGGATATACTAGGCGGGCTGCGTTCGGCCTGCACCTATGTCGGGGCGCAGCGGCTCAAGGATATGTCCAAATGCACCACCTTCATTCGTGTGACCCAGCAACGCAATCTGGTTTTCGGGGCCGAATAGGGCCAAACCCCTCAACTTGCGAAAAAATCCGGGTTGGCGTATGGTACGGCTCACCTTAATTTGCAGGAGCCTTGGCGATGGATGAAATCAACAAAAGACTGAGCGATGCGGCCCAGAAATGCATGGCCAGCTATGATTCATGGCGCAAGGATCAAAGCGCCGCCGAAGTGCGCGAGGCTTTGAACGAGGCCCTGCACGAACTGCGCCGCGCCACCGCCGCGCTTGAGATCGAGATGATCCGCCAGGAACGCGCCACGCCCGGCGGCCGCAACATTCCCACCCCTGGCCACCGCGCCATGCGCCGCCGCGAAGGCGGCGAGGGCGGCGGCGAGGATGATTCCGAGCAGGGCGACAATATCGGCAACCGCGACGACGGCAACCATCAGGGCGGCGGTCATGGCGGGGGCGGCCACGGTGGCGGCGGCGGGGGAGCCAATATGGCCCGCCATATGCGCCGCCGCCGTCCCGGCGGACGCGAGGGCTAGCCTCTCAATTTCCTAAAGGATGTCCGAAAGGTCGATCTGCCCGCTGCCGCGCGGCAGCGGCTTTTGCTGGCTTTCATGCGGAGCCCAGCCGGTCATGAATATAATCTCGATGCTGGCGCGCAGCCGCCCGTCGGCGTCGGCATGGTTCCGGTGGTAATGGTCCCGGGCACTGCGGAGCCACGACAGGCCCGGCCGCGGCGGCCGGTCGCGCAGGACGTTGCTTTCGCCCATATTCCTGAGATCGCGCAGAAGCCCGTTCATGTTGCCGTATGTCACGACAAGAGTCTCAGCATCGACAACCGGCAGCGCAAATCCCGCTCTTTGCATCAGAGCCGCCGCCTGAGCCCTGTCGATGAAGGGGATGAGGCGCGGGCCCGCGCCCGCCATTTGCGCCATGTCGGCGGCGAGGAACGAATCTCTCAACTCAGGCAGCGTCCTTCCACCGGGTAGGGCGGCGAGAAAGAGCCCGTCGGGCTTCAGGGTTCTGCGGATTTGCGCCAGAACGCCCGGGACATCGTTGACGGTGTGCAGAAAACCGTTGCACAGCACGAGGTCGAACGCTGCGGCCGGAAGGGGTGCGGTGTTTTCGCTCCAGAGCATGTTTTCACCGCCGTGACGTTGCAGAAGCGGCTCCGCCTGGTCGGCCAGCACGACGCGCGCGCCGGGATAAAGCTGTTGCAAGGCCAGATGGCGCGCCGGGCTGTGCCGGGCGCCCAGCGCCAGCATGGCGGAAAAGGAGCGGCGCACATCGCCCAGGCGTTCGCACAGCCGGTCCCACCCGGCATCGAACAAAAAGCCGTGACGGTCGAGCAGCGGGGCGCAGGCGGCGCGGCGTCGCTGCAGGATTACGGGATCGAAGAGGACGGCGGCGCTCAACGGGGATCCAGACGCTTTTTGTTTTCCTTGCCGGATTTTTCCGGCTTTTCGTCCTTGGCCGGGCGCGGGGGCAGCGGCGTTTCCGTCGCCGTCACGCCGCGCAGGTCTTCGGCCACGGTTGCAACGGGCGTGTCGGGGTTGCCCATCGGCTGGGAGTCAAAGTCATAGCGGATTGTGAATTGCCCGTCGTCGCAGAAGCGGCGATAAGCATAAGCTACAACACGCATAAAAGAAGTATTCTTATCCCACCACAGCAGTTTACCCAGCTTGGACAGCGGCGCGTAATTGGTGGCGCCGTGTATGGGCAGCATGAAGCCTTTAGGCACGCCGGTGACGACGAAGGGGAAGATGCGCTCGGGCGTGAGGCCGGTATGCAGGTAAAAGCTTTCGCCCATGCGGGCGATGTTGTGCACAGGCACTTCGAATTTTTCCGCCAGGTAGCGCCGCGCCATCTCTAGGTTTGTGATCTCGCGCGGCAGCACGAAGCTGGGGGCAGAGACCGTCAGGCCGTTGCCGGTGTAACGCTGCGGGATCGGCAGATGCTCAAGAATGAAACCGCCCAGCACCTCGCCCGACAGATCGCGCGTCAACGGCAGGACAACGGCCTTGTTCACCGTGTTTTCGTCGGAGATCACGAATTCCATGTCGCGCGAAGCCAAGCCCGCCGAACTACCCTCGACCCAGCCCTCGTCGACGAAAATCGACTGGATGGTGCGCAGGTGGCCGGTCGTGCCCTTGATGTTCTTGTAGCGGCTGTCGCGCCCCGATTTGCGCCGGGCCACATCCTTGAGATCGATGACGTCGGCGGCGTCGTCCTCGGCCAGCACCAGGGGGCAGTCGTTCCAGAATTCGGCCTTCATGCCCAGCATTTCATAGAGCGCGAAAATCTGCTGTTCCAGGCGCGCATTCGGGATGATGCCCACCGACATGGCGTCGAGCACGCTTTGCGCGCTCACTTCGCGGATACGGCCGGTGGTAGTGAAGCCGCGGATATCCTCGGGCGTGTGGCGCGGCATGAACAGATTGACGTCCCGTGCCTCGACATTGAGGTAACGCGTCTCGATGCGCTCGTCGATATATTCGGGGGCCGGATAGAAGAAAGGCCCGGGTTCGAGCTTCGATCCGATCGTGGGCTTCAGGCCCAGATGGTCGCGGGCGAACAGCGTCACCTTGGCGAAATTGTCCGCCGGAATGTCGCGCACGACATGGCCGGGCATACTGATGGCTTCGGTCATGTGCCCGGACCAGCCGCGCCCGTCCAGATTGCGGCCCGAGCGCGGCACCGAGTTGACGATGCCGCGTGGAATCCCTTCATGAACGAAGACGTTGAGCAACCCCTCGGGCGTGATGCGGTAAGGGATGATGTCGATGTTATCGGCGTCGCGGCTGACGACATCGACAATCTTGCCCGTGATTTCATTGCGCATCGCGGTGATGCGCACGCGTCCGGGGTTGGCCTTGTGGGCCGGGCGGCGTTCCTGCAGAACCAGGCTGCGGCGCTCGCCCATCTTCTGTGCCACGATCAGGAAGCTGGTGGGCGGAGGCGGCAAAGGCGTGCCGTCGTCGCCGTACAGGCGGAAATGCCCGTCATAGCGCTCGCGGATGATAGCTTCGTCCCAGTGCGGCGTGCTGTAAACCACGCGTGCACCCATGGCCCGCATGTGTTTGCGGAAGTCGCGCTCGGTGAAGAAGGAATATTCCTTCAGCAGCTCTTCCTTCAGGCGGGCACGGTTGTCCTTGCGGACGATGAATTCGTAGGCCCATTTGTACGGCAGGCGGAAAAGGCGCGTCTGCGGGAAACGGGGCGGCAGCTCCTCGACGAAAAATCCGTGCGATCCCGGATCCTCGCGCGGGCGGGCGTGCTCGGAATACCACAGCAACAGGTCGGGCTCGGACAATTGTTCGATCTCAAGCCCTTGGCTGCGCCGGTCCGGCATTTCAAGCAGCACGTACTCGGCGTTCTGCTGCAGGGCGTGGTCGCGTACGAACATCAATCCTTCGGGCTTCAGCAGGTCGAAATGCTGTTCGATGGTGTTGACCACCGGGCGGTCGTGATACCGCGAGCTTGAGTAGACTTCGTGCAGTATGAAGGAATTGATGATGGCATCCAGGCTGTTGTCTTTCAGCCCGGCGTTGCGGGCGATGTCGCCCAGTTGAAAATCAAGATTGGGCAGCTTCCATTTCTGCTTGGACTCGCTGACCTTTTTCCGGTCGATGTCGATGCCGATAAATTCGATCTGCGGGTTCAGCGCCGCCATGGCGTAGGTCATGGCGCCGTCGTTCGATCCCATGTCGGCCACGCGTGCGCCCGGCTGGAGCAGCAGGTGCGCCATGGTGAACCAGGCCTTGCGGATGGTGGACGAGGAAAGACCGCGCAGAAGTTCGTGTCGTTTGTAGTAGCGTTCGAGCGCGGGATCGAGGGGTTTATCCTGAGCGGGATTGGCAAGCCCCAGGGCCTTGCGGTGTCCGTCTCTCAGTTTTGTCACCTTGGCGTCCGGCATTCTCGTAAGGGTCCTGAGATCGGTTCTGGAAAGGACCGGAAAAGCGCCGGCAACTTCCCTTTTTTACGGTTTTCACTTAATGAAAATTTATACACCAATTTCGGAACTATTAGCAATGTTTAATATATGACAAATAACGGGGGAAAAATCCCAGAAAATCAAGGCATTGCCTATGATTTTGCGGACCGGTTTCTGGACTGGCTGCTGCCGCCGTTATGTCCTGTCACGGGCGAAGGGGTGGAAAAGCAGGGCATGCTGGCGCCGCAGGCCTGGGCGCGGCTGCGTTTCATCGCGCCGCCTTTTTGCGGTGGCTGCGGCGTGCCGCTGCCTTTCGCCGTCGACGACAGCAGCGACGCCGTGCGCTGCGCGCCCTGTCTGCAGACACCGCCCGCCTTCGACGCGGCGCGGGCTAGCTTCGTTTACGACGACGACAGCCGCGATCTGATTCTGCGCTTCAAGCACGCCGATCATACCTACATCGTGCGTACGCTGGTGCCGCTGATGATCAAGGCAGGGCAGGATTTCTGGACCGATGATCCCCTGATGGTGCCGGTGCCGCTGCATCGCTGGCGGCTTTTGCGCCGGCGCTACAATCAGGCGGCTTTGCTGGCGCAGGGCCTGGCGCGGGCGCAGGGCCTGACATACGCGCCCGGCCTGCTGCGCCGTGTGCGTTCGACACCGACGCAGGGCCGCATGAAGGCCGCCGCGCGGCAGGAAAATGTCCGCAAGGCTTTTTCTCTGGCGCCCGGCGCGACCTTACAGCTGCAGGGGCGGGCGGTGGTGCTGATCGACGATGTGCTTACGACAGGCGCCACGGTCAACGAATGCGCCCGGGTGCTGCAGGCGGCGGGCGCCGGGCCCGTGCGGGTACTGACGGCGGTGCGGACGCTTAAGGAATAGCGGCGCAAGCTTTTTCATATGAATAAACGGCGCGCGCCCGCGTTCTCCCCCTTTATTTGCCGGGCGGGGCGGTCTATCAATAAGCCCATCATGAGCATCAGACGCACCACGCTGGTTTTTGCTGCCGCCCTTTCGCTTGCCGCCTGTTCCGGCGACGGCGCCGAGGAGGCGATCGAGGATCGTCCGGTCGAAGTGCTTTACAACCAGGCCGCCGACGCCCTGGAAAAGAAAGAATACGACACCGCCGCCAAGCTGTTCGAGGAAGTCGGTCGCCAGCATCCTTATTCACAGTGGGCGACGCAGGCCGAACTGATGGCCGCTTACTCTTATTACCAGCGCACGCGTTACGACGAAGCGATCATGGCGCTCGACCGTTTCATCGAGCTTCATCCGGGCAACAAGGATGTCGATTACGCCATTTACCTGAAGGCGCTGTCCTATTACGAGCAGATCAGCGATGTTGCCCGCGACCAGGATATGACGCGCCAGGCGCTGGACGCGCTTGAAAGCCTGATCAACCGCTTTCCCCAGAGTTCCTACGCACGCGATGCTGCGCTCAAGCGCGATCTGGCGCGTGATCACCTGGCCGGCAAGGAAATGGAGATCGGGCGCTATTACCTCAACCGCGGCCAGACCAACGCGGCCATGAACCGCTTCCTGGCGGTGGTGCGCGATTACCAGACCACCATGCACGTGCCCGAGGCGTTGCACCGGCTGGTAGAAATTTACATGACGCTCGGGCTGAAGGACGAAGCGACGCGGGTGGCGGCGGTTCTGGGCTATAACTATCCGGGCAGTACGTGGTATCAGGACGCATACGGGCTGCTCGATCCCCAGCAGCGGCAACAGATTATCGACAGCCAGTCGTGGGTCGACCGGACCGTCAATTCCCTGTTCAAACCAGAGTAGGCTTCCCGCGCTGCGGCGTGGCCTGTTTTTCGAGGGGCGCGCGCAGAACCTCGCCGGGATCGATGGCGCGGTCGATGACTCGGTCGATGACTCGGTCGAAAATGCGCGAAAGCAGACGCAGCGGGTTCAGGTTCATGGCGCTCTCCTCACAAGTTTCGGCCAGTCTACATACTCTCTAAGGTTATGTCAAAAAATAACCGGCAGTGCATAATCCGGAAAAACCGTGGAAATCGCGGCGCGGACAGGTGTGGAAAAGCGCGGTTTCTCCTATATTTCCTGAATATTCAGTCACGCTTGGGGAACGCATGCTGCAGGCTCTGCACATCAAAAACGTCGTGCTGATCGATCAGCTCAGCATCGATTTCGCGCCCGGGTTTTCCACTCTGACGGGCGAAACAGGCGCGGGCAAATCGATCCTGCTCGACTCGCTCGGCATGGCGCTTGGCGCGCGGGCCGATTCCGGCATCGTGCGCAAGGGCGCGGACCAGGCGCAGGTGACGGCTGAATTCTCGCTGCCTTCCGCTCATCCCGCTTTCGCGCTTCTTAAAGAGCAGGGGCTGGATGCGGAGATGCCTTTGGTGCTGCGGCGAATCATCGGCGCCGACGGGCGCTCGCGCGCTTTCATAAACGACCAGCCGGTCAGCATTGGCCTGCTGCGTCAGGTGGGCCTGCTTCTGGTCGAGGTGCATGGGCAGTTCGATACGGTCGGGTTGCTCGATCCCGCCACGCACCGCGCCTTGCTCGATGGTTACGCGGGCGTGACGGATAAGAAGATTGCGGCGCTCTGGCAGGCGTGGAAGGATGCGCGCACCGCCTACGACGACGCGGTGGCCGCCGCCGCCAGGGCCAAGGCCGACGAAGAATATCTGCGCCATGCCGTGAAGGAGCTGGAAGAGCTTGCGCCGCACGCCGGAGAAGAGGAACAGCTTCTGATCCGCCGCGAGGTGATGAAGCATGGCGCGCGGCTGAAGGAAGCGTTCGATAAATCCTGGGATTACATCAGCGGCGATGACGGCGCGGAAATGGCGATCGGGCGCGCAAGCCGCCTGCTGGAAGGCATCGCCGACAAATCGCCGCGCGATCTGGGTGGGGCGATCAACGCGCTTGCGCGCGCGGGGCAGGAACTGCAGGAAGCGATAGGCGCCGTGCAGACGGCCATGAATCTTCTGGATGAAGGCGGCGCTTCGGCGGAAGAGATCGAAGACCGACTTTATGCCTTGCGCGGTCTGGCGCGCAAGTATCACTGTACGCCGGACGATCTGGTGGCGTGTTTTGAGGACATGAGCCGGACGCTCTCCCTCATCACCCGGCAGGATGATATTCTGGCCGGGCTTTCAAGCGCTGTCATCAAGGCGCGCAAAGACTGGGAAGTGGAAGCACGTACCCTGCAGGTGCAGCGCCGCAAAGCCGCCGAAGAACTTGACGCGCTGGTGATGAAGGAACTGGCACCCCTCAAACTCGACAAGGCGCGTTTTTCAACGCTGGTGGAAACGCTGCCCGAGGACCAATGGGGCCCGGGCGGCATGGACCGGGTGCAGTTCATGGTGGCGACCAATCCGGGAGCGGAGCCGGGGCCATTGCATAAAATCGCCTCGGGTGGGGAAATGGCGCGTTTCATGCTGGCGCTCAAGGTCGTCATGGCCGAAGTAGGCACGGCGCAGACTCTGGTCTTTGATGAAGTCGACACCGGCATAGGCGGCGCGACCGCCAGCGCTGTGGGCGAACGTCTGGCGCGGCTTGCGAAAAAGCGCCAGGTGCTGGTGGTAACGCATGCGCCCCAGGTGGCGGCCCGCGCCGGCCATCATCTGATCGTCATGAAGCAGGGCCAGAAGGATGTCCGCACCACGGTCATGCCGCTTGAAGGCCTTGATATGCGCCGCGAGGAAATCGCACGCATGCTTTCGGGCGCCGAGATTACGCGCGAAGCGCGTGCCGCCGCCGGGAAGCTGCTGGAAACGGGTAGCTGATTTTCAAATGAACGCAAAAAAGACCGGCCCCTCTCTGTTCAAGGATCAGGACGCGCGCGACCGCCACGCGGCGCTGGTCAGGCAGATCCGCGAACACGACCGGCTTTATTATCAGAAGGACAAGCCCGCCATATCGGATGCCGAATATGATGCGCTGCGCCGCGAGCTTGAGGCGCTCGAGGCCGCGCATCCTGATTTTGTTACGCCCGACAGCCCCTCGCAGACCGTGGGGGCCAAAGCGGCGGGCGGCTTTAAAAAAGTGCGCCACAGTGTGCCCATGCTGTCGCTTGCCAACGCGTTCGACGATCAGGATGTCGCTGATTTCCTCGATCGCATCCGGCGTTTTCTGAATTTGCCCGGGGACCGAGAGATTGCTCTCGTGGCCGAACCCAAGATCGACGGCCTGTCCTGCTCCCTGCGCTACGAAAAGGGAAAATTCGTCCAGGCCGCCACGCGCGGCGACGGGGAGGAAGGCGAGGACATCACCGCCAATGTCATGACCATTACCGATGTGCCCAAGACTCTGAAGGGCGCGGCGCCAGACATTCTGGAAGTGCGCGGCGAGATTTACATGCGCCGCCGCGATTTCATGAAGCTTAACGAGCGCCAGCAGGAAGCGGGCAAGCCGCTGTTCGCCAATCCCCGCAACGCGGCGGCGGGCAGCGTGCGCCAGCTCGATCCGAAAATCTCCTCCGCACGCCCGTTGCATTTCTTCGGTTACGCGCTCGGGCAAACCAGTGCCGCTGTGGCGGACACGCAGGCCGGTATCCGCAGGAAACTCAAGGAATGGGGCTTCGCCGAGGCGGAACCGGTCAAGTTATGCCGGACGCTGGACGATATTCTGGCCTATTACAAAAAAGTGATGGCGCTGCGCCCCGATCTTGATTTTGAAATCGACGGGGTGGTGTACAAGGTCGACGATATAGGCTGGCAGGAGCGCCTGGGCTTCGTTTCGCGCGCGCCGCGCTGGGCCACCGCGCATAAATTCCCGGCCGAACGGGCGGTCACCATCGTCAACGCCATCGACATCCAGGTGGGGCGCACCGGCGCGCTCACGCCCGTGGCGCGGCTCGAGCCGATCGGCGTGGGCGGCGTCATCGTGTCGAACGCCACGCTGCACAACGAGGATGAAATCGCCCGCAAGGATATCCGCGTGGGCGACCATGTGGTGATCCAGCGCGCGGGCGACGTGATCCCGCAGGTGGTCGAGGTGCTGCTCGACAAGCGCAAGGGCAACCCGCCGCTTTACAAGGCGCCCGCTAAATGCCCCGTATGCGGGTCGAAGGCCGTGCGCGAAGAAGGCGAAGTTGTGCGCCGTTGCACGGGCGGGCTGATCTGCGCCGCGCAGGCGGTCGAACGTCTGCGCCATTTCGTCAGCCGCACCGCGTTCGACATCGAAGGGCTGGGGGAAAAGATCATCCAGGAATTCTGGGACGAAAACATCGTGCGTACGCCCGCCGCCCTGTTCCGCTTGGAAAAAATCAACAAATCACTGAAGACGCCGCTGCAGGAGCGCGAGGGCTGGGGCGAGAAATCGGTTGAAAAGCTCTTCGCCGCGATCGAGGCACGCCGCGCCATCGGTCTTGAGCGCCTGATCTATGCCCTGGGCATCCGCCAGGTGGGGGAGGCCACGGCCAAGAAACTGGCCGCCACCTACGGTACGCTGCCCGCGCTGCGTAAGGCGATGGAGCAGGCGCAGGACCGCGACGGCGAAGCCTATGCCGATCTTCTGAACATCGAGGATATCGGTCCCAGCGTGGCCGAGGACATCGTCGCCTTCTTCGGTGAGAAACAGAACCGCGCCATGCTCGACGATCTCGCGGGCGAACTGAAGGTCAAGGCTTACGAGCAGCCGCAGGCGGGCGACAGCCCCATAGCCGGCAAAACGGTGGTGTTCACGGGTTCCCTGCAAACGATGACCCGCGACGAAGCCAAGGCCCGCGCCGAGGCGCTGGGCGCGAAGGTGGCAAGCAGCGTCTCGAAAAAAACCGATTTCGTGATCGCGGGCGAAGACGCCGGCTCCAAGCTTGCCAAAGCGCGCGAGCTGGGCGTGAAGGTGCTGAGCGAGCAGGAATGGGCGGCGCTGACCGGCTGACTTAGGCCGCCAAACCCTTTTTCATGATCATCGCCTTCAGCGGGAAGAAGGAATCGACCAGTTTCAGGCCGGCGCGGCGCGCATCCTGCGCCAGAGGGTTGTCGCGCACCAGAAGGCGGGCCAGCATGTCGGTGCCGTGCCGGCGGCCCTGGATGTCGAGATGCCGCGCGCGTTCGTAGCGGTCGAGCAGCGTCGTGCTGCCGGGGTCGAGGCCGAGCTGTTTTGCTTCAATAATCAGTTCGGCCAGCGCGGCGGCGTCGCGCAGGCTCAGGTTCAGTCCCTGCGCGCCCATCGGGTGCAGCACGTGCGCGGCTTCGGCCATCAGCGCCACGCGCGGCGCGGTCAGGCGGTCGGCAGCGCAAGAGATCAGCGGCCAGCACGAGGGCGCCGTCGCCAGACTGACGCGGCCCAGCAGCCCTTCGGTGCGTTTTTGCAGCGTGGCGGTAAACTCCGCCTTGCGCAGGCGCATGAGGGCGTCGGCATCCATGCCGCGCTCGACCCACACCAGGCTTGAAGTATTGCCGGGCAGCGGCACGGTGGTGAAGGGCCCGCCCGGGTAATGAAATTCAAGAGAGGTGTTTTCGTGCGGGCGCGAATGATGGAACAGGCAGGTGAGGGCGGCCTGATCGTAATCCTGCGTTTTGAAGGCGATGCCCGCGCGTTCGCGCAGCTTTGAATGACGGCCGTCCGCGCCCACCGCGAGCGCGGCGGTGAAAACCTGCCCGGTCGCCAGCGTGATCGCGACCTGCTGCGCCATGACCTCGATTTCATCCAACGCCGCCGGCGCCAGCAGCGTGATGTTCGCAATTTTGCGCGCCCGTTTCACAAGGGCGGCGCGCAGGATTTCGTTGGGCATGTTGACGCCGAATTCGGCGAGGCCGATGTCGCGCGCCTGGAAATCGACGCGCAGTTTTTCATCGCGGCGTGTCCGGTGCCGGTCGAGGATCGACAGGCGGCAAAGCGGCGCGCCTTCCTCAAGGCAATCGGCCCACGCGCCCGTGCGCGCCAGGATGTTGACCGAGCCCTTCATGAAAGCCGATGTGCGGTTGCGCGCCGCGGGCGGCAGAGTGTCGGGCGCGCCGGGCAGGGGGGCGGCGTCGGCCACGGCGACCCGCAGCCCTGCCTGCCCCAGCAGGATCGCGAGCGTCAGGCCGGGCACGCCGGCGCCGCTGATGAACACATCGCAGCCTGCTGGGTTTGCTTTTTTCGCCATCGTGCCTATATATAGACCATCATGGCGAAAGTTGAAATCTATAGTACGGCGATTTGCCCCTATTGCGTGCGGGCCAAGGCGCTTCTTGAACGCAAAGGCGCGGCCTACACAGAATACATGGTCGACCGGGACGCTGCCCGCCGCGACGAGATGCTGGCGCGCGCGTCCGGCCGGCGCACGGTGCCGCAGATTTTCATCGACGGCCGCCATGTCGGCGGCTGCGACGACCTTTATGACCTTGACCGGGCGGGCGAACTCGATAAGCTTCTGAACCATGGCGCAGACACTCAAGACGGCACTCCTCCAGCTTAATGTCGGGCCGGATATCGCCGACAATCTCAAAACCACGGAAGGTTTTATCCGTGAGGCGGCAGGCGCGGGCGCGCGCTTTATCCTGACGCCCGAAAATACCTGCCACATGCGCAGCCCGGCGGCGGAGAAGCTGCAAACAGCGCTCGCGGAGAAGGATCATCCCGTCATCGCTTCCTTCGCCGCGCTGGCGCGGGAAACCGGGGCGTGGATCCTAGCGGGATCGGTGTCGGTGAAGGTGGCGCCGGACAAAATTGCCAACCGCAGCCTGCTTTTTGACGCCAAGGGCGACATTGTCGCTAAATACGATAAAATACACCTGTTCGATGTCGATCTGCCGACCGGGGAAAGCCATCGCGAGAGCGCGCTGGTGGCGCCGGGCGGCCGGGCTGTGCTGGCCGCCAGCCCCTGGGGCCCGGTCGGTCTGACGATCTGCTACGACATGCGCTTCCCCGGATTGTATCGCGCGCTGGCTCAGGCGGGGGCGCGCCTGCTCACGGCGCCCTCGGCCTTCACCGTGCCGACCGGCAAGGCGCACTGGGAATCGCTGCTGCGCGCGCGGGCGATCGAAAACGGCGCCTTCGTGCTGGCGCCGGCGCAGGCCGGTACGCATCACGGCGGGCGGCAGACTTACGGGCATTCGCTGGCGGTCGATCCGTGGGGGCAGGTGATCGCAGAAGGCGACGCGCTCACGCCCGGGCCTGTTTATGCCACGCTCGATCTCGAAGCCGTGGACCGCGCGCGCCAGGCCATTCCATCCTTAAAACACGACCGGCCTTATCAGGCTGTCTGATCGCCCAGCAATATTCCAACAGGTACGCCGAGCGCCCCGGCCAGCGCCTTGAGCGCGGCGAGCGAACCTTCCTTTTTCCCGGTTTCGATCTCGGCCAGATAAGGGCGCGACAGCCCGGCGAGTCCGGCGAGAGACTCCTGGGTCAGGCCGCGGAACTTCCTGACGGTCTTCACGGGATGGGTTACCCCCGCGACCAGGCGGTCCTGCAATTCTTCCGGCAGATCGGCGGCGTCGGCGCCGCTGCCGGCCAGCTGGCGGTATTCATGCAGCGGCACGACGACATAGGGTTTTCCCTGGATATGGACCAGATCGTGTTTCATGAATGTATCCCTAAGCGACTTAGTATCTATTAGCATCATAATGGATAGTTTCTTCCCCGTCCAGAGCGGGCTGCTACACTGGTTTTCATGAGTCGCCTGCCAACCATCCCTATCGACAAGCATTTTCTGATCCTGGCTGCGCTGGTGCTGATCTATGCGCTGGCGGGCCACGTCATTGCGGATATGAAAAACCTGGATTTCGCGCCGATGCTCTATGGCGGCGCGGTGGTGCGGGTCAGCGTGATGCTGTTCGCGCTGTTCCTGGGGTTCCGCGTCTTCCGGATCATGCTGCGCGACCGGCCGCGCCGCCTGACACGCGCGATCATCGACGACATACGCGACGGATGGCGGATCGGCGCGCGCCTGCGCGCGGGGTTGCCGGTGGTGCTCCTCTATATCGTCTTTATCGGCACCTTCACCGGGTTCAAGACCATGATCCCGGCGCTGCAGCCTTATGTGTGGGACGAGGCTTTCATGAAGCTCGACCGCCTGCTGCATTTAGGCGCCGATCCCTGGCTGCTGCTGCAGCCGGTTCTCGGCTATCCCCTCATAACTTTCGCCGTCAATCTCGTTTATAACCTCTGGTTTCCGGTGATGTTCGCGTTTTTATACGCGTGGGCCTTCTCGCTGCGCGACGCCGCGTGGCGCTGGCGCTTTCTTTACAGCTTCATCCTGACCTGGGTCGTCAACGGCACGGTGCTCGCGGCCGCGTTCTCTTCTGCCGGGCCGTGTTTTTACGAGCGCCTGCTGCACCAGGATGTTTTCGCGCCGCTGATGGATTACCTGCGCGGTGTGTCCGCCGTTTATCCTGTATGGGCGCTCGCGACTCAGGACATGCTGTGGGAGAACTACCAGAACGCGACGGGTGGTCTCGGCTCGGGCATCTCGGCGATGCCAAGCGTGCATGTAGCGACCGCTTTTCTGCTGGCGCTCGCCGGCCGGGCCTACGGTAAGTTTCTGCGCCGCGCGCTGTGGCTCTTCTTCGTGCTGATCCTGGCGGGGTCGGTGCATCTGGGCTGGCATTACGCCGTCGATGGCTATCTGGCTATCCTCGTCACCGGGATGATCTGGTGGCTTATGGGGCGGGTTATAAAATCCCCGCCTGCGCCACAAGCGCCCTGATGTCGGCGGGCGTTTTCCTGTCCGTTTTGCGCAGATATTCAAGCGTCACAGCGTTGTTGCGCTTGGCGAAGCGCTTGCCTTCGTGATCGAGCAGCAGACCGTGATGGTGATATTCCGGCGTGTCGAGATCAAGCAGATGCTGCAGCAGCCGGTGCAGGTGGCTCGCGTGGAAAAGATCCTCTCCCCGCGTGACCAGCGTGATTCCTTGCCGGTGATCGTCAACCGTGACGCACAGATGGTAACTCGCGGGTGCGTCGCGGCGCGCCAGCACCACATCGCCCAGGAGTGCGGGCGTGGCCTGCTGGCGGCCCTTACTGTGATCGTGCCAGAACAAGGGCGCGGATAGCCGTTTCAGCGCGGCCTCCATGTCAAGCCGCAGGGCGTAGGGTATGTTTTGCGCGATCTTATCCGCCCGTTGCGCCGCGTGCAGCTGTTTGCAGGTGCCGGGATAAAGCGCGCCCTCGGGTCCGTGCGGGGCGGCGGGAGCGCGGTTGATCTCTTCCTGGATTTCCCTGCGGCTGCAAAAACAGGGGTAAAGCAGCCCCTCTGCCTCAAGCTTTGCAAGTGCCGCGCGGTAATCAGCGAAATGTTCTGACTGACGGCGCACGGGTTGCGGCCAGGCAAGTCCGAGCCAGGTCAGGTCGCGGTAAATCGCGTCCTCGAATTCCGGACGGCAGCGGGCGGCGTCGATATCCTCGATACGCAGAATAAACCCCTCCGTTCCCCGCGCCGCCGCGAACAGCGCCGAGGCGGCGTGGCCCAGATGTAGCTTTCCGGTGGGCGAGGGGGCGAAACGAGTGACGGCCTTCATGGGTCCATACTAAGGCGATCGTGCGCTGCCATAAAGAGGCTAGGCAGGCACGGGCAGATAAGCCTGGATGCGCCGCTGCCGTTCCGCTCTGTATAGGCGCTTTGTCTCTGCCAAGGGATCCGCAAGAATACGGCGTATAGCGTCCTGATTTACATCTTCATCGTCGACGTCAGCGAGAAGGCTCTCAACACACTTGTGCAGTTTGACGAGCTGCTCAAGCTGCTGTTCGTTGCGACGGCATTTGCTTTTTTCAAAGATATCTGGCGCTTCTTCATGCTTTTTCGTGGCTTCTTTGTAGGCGTTCTCTAGGGCGTCACCCAGTTTTACCGGCGTTTGCTTCGTGTCGAAGTCCATGTGTTTGATGCCGCTGCCGGGCAGCAGGGCCAGGCCGAAGGTGAGAGATTCGGCGTTCTTGATAAGGCCCGATCTTTGAAGTCGCGCTTTTTGATCAAGGCAAGTCAGAAAGATATTCAGGGTATGGCCGATGAAACGGGCGGCGTAGTCTACGCTGAAGCAATCCGGCCCCTTTTGCGCTTTGGCGATGGAAACTTCTTCCAATGCTTGGGAAATGGCCAGGGAATCGCCATAGTCGGGCAGGGCTCTGGCTTTATCGATTATGATCTTCATATCGCTTTCGATGTGTCTGGTAAGCTCTTCGTAAAGCTGGTAGGGGCGCATGCTGTGATGGGTGGCGGACACGCTTTCGAACTCGTGTTCGATACCCTGTTCCAGGGAGCCACCCCTGATGGATCCCAGGGACTGGACAAGGGAGAGCCTAACACAGCTTTTGACGAACGAAGCCATATCAGCGACATGCAGATAGCCCGCGGCGTTCGCCGCCAGTTGAAAGCAAGCCTTGGGCCCGAAGTCACGGCAGGCGGTGAAAATATCCTCCGTGGGCTCGGCCTCAAGCTGCCGCAGAGGAGTAAAATGCTCCAGAGGCGGGCTGTCGTTGTCACTCAGAACGCTGGCAATGATCTGATGGGCGCGGGTCATGACAGGGTCTTCCTTTGTTTCCAAAAAAGTTGCGGCAGGAAAACACACTATTGAGCGTTATGTCAATATTTATGGGGCTCTGTCGATCTACCCCCTCACCCCCTTGATTCGTAAGGATTCTTGCCCATACACTGGAGGCAGGATCTTAACATATGCACACCCCCGCCGACATCTCTTATGTCTCGCGCTTTCTGTCGTCCCTGAAAACCGCCTTTACCGGCGTGTTTTTCCGGGGCTGCCTGCTGCTGACCGCCGTGCTGGGCTTGTACGTCGCGGTGATGGCCGGCACGCACGACATGCCGGTGACGCTGATTTCGACCATGCTGTATTCGCGGGCGCTGCATTTCGCGCTGCTGTTCACGATTTTGTTTTTCCTGGCCTGGCGCATTTTCGCGATCATGATCTTCGACCGGCCGCGCCAGCTGGCGCGCGCCATCATTGCCGACCTGCGTACGAACTGGCTGACGCCTGAACGGGTGGCGCAGGGCGTGCCGGTGATGCTGCTGATCCCCTTGTTCTTCTCGCTGTTTACCTCGGCCAAGAACATGATCCCGATCATCAATCCGTTCTCCTGGGATCCCGTCTTCGCGCAACTCGAAAGCGCCCTGCATTTTGGCCGCCAGCCTTGGGAATGGCTGCACATGGTGTTCGGCTTCGCGCTTGCCACCTCGGTCATCGGCCTGGTTTATAAACTCTGGTTTATCGTTAAATATGCTGCCATGTTCTGCATGGCGTTTTCGCTGAAGGACAGCGCTCTGCGCACCCAGTCGTCCTCGACCCTGTTCTACACCCGGATCGTCAACGGCG
>CAZNYM010000017.1:0-37458 GCA_964577255.1 uncultured Pseudobdellovibrionaceae bacterium | reverse complement strand
GGGATGACAGTTTGGCTAAGGGCGCTTACGTGCCCAAGCAAACTGTCATTTTTCGTCCCCCATCTTGAGCGCGGCGATGAAGGCGCTCTGCGGGATTTCGACGTTGGCGTACATCTGCATCTTGGCTTTGCCCTTTTTCTGCTTCTCGAGCAGCTTGCGCTTGCGCGTGATGTCGCCGCCGTAGCATTTGGCGGTCACGTCCTTGCGCAGGGCGCTGATGTCCTCGCGGGCTACGATCTTGCCGCCGATGGCGGCCTGCACCGCGATCTTGATCATCTGGCGGGGGATCAGCTCCTTCAGGCGCTCGCACAGCTGGCGGCCGCGGCGCTCGGCCTGGCTGCGGTGCACCACCATCGCCAGGGCATCCACGCCCTCGCCGTTCACCAGGATCTCCATCTTCACCAGATCGCCTTCCTGATAGCCGTCGAGATGATAATCGAAGCTGGCGTAGCCGCGCGAGATCGATTTCAGGCGGTCGTAGAAGTCGAAAATCACTTCGTTGAGCGGCAGGCGGTAGATCAGCATGGCGCGGTTGCCGACATAGGTCAGCTCGACCTGCACGCCGCGCCGCTCCTGACACAATTGCAGCAGCGGGCCGAGATATTCGTCCGGCGTCATGATGGTGGCCTTGATCCATGGCTCCTCGATACGGTCGATGCGGGTAGCGTCGGGCATGTCGACGGGGTTGTAAAGCGTGATCTCGTCGCCGTTGGTCATGAACACCTTGTAGACGACGCTGGGCGCGGTGGGGATCAGGTCGATGTCGAACTCGCGCTCCAGGCGCTCCTGAATGATCTCCATGTGCAGGAGCCCGAGGAACCCGCAGCGGAAGCCCATGCCCAGGGCCTGGCTGCTTTCCATCTCGTAATGCAGCGAGGCGTCGTTGAGCTTAAGCTTTCCGATCGACTCGCGCAGCTTTTCAAACTCGCTCGAGTCCGCCGGAAACAGCGAGCAGAACACCATCGGGATCGAGGGCTTGAAGCCCGGCAGCGGCGCCGGCGCCAGGTTGCGCTCGTCGGTGATGGTGTCGCCCACCTTGGTGTCGCTGATGTCCTTGATGGCGGCGGTGATGAAGCCCATCTCGCCGGGGCCAAGCTCGTCCAGCAGCACTTTCTTGGGCGTGAACATGCCCACGCGGTCGATGTCGCGCGTGGCACCGGTGCCCATGAAGCGTATTTTCTGGCCCTTGCGCAGATGGCCGTCGACCACGCGCACCAGGATGACCACGCCCAGATAGGCGTCGTACCAGCTGTCGACCAGCAGCGCCTTGGTCGGCGCGTTCGCGTCGCCCTTGGGCGGCGGCAGGCGTTTGACGATGGCCTCGAGCAGCAGGTCGATATTCACACCGGTCTTGCCCGACACCGGCACGGCGTCCGAGGCGTCGAGGCCGATCACATCCTCGATCTGCCGGCGCGCCCATTCCACGTCGGAGGCCGGCAGGTCGATTTTATTGATGACCGGAATGATTTCATGATGGTTGTCGAGGGCCTGATAGACGTTGGCGAGCGTCTGCGCCTCCACCCCTTGCGTCGAGTCGACCACCAGGATCGAACCCTCGCACGAGGCGAGCGACCGCGACACCTCATAGGCGAAATCGACATGCCCCGGCGTATCCATCAGGTTGAGCTGATACTCGACACCATCCTTGGCGGTATATGCCAGGCGCACCGTCTGGGCCTTGATGGTGATGCCGCGCTCGCGCTCGATCTCCATGTTGTCGAGCACCTGCTCGACCATCTCGCGCGCCTCGAGCCCGCCGCAGGTCTGGATCAGCCGGTCGGCCAGCGTCGATTTGCCATGGTCGATATGGGCGATGATGGCGAAGTTGCGGATGCGGGAAAGGGGCATGCTCATGGCCCCGCTTTCTTACGGTATTCCCCCTGCAGAGGCAAGGAGAACGGCATTTTTATATTTACATATAATCATATTTTCGTGGCGATAACTTGCCTTTATGGGCCTTCGACGCTAGGGTGCCGCTAACCTCGAACAAGGGAACAAGCGTCATGGACCGCGCGAAAAAAATCCGCATCGTCGTCATCGTACCCGTGATCGTCACGCTGATCGCGGCGTGGGGTGTCCTCTATATGGTGCTGCAGGCCGGTATGGCTGGCGCAACGCCGGAACAGCCCGCCAGCATCGCCGCAGGCAACGCAGCTTCTTCGCCCACGAACGATGGCGAAGATGTGCACGAGTTTCTCGGCCGCATGAGCGAGGAAGCGACGCCGCCGGGCGAACTCGAAGCGCCCGCTTGCAGCTTCAGCGAATGGGTCGGCCTTCCGGTCGACGAGGAAAAGATCAAAGCCGCCGGCCGCCCCTACCGCATCCTCAAACCCGATTCCATGGCGACGATGGATTACAGCCCCGAGCGCATCAACGTGCTGGTGGATGAAGCCGGCACCGTTATGGCCGTTCGCTGCGGGTAGCCGATTTTTAATATTACGTAAAACATACATATCGGATTCCTTAACTTTTTCCCGCTACCCTGAGGGGGTATAACCTGCCCGCACTGGGGTCTGCCTTCATGTCCGACATTGAAAAAATCGACAAGCTTTTGCACACCGTCTCTGATTTCAATCAGAGCCTGAGCCAGATGGAAACATTCATCCGGCGGCGCTTTGACGAGATCTCGATGGAAATCAACGCCACCGCCCAGCAGATGGATATGAGCGACGGCGATATCAAGGGCCATTTCTCTGAAATCATCCAGACCATGCAGACCATCGCTTTCCAGGGCACGGGCAGCACCGCGGTCAATACCGGGGTCGAGCTTGAAGCGGTGGTGAAAGTCACCGAGGAAGCAGCCAACAAGATCCTGGATGCCACCGAAGCCGCCACCCAGGCGCTCGCCGCGCCCATCGACTGGAACGATCAGACCGCGCGCCAGAAGGTGGTCGACACGGTGAATGCCCGCCTCCAGGATATCCTGATGGCCTGCAGCTTTCAGGATCTCACCGGCCAGCGCGTACGCAAGACGCTCGCCAACCTGCGCGATGTCGAAACCAAGCTCACCACCACGCTCGACAAGATGGGCATCGCGCCGCCCCCCGCCGCCAACACCGATAATTCCGACCTGCTCAAGGCCGGCGCCAGCCAGAGCGATATCGACGCGCTGTTCGGCGATTAACCCGCCGCGCGTTTTTCCTGCCCCTGCCCTGTTTCCACCGACATGCGCGCGGCCTGGTAATCGACCTTGCCGCTGCCCAAGAGCGGCAGCGCTTCCACGATCATGACCCGCGCGGGCACGTTCAGCGCCGAAAGCCCCGCTTCCACCGCCGCTTCCGTCAGGGTTGCGCGCGCGGCTTCGGCGGCGGTCGTCAGCAGCACGATCTGCTCGCCGCGCTGCGCATCGGGCAGCGTCACGGCGGCATGCTGGGCGCCGGGCCACGCGGCCTCCGCCAGAGCCTCGACCTGCGCGAGCGACACCATCTCGCCCGCGATCTTGGCGAAACGCTTGACGCGGCCCAGGATGCGAATGAAACCCTGCTCGTCGACGGCGACGATGTCGCCGGTATCGTGCCAGCCGTCGGCGGGGGGCTGCAGCACGCCCGGCGCTTCGGCCTTATAATAGCCCAGCATCACGTTAGGCCCGCGCACATAGAAGCGGCCGCCCTCGCTCACGCCCTCGACCGGCTCCAGGCGCCAGGACATGCCGGGCATCAGACGCCCGACCGTGCCGGGCTTTTGCTTCATCGCCGAATTGACGGCGATCACGGGCGCGGTTTCGGTGGTGCCGTAGCCTTCGAGGATCGGCACGCCGAATTTCTCCATGTAAAGCTGGCGCGTCTGGTCTTTCACTTTCTCGGCGCCCGCGAAAACATAGCGCAGGCGATAGAAGTCGTAAGGATCGGCGGCACGGGCATAACCCTGTAAAAACGTGTCGGTGCCGAACATGATGGTGGTGTTGGTGGCATAAACCAGTTCGGGAATGATGCGGTAATGCAGCGGATTCGGATACAGGAACGTGCGCACGCCCGAAAGAACCGGCAGCAGCGCGCCGCCCGTCAAACCGAACGAGTGAAACAGCGGCAGGGCGTTGAATACCACATCCTGGCGGTTGAAATCCACCCGCGCCGTCACCTGGGCGATGTTCGAGAGGAGGTTGCCGTGGCTCAGCACTACGCCCTTGGGCACGCCCTCGGAGCCCGAGGTGAACAGGATCACGGCGGGATCGTCCCCCTTCACCGCCTGCGCCCTGTGCAGGCGCGCGGGATCGGTCAGAAGGCCGCGCAGCTTGTCGGTGAAGCGCAGGCGCGCGCGGATGTCCTCGAGATACACCACGCGCGCGACGGCCTCAAGCGTGGCCACGGCATCTTCAAGCCCGGCCTTGCTCACAAAACGGCGGGAGGTCAGAACGGTTTTCACCTGCGCGGTCTGGCAGGCGGCGGCCATCGTGCGCGCGCCGGCGGAGAAATTGATCATCGCCGGGCGGCGGCCGTAAGCCTGTAGCGCGAAGAAACTGGCCAGGGCGGCTGCCGAATTGGGCAGCATCAGGCCGACATTCTCCCCTTTCCCGGTGAAAGTGGAAATCGCCCGGCCCAGCACCACCGCGCCCCGGATCAGGCGGCGGTAGGAAAGCGGCCTGCGGTCGATATCCTCGGCGATCATGGCCCTGCCCCCGTGGCGGCGCGCGGCCGCCAGCAAAGCGTCGAACAGCGTGGATCCGGTGGCGGCGGTGTCGAACATCATATCCTCCATCACATTATATAATTGATTTCCGGCGAAAGCACGGCGGGCTTTCCCTCTGAGGGCTTCATCGACGGTAAAGGCGCGCGGCGGCAGAATGGTCACAACGATGCGCGGGAACAGGCGCGGCGCGATCTTGCCCTTCAGTCGGGAAAACGGCGTATGCTGTACGCCCTCCAGGCGCACGGGCACGACCATCGCGCCGGTGCGGGCCGCGATCATACCGGGGCCGTCGTAAATTTTCATCAGGCCGCCGGTTTCGGTCAGGCGCCCCTCGGGAAAGATCACCACATGGCGGTTTTCTTCCACCTTGCGGATCAGGCTTTTGAGCGCATAGGGGCTGGTGGGATCGAGTGGGAAGAAGTCGACCAGCTTCAGGAATGGCGCCACCCAGAACCAGCGGGCCACGCGGCTGTTGACCGCGAACATCGGCCGGCCGGGCAGGAAGGCGGCCAGAATTGGCGGATCGATGAAAGAAACATGATTGGCGACGATCACGGCGCGCTCCCCGGCCCTGGGATAGTTTTCGAGCCCGCGCACTTCGACGCGGTAAAGCGCTTTCAGCGCGCCCTGCAGGACGGTCTTGATGAGGTAATCGGGCATCAGGCGGCAAATATAGAACGCCACCGCCAGGTTGGCGGCGGCGAACGCAGCGAACAAGGCGCGCACGTCCAGACCGGCCGCGATCAGCGCCATGGAAAAGAGGCTGGAGGCGACGATGAAGAGCGCATTCATGACGGCGTTGAGCGCCATCACGCGCGAGCGCACGCGCTTGTCGCTGCCGTGCTGCAGGATGGCCTCGAGCGGCACGACGAACAGCCCGCCGCACAGGGCGATAAGTCCGATATCGAGCCCCGCGCGGAAACTCAGGTGCCCCGTAGCTACAGCACTCGCCAGATAGAGGTCAAAGGAAAACAGGCTGATCCCAAGAACCGCGACCGGCACGTAAACCGCTTCCAGCCGCCCCCGTAGCAGGCGGTTGTTGAGCAGCCCGCCCGCGGCGATGCCGAGCGAGAAAATCACCAGCACAAGCGTCAGCGTCGCGGCGTCGGCCTTGAGAATGTCATGAACGAAGTTCGGCAGCTGCGCGAGGAACATCCCGCCCATGAAGTAAAACCAGGAAATGCCCAGGATGGTGCGGCGGAGCGTAAGCGGCAGGTCTGGCATCATCCGCAGGCAGGAAGCGGTCACGCGCAGAGGATTGGCCTGCAGATGCAGGAAGGGCTGCGCCGCCGTCGTTTGCGGGATGAACCAGGCCGCTATCAGACCGGCGGCGGCGCAGAGCCCCACCAGCGCGCTGACATAGATTTCGCCCTGCGGCAGAGCCATCAGGCCCGTGCCCAGAAGCGTGCCGGCCAGAATGGCCATAAACGTGCCGGTGTTCAGAAGCGCATTCCCGCCCACCAGCTGCGCGGGCGTGAGATGCTCGGGCAGGAGCGAATATTTGACTGGGCTGAAAAAAGCCGAATGCGTCCCCAGCGCGAAAAGTGTGACGAAGGCGAGCGTGAGAGACCCACCCGTCAGTGCTATAATGCCCATGACGGCGATACCCGCTTCCACGACCTTGATCGCGCGAATGACAAGGTGCTTGGGAAAACGGGTTGCCAGCTCCCCGCCCTGGGCCGAGAACAGAACATAAGGCAGAATGAACACGGCGGCCGCGAGCGTGGTCAGAAGCTGCGCCCCCTGCGCGTCCAGCGCCGCGGTCTTGAACAAAAGCGCGACCACCAGCGCGTTCTTGAACAGATTGTCATGCAGCGCGCCCAGAAACTGCGCCGTGAACAGCGGCAGGAAATTGCGGCGGACAAGAAGTTCGAACTGGCTCATGTCACACACCTTTTTCGTTTTGGCTTTTTGTTTTTCTTTCTTGTTTTCGCGAAACCTTAGAACCACCACGGGCCGGCGTAGAAATTACGCGCCACTTTTTTCGCTTTGATGTGTGCGCTGATGAAATCGAAGGTCAGAACCCAGACGGGCGCGGTCGTCATCATCAGAAGCGTAAGAATGAGCTGATCCATTTGTTGTCCCTTTCGTTAATATTGAACAATGTTCAATTATGAGTATGCCATTGTTCTGAACTTTGTTCAATAAAAATCTTCGGGACACCGTCTTGAGGAAATTAATATAATGATATCAATTAGTTATTAAAAAGACGGCCGGTGGCCAGGAAGGACGCCGCCATGTCCTGCACGTCGCCGCGCCAGGAAATGAAGCTGTGGGTGGCATCGACCGTGGCGAAGGCCGCCAGGCCCGGATGCCCCGCCCTGGCCACCGCCACGCGGCCGTCATGGCTGCAAGCGCCGCCGGGGAAAAACAGGTTGGCGACGGGGTAATACCGGCCCTTGGTGCCGGCGATCACCGCCGCCTCGTAATAAAGCGGGTCGTCCGCCTTCTGCCGCGCCGTCGTGGTCAGCTCCTGCCCCGCCGGGCCGTACAGCCAGCGGTAAGGCGGCAGGCGGTGCAGAAGATCGGCGATTTCACTGCCGCCCTGCGGCGGCGCGATCATCACCACGCGCCCGAGCCTGCCGGCCTTGATCTGCGCGCGGTAGCGGCCCAGAAGACGCCGCGCCACGAGGCCGCCCATGGAATGGGTCACGAAATGCACACGCCCGCCCTTCTCCCATACCCCTTCGCGCGCCAGGCGTTCCCATACCTTGTCCGAAAGATCGTCGAGGCCGTAGCGCAGCGAGGAATAGGAAATATTCACCACATCGAAGCCGTGGCGACGCAGGCGCTTTTCCACACCCCACATGTTCCAGCGCGTATGGCCAATGCCATGCAGAAGTACGACGGTATCCTTGTTCTCCGCAGTCATGGAGCGAGCCTCCCGGGGCCACGAGGGTGTCACGGACAATATAAGCAACGCGCTTATGATACGCACTATCGTCAATGTCAAAGGCGCTCCGCAAGCTCTTCGCAGGGCACGCAATCCCCCGCCAAAAAGCAGAGCGGCAAGCTTCCGAGCTCCAGAAAGCACGTCGCCGCATCATAGGTCGCGCAGCCGCCCAGCGCCGGCAGGGCCGCCGGCAGCACACAGATTCTCAACATCTTTTTCACGTCCGTCTCTCCTTGTTCTGAACATTGTATATTTCCATCCTCGCATAATTTTGAACAATGTCCAATATATAAATTGAACCCCGTTCAAGAATCGGATAGCCTGAGGGGAACAGCAAGGAATCAAGCCATGGCCCGCCGCAACGACCACACCCGCGACGAACTGGAAAGCATGATGCTGACCCGCGCGGCGGCCATCGTGAAGGTGCACGGCTTCGAGGGGCTGACCGCCCGCCGGCTGGCCGAGGAGATCGGCTACGCACCCGGCACCATCTATAACGTCTTCCCCTCGATGGACGATCTTTATCTGCGCCTCAATGCCGGCACGCTCGCGCGGCTTTACGCCGTGCTGGCCGATCCCGCCTGCAACGACCCCAGGAAAACGGCGCTCGCCAACATGAAGCTTATGGCGCGGCGCTACCACGCTTTCTGCGTCGAGGAGAAGCCCTTCTGGCTCATGCTGTTCACGCACCGCCTCGCGCCCGGCCACGCCCTGCCCTCCTGGTTCAGCGACGACGTGGAGAAGCTGTTCCAGCCGCTCGAGACGCTCCTGCGCCCGTACTACAAGGACAGCGATAAAAAATCGCCCAAGATGGCGGCGCGCATCCTGTGGTCGTCCGTGCACGGCCTGTGCTTCCTTGAACAGTCGGGCAAGTTTGCGGTGGTTAATGAAAGCCTAAAACTTGAATCCCTGATGGATTACATGGTTGAAACCTTCATGCGCGGGCTGGAAAGCAGTGGAAAACCGGGAGCTTAGTCCCTGCCCCTTGTTGATTTTTATAGAAAATAATATAAGCTGAACGGACAATAAAAAACGATCATGAGGTTTACATGTCCGGTGTCAGCAAACTGATCCCCGCGCTCGATTTCCCTGATGACATTACGCCCGCCGGCCGTATGGACTTCCGGAAGCTGGCCCAGGCTTTCGGCATCCAGAGCGAACGGCCCCAGAGCGCCGAAATAGTCTATGAGCGCCTGTCGGCGCAGATCGCCGCCCTGACCGGGCATGAATTCACCACCAACCGCCACGGCCGCGCTTTCAGCCGCGCGCAGTGGCACGAGAACCTGCACAAGTCGCTCAGCTATATCAACGAGCGGCTGCATCTGGGGCTCAAGCGCCCGGTCGTCGATATGCTGGCGCTATGCTACACCGTGCTGCAGGAATCGCCGCGCTATCGCGGAGAGCCGGTGATCGAGCAGCACAAGGGCGAGAACACCGCCGTCCACTCTCTGCACACGCCGCTGCAGGCCTTTCGCATCTTTCAAAAAGCGCTTGAGACCCAGCCCCTGCTGGGCGAGGATGTCGATTTCTTCCGCTCCTTCCAGATGATTTGCCTGACCATGCTGGTGCACGATCTGGGCGAGATGTTCGGCGAAGCCGGCTCGCTGGCCCAGGTCGTCAGCGCCGGCTCTTTCGACGTCAAGGATAAAACCGCCTTCGAGCGCGCCGTTTTCACGCATGGCGTGCGCCTGGCGATCAGCTGCGCCATCGACGGCGCCATCAGCGAAAAGGATTTCTTCGACCGCATCGACCGGATCAAGGGCAATCTCAACGTGCAAAACCAGGGGACAAAAAAATCCGACGAGCAAATGGCGGGCGAGGTTAAAGCGCAAACCGGAGAAGACGTCACGCTCAGCCGCCACGGACAGAATCTTTTTGCCTTCCTGCTGGAAAACTGGGAGGGAATCGAAAATCCCGACCACAGCCGCCACCCGTTTTTGTACCGCCTGGGCGCCGTGTGCGAACGGGTCCAAGGCACGCGCCACCTTAACCGTATGATAACCAGCTGCCTCAACCAGGTCATGAAAGACGACGGCTCGACCGAAGACGTCCTGGTTCACAGCCTGAGCGTGGGCCGCCGCCTGACCGTTAACGCCCAGTACTGCGAAGGCCATGTGGGTGAGCTTTCGGCTGAAACCGATGAAAACAGCGAAATGGAAAAGACTCTGCGCCGTTTTGCGCTGGAATGGGTTTACCAGACTTCCATCGATTTTTTTGAAAAGGGGCCCGAAGCCTTTTTTCTCAAAACTTATTTCATCAATGAAACGCCCCGGCACGAAGACGGATCCCCCTTCTCGCCCCGCGAAGCGCGGCAGCGGCAGGAAGAAATCAAGCTGGCCCGCGCCGTCGCCACCTATGAAGCGGAGCAGATCGCCAAATCTTCATCCCGCTTCCAGAGCGAATTCAGCGGCGCGGCCGGATTGCCCATGGGGCTTGTGGCCCTGCGGCGCGAGGACGTCGTCGAGCTTTACCGGCGCGCGCTGGCGACAGGCTATGTGCCGGGCATAGTGGAAGACAGGGATCCCAAAACAGGGAAGATATACAAACGCGGTGAGATTCTGCTGCTCGACCGGCCGGCGGCTCTGACCGGCCTTATGTTCGACCGCGAGGCGCACAAGCGCGATGCCTATAGGCATATCGAGAATCTGGAGCGGGCCGCTCGTCCAACCTGACGGACTCCTTCGGAAAACCTTACGCCACCCAGCCGTTCATGTCGGCGTCGCCGGCCTGGATGCGGCGCTCGACATCAGCTGAAAGCACTTTCTTGGCGAATTCTCCGGCATCGTCGATCATCTTCGAGAATTCGGGGCGCTCGGGGCGGTAAAAAACGTCGAGCAGAGTCTCGAACTGGGTAATGGCATCGCGCAGGCGGAACAGGCGCTGCGCCGCCTCCTCGGCCTTGCGGGCTTCGGCGGAAGTCTCGCCGATCAATTCATACTGCACCTTGCGCCGCGTCATCCCGACCAGGAACGCAAGCTGAATACCCTCCAGGAACGCCGCCGCCAGCGACAGGCATTCCGACACCTGCACCAACCGGTCACCCTTGCGCCGGGCGCTGAAATTAAACGTGGTGGTGTGATTGGGACCACGCACAATCACGCCGCACTTTCCTTCGTCGGGCGTGATCGTCACCACCAGCGCCACATTGGCGTCGTGCTCGATGGTGACAAGCTTGCCCGCCTGCTTGAACGCGTCCTCGGCCACGCTGACGGCGCGCTCATAGCCGGCGCTATTGCGCGCGTCGCACTGCTCGATCACGTCCAGAAACGGGTGACGGTGCTCGCGTCCGGCTTCGAACACGATGCGCCCACGGTGATAGACCGCGACCCAGCGCAGTTCGTTATACGTGCTTTCAAACCCCTTGTTGATCCCTTCCCAGGCCCCTACCCAGTCGAAAGGCCGGGCGCGGTCGGTCAGCGGGCCGACTTGAGCGAATTCCTGGGCGATGCGCGCCGCCATGCGCACGCAGCCGTGCATATTCTGGGCGCGGACGACAAAGTTTTCCTGCACATCGCCGTTGCGACTGCTCAGCGCCAGCGGCAGGCGGTTGGAAAGAGCGATGACCGGCCTCGCTTCTCCGCGCTTGTCCGGCAGGGCGTCGCGGATAACGAATTTCTCGCGCAGAAGCGATGTATTGAAATCGGGCATGGCCGTAAGTCCTCGCCCCTTCATTATAACATAGGGGGAACGGCGGCTTAAGGGGAAAGGGTGGGCCCGGTGAAAAGGCTGCTAAATCCGGGGCATGGGTGCGGCCCAGGCACCGGCAGCGGTTATAAAAGGCGGTGGGATGTCATATGTCCGGCGCGTCGGGGGATTTTGGGCGCGATCCTGGCGGAATTCGTCATAGAGCTCGATGGCATTGAACCAGTCGATTTTCGCAAGCGGCGCCGGAATGTCGAACGGCAGGGCCTGGCTCGCGGCAGCGGCCACCGGCACGCCCACCAGGGCCTGCATGAACAGCGTGCCCAGCAGCGAATCGGTATTGTCGCTTTTGCGGGTTTTCAGCGGCGGAGAAGAAGCGGGAACCCGCGCCGCCGCCCGCCTGAAAGGCAGGACGGCCACCCCCCTGTCCAACGCGCCCCTGCTCGTCGCAGCGTATGCCGTTGTGGCGCCGGGTTCCCCGTTCCTCTCGAATATGCACCGCAGTTTGTCCGCGAGGATGCCGATGCCGTCGGGCCGGTCGTTGAAATCGCCGGTCGTGAAGGCTGGTTTTTGTGCCGTGCTTTCCGTCATTGATGGCATCCCCGTTCGATAAGGCCACCCTACCAGCGCGGGGTAAAAAGACGCTTAAGATTAGACGTAACTTTATGGCGGAAAGCGCCGTTGTTTTTAAGCTTTCGTTAAGACGGGAAGAAAAAACCGCTTTTGCGGCGTTCCCGGGTTTGCGCCCCGGGGGTGAGTATGTTCTAATAATAGGAGGGCAAGCAATCACGGGAGCCCTTTGCTTTTATTAGGGAATCCGATGCCCCGCGAAGACCGCAAAATCTACTTCACTTACGAGGAAGTTTACAAGGCCGTCTACGCCCTGTGCCTGCAGCGGGAAATGAAAAAGCCCGTGCCCGGGATCATTACCATGATCGAGGAAAGCAAATCCGACGATAAAAACGTGGTGCTGCACATCAACAACCCGCAGCAGAACAAGGTGCAGGAAGACCACTACACCCGCGACTTCATGGCGGCGGCGCTGATGGTCTTTTGCCGTTCCTGCCGTATCCCCCTGCCCAAGGTGGCGCGCAAGGCCGTCGAGCTGCTGGACGGCCAGGTGATCCTGCATGTCGAGATCGGCAAATAGGCCGGGCTTCCCTTTTCTCATAAAAATTGCTCTGAGTGTCCACGCAAGCGAGGCGTAAACGTTCTGTGAAACTTCGCTTCTTCGCGCCTTCGCGGTTAAAATAGATTTAACCACAACAGGCAAAAAAAGATCCCCGCCTGCGCGGGGAATCCTTCTTTGATTTAGTGATTTCTTGCGGAACTACGCCGCTTTCTCTTTCGCGCTCTTGGCCGCCAGGTCGCGCAGCACGAAGTGCATGATGCCGCCGTTCTGGTAGTAGCCGATCTCGTCCTGCGTATCGATGCGGCACAGGGCCTTGATCTGCTCCTTGCTGCCGTCCTTGCGCGTGATGGTCACGGTCACGTCCATGCGCGGGGTGACGCCGGCCTCAAGGCCTGTGATGTCGAAGCTTTCCTCGCCGGTCAGCTTCAGACTCTGGCGCGTCTGGCCGTTCTTGAACATCAGCGGCAGCACGCCCATGCCGACCAGGTTCGAGCGGTGAATGCGCTCGAAGCTTTCGGCCAGGACGCATTTGACGCCCAGCAGATACGTGCCCTTGGCCGCCCAGTCGCGGCTCGAGCCCGTGCCGTATTCCTTGCCCGCCACCACGATCAGCGGCGTCTTGTCGCTGATATATTTCATGCAGGCGTCGTAGATCGGCATTTCGGCGCCGGTCGGCAGGTATTTGGTGAAGCCGCCTTCCTTGCCGCCCAGCATTTCGTTCTTGATGCGGATGTTGGCGAAGGTGCCGCGCATCATCACTTCATGATGGCCGCGGCGCGCGCCGTAGGAGTTGAAATCCTTGGGTTCGACGCCGTTATCCATCAGGTATTTACCTGCGGGGCTGTCCTTTTTGATGTTGCCGGCGGGCGAGATGTGGTCGGTGGTGATGGAATCGCCGAACAGCGCCATGCATTTCGCGCCCTTGATGTCCTTGATCGTCCCCGGGGTCTTCTGCATACCGGTGAAATAAGGCGGGTTCGCGACATAGGTCGATTTCTTGTCCCAGCCGTAAGTCTCGCCGCTGCCACCCTTGACGGCCTGCCACTCTTTGGGGCCCTTGAACACATCGGCGTAACGCGATTTGAACATCGCGGGCGTCAGGTTCTGCTCGACCGCCTGGCGGATCTCGTCGTTGGTGGGCCAGACATCCTTCAGGTAAACGGGCTTGCCGTCCTTGCCGGTGCCCAGGGGCTCCTTGGTGATATCGAGGCTCATATTGCCCAGCAGCGCGTAAGCCACCACCAGCGGCGGCGACGCCAGATAGTTCGCCTTGACGTGCGGGCTGATGCGGCCTTCGAAATTGCGGTTGCCTGAAAGCACCGCCGCGACGGTCAGATCGCCCGCCTCGACGGCCTTGGCGATATGATCGGGCAGTGGGCCCGAGTTGCCGATGCAGGTCGTGCAGCCGTAACCCACCAGGTTGAAGCCCATGGCGTTGAGGTGCGTCGTCAGGCCGGCTTTGTCGAGATAATCCGTCACCACCTGCGATCCCGGCGCGAGCGAGGTTTTCACCCACGGCTTGACGCTCAAGCCTTTTTCATGCGCCTTCTTGGCCACCAGGCCCGCGGCCAGCATGACCGAGGGGTTCGAAGTGTTGGTGCAGCTGGTGATGGCGGCGATCACGACGTCACCCTGCTTGAGCGTGTAATCGTGCTTCTCCACCTTGATTTCCTTGGCGGGCACTTTGCCCTCGGCCAGATAGGCTTTGAAGATCTCCGCCGATTTGGACAGCAGCACGCGGTCCTGCGGGCGCTTGGGGCCGGCGAGCGACGGCTCGACCGTGCCCATGTCCAGTTCCAGCGTGTCGGTGAAGACCGGATCGGGCGTGCTGGCATCGCGCCACATGCCCTGGGCCTTGGCGTATTCCTCGACCAGTTTCGCGCGATGCTCGTCGCGGCCGGTGAATTTCAGATAGCGGATCGTTTCCTTGTCGATGGGGAAAAAGCCGCAGGTGGCGCCGTATTCCGGCGCCATGTTGGCGATGGTGGCGCGGTCGGCCAGGCTCATGTTATCGAGGCCCGGGCCGT
The DNA here is from genome assembly GCA_964577255.1 of uncultured Pseudobdellovibrionaceae bacterium. Classification (GTDB taxonomy): domain Bacteria; phylum Pseudomonadota; class Alphaproteobacteria; order Micavibrionales; family Micavibrionaceae; genus Micavibrio_C. The sequence goes on along the minus strand of CAZNYM010000017.1, from coordinate 23,138 downwards.
AGAATTCGACGAACTTGTTGACCACGCCCTTCTTGCGCAGCATCTCGGTCACGGTCAGGACCAGGTCGGTCGCGGTCGTGCCCTCTTTCAGCTTGCCGGTCAGTTTGAACCCGATCACTTCGGGAATCAGCATCGACACGGGCTGACCCAGCATCGCGGCTTCGGCCTCGATCCCGCCCACGCCCCAGCCCAGCACCGCCAGGCCGTTGACCATGGTGGTGTGGCTGTCCGTGCCCACCAGCGTATCCGGATACGCGACATTGCTGCCGCGCTCTTCGTCCTGCTCCACCCACACGGTCTGCGCCAGGTATTCAAGATTGACCTGGTGGCAAATGCCGGTGCCGGGCGGCACGACGCGGAAATTGCGGAAGGCGCTCTGGCCCCATTTCAGAAAAGCGTAACGCTCGCCGTTGCGGTCGAACTCCAGCTCCACGTTCTCCTGGAACGCGCTTTTGTTGCCGAACGCGTCCACCATGACCGAGTGGTCGATCACGAGATCGACGGCGGTCAGCGGATTGATCTTCTGGGCGTTGCCGCCCAGGGCCTTCATGGCCTCGCGCATCGCGGCCAGATCGACCACGGCGGGCACGCCGGTGAAATCCTGCATCAGCACGCGCGCCGGACGGTACGCGACTTCATGCTCTTTCTTGCCCTTGTTCTCCAGCCACGCCACGCATGCCTTGGCGTCATCCGCCACCACCGAAACACCATCCTCGAACCGCAGCAGGTTCTCCAGCAGCACCTTCATCGAAAACGGCAGGCGCGACACATCGCCGATCTTCTTGGCGGCCTCGGGCAGGCTGAAGAAATCATAGCTCTTGCCGTCGACGGTCAGCGTTTTGCGGGCTTTGAGGGTGTCGTGTCCGGTGCGGGTCATGTGTCAGATCCTTGGTGAAAGGTGTCAAAAGGCGTGAAGATTCTAGCATAGCGCGCAGGCAGGGAAACCCCGCCCATCGCGCGCCCTACCTTGGTATCACGGGGCGGGTTAAGGAAAGGCTAAGGAGAAGCAGCGATTTAACTTATTGATTTTATTTGTTATTTTTGGGGAGTTCAAAAACCTCCAAACCGCGCCAAAATCCGCCCATTTTTGCCATAATCTGGAAAGATACTGGTAAATAGGATTTAGGTTCTCCTCCTTACGCGGATGGCCTTCCAGCAAGTCCTGCAAGTTTCCTCTCACCGCCGCTGCCCTCGGGCAGCGGTTTTTCTTTGGGGGCATGACACCAGGCATGTCATGCCCGCTTCATGCGGGCATCCGGGCTTGTAAAACCAGACTCCTGCACAAGGCGGGGGTGACGGGGAAGATGTAGGAGATAGGAAAAAAAACTTCGCGTACTTTGCGTTTGAAACCTTCAGGCCCCGCCCAGCGTGCCCTTGACCGCCTCGATCAGGTCGGCCTGGGGGATGGGTTTGATGAGGGTGAGATCGGCGAACATCTCGGCGTAGCTGGCGCAGTCGCCCACCGCGTTCTCCACCCCGCCGGTCATGGCGATGACGGGCAGTGTGTGGCCGGCGCCGCGCAGGGCCCGGATCAGCTTGCAGCCATCGCGGCCGGGCATCACGATGTCGGTGATCAGCAGGTCGAACGAGCGGCTTTCAAGGGCGGCCAGCGCGTCGGCGGCGTTATTTTCGGCCTGGACTTCGTAGCCCTGGGCCGTCAGCTGCTGCTGCACCAGCTTGCGGACGAAATGGTCGTCATCCACAAGAAGAATCCGTATCGCCCGTCCCATGCCGCACTCCCTTTTTGCTCGATATTCCAGTCTAGCGCCGGGCCCCTGAAAGTCTGGTGAAAAATTATGACAATTTTAGACAATCTTGCCACAAGCGCCCCGGCGGGCAACACTCCGCCCCATGTCTTCCGCGCCCCCCTCTCCCGCCGCCGCCCCGGCGGACCGCCATATCGCCCGCCTGCATATCGCGGGCGGGGACGATTCCGCCGGCCCGCTCGCCCGCGAACGGCTTCAGGCCATAGCGGACCTCGAACAGCATGCCTTCTTCCGCCCACAGAACGGCGGCGGCGGCCCCTATGACGTCACGCTCGGCCTCGAGGGGCCGCATCTGGTGTTCCAGGTGTGCGACGCCGGGGGAACGGCGCTGCCCGCCCATGCCTTTTCGCTCACGCCTTACCGGGGGCTGGTGAGGGATTATTTCCTGATGATCGACAGCTACGAACAGGCGCGGCGCGCGGCGCCGCCCGAAAAGCTTCAGGCCATCGACATGGGACGGCGCGGGATGCACGACGAAGGGGCGGCTCTGCTGCGCGCGCGCCTGGCGCATCACATCGAAATCGACCACGACACCGCGCGGCGCTTCTTCACGCTGATCTGCACGCTGATGCGAGGGGTGGCATGAACGCGGAAGGACCGGCAGAATACGATTTGTGCGTGATCGGCGGCGGCATCAACGGCGCCGGCATCGCCCGCGACGCAGCCGGGCGCGGACTGACCGTGCTGCTGGTCGAGGCGCAGGATCTCGCCGGCGCCACCTCGTCCTCCAGCACCAAGCTGATCCACGGCGGGCTGCGCTATCTCGAATACCGCGATTTCAAGCTGGTGCGCGAATCCCTGCGCGAGCGCGAAACGCTCCTCAATCTCGCGCCGCACGTCATCGAACCGATGCGCTTCGTGCTGCCGCACACGCCCGACCTGCGCCCGGCCTGGATGATCCGCGCCGGATTGTTCCTTTACGATCACATGGGCGGGCGGCGCAGCCTGAAGGCGTCGCGGCGGATCGACCTCGCCCGCGACCTGCCGGGTCAGGACCTCAAAGAGCAATATAAAACCGGCTTCGCCTACAGCGACGCCTGGGCCGACGATGCCCGCCTGGTGGTCCTCAACGCCATGGACGCCGCCGAGCGCGGCGCGCGCGTCATGACCCGAACCGCCTGCGTGGGACTGACGGCGGCGCGCAGCAAGCAGTTCTGGCACGTCCAGCTGCGCAACCTGCGTACCGGGCACGAAGCCGCCGTCACCGCGCGCGCCGTCGTCAACGCCACCGGGCCGTGGGCCGCCAGCTTCCTCGAGGGCTGCCGCATGGCCACCAGCGACACGCCGCGCCTGCGCCTGGTGAAAGGCAGCCATGTCATCGTCCCGCGCGCCTGCGCCAACGACGAAGCCTATATCCTGCAGCAGCCCGACCGCCGCATCGTCTTCGTCATTCCCTATGAAAAGAACTTCACCCTCATCGGCACCACCGAAGTCGCCTTCACGGGCGATCCCTCGGCCGCCGCCGCCGATGAGGCCGAGGTCAATTATCTGCTGGGCGCTTTCAACCTCTATTTCCGCAAGAAACTGCTGCCCGCGCATGTCGTCTGGACCTACAGCGGCGTGCGCCCGCTGTTCGATGAAAGCGGCAAGAGCGCGACCGCCAACAGCCGCGAGCATCACCTGCTGGCCGACAACAGCCGCGGCCCGCTGCTGCTCTCGGTGTTTGGCGGCAAGCTCACCACCTTCCGCAAAGTGGCCGAGCAGACCGTCAACCGCGTGCTCGACGAACCCGCCTTCCGCTACAAGCGGCCCTGGACCGCGAACGCGCCGCTGCCGGGGGGCGATTTTCCGCACCTCACCCGCGATGATTTTATCAAGGATCAGTTGCGCCGCTATCCCTGGCTCGACAAGGCCGTGACCGCGCGCTATGCCCGTCTCTACGGCACGCGCATGAACGTGATCCTCGACAAAGCTAAAAGCGCCGCCGATCTCGGCGCCTATTTCGGCGACGGCGTCTATGAAAGCGAGATTCGCTATCTGATCGAACACGAATGGGCGCGCACGCCGGAAGACGTCCTCTGGCGCAGGACCAAGCTGGGTCTTCATGTCAGCGAGGACACCGCCGCGCGCATCGCCGCCTCGCCCTTGTTCGAGCCGGAAAGGGCCGCTTCATGACCACGCTGCTCGCCATCGACCAGGGCACCACCAGTTCCCGCGCCATCCTTTTCGATCTCGACGGCGCTATCCTGGCCGTGCGGCAGAAGGAGCTGACGCTGCACTACCCGCATAACGGCTGGGTCGAGCAGAATGCGCTCGATATCTGGCACGACACGCAATGGGCCTGCCGCGCGGTACTGGCGGACGCGCCCGAGCACGCCGCCGCCTGCGCCGCCATCGGTATCACCAACCAGCGCGAAACCACCGTGATCTGGGACCGCAAAACCGGCCAGCCCGTTTACAACGCCATCGTCTGGCAGGACCGCCGCACCGCCGATGAATGCGTGCGCCTGAAAAAGGAAGGGCGCGAGGACATGATCCGCGCCAGAACCGGCCTGCTGCTCGACCCTTATTTCTCGGCCACCAAGATCAAATGGATCCTCGACAGCGTGCCCGGCGCGCGGGCGCGGGCGGAAAAAGGGGAGCTTGCCTTCGGCACGGTCGATTGCTGGTTGTTGTGGAACCTCACCGGCGGAAAATCCCACGCCACCGACGCCACCAACGCCAGCCGCACCATGCTGTTCAACATCCGCACCCGCCAATGGGACGACGAGCTGCTCAAACTTTTCAATATCCCGCGCACCCTGCTGCCGGAGGTGAAGGACAATGTCGCCGCCTACGGCGCGACGGCTGAGGGCGTTCTGCTGCGCGCCCTGCCCGTCGGCGGCATGGCGGGCGACCAGCAGGCGGCGTTGATCGGCCAGGCCTGTTTTTCCCCCGGCATGACCAAGATCACCTACGGCACCGGCTGCTTCGCGCTGATGAACAGCGGTTCTGAATTCAGAGAATCCAAAAACCGCCTGCTCACCACCATCGGCTATTCCTTCGACGGCCGGATCACCTACGCGCTCGAAGGCTCGATCTTCGTCGCCGGTGCGGCGGTGCAGTGGCTGCGCGATGGGCTGGGCCTGTTTAAAAAATCGTCGGAAAGCGAAGCGCTTGCCACCAGCATCCCTGGCAACGACGGCGTTTACTTCGTGCCCGCCTTCACTGGCCTGGGCGCGCCTTACTGGGATCCGCAGGCCCGCGCCGCCATTTTGGGTCTAACGCGCGCCAGCACCGCCGCGCACATCACTCGCGCCGCGCTCGAGGCTCAGGCCTACCAGACACGCGATCTCTGCACTGCCATGGCGGCCGATGCCGGCTTCATGCCCGGCACACTGCGTGCCGACGGCGGGCTCGTCGCCAATAAATTTGTCTGCCAGTTTGTAGCCGACATCCTCGACCGCCCGCTCGAAGTGCCGGGCGTGATCGAAACCACCGCCTGGGGTGCGGCGTGCCTGGCGGCGCTGTCCTGCGGCGCGTTCGCCGGCCTCGACACTGTCGCCGCGCGCTGGTCGCGGGCGCGGCGCTACGAACCCGCCCTTCCCGCGCCGCAGCGCGAAGCCCTTTACAGCGGCTGGAAGGCGGCGGTCGCCCGTGTTCTGCACGCCGCCTGAGGGGCGCGCTGCCACAAACCCCTTGCCAAAGCGGCGGCGCGGGTATTAGATGCCTTGCATAATCAAAAAACACAGGGAGATCGCGCTCATGTCCACACTCGTCCGCAAACTTGCCGCCTTTGCCGCCGGAACCGCCGCCGCTGGGGTTTTTTCCGTTGCCTCCGCGCAGGAAGAAGCCGCCGTACCGCCCGCGGAGCCCAAAGTACTGCCCGACATCTGCATGCCTTTTAAAGAGAACGCCGGCCGCGCACCTCAGTTTTACGACAGTGCACTGCGGGCGCTGCGCACCGCCGTGCGCGGTTATTCCGGCTGGGCGCTGCTCGAGGAGCGGATGGGGCAATCGGGCGCTGTCGAAGGCTTTTGCGCCCTGTCGCGCGGCGAGGGCTCGTCCCAGACCGTTATGTTCCCGCTTTTCGACAGGAAAGCGATTGGAATCAACGTCTATGCCGCCTCGCCCTTCGGCGCCACATTGCACGATCCGAGAAAACTGACCGCGGAGATCGCCAGCAATGCCTCACCCCATCACGCCCTGAACATGGTCTATGCCGCGACCCTGGTCGTCATCAACCCGCCCGAACACCCCATGACCCTTGAAACCGACGACGCCGACGCCCAGGTCATGCTTTCAATCCTTAGCTATGCCGCCGCGGCCGCCGAGCAGACGCTTTACGCCGCCGAGCATTTCATGAAGACGGGCGATGACCGCCTGTTGACCGTTTCAGCGGAAACTCTGGAATCCTATAAGAAGGTCATCGACAACTTCGCCGCGGAAATGAAGGCGCAGCGCGATCTAGGGCAGATGAATATAAGCGAGGCTAGCCGCAACGATCTGCGCCATGCCATCGCCAACGTCGCTCTGCACAGCCCCGAACTGCGCCAAAGCATGATGGCGGCAATTATCCAGCCCACCATCCAGTATTCGCAGATGGGAGCCATCGACCCCACGGCCGTGCTGCTCTATCCGCTCGACAAGGAAGGCCTGCAGGCTGCGCTCGCGCGTTTTCCGGGAAAAGATTACGAAAGCCTGCCCATAGTCGCGAATTATAAAGGTTACTGGAAGGCCCAGGGCGACAAGGATCCCGCCGCGCCGATGCTGGCCAATCTCGATCTCCTCCGCGACAGATACAAAGCATTCAAACAGCGCATGGAGCAGCAACAGGCGCCGAAGGCCAACTAGCGCCCCCTATTCCTTCCTTTGCGCTTCTTTCGTCTGACCCGCGCAGGCCCAGGCCAGCCGGGCGTATTCGGCGGCTGAATCGTGCGCCTGGTGTTTTTCGGCCCGGGCGCGCATCACGCTGTCAAGCAGCGCGTCGAGCACCCCGCCCACCTGCTCCTGAAAGTTCCGCTTGGCTGCCAGGCGCGTTTCATCATCCGTCACTTTCATGGTGTAATCGGCCGGCGCGGCATAGGCGAAACGCACCCCGCTCTCGAGATCCCGGGCGTAATCGCGCATCATCTGCTCGTCGATCGCCACATGCTCGAGCTCGTGCTCGAGAAAGGCCTTGAAGGCGCAGGCGTCGTCGTGATGCTCCTGCGCCATGTAGATCAAGGGCTGAATCTCGACCGCGACCGCGATCCCCGCCAGCGCCACGCAGCCGGGCTCGTCTTTAAAAGATAACCTGTAAGTGGTGATGAATCGCCCGGCCATCAACGCGCCGATGCGGGCATGATAGGTGAAAGCCTCCGGATCTTCCGTCATCGCCGCCAGCTCGGCAGCTGTCTTGCCGGTTTCCACCTGCGGCTCTGCCGTGACCACACCCAGCGAAAAAGCGGGCGCCGGCGCGCCGGGCGCACAGGCCCACGCCGGCAACGGCGCCAGAACCAGAGCGACCATGAAAAAACGCAGCAGCGCTACCATCGCACACCATATTTGCAGATTTCGCTTAGACGGCCATATTCCTGGGGCGAGTCATGTTGCTCGTGCCGCCAATCCATCTCTTTCTGAAATAATTCCATCCATTTCGCAAGCGCGCCCTGCAACAGGTCGGTCTGTTTGACCCTTTCCTGCTCCAGCGCCGCATAAGGCAGGGGGCCGACGGGATTGTTCTGCGCTGCCACGTGACGCAGTACCACGCGCAGATCTTCCTGATGCTGATTGAGGATCTCACGATCGATGCGCACATGGCCGATCTCATGATCTATCACCGCCGCAGCGCAGCGCTCGCTGGCCAGTTCGTTGGCGATATAAATCTCGGGTTTTAGGCTGATCGTCGCCACGACCGTTTTATACCAGGCACAGCTGACATTAGCCAGCGGATGAAAAGAATGGTTCCATGATGCCTGCAGGCGTATTTGCGGCTTGTCGGCGCGCAGGCCCGCCGTCGCCTGGTCCGGACGCAGCGCAGACCCCTGCATGGCTGTAAGTTCGCTCTTGCTGCGCGAAAAGTCGTAGGCTATTTCCGCCGTCTCCAAAACCACATCGACAGTAAAAGGATCGTCTACCCGACATTCCACCGTATGCGCCGGGACCACGCCCACACCCTTACGATCCGGCGAAAACCCGAACACAAAGACGGTGAAAGCCACGTAGAAAAGCAGCAATATTTTGCTGATGGGGCGGCGGCCGCGCATCGGGGTTATTTCTTCTTGCGGGCGGATTCGCAAATCTTGCCCACGCGCTCATATTCCGCCAGCGTGTCGACCTGGGCCTGGCGCGCGCGCATTTCCTTGTAAAGCATCAGCTCGTGCGAGGACAGCGCCCCCTCGATGTTCTGGATCAGCATCTTTTGCACCGGCTGGGTCTCGTGAATATTATAGGGGCCCATCGCGCCCGCCTTGTTCACGGCGTCCTGCACCGTGCGGCCAACATTGTTGGCATAGGCGTTCATCACCTCGCGGTCGACGGTGACGTGTTTGAGCTCGTGCTCGACCACGGCGCTGCGGCAGGGCTCGGCGCCGAATTCCTTCGCCACGAAAATGCGCGGCGCCAGCGCGATCTTGACCGTGACCGTGTCATACCAGAAGCAGGTGACCTGCAGACTGGGGTAAGTCAGCGTCCCCCACTTGACTGCCATGCTGATCTTGGGTTGATCCAGGCGCAGCCCGCCCGTGGCGGTGTCGACGTTGGCGGCATAGGGGTTGACGGTGTTGCTCTGCTGGGCTGAAAGCTGGGCGCTCGTCTGGTTGAAATCATACTGGATGTCCGCGGACTCGGTCAGGATCTGCACCACCGGCGCCTTAGGCACCGTGCACTGGACGGCGGCGGCGCTGCCCGGCCCCCCGGCGGCGGCCAGCCATAGCAAACCCGCCGCCTGCGTTACATCCAGCGTCATGACAACCCCTTTCCGCCTTGCGTATAACCCTTTTATCATACGGGAAAAGCGGTTGAAATATCAACCGCCCCTGCTATCCTTGGCTCTGCCGCCCCGATTGCAAAGCGAGGTTCCCATGAGCGCCATCGGCCAGTTCCTGCTGTTCTGCCTGGATGTCTATTTCTACATCATCATCACCTCCGTGGTGGTCAGCTGGCTGATCGCCTTCCAGGTCGTCAGCACCGCGAACCCCCAGGCCGCCAACCTCGTGCGCCTGCTCAACCGCCTGACCGATCCGGTGTTCAAGCCGCTGCGCAAATACATTCCCGCCATCGGCGGCATCGACATCAGCCCCTTCGTGGTCATCTTCGCCATTTTCATGCTCAAGCAGCTGGTGGTGAAGATGTTCCTGTTCCCGCACATGCCATGACCGCGACGATCATCGACGGCAAGGCCGTCGCCGAACGCCTCAAGGCGGACCTATCCGCCGCGCTTAAAAAATCCGCGAAAAAACCCGGTCTCGCCGTCATCCTGGTGGGCGACGACCCCGCGAGCCAGGTCTATGTCCGCAATAAAATCGCCGCCTGCGCCAAGGTCGGGCTTGATAGCTTCGAGCACCGCCTGCCCGCCGCCACCGGGGCCGATAAGCTTCTGAAACTTATCGGCTCGCTTAACAGCAATCCCGCCGTGCACGGCATCCTCCTGCAGCTGCCGCTGCCCGGTCATCTCGATGAAAACGCCATGATCCAGGCCATCGACCCCGCCAAGGACATCGACGGGCTGCACCCGCTCAACGCCGGGCGGCTGATGCTGGGCCTGCCGGGGCTGGTGCCCTGCACGCCGCAGGGCAGCCTGCTGCTGATCAAGGAAGTGAAAAAAGATCTTTCCGGCCTGCACGCAGTGGTGATCGGCCGCTCGGTGCTGTTCGGCAAGCCGATGCATCAGTTGCTGCTGGCGGAAAACTGCACCGTCACGCACTGCCATTCACGCACCCGCGACCTGCCGGCGCTGTGCCGCCAGGCCGACATCCTTGTGGCCGCCGTGGGCCGGCCGGAAATGGTGCGCGGCGACTGGATCAAACCTGGCGCCGTGGTGATCGACGTCGGCATCAACCGCATGGAAGACGGCAGTCTCAAGGGCGATGTCGCCTTCGACGAAGCGGTCAAGGTCGCGGGCGCAATTACCCCCGTTCCGGGCGGCGTAGGGCCGATGACGATCGCCTGCCTGCTGGCGAATACCGTTAGGGCTGCTTCTTCCTGAGCGCCCTTTTCACCAGCGTGAACACGCCGACCGCGATGAAACCGGCGATCACGCCCGCGACCCCGCCATAGATGAAATTCAGGAAACCGTGATCGGCGTGCAAACTGTGCGCCAGGTCGTGCAGGAACGGCACCTTGTGCGCCAGCATCCCGCCGCCGACGAAGAACATCGCCGCCGTGCCGATATAGGACAGCGCCCGCAATATATAAGGCACCACGAACAAAATGCCGTCGCCCAGCCTGTGCGCGAACGGGTTGTTGTCGAGGGTTTTGAGCTTGAGTGCGGCGTCATCCGCCTTCACCAGCAGCGCGACCGTGCCGTAAACGACCGTCACCATCACCAGGCCCACGCCCACCAGAGTCAAAGCCTGCTGCGGAAACGGCGCGTGGGTGACGGTATCGAGCGCGATGGCAATGATCTCGGCGGAAAGCACCGCGTCGGTGCCGATCGCGCCCATGATCTTGGTCTTCTCATAGGCCTTGAGGTCGGCTTCCCACTGCTCGGCGTTGATCGGCGCGGGCGCTTCGCCCGGCGCGGGCATATGATCCTTGTCGTGGCCCTTGCTTTTGTTGTGCAGGATCTTCTCCGCGCCCTCGAAGCACAGGAAAATTCCCCCCAGCACCAGCACCACCGGAATGATATGCGGGGCGTAAACGCTCAAAGCCAAGGCGGCCGGGATCAGCACCGCCTTGTTGGCGAGGCTGCCCAGCGCCACCATGCCGATCACCGGCAGCTCGCGCCGCGCGGCGAGACCCGTCAGGCCCTCGGCGGTGACTGCAAAATCGTCGCCGATCACCCCGGCGGTCTTGGCCGTGGCCATCTTGGTCATGGCGGCGACGTCGTCGAGCAGGCTGGCGATGTCGTCGAAAAGAGCGAAAAAACTGCTGGCCATGGGGCTTCCTTGCGCGGTAAAAACTCATAATCCCTTGATTCGAACGGGAAATAAAGGCTGCCGCACCACTCTTTTTGTTTGCATAATCTTGAAATATACGCTAAATTTCCCGTCTGAGGATAGATGACACCATGACCGTTCAACGCGCCCTCGTCGCCAGGCTCGGCCCTTACGACAAAATGCTCTATGTCCACACGCTGAGGGACAGGCTCCTTGAGCTTGCGCGCATGAAAACAAAGGCGGAAAAAGCCGGGGATGGGTCATTCTCGGATGAGAACCGGAAAAGAATGGAAGAGCTGGAAGGCAGAATCCTTGAAGTCTTCGCGGATATGTCTCCTTCGAAAAATTACTGCGACTGGCGCGTGAATATGATGACGAAAGCCGCGGAGTGCCTTGCCAAAGACGGAAACGCCATAGTCCTGATCGATTGTTGGTCATCGGAAGGTCTAAACGATGCCGACAAGCGCGTCGCCATAACGCACCTTATAAAAGAATTCAGCTCCCTGATACGCGTTCGCGGCGTGCCGTCTGTCCGCCTTAAAGTCGAGGATGGCCGCATGACGGGCCATATCGATCCGCTGAGTGGCAAGAAAATCAATACATTCGCTATCCATAGCCACACGGAAAACGCAGACGGCACGATTACCAGCACTATCGCGCTGCAACCCTGCTTCTGGCAGGATATGATGAAGGAAGACTCGCCCCGTAGGGCGCTGGCAATGGTATTTCATGAAGTCCAGCACAGCTTTCAGGCCGCTCTCGCTACCGCTTTCCGCCGCAACGCGCTGGGCCGCGGCCATCACCTGCGGCGCGAAGCCGAAATTTTCAGCGGCAATATGTACCTCTATTGCAGTGGACGTGACGGCCATGACGTCTATAAAAATCAACCCGTGGAAGCTGATGCGGAAATGGCGGGGGATTTTATGGAGAAAAATGTGGTGCGCCGGATCATAGGCCGTCACGAACCGGCGACGAAGCCGCCCTACGACCCTGCCACGGCCGCCCTGCTGCAGCAAAAGCCCGACTGACTGCGTTATTCTTTCGCCCTTACGTCCCTTCTTAGGTACCTTGCGCGGCAGTAAAGCCGGGTTGACCGTCAAAGGTGTACAGGTGCTCGACCTTCACGAAATCGATCTTGGCGTTGCTGAAGCGGCTCAGCTGCTCGATCACCTGCTGGTGCGAAAGCGTGCCGTCGGTGGCCTTCAGGCGCAGGCGCCAGTGGTCCGAGCAGAACGTTTCCGGCAGACCGTCAGGCCATACCTTGACGCCGCGGTTGTCGATCAGCTCCAGCACCAGGCCCTGAGCCACCAGCGGCTTGATCTTGGCCGCGAGGTTGTTGGCTTCGCCGCCCTCCATCGAGCCGGGCCAGTTGACGAAGATGTCCACGCCCGTCAGAACCTTGGCCTGGCGCACGACCGGCTTGAGCGGCGGCATCTTCATGCCCCCGCCCTTGCCGGCGGCGTAGGAAACCGGGTGCAGCTTGTTGGGCACCTGGCCCAGGCGCTCGATCACGGCGGCGCTGAATTCCGATGTGCCCACTTTGCGGGCGCTGCGGCCGGCGCGGAAGATGTCGCCGGTGTGAATGCCGTCTTCAATGGTCTTGAGCCAGGCGTTGTGAACTTTGGTCGCCACGTCGCCCTGGCCGATATGCACCAGCATCATGACGGAGGCGAGCAGCAGGCCCGAAGGATTGGCGATGCCCTTGCCGGCGATGTCGGGAGCGCTGCCGTGGATGGCTTCGAACATGGCGAAATTCTCGCCCACGTTCGATGAACCGCCCAGGCCGACCGAACCCGTCACCTCGGCGGCGATGTCGGAAATGATATCGCCGTACAGGTTGGTGGTCACCACCACGTCGAACTGGTGCGGCTGGCAGGCGATGCGCGCCGAACCGATATCGACGATGAAGTGGTTCTTCTCGATCTCGGGATATTCCGCGCCGATCTCGTCGAACACGCGGTGGAAAAGGCCGTCGGCCATTTTCATGATGTTGTCCTTGGACATGCAGGTCACCTTCTTGCGCCCGTTCTGGCGGGCGTATTCGAAGGCGTAGCGCACGATCCGCTCGCTGCCGGGGCGGGAAATGATCTTCACCGACTCGACCATGTCCTGGGTGTGGCGGTATTCGATGCCGCCGTAAAGGTCTTCCTCGTTCTCGCGCACGATCACCACGTCCATGCCCGGGTGCTTGGTCTCGACATACGGGTCGTAGGACACGCACGGACGCACGTTGGAAAAAAGGCCCAGGCGCTTGCGCACGGTGACGTTCAGGCTCTTGAACCCGCCGCCCTGGGGCGTCGTGATCGGGGCCTTCAGGAACACGCGGGTGCGGCGCAGCGATTCCCACGAGGAATCGGCGATGCCGCTTTTGATGCCGCTTTCATAGACGTCCTTGCCAATGGCGATTTCTTCAATCGCCAGGCGCGCGCCCGCCGCTTCCAGAATATTCAGCGTCGCGTTCATGATCTCGGGGCCGATGCCGTCGCCGCGCGCGATGGTGATGGGGGTCTTTTTGCTCATGATGGTCATCCCTGAAAGGAACAGTCGTTAAAGAGGGTGAAAAAAATCGAACCGGACAAATACCTTTTCCGGCATTCTGAAGGTGCCAGATAAACCTTAAGGGGTCCTTAACGGCCGGGTGACCGCCTTCATGATTATATAGCCGGCCACGGCGGCAGCCAGCGAACCGCCCAGAACCCCCAGCCTGACATACACCTGCATCTCATGCCCGTCATAAGCCAGCATGCCTATGAATAAGGACATGGTGAAGCCGATCCCGCACAAAACCGCCATGGCGAACAGCGCTCCCCAGGTGGCGCCGTGCGGCCGGCGGCAAATTCCCGCTTTCACCGCCAGCCATATGGCGCCGAAAATTCCGATAGGCTTGCCGATAAAAAGCCCCGTCGCGATCCCGCCCACTACCGGGTTGATCATATGGTCGAGGCTTACCCCCGTGAACGAAACCCCGGCATTGGCGAAGGCGAACAGCGGCAGGATGCCGAACGCCACCCAAGGATGCAGCCCGTGCTCCATCTTTTTGCCAGGCGTTGCCGGGATAAAAAACGCCGCGATCACTCCTGCAAGCGTGGCATGCACCCCCGATTGCAGCACGAAGAACCACAAGGCAAAGGCCAGCACGATATAAGGCAGAGGATGCTGGATTCCCCGGCGGTTCAGGAGCAACAGCCCCGCCATCACCGCGCCCGCCAGCGCCAGCGGCTCGGTCTGGATGCTGTCGGCGTAAAAGAGCGCGATGATCGCGATCGCTCCCATGTCGTCGATCACGGCAATGGCGGTCAGCAGCACCTTGATGCTGAGCGGTACGCGATTCCCCAATAGCGAGAGAATCCCGAGCGTGAAGGCAATGTCGGTCGCCGAAGGAATGGCCCAGCCCGGCAGATTCTCCGGGTAATTCATATTAAAAAGGAAGAAGATCAGCGCCGGCACCGCCATGCCCCCCACAGCGGCAATCGCGGGCAGGATAGCCCTGTCGCGCGACGATAGCTCTCCACTGACAAATTCGCGTTTGATCTCAAGCCCGACCAGGAAGAAAAAGATTGCCATCAGACCGTCGTTGATCCAGTGCAGCAGCGACTTCTGCAGGACATCGACTCCGGCATAGTGCAATACATGGTCGTAAAAGCCGTAAAGCGGTGAATTGGCGATGATCATCGCAATCACCGCCATCGCCGCCATGATGATCCCAGCGGCGGACTCCAGCTTCAGGAATGCTTTCATGGCGGTGAAAGCGTTCCCTGATTTTTCCATAAATTTATTCTGCAGGCGACTCATGTTGTCATTATACCGCGTTCCCCTCGCCGGAAAAACGCGCTAAAACCATAACTCTGGGGGATCCATGCTGATTCAGGAAATCATCCGCATCAAGCGCGACCGTGGCACGCTCGATCAGGCACAGATCGACACTTATATAAAAGCCGTCACCGACAAAGTGGCGAGTGAAGGCCAGATCGCCGCCATGTGCATGGCCATCCTCCTGAACGGACTGACCATGCCCGAGCGCGTCGCCCTCACCCGCGCCATGGCGCGCTCCGGCTCCGTCATGGACTGGTCGGCGGAAAAACTGAATGGCCCCGTGCTTGATAAGCATTCCACCGGCGGCGTCGGCGACAAGGTTTCGCTCGTGCTCGCCCCCTTGATCGCGGCGGCGGGCGGGTTCGTGCCCATGATCTCGGGCCGGGGCCTCGGGCACACCGGCGGCACGCTCGATAAAATGGACGCGATCCCCGGCTATGTAAGCCAGCCCGACACCGCCCTCCTGAAAAAAACCGTGCGCGACGTCGGCTGCGCGGTGGTAGGCGCCACCGCCGACATCGCCCCTGCCGACCGCACCATCTACGCCGTGCGCGACGTCACCGCGACGGTGGAAAGCCTCGACCTCATCTCCGCCTCGATCCTTTCGAAAAAGCTCGCGGCCGGGCTGCAGGGACTGGTGATGGATGTAAAATTTGGTACGGGTTCCTTTCTGGTCGATTACGGCCGCATGAAGGCGCTGGCGCAAAGCATTGTCAGCATCGCGGGTGGCGCGGGGCTGCCAACGGTCGCGCTGATGACCGACATGAATCAGGTGCTGGGGGATACGGCCGGAAACGCCATCGAGGTGCGCGAGGCCATAGCCTGCCTGCGCGGCGATAAAACGGAACCGCGCTTCCTTGAGGTGACGCTGGCGCTGTGCGACGAGCTGCTGGTGCTGGGAAAACTGGCCAGTAATGTAAAGGAAGCGCGCGCGCTCAACGAGAAGAACTTGAAAAGCGGCAAGGCCGCCGAGATTTTCGCGCGCATGGTCGCGGCTTTGGGCGGGCCCGCCGACATCATGGAACAAACCGATAAGTTTTTGCCTCTTGCCCCCCTCGTTCTGCCCGTCTATTCCGATAAAACCGGCACCATAACAGCTATGGATGTGCGGGCGATGGGCATCGCCGTGATCGAACTCGGCGGCGGGCGCCGCGTGGCCGCCGATAAGATCGACCACGGCGTGGGACTGTCGGCAGTGAAAGGGCTTGGGGAAACTGTCGCGCCGGGCAAAACGCCGCTTTGCCTTATCCACGCCCGCGACGACGCCACCGCGCAAAAAGCTGCCGCCACCATCCGTGCCGCCATCACGCTGGACGGTGAAAAAACCCAGACCGCGCTGGTCGCGGAGAAAATAACCGCGTAATCCTCATGACCCCCTACAAAAGTACGCTGCGCGCCGCCCTGTTCATCGTCCTGGCCTGGACCACTTATTCCATCACCGACATTCTTTATAAGTGGCTGGGCGCCAATTACGGCACGGCGCACCTGATGTTCGTAAGCGGCTTTTCTGGGATGGTGTTTTCGCTGGCCTGGCTTTTGCGGCGTTACGGTGTCAAAAGCCTGTTCAGCCCGCTTTGGAAATGGCATCTGCTGCGCGGCGCGAGTTTAAGCCTTTCGACCTGCCTGTGCGTAATCGGGCTGCCGCATGTGGCGCTCGCCGATTTTTACGGCATCATCTTCCTCTCACCGCTCGTCGTCGTGCTGCTCTCCATGCTGGTGCTGAAGGAACAGGCGGGCTGGGCGCGCATCGTCGCCGTAGGGGTGGGGTTTGCGGGCGTTCTGGTGCTGGCCGGCCCCTCTTTCGCCGAGCGCAATGTCTACATGCTGCTTATTCTCGGGGCGGCGTTCCTGAGTGGCTGCAACGCCATCATCGTCCGGCGCATGGGGCATGAAAAAGTTCTGCCGCTCTATCCGCTTTATCCCTTTTTGTTCATTACCCTGGGCAGCCTGCCTTTCGTCTTCACCGCGCCCGGCTGGCCGGCCACGCCGCTTGATCTCGGGCTCAATATGCTGATCGGTGCCGTCAGCGTGGCGGGGATCGCCCTTTATTCCACCGCTTTTCGCATCGTGCCGCGCGCGGCCAGCATCGCGCCTTTCCACTATATCCAGATGGTGTGGGGCGTGGTCTTCGGCTATCTGCTGTTTGGCGACCTGCCAGGCCTTACCACCTACGCCGGATCCGCCCTGATCATCAGCGCCGGGCTTTACGTGCTGTGGCACGAGAAGCGCTCTAGTCGTTCAGATGCCCTGATTTAAATGCCGGCTTGCGCGGCGGCAGCGGCACGGCGGGCGGCGCAAGCCCGCTTTGGATCTTCTTGTCCTCGCTGCGCTTGTACACATACACGCCCAGTACAGAAAGGCCGACCGCCCAGATGGTGCTGAGCGACGCCATCGCCTCCAGCACCTGCGGCGATTCGGCAGTGCGAAAAATGATGACATAGGCGAGGCCGAACATCTGTGCGGCCCAGGTCGCCGCCATCAGATAGCCAAAGGTCGGGCGCATGCGCCGCACGAACGCATCCGATGATCCGATTTCCGCGCGCAGGCTCTGGTTCACCTGCTCGAACGCCGCTTTGGCCTCGTTCACCTGCATCTCGGCCATGCGCTCGGCGTGGCGGTTGGCCTCGGCCATCTGCGTCTCGCTGATCTGGCCCTGGCTCAGGATCTGATCGAGCCTGGAAAGCGACTGCGCCGCGCCCTGCGCCACCGGATGATCCACGCGTTTGAGGGCTTCGGCCAGGATCTGTGTCAGAACCGGCACACCCAAAGCCACAAGAGTCGATGTCATGATTCAATGATCCTGTAAAAAATGTGATGGCCAATCACGGCCGCGGGCTTTTCGAACTTCGCCCAGAACGGGCTGATTCCGGCAGCATGGTAATGGGTGGCGCCCTGCGTCGGGTCGGCCAGCGTCCCCGCCATCGCCCGCCGCGCCATGCGCAGGGCGGTAGCGAAGTGAATATCGCCCGCATCCACCGCCAGCAGCTTCTGATAATTGACGTCCGTCTTGTTCCAGCAGCTGAACTGATAAGGCTTCTGGCATATCTCGATGAGGGAATTGCCCCACCAGTACCCGCCTTTTTCCTGTGCGATCCGGGCGCGGTTCATAACCACGCAGGCGACCGCCTGCATACCCGCACTGCCCTCGCCGCGCGCCTCGCCCCAGACGGTGCGGGCCAGCGTATCGAGCGCGAGATTGTGATGGAATTCCACCCGTTCCTTTTGTTCCAGCGTATCGCCGGGCGTCAGTTTCTTCATTTTGATCTCCTTTTTAAACCCTGTTTATTCTTTCTCACGCTTCCCGCTCAGCGACTCGGTCTTGAGCGCGGTGGAATCGAGCTTTGCCTCGATCCGCAGCAGGTGTGAAACCAGCCGCGCCTCCAGATCGCGCATGTCGCTGATGGCGGCGTAGGTCTTGGCGACCTCCAGCTTGAACGCCGCCAGCGCCTCGCGCATCTGGGCGTTGCGGTGATCCAGAAGCTCGCGCAGGCGCAAAACGGCCTGCGCGCTCTCCTTTTTCGTGTGCCAGATCATGCCGAACAGTCCGCCGATGACCGGCAGATCGACGGCGGTAATCCACCACAAAAGATCGTGTGAAAACTCAAACATGAAAACCTACCCGATGATCCTGAAATCCGTATCCGCCCGCGCCGGCTTCGCCGGCAGGCCCTGGCGCAGCGGCAGAATGCCGATGGCGCCTGCCAGCGCGTCCAGTCCGTCGTCGTAACCCATGCCGCCCGGCCGCCATTCCTGCATCTCGGCGATGAAGGGCGTTTTCGTCACACTGCGATGCAGATGCAGCTTCTCCGCCGCCAGCAGCGTGTCGAGCGCCTCCATGATGCGGATATCCTTGGGCCGGCGGTTGTGCGCGGGCACCACGGCGCATTTGACCCGGCTCGCCTCCATCTCCCGGCGCAGCAGGCCGGGGAGAAAACGGCCGATGCCGTTGCATTCCACCACCACCGAGGGCAGCCTGAATTCGCGCGCCAGCATTGCCACCGCGCGGCATTGCTGCGTCGCCTCGTCGTCGCGGCTGTTGGGCATCACGCGGATATAGGCAATGCGGTGCACGAAATAATGCCCCTCCTCGTCGGTGAACACGATCGCCAGCACGCTGCGGTCGTTGTCCTGGCGGCCGAAGGACGGATCCCACCACGCCGCCGCCTGCGTCATCGCCCGGCCGCCGATGAACACGCGCCGCAGCTCGGTGCTGTGCGTCAGCTCGTCGTCGTAATAATGAAGCTTGCCGGGATCAAGCCGCCCCTCGGCGATGTTCACGGACTGCAGCATCATCTGGCTCTGAAAGCGGTTCGGGCCGCTTTGCGTGCGGATATGCGCGATGGCGCCGGCTGAAAATCGCTCCGGCCACGCGCTGCGGCCCGCCTTATCCAGAACGGGAACGGTCAGGCGGCGGAAACCCTCGAGAAACGGCTTTTCTTCGCCCGTTTCCGTCCGCGTTTCTTCGGCGTAAATCGAATACCATGTGTGCGGCGTGCCGGCATAAAGCTGCAACCCGCCCGGCACCAGAACGAATTCAATCTCGGCCAGGCGCGCGCGTAGCTCCTCGCGCTTGCCCGCCGTGTCGCTCGTGTTCGGCACCTCGACGTCGTCGCAGATCACCACGTCGGCTCGGCTGCCCGTGATGTTGGCGGCGATGCCCTTGGCCAGCATGGACGGATCGCGCAGTTCCAGCGCGCGGTTAACGGTGAACCGCTCCGTCCCCCACTGGTCGAGCCGCGCCGGCTTCAGATTCCGCGTCAGCGGGTGGCGCTCGATGATCCGCTTGACGTTACGCACCATCTTGCGCGCTAGCGCCAGATCGGCCGCCAGCACAAGGATACGCAAATCCGGCCGACGATATAAAAGCCACGCCGCGAACAGCCCCACCACCGTGCTTTTCCCCGCCGAGCGGAACGCCATCAGCAGCAGGCGGCGGCCGTCCTCGCCGGTCCACGCCTTTTCCAGCCATTTCGCCATGCGGAAATGCAGGGCGGGCGTCGTCTGGCCCTGCTGACGGTTCCACAGCGCCATGAAGACCGGAAACCCGGCCGCCTGAATGTCCTGTGTCATTCATCGCCATCCTCGTCGTCCTGGTGGTTCAGGTTGTAGTCGTTGAGCTCGTCCAGCGCCTGCCCCATCATGGCGGCCAGCATTACCTGGTCGTTTATATTCGGCGCCTTCTCGTCCGGCAGGCCTGTGATCTGCGCCAGTTTCAAAAGCAGCTCAATATGCGCGATGGCGGCGCGGCAGGCATTGTGACGCTCCTTGAACTCCTTGGAATCGTCGTGCGACTCCATGCCCTCGCCCGAAAAACGCCGGTACGAGGTAACGGCGGTGGCCAGCGCGTCGGCCAGGAACATCGATATCTGCTCGCGTGATAGGTTCTTAGACTCGCTAAGCATGGTATTTACTCTCTTTTCATGTGATTAAATCAATAGCGGCTCACCACGAACCAGTTGGCGCCATTTGACACGACCGTGATCGCGTCGTACTGGTCGCTCAGCACCTGGCTCGACTGGTCGGGCCCGGCGCCGCCCTGCTCGGTGACCGTGACGGCGTTGGCCGAGCTGTCGGTTTTCTTGATCGTGATAGTCCGACCCACCGCCTTGACAGCGTTGGCCGGCGGCAGCCGCGCGGTCAGGGCGCCCGCGAAACTCGACAACAGATAGGTATCCACCGCCATGTCGATGTCGTATGTACCGCTCGTGTCGGCGAAACGCGTGTTACCCGGGCTGCGGTTCGAGCAGATCACGAACCATGCCGCACCGTTAGAGATCGCCGTTACATAGTCGTTCTGCCCGCCCAGCTGCAGCACGCCGCCGTCGGGGCCGGGGCCGCCACTCTGCTCGCCGATGCTGACGATGTTGGCCGAAGCGTCATTCTTCTTGACCGTCATCACCGCGCCCTCGGCCGCGCCCGCCGCCGGCAGGTTGACGGTGATCGCTCCCAGGCTTGCGTTCACGATGTGCACGCTGTGCGACAGGTCGAGGTTGGTGGTGCCGGCGGTGGAAATGAACTCGGTATCCATGCGCATAAGCGTGGCGATCAGGTCGGTGACGCTGGTTTTCTTCAGGCGGTTCTTATAGGGATAGCCCGAGGCATAGGCTTCATACTGCCCGCCAGACAGGTCGTAAATCGCAGGCCCATTGCTCATCGAGGTCAGATTGACGATGATGCTTTCCTCCGATCCGGCATCGAGCTGGATGTTGGGCACGCTGTTGAACCCCTCGCACAGGGCGCTTTGGATGATCGTCTTGCTGCTGTCGGCGCCCAGGCGGAAGCACGCCGCAGCCGTGCCGTTCACGTTTGCCTCGCAGTCGATGAAGCTGTTATTGAGCTGCCCGGCCTCGATGTAAAAACCGCTTCCGGTCGTGGCCGCACCCTTGGAATAAACGCGCACATCGTAAAAGCGGTTGGCGTTGGGCGTGTCGCCCGCCCCGGTGCGGCGCAGATGCACGCCATGCACCATCGGACGCTGGATCATCACCCGGCTGACGTTGTTCCAGTAGCAGGGTTTGGTGCCGTCGTTATAGCCGTCAAGCTCGATGCCTGTCAGGGCTTGATCGATCTGCACGTCGCGCACGGTATTCTGCACGCATTCGCCGTCGCGGCCGTACATCTTGATTCCGATCTCGCCGCCCTCGATCCGCAGATTGAGAACGGTGGAGAAACCGCCCGGCAGCACGATGGCCGGAAAATCGTCGCTTTGGCAATGAATGACGGAAGCCTGCCCCGCCCCCAGCAGGCTGCGGCGCGCCGTCACCTCGATCGAATCGCTGATGATATACGTGCCCTCGGGCACATGGACGCTGTAATGCGCCGCCAGCGCCTGCTGGAAAGCTAATGTATCGTCGGTCAGTCCGTCGCCCGCCGCACCGAAATCCTTCACCGACACGAAATCGCCGAATTTATCGCTGCTAGTGCGGGTTTCCGCGCCGGTGCCTGTGGCGGTGAAATCGGGCGCGGCCATCGAACCCTCCAGCGATACCGCGACCGGGTCGCCGTCATTATTGAACCCCAGCGCCTTGTTGGCACGTAGCGCCTTGCCCGGAATCGCCACCGGCGAAGGGTTTTCAGTGTCGGGATAGCGCAGAACGCCGCTCTGGTCGCGCTTCACCTGCTGCACCGTCGCAGTGATGTAATCAAGTTCGTTGTTGATGGCGCGGGCGGAAAAATCCCCGCCTTCGAGGAAATCCGTCATGCGCTCAAGCGGCAGGCGGCGTTCAATCGTGACGATCAGCCCCGCCGCCGGCGCGGTGTCGAAAACCACCGTGCCGCCCTCGGTCTCCCCCTCGCCCGTCACGGCAAAACCGCTATTCTGCGGCGCGCCGTTAAAAAACACGCCGATATCCTCGCTCGCGAAAATCGGAAAAGAGAATGAATACGTATCTTCCGTGCCATCGGCCAGATAACGTACCACCGGAATGACATCCGGCATTTTGATGTGTTCGGTCATGATCTAGAACCCTTCCGCCATGCGTTCCAGTTCCTGGCGCTGCTTGAGCTGCGCGCGCTGTAGCACGTTCAGGCGCCGCCGGTCGTCAAGCTCCTGGTCGAGCGCATTCAGGCGCAGCGAGTCAAGCCGTTCCTGCCCGGCGCGGTCTTCCTCGGTCTCCTGAAACATGCCCAGTAAAACCGCTTCGGCCGAACCGTCGCCACCGCTCAGGCCGCTGGCGCCGTAAGCCGCGCGCTGGCGTGCCACCGCCCGGCGCAGGGCCGCCCGGCGGCGCGTTTCCGCGTCCTGCGCCTGCGCGGCGATGTTCTGGCGCTCGAGCGCCGCTTCGTTCGCGGCCTGGCGTTCGGCTTCGCGCTGCTGGGCGCTCAGCTGATCGAGCGCCTGCTTCTGCTGCGCACGCAGCAGGGCGCGCTGGTCTTCCTGCGGGTCGCTGACGCGCCCGGAAAATCCTTCGAATGTGTCGACCGCGCGGCTGACAGCGCTCACGGCGGTGCTCAGGGCCGAGAGGCCGGTGATAATAGGGGTAAAGGCGCCCATGATGTTTCTCCTTGCGGGTTAGTCGTTGACTTTGAGTTCGGTGGTGACGGACAGAAGCGTGAAAGGCAGCGGCGTGGCCTGCTCGATCTTCCACAAGGGCTGCATCCCGTCCTCCTTCCAGCCTAGCGCGCGCACCTTGACGTCGCGGCTGACCAGCGGCGGCGGCGCATCGAGCACAACCTCCTCGCCCCATTGCCGCAGCGACACATCGGCCAGCCCCCGGCCGATATCAAGCCGCAGCGCCGCCGTTTTTTCGATGCGGAACACCGCCTCGATCAGGCGCACAGCGCGTCCGGCACCGCCCTCGCTCAGGGCGCTCGGGGGCAGCGGTTCGATGATATGCGTGTAAGGCAGGACGATCTCAACGCTGCTGGCAGCATCTTCCAGCACCACTTCGCCGTCCACCACCTCCTGCGGGTCGAGCACGATGCCATCCGCGATGATCGACACCTCCTGCCCTTCCAGATGCTCAAGCCCCGACCATGTGGCGGCCGGGGTTTCGGCTTCGCCCGTCAGCGCGGCATCGAGGTTAAGATCGTCCTCGAACATTTCCACGCTGTGGCCGTT
>CAZNYM010000016.1:22537-38581 GCA_964577255.1 uncultured Pseudobdellovibrionaceae bacterium | reverse complement strand
CGCGGCATCCCGGCTTACAATGAAGCTGTCTTAGGGAAACATTGGGGATTCCTTGAAAATACTCTCGGGCGTCATGGGCGGGCTTTTGCTGTGCGGTGTCTGGACGCCCGCGCAGGCGCAGATGCTGACGGGTTATCGCGCCGAACCGACCGCTGCCCAGAAATTCGAGCCCGCGCCGCCCGCCGCTTCCGCCGTACCTGCCAAAAGGCCCCTGCGCCTGACCGGCGCGCCGCCGCTGCCGGCGCCGGGCGATCCGGTGCCGGTCGATTTCGCCGCCGATAACCTCCAGCACGACGAAGCATCGTCGACGGTCAGTGCTGCGGGCGATGTGCGCCTGGCGCAGTCGGGACGCCTGCTGCGCGCCGATCAGATGAATTACGACCTGAAGACCGACACCGTGGCGGCGCAGGGCAAGGTGGTACTGACCGACCGCACCAACGACGTGTACGAGGCCAGCCGCGTGCAGCTCAACAGCGAGATGCGCCAGGGCGAAGCGGAGGACATCAACGCCTATCTCGCGCAGGGCGGACATTTCAGTGCCCGCGAGGCCAAAAGCGTGGACGAGAACACCATCGTACTGAAGGACGCGGCTTACACCCCGTGCGACTGCGAGACCGAACCGGGAGCGGTGCCGGCCTGGCGCATCCGCGCGGGCGAAGTGACGTACAACAAGGACAAGAACAGGATCAAATACAAGAACGCGCGCTTCGAAGTGCGCGGCGTGCCGGTTTTCTACACGCCCTATCTGACCCACAGTGACGGCAAGGTGAAGCAGAAGAGCGGCCTTCTGACCCCCGGCATGGGCTTCAGCAGCCAGCTGGGCACGCAGGTTACCAACGAATATTACTGGGCCATAGGCCCCGACCGCGACGCCACGCTGGGCGTCATGGCCATGACCAAGAAGAGCCCGGTGGGCCTGGCCGAATACCGCCAGCGCTTCGGCCACGGCACGATGAAGGTCGGCGGCAGTTTTACACATTCCAACCGCACCGACAGTGTGGGCGGCGAGGAAGTGGTTCAGGACGACGAAACGCGCGGGCATTTTTACGGCGAGGCCCGTTACGACATCAATGATAAATGGCGCGCCGGCGCCGACATCGAAGTGACGTCCGACGACCAGTATCTGCGCCAGTACGATTTCAGCAGCAAGGACGTGCTTGAGAACGATATCTACGCCGAACGCTTCGACGGCCGCGATTACGCCGTGGTGCGGGCCATGGCGTTCCAGGACGTGCGCGTGGCCGAGGAAAAACGCGACCAGCCGAGCGTGATGCCTGAGGCCGCCATGAGACTGGTCGGTGCGCCCAACGCGCTTCTGGGTGGGCGCTGGGCGGTTGAAGGCGATATACTCGGCTTGACACGTTCCGGCGGCGGCCAAGACATGAATCGCGCAACCCTGAGCGGCAATTTCCAGCGCCGGCTGGTAAGCCCTGCGGGGACGGTGACGACGGTCGATCTGAACGCACGCGGGGATTTTTACAAAGTATCCGACCGCGACGTGGCGGAGGCAGGCCAAAGTGACGGCGGCACCGAGAGCCGTTTCTTCCCGCAGGCGCATGTTCTGACGTCGTGGCCGCTCGCTAAGCCGCTCAAGAGCGCGCAGGCGGTGATCGAGCCTGCGGTGGCCGTCACCGTGGCGCCGAACGTGAACGCGGAAGACAGCGCTATCCCGAACGAGGACAGCCAGGACGCGCAGATCGACGCCCTCAACCTGTTCAACCCCATCCGCTTCCCCGGCAAGGACCGGATCGAGGACCGTTCGCGCGTGACTTACGGCGTGCGCAGCGGCCTATACAGCCATGCCGGCAACCAGATCGAGGTGTTCGCCGGGCAGAGCCACCGCCTGCATGACGGCGACAACCCGTTCCCGGAGGGATCGGGTCTGACCGGAAAACAGTCGGATTATGTGGGGCAGATTACTGGCCGCTACGATGACCGCTATCGCGCCGCCTATCGCTTTCAGTTGGGGGCGGACGATTTCAGAGCGCAGCGCCACGAGTTCGATGGCACGATGATCCAGGGGCCGGTGCGCTTGAACAGCCGTTATCTTTACGCCACCAATCTCGAGGGTACCGATATCGACCAAGTGCGAGAGCAGGTGGAAGGCATCGCCTCGGTCGATCTGACCCGTAAATGGCGCCTGAACACGGGCGCGCTTTACAATCTGGGCGAGGATGAAGGCCTGCGCCGGGCGGCGGCGGGACTGGATTACACCGGGTGTTGCCTGCTGTTTTCGCTGCTTGCCGAGCGCAATTACACCCGCGATTCATCGGGCGACAGCGGCACCGATATCAAATTCCGTCTCGGCCTGAAAAACATCGGTGCGGTGCAAAGCGCAGGCTCGCAGTTCTGGCGCGACTGGGGCAGCGGGAACGATTAGGGTGAAAGCTCGGATTTAAGGGTTCCCGGCGGCGACGGCCGGATTGAGGCTGACGATATTGTTCTGCGCCACGCCATCCTTCACCCACATGGCGACGATCTTGCCGTTGAGGTCGCTCAGAGGTCCTTCGATCTGCAGCACGAAGCGGTGATAGTTTTCCTTCGGCAGGTCGCGTTTCACCCGGGTCATGTTGCCCTCGGTGATCAGAAGCGGCATGAAGGCGTCGCGCAGGCCGCCGGGTGCGTTTTCTGTCTGCTCGCGGATTTTGGTCAGAAGGGCGCTGAGATCGTCGAAGCGGGCGGTTTCAAGGCTGGCACTGATGATAAGCCCCTGCGGGCTGTTGCGCAGATCAGCCGCCAGCGTGGCGTCCTCGAACGAGGAAATCTTTCCGCCCACGATCATATGCAGAGATTCAAGCGGGCCGTCGAGCGTAAGAGTGGTGTCGCTCAGCACCAGGTCGCCCGCCGCCAGCCGGCCCATGATGATCTGGCCGCCCAGGGTCAGGGGCGCGGCGGTTTCGGCGCGCGCGAGCGACAGCCAGCCCGACATGCGCGAAGCGGAAAGAGCGTCGAGATTGAGCCGGGCCTCGCGGATGTCGCCTTCGGCTTCGAAGCCGCCCGTGGCAGTGACGAAACCGCGCCAGAAGCTGTCGATTTTCAATTGATGCTGAGTGCCCCAGACGGAGCCTTCGAAAGTGGAAACGCCATCCTGGTCGGCGCTGCGTTCAAGATCGCCCTGGGCTTCGATGCGCACCAGGCCCGCCGGGGTTTCGAGATCGGCCTTGCCCTGGGTGAGGATGATGTGCGGGATGGCGGGCAGGGATAGAGGCATGGTAACGCCTGTGCCGCTCCAGCCGGCAAGATCGAGCAGCAGGCCGCCGTACCATTCGCCCGTCAGCTGGACGCCGTCTAGCAACAGCCGGTCGGGGCGGCCCGTGACGAGGCCGAGCGGATTGCCTTCGGCACGCAGCAGGTCCACGGTGCTGAAGCCGTCGGGATCGAGCAGGATGTCGCGCGCCACCAGACTGGTGGGGCCCATGGCGATGTCTTTCAGCGATACGCTGTTGAAGCCGTAGCCCGCCAGGAAGGATTCAAGCCGCCCGGCGGCGAAACCCGGCGTCAGCGCCAGAAGCAGAACCAGCAAAAAGGCACCGCCCGCAAGGCGGGCGGGCTTTGTGGACAGGAAGGCTTTGGCAGCGGATACATCCATGAGCGCATGCGACCCTTGTCTTATTTGTTGCAGAGGCGGCGGTCGGTCCAGCAGGTCGGGGCCGGGGGCGGGGGGGCGCTGTAGGTAGTTTCGCCACCGGGTATGTAGAAGCCGCCTGTAAGTCCCGGATCATTGGAGCCGTACTGATAGAAATTGCCGGGTCCGCTGAGGGCGGGATTCACGGGAATCCTTCCATAAGCGCCATAAGGGTAGTAACGGCGTTCGCCCTGATAGCCGCCGGCCGGACCTCTGTGCATGCCACCCGGGTGGATGCTTGCAGGCTGGCCGTAGGTCATGCCGCCCAGAGCAATATTTACGGCCTGCAGCGCGTCGCAGTCGAAATCGTACTTGATCATGTTCTGCTGTTCTTTGTTTTTGCCGGCGAGACCGGCAACGATCGCGCCCGCGGCGGTCAGCAGCCCGGCCGGGCCCTCGACGGCATGGGCGAGCACATTGCCTACAGCGCCGCCGCCGGCGCCATAAATCAGGGTGGTTCCGTCGCCGCCCTTGGCGGCCATGTCGCAGGCGGGATAGTTGATGGGGTTCACTTTGGTATTTTTGGCATACTCTGTAACAAGGGCGACATACTCACTCTTTGCCTTGAGGTATTTGCGCGCCCTGTCGGTGCCGGCCTGGATGTCCTTGGCGTCGAATTCCGGAGTGCTTATGGGAGAGGCGCTCATGCTCGCGCAGCCGGTCGCGGCCAGGGTCGTCGTCGCCAGGGCCAGGGCAATGAATTTACTGGAAAGGGTTTGCGCCATCACACACCTCGGGGGTCGGGTTTTTAAGGTTAAAGAAGTGTAAAGGAGGGGCGGGGGAAAGTCAATTATTAATTTGCATAATATAATACATTAAATTAGCTTATGAAAACTTGACGAAGGTGGGGCGAGCCTATAAAGTTTGTGACTAAATCATGGCAGGTTTCAGTCTCAAGCGTATGGACTTAATCAGCAACTGGGAGCGCTACGTCGCGCTCGGCACCACTTTTGCCATGGCGGGCGCCCTGGCTCTGGACGTTGCCCTGCACCGGGAAAACAGCTATTTCGGTAAAGGTGCCCTCGAAAAAACCAAGGATCTGCATTTCGCCGTGCGTGGCGACGCGGCTCAGGCCCGACTGAACGCCGCCGCCTGTTATCCCCGTACCGAGGCCGACGGTACCCAGGTGTACAAGCTGCGCGGCCAGGAATTTCCTGTCAGGCCCGCTCTCGACGGGCGCCAGGGCGACATCGCCATGCGGGCCAAGGATTCAGGTCTGATCGTTCTTCACACTGGCGAATGCTATGTGTTCCAGTACAACGAGGATATCCCGCGTCTGGACTTCACCACCGACCGTGAGTATCTTTACCTCGGCAACGGGCAGAAGGTGAAGCGCTATGGCCAGGACGACAAGGACAGCGCGGCGCAATCTCCCCGCCAGCTATTTCCTTCCCACACACCAGGTTAGATTTCCATGATCTCACTCGACGACGACCTCCGCGCTTTGCCGAAAGCGGAGCTCCACGTACATATCGAAGGCACCATCACCCCCGCCATGACTCGCCGCCTGGCGGCGCGCAACAAGGTTGATCTTGATCCTGGGATTTTTACGCCGGACGGAACGGCTTACCGATGGGAGAATTTTCTCGACCTCGTCACCCGCGTCTATCAGGCCATGTCGCTGTGCATGAAGACCAAGGAGGACTATGCCGAGGTCACGCACGATTACCTGACCCGCTGCGCCGACGAGGGCGCGATCTATATCGAATTCATCGCCTGGCCGGGGCAACCCAAGCTTTCGGGCATTTCCTGGAAGGACATCATCGACGGTATGGCTGAGGGCATCGCCAAAGCCCGCAAGGAGCGGGGGATCGACGCCCGGATCAACCTGACATTCGAGCGGCACAACAGCGTGGCGGTGGCGGAACACGACGCGGGCCTGATGCTATCCTATCCGCACGAGCTGATCGTCGGCCTCGATATCGCGGGCGGCGAGCGCGAGGGCGACATTCCGCAGTTCATGCCGGTTTATCAGAAGGTGCTGAAGGAATTTCCGCGTCCGCTGGGCGTGCGCCTGCACGCGCTCGAGGGTGCCGGACCGGCGAATGGCCGTGATGCGCTGAAGCTTAATCCCACGCGCCTGGGCCACGGCGTGCGCGTGATCGAGGATGAAACGCTGCTGCGGGAGATTGTGAAGCGCGGCATTATTCTCGAAGTCTGCCCGACTAGCAACATCCTGGCCGGGATTTATCCCACCTACAAGGAACATCCGCTGCGCCGCCTGAAGGATGCCGGTGTGCGCGTGTGCCTGAATTCCGACGATCCGGGGCTGTTCGGCAATTCTCTCGGCATGGAATACCAAATCGCGCGCGACCATTTCGGTTTCAGCGACGCGGAGCTTTTGGAAACCACGCGCGTGTCGATCGAGGGTTCCTACGCCGACAAGGTGCTTAAAGATAAGATGCTGAGTGCGCTCGCGCCACGCCCCGCCGCCCGCCCGGCGCGGGGGTGATATCCTTGGGGATGACTACAAACCCAGGGTGGGGGCTTTTTCCCCAGGGCTGTTCGTGCGGACCAGTCCCTCGGGCAGTCTCTCCTCCGGTTTCGGCGCGGCGGCGGCAAAGCTGTCCTGCCATTTCTGATTGACGTTTTTCATCGTCGTGTCGTTGGCGAACGCGCTGACGGCGGTCAGCAGCACGCGCATCTGATTCGGATCCTGCGGGTCGAGCTTGTCGCTCTTTTTCAGCCCTGCTTCCGTAAGCAGCCGGTCGAGTTTGCGCTGGTCATTGCTGTTCAGGCCCAGCTGGTTGTCCGGCGTGTCTTTATTCGCGGCATGAACCTTGTAGGTCACGATCGCGCTGCCCAGCGTCATCGGGCCGCCGGTGCGCTCGCGCTCACCGTTAAGAGCCTTGGCCAGGTATTTGATCTCCGCCTGCGCCCGGCCATCGGCATTATTGGCGCCCAGATTTTCCATGAAGCCGGCGGCGTAAGAACCCTGCGGCACGTTCAGGGGGCTGCGGTTGTCGGCCGATTTGCCGAAATCGTCGCGCACCAGCACGAGCTTGGCTCCGGGGGCGGTGGTGCGGTCGTCGGCGCGTCCCGCCGGAGCGGGCGCGGTTTCAAAACGCATCGCTGTAACAGGAGTTACAGCCGCCGGCACGGCTTCTCTGCCGTTTACGCTTCTGTTGAAGCCGTCTTTGATTTTGCTCAGGCTGGTACCGCCCACAAAAGCTTCGTCGCTTTTGGCGACAGCGGGCTTGGCTTCATCCTTGTTGCCCAGGCCTACCCATTTCACATCGGTGATGCGCGCGCCCGGCGTAGATGTACGGTCGTCGGCACGGGCGGCTGGATTGGCCTGGGTTTTAAATTCCCAGAACAGGAATTTGCGCGTCGTCGTACCGTCTTCGGCGGCGGGCGCCGTGGCCGCGGCGGGTTGCTTGCTCAGGTTATCGAGGTCAGCGGTGAGAGACGCGCGCTCTTTCTCCAGAGTGCGGAACGCCTTGAGTTCATTGGTCAGCTGGCGGCGGTTTTCGTAGTTGGGATCCTTCATCGAGCCGGTGGCGCGCAGCATGTTCTGCCTGTTCTGTGCGTCTGAGACCAACTGGTCGATGTTTTTGCGCATGTCGTCGACATCGCGGCTCAACTGGTTCGGATCCAGTGTTCCTTTGGTCTGGGCGGCGATACGGCGTTGCTCGATCTCGATCGCCTTCAGCCTGTTTTCCATCTCGGCGCGCTTGATGTCGGCCGCCGAAGGGGGCGTATCCGGCGTGGCGATAGCGGTTCTCATGGATGTGTCCGTGGTCCAGACAGTATTTGACGCACCATCCCGCACCACCCGCTGAGCGGATTCGCTAGGGATGGCAGCGCCCACGGGCACGACGGGCGCGCTTAGTTCGGTTGGTGCGGGCGCATCGGTCGGGCTGGCGCCCAGAGTGCTGTAATCCTCGACATAAGCGGCGGCGGCAACAGCCGCGGGATCTTCCTCCATCACAGGCACCAGTTGAAAATAATTGCCGGTCACGATTTTCGTGTGATCGCCACGCAGGCCGTCGATCGGCAGAACCGCACCGCCCAGGGCCATGCCGGCCTGCAACATCGCCGTTTCTCTTTTGGTCGTCTGGGGCTTGTTGGCGATCTCCTTCATCTTCTCTTTTGCGGCCGGATTGTTTCTCATGGCCTCTGTAACGGAAGCGAGGGCGTTTTCATCGGCAGCGGGCTTGGTGCTGGCGGGTACTTTGCGCTCGGTGTAATAGGCCTTCAAGGCATTGCGTGTTTCGTTGTCGAATTTGCTGTTGATTTCGCCGTTGTAAAAACCCATCAACGCCAGCCCGCCTTTGAGCATACGCGTTTGGTGTTTGCTCAAGGCCTTGTTGCTCTCGGGATCCATGTCGAGCGCGTCATGCGCCTGTGAATACGCCAGGGCGGCCGTCTGGGTTTTGATAAGATCGACTTTGTCGAGCGCGCCCACGTTATACCCGAACAGCGCCAGACCGCCGCGCAGTGTTTCCTGCTCTTCGGGCTTGAGGGGATTACTCTCACTGGTTACGCGCGTCGCTAGGTCGTCCAGGCGCTTTTGCGCGGCTTTATCGCGGGCCAGATTTTCATGCACGCTTTTAAGAAGGTCGTCGGGCTTTTGCGCCAGGGCAGGGTCGAGTTTCTTGTCCTGCAGGAAAGCGTCCGCGCCCTCGTAGCCGAGAAGCTGGAGGCCGGCCTGGAGCCGTTTTTCATCATTTTTTGCCATGACAGCACACCCTATTGATCACACATTACCATGCTATCCTTTTGTTTTTATTGAGTTTTCTTTGAAACTCGCGGATAGCTACAATTATTATCCCGCAAAAACAGGGGGTTTGCAAGTTCTATGGCCAGGTGGGCTTAGCCCTGTCGCACCAGGTCGGCATACGCCTCTTTCAGCCGGCGGGTGATGGGGCCGATTTTATAGGCAGTGTCGTCGATCCGGCCCACGGGCGCGATTTCGGCGGCGGTGCCGGTGAGGAAGATTTCATCGGCGGTTTTCAGCTCGTCGGGCATGATCGTGGTCTCGCTGACTTCATAGCCCATGTCGCGCGCGATCTTCATGATGGTCTGACGCGTGATGCCGTTGAGGAAGCATTCCGGCACGGGAGTACGCAGCTTGCCGTCCTTGACCATGAACAGGTTTGAGCCGCTCGATTCCGCCACCCGGTCCTTGTAGTCGAGCAGCAGCACGTCGTCGAACCCGGCGCGGTCGGCGGTGTGCTTGGCGATGGTGCTGATCATATAGATGCCGGCGGCCTTGCTTTGCACCGGCGCGGTGCGCGGATCGGGACGGCGCCAGACGGAGGTCTGCAGCGCCAGCCCGCTATCCTCACCGCTTTTGGGGAAGAAATATTTCGGCCACGGCCAGCAGGCAACGGCGACATGGATAGAGGTGTTCTGCGCCGAAATGGCCATCATCTCGCTGCCGCGCCAGGCGACCGGACGCACATAGCCGTCGGTGATGTTGTTGGCCTTGACCACTTCGTTGCAGACGTCGTCCAGTTCCTGCGCGCTGTAAGGTACTTTGAAGTCGAGCAGCCTGCCCGAGTTGATAAGGCGTTCAGAATGTT
The DNA here is from genome assembly GCA_964577255.1 of uncultured Pseudobdellovibrionaceae bacterium. GTDB lineage: Bacteria > Pseudomonadota > Alphaproteobacteria > Micavibrionales > Micavibrionaceae > Micavibrio_C. The sequence continues at coordinate 29,428 of CAZNYM010000016.1, read as the reverse complement.
CGCGCAGCTTGAAGATGCGGCCGTTATAGACGCGCTCGCCCTCGAACACAGAGCTGCCGTAATGCAGACCGTGGTTCAGCACATGGACGGTGTTTTCCCGCCAGGGTTTCATCTGGCCGTTCATCCAGATCCAGCCGTCACGGTCGGCGAATGAGGGAGGAGGGGTGGCATTCATAGGGAAACTCCGGTCGCTGAGGGAATATTTGGGCTTTTTAGAAAAGAGTGCTAAAAAACCCCGGTAAGTGTATGAATTAAGCTGAAAATGCCCTCTCTTGCAAATGAAAATCTCAGCGCGCTGCCGCACATCCTGGTCGTGGACGACGACGACAGGATCCGCAGCCTTGTCTCGCGTTACCTGCGGGAAAACGGTTTTCTGGCCAGCACCGCCGGCAATGCCGCCGAGGCGGCGGGTATTCTGAAGAATTTCACCTACGATGCCCTGGTGGTCGATGTGATGATGCCGGGGCAGAGCGGCCTTGAATTCACCCGCGCCCTGAAAAAAACCAGCGATGTGCCTGTGCTGCTGCTGACGGCGCTGGGCGAGGCGGGCGACCGTATCGAGGGCCTCGAAAGCGGGGCCGACGATTATCTGCCTAAGCCGTTTGAGCCGCGCGAGCTGGTACTGCGGCTGCAGGCGCTGCTGCGCCGCCGGCCCGCCGCCGCGGTGGCACAGGATTTCCGCGTCGGGCGCTGGGTCTTCCATCACACGCACGGCGAATTGCGCGATGGCGGCGAGATCAGGCGCCTGAGCCCCGTCGAGGCCAACCTGCTGCGCGCGCTGGCGAGTAACGCCGGCAAGGTGGTATCGCGCGAGAAGCTGGCCGCCCTGTGCGGACTTGAATCGTCCGAACGCACGATCGATGTGCAGGTGACGCGCCTGCGCCGCAAGCTGGAGGACGACAGTAAGCGCCCCTTGAGCCTGCAGACTGTGCGCGGGCAGGGCTACAGGCTGCTGCTGGCGGAAGGGACGGGGTCATGAAAATACGCTTCCTGCCGCGTTCACTGATGGGGCGTTCGCTCCTGATTCTGATTACGCCGCTTATTCTGGTGCAGGCAATTACTGCCTTCATGTTCTTCGACCGCCACTGGGAGAAGATGACGAGCCGCCTGGGTTACGCCGTGGCGGGCGAGGTGGCGGTGATCGCGGCGGCGTACCGCAGTGATCCCGAGTCCTTCGCCCGGCTGAAGAACGACGCCGCCGTGCATCTGGGGTTGCTGACGAGTTATATCGAGGGCGCACACCCGGTTGTGCCCGAGGGGCCGCAGCGCTGGCGCCAGCGGTTTATCGGCCAGGCGCTTACGCAGCAGCTGCAGGGTAAGATCGTCCACCCCTTTTCCATTTATGTCGACAACGACGAGAAATGGGTCAGGGTGGACGTGGCGGTGGACGAGGGCGGCGTGCTGCGCTTCAGCCTGCCGCAGCGGCGGCTGTTTTCGTCTTCCGGCTATATCGTGCTTTTGTGGATGTGCGGCAGCTCGATCATCCTGCTTGCCATCGCCATCCTGTTCATGCGCAACCAGATCCGTCCGATCCGCCGCCTGGCCGTGGTGGCCGAGCGTTTCGGCCGCGGGATGGACGCTCCCGGCAGCCTGAAACCTGAGGGCGCGCGCGAAGTGCGCCAGGCCACGCGCGCTTTCATCGACATGCAGGAACGTATCCGCCGCCAGGTGTCGCAACGTACGCTGATGCTGGCGGGCATTTCGCACGATCTGCGCACGCCGCTGACGCGCATGAAGCTCGAGCTGGCGTTGCTGCCAGCGGGCAGCGACACGCGGGCCATCCAGGCGGATATCGAGGAAATGGAGCGCATGATCAACGCCTATCTCGATTTTGCCAAGGGCGAGGAGGGCGAGACTCCGGTGCGCACCGATATCGGCGCCCTGATCGGTCGGGTAATCGAATCCGCCCGGCGCGAGGGCAAGACGATCGCATGCGATCTGCCGGGCGACCTGTATCTGCCGCTGCGGACCCTGGCGATGGAGCGCTGCTTCGCCAACCTGATCGGCAACGCGGCGAAATACGCCGATCAGGTCTGGGTGACGGCGGAACGGACTGAAGACGAGGAGGGTGCTGCGCTAATGATCACGATCGACGACGACGGGCCGGGCATTCCGCCGGCGCTGCGCGCCGACATGTTCCGCCCCTTCGTGCGCGGCGAGCCTTCGCGCAACCGCGAGACGGGCGGTGTGGGGCTGGGGCTGCCGATCGCGCAGGACATCGTGCATGCGCACGGGGGAGACATCGCTCTCGCGGACTCGCCGCGCGGAGGCTTGCGCGTAAGGGTCAGATTGCCTTTGTAAGGAAGATCAAGCCGCTTCTTTTTTCGATGACGACGGGCGGCTTATGCGCGCCACCGGCGCGGCGGCTTTGGCCGGCTCCGGCTTCTCCAGAGAATCGCGCACTTCGTTCAGCGCGGCATAGACGCGGCGGTGCATCATGTCGGCCGACTCGCGGTTGAGGTCCTCGAGCGTGTCGCGAGCCTCGCGAATGTTCTCGACATAGGAACCATAAAGCTTTTTCACCGCTTCGGCCTGGCGCAGGATTTTTTCCTCCGGCGTGCCTTCCTTCAGCACTTCGCGGAACAGGGCCGTCGAAGTCTCAAGCGTGGTGGACGCCTGGCGCACCTGGGCCTGCATCAGGGCCTGCCAACCCTCGATCCAGTTCTGCTGCGCGGAAAGACCGGCCTGATAATTCTTGCGGCCCGATTCCAGGATCATGCGCATGTCGAAAGGCAGTCTGGTGAGGGGCAGGGACTTGGTGGGGTCGATCTTGAAAAAGCCGGCCATCATTTCCGCAAGCATTCGGTTTCTCCCTTGGTCAGGATGGGGAAAGAAAGGTTTTGTTAAGAGATTTATCACTCTTGTATCGCAAAAAGTCAAACTGAAGCGTGAAAAGTCCCTTCTTTAGCAAACAATTAACAGAAATAGATCACTCTTTAATGTAATGGCGCCCCGTGGCCGGGTGCGCCCGGGGGTGCCATGGCTGGTCGCCAGCGTCAGGAAAAAGAATGGAATGAAAGCGGCTGGCAGGCCGAAAGCCGCAGCGCGCGAGGCCATTGGCTGGTGCCGGTGACATTCCTGAGCGGCGCGGTCGTAAGCATGATTCTGTTCCTCACGCTTAATTTTTTCATAACAAAATGGATGCAGGAATCATACACGCGCGTGGCTCACCGCGAGGGCGAAGCGATCGTTCACGAACTGCAGACCGGTGACAGCACCCTGACCGTCATCGGCCAGACGCTGCACGAGCAGGGCGCGGCCGGCGCCGGCGTCGCCCGCAAGATTGCGGCGCCGCTTCTGAGCCAGGGCAACAGGACGCTTGCCGTTCTGTGGCTGATGCGCAACGCGGAAGGGCGCTGGAGCTTCTACGATCTCGGCACGCGCACGGCCTTGACGGGCGACCAGCGCCTGCTGGCGGACATTCACACCCAGGCCCTGCGCAGCCAGGACCCGGCGTTCCTGTTCTCGGCCATGCCTTCGGCCCCGGAAGGCAGCGCCATGATCGTCTCCGGCCACAGGATCGAGCTGGAGAAAGGCGGCGAAAGCTATCTGATCACCCTCATCAGCCCGGGCGGGTTTGAGGGATTCCTGACCGTGACCGACCCGCAGAACGGCCAGCGCGCCTTCAGCTACACCAGCCCGCAGGCGCGCATCGGCCGCGCGGTGCCGGTCAGCATGCCGCTTGTGCTGCGCGAGCGCACCTGGCAGCTGAATGTCACGCCGCAGGCGGTGATCGTCAGCGATCTGGTTCACGGCATACCGTATTTTGTGCTGGCGATCGGAACGATCGCAAGCTTGCTGGGGGCGCTGTATGTGCGCGGCAACGCCTATCAGTCGCTGCGTCTTTCCGGCATGAACGCGACGCTGTCGCGCAAGAACCACGAACTGGCGCTCGAGGCCGGCGAGCGCGACCGCCTGAACCAGTCGCTGCGCAAGGCGGAGAAGGAATACCGCGCCATCATCAACGCCGTGAACGACATCATCTTCGAGCTGAACAGCGACGGCGACATCCTGTTTCTCAACCGCGCCTGGCGCAAAGTGACGGGTTTCGAGCCGGAGCAATCGCTCAACCGCAATCTTTTCGGCCTGCTTCACCCGCAGGACCAGGAGGAGCAGCGCCAGTATTTCCGCGAGATGATCGCGGGCGCCCGCCACGGCTACCGCATCATCACCCGCCTGGCGGCGGCGGACGGCACGCACCGCGCGGTGGAACTGGCGATTTCGATGATCCGCCACGACGACAACAAGGACACACGCGTGGTCGGCACCATCACCGACGTCGAGGAACGCCGCCGCGTCGAGCGGGCACTGTCGGAAGCTGAGCGCAAGTATCGTACCATCGTCGAGAACGCTGCCGGCGGCTTTTATCAGATGACCCGCGAAGGCACCTTCATCAGCGCTAACCCGGCGATGGCGCGCATCCTGGGTTATGAAGGCGCGGACAAGCTGCTGCAGAACGTGGGCAACGCCCATGAGGCGCTTTACCCCAATGGCAAGGAACGCGCGCGCTTCCTGCGCGACCTCGAGGAAAAGGGCAGCGTGAGGGATTTCGAATCGCAGGTGCTGACGGCCAAGGGCGACCTGATCTGGATCAATGAGAACGCGCACACGGTGCGCAGCGACTCGGGCGACCTGCTTTATTACGAGGGCAGCATCGAGAACATCACGCAGAGGAAAAAGGCGGAATCGCGCCTTAAGGAAGCGATGCTGCAATCCGATCTTGCCAACCGCGCCAAGTCGGAGTTCCTGGCCAACATGAGTCACGAGCTGCGCACGCCGCTCAACGCCATTATCGGTTTCTCCGAACTGATCAAGAACGAGACTTTCGGCCCGATCGGCCAGAGGCAATACTGGGAATATGCCCGCGACATCCACGAAAGCGGGCGGCAGCTTCTGTCGATCATCAATGACATCCTTGATATTTCCAGGATCGAGGCCGGCGAGCGGCAGCTCAACGAAAACATCATCAACACCGCCGGCATGGTAAAATACTGCGTCAACTTCCTGCAGGCCCGCATCGGCGCGGCGCGGCTGCAGCTGCACAACCTGGTCGGCGACAACACGCCGCAGGTGGTGGGCGAGGAGCTGGCAATCAAGCAGGTGTTTCTCAACCTGCTGACGAATGCCATCAAATTCACCCCGGCGGACGGGCATGTCACGATTTCAAGCGAAACGGACGCGGAAGGGCGGCTGCGCCTGTCGATCACCGACACCGGCATAGGTTTGAGCGAGGGCGAGCTTGAGCGCATCATGGTACCGCTCAGCCAGGCGGACGGCTCGTTCAACCGCAATTACTCGGGCGCGGGATTGGGTCTCGCGCTGGTTCACTCGCTGATGAGCCTTCACGGCGGCGCTTTCGAACTGTTCTCGCAGAAGGGGATCGGCACCACCGCCACGATCGTCTTTCCGCCACGGCGCGTGGTGCAGGCGGAAGGCAAGGGCGTGGCAGCACAGGCGACGCCTGAACAACCCGACGCGGGCGCTACGAAGACCCTGCAATAAGCCGTTCGGCTTCTTCCTTATTCAGCGTGAGAATTCTGCGGATCGTGTCGTAGTCGAAGCCAGCGCGGGCGAGCGCTCCGGCAGCTTTTTCGGCCGGCGCGTCGGCGCGGACGGCAAAAGGTCCCAGCCGGCGACGGCGGGCGAGGCGCAACGCGGATTCGAATTCAAAGGCGTCAGGTTCCCGTTCCTCCCGCAGATCGGCGAGGGCGGCGTCAATCGATTCTTCATCGAGCCCGCGCAGTTTCAGCTTGCTCCTGAGGGTATATAAAGATACACCGCGCGCGCTGAGCGAACGGGCGGCGGCACGGGCGTACAGCTTGTCGTCGAGCAGGCCACAGCGCTCGAATTTAACGATCAGCTCGTCGAGCATTTTCAGGCAGGCGGCTTCATCCTGTTCCGGATGGGCACGGCACGATTCGCGGATCTTGTGCGTCATAACGCTGCGGAAGCGGCCCCGGCTGGCGGCGAAGCGCTGCAGATAGTAAAGGCCGCTGTTGTGCAGGAAAGATTCGGAAATCTTTCTGGGCGTGCGCCGGGCGGGCTTTGCTTTTTGCATCATCGCTATAATATAGGTGAGAGAAAACGATTTGCGAAGGGCCGGAACATGAACGAACAGCAAACCCTGCAGCCTCTGCCCATGCGCGGGCTGAACGCCATCGGCCTGGCCACCCTGATCCGCAAGGAAACCGGGCGGTTCATGAATGTCTATCTGCAGACCATTGCCGCGCCGGTGGTGACGACGGTTTTGTTCCTGGCCATTTTCGTAGTGGCTTTCGGCGATCACCGCATGGGCGGCGTTTCGGTCGATTACCTGGCCTTTCTGGCGCCGGGCCTGGTCATGATGGCGGTGCTGCAGAACGCCTTTGCCAATACGTCGTCCTCGATCCTGATTTCAAAAGTGCAGGGGAATATCGTCGATGTGCTGATGCCGCCCTTGAGTGCGGGCGAGCTTTTGGCCGGCTTTGCCGCAGGCGGGGTGCTGCGCGGGCTTTTGGTGGGATTCGTCTGTACCGTGGCCGTGGCCTTTTTTGTTCCTCTGGGCGTTCACAGCGCCGCTATGATTTTGGCGGCGGCGCTGCTGGGCAGCCTGATGATGGCGCTGCTCGGCATAGCCGGAGGATTGTGGTCGGAGAAGTTCGACCATCTGGCGGCCATGACCAACTTCATAGTTACGCCGCTCACGTTTTTATCGGGTACGTTTTATTCGCTGCATCAGCTGGCGGAGCCGTGGCGCACGATCGCCCAGCACAACCCGTTCTTTCATATCATCGACATGTTCCGATACGGCTTCACCGGCCACGTGGAAGGATCGCTGGGCGAGGGATTGGCAGTGCTGCTGGCGGTCAACGCCGCTTTGTCCGTTTTATGTTATGTTCTTCTGAAAACCGG
>CAZNYM010000016.1:0-22527 GCA_964577255.1 uncultured Pseudobdellovibrionaceae bacterium | reverse complement strand
AACCGGATACCGAGTCAAAGCCTGAATCGCCTCAAGTTAACCATAAAATAACCACGCCTGTGTAAGATCGTGACCCTGCGGGTGTCTCCGTCTTCTCTGTAACCTGGTTTCAAGGGTAAATTACAAGCATGAGTAAAACGATATTCCGGGCGCGCCCGGCGGTTCTGTCTTTCCTTTGTCTGGGCGTTCTGCTGGGTACGGCGGCATGCAGCACAACGGCGGTGGCGCCGCGCACCGCCGCGCCGGAGCTGACCTTCACCGAGATTTCCCCCTACATGGTCGAGGCCGCGCTGGTCGACGTGCAGACGACCTATCAGCCGGGCGCCGACCCGCGCGATATATCCTCGCGCTTTCCGGTGCCGCCCGACATTGCCCTCAAGCGCTATGCCGAAAACCGTCTCAAGCCGGGCGGATTGCAGGGGCAGATGGATTTCGTGATCGAGGATGCGCGCGTATACCTGCAGACGATCAAGCCCGAGAGCACGGTCGCCAACTGGGTGGGCGCGGGCGAGCAGGATCAGTATGAGTTGTTCATCCGCGTGCGCCTGCGCGAAACGCAGCCCGGCGGTCTGCCGGGCCGCCAGGCAGTCCTGACCTTCAACCGGACTCTGACCATGCCGGCGAGTGCCTCTCTGGACGACCGTGAATACCGCCAGGTGGTTTTCCTCGACGCGCTGATGAAGGACATCGATGCGGGAGTCACCCGGGCGCTGCAGGAGAAATTCAGCATGACCGACACCCGGGCGCGGCCGCTGCTGGCGCTTTTGTCGCGGCGGGGTTGAGACAAACAAAAAGGCCGGGGAGAATCCCGGCCTTTTTAATTCGTATGTACCGCGGCTTACTGGAAGGTGACTTCCGCGCGGCGGTTGGCCGGCTCGCGGACGTTGTCTTCCGTCTGAACCAGGTTCTGGTCTTCGCCCTTGCCGTCGACCTTGATGATGCTGGCGTCAACGCCGCGCTTCACTAGTTCGTCACGCACGGCACCAGCGCGTTTCACGGCCAGGCGGTTGTTGTAGGAGTTCGGGCCGGCACGGTCGGTGTGGCCGACAACGTTCAGCACGTTCAGACTGCGGCTCTTGACCTCTTCGGACACGGCATCCAGAACGCTCTGGCCGCCGCTGCCGACTTTGGACGAGTCGAAGTCGAAGAACACCAGGTACATGGCGTCTTCCACCTTCATCGGCACGGAAGCATCCATCGGCAGGTTTTCAACCGGCGTCATGCTTTCGGTGACAGGGGTGGGTTTGATCAGGCCTTCGAGCGCGGCCATGGCATCCATGAACTGCGCCTTGCAGGCGGCGGGATCGCCGCCCCAGTTTTCTTCCTGTTCCTCGATCCAGCAGTCGAAGCGGGCCTGGGCGATGGCGGCTTCGCGCGGCGCGACTTCACGGCCGCCGAGATCAAAGGCGGTGATGAGGCGGCCACGGGCCGTGCCCAGCTCTTCCATGTGCTGGACGTTCAGGTTCCAGTCGCTGATCGGCTCTGGCATCACGACTTCGCCGGCGGCGGACGCCAGGCCCTTGCGGGCGAAGTGCAGCGCGTCGGGATAATCGAAGGTTTCATCGAGCTTCATGTTCGCATAGGTGCGATACTCGGACGCCAGGTTCTGGGTGAACGGGCTGCCGACAGCCTTGGTCTCGTTCAGGGCCTTGACCTCGCTCTGCGCCTTGAAATTCGAACAGGCTGCCAGCATCAGGACGCAACCAGTCACAACCAGGCCACGTAACATTTTCATATTTTGCTCCTCAAGAATTTGGATATTCATCAGTCATCCAACCCCGCCTTGCCGAAAATCCCTTGATTCGCGGAGGCTTAGGCACTGGATAACTACCTAACCGCCTTCGGTTTATAAACTCCTCTTACAGAAAGTAAACCGTTCTTTCCACATTTTTTTGCTATTAGTTAACGGCCTTGCAGTTTTCCGGAAAAAAACGTATGAATATTTCACGTTAACGATTGCGGGCGTAGCTCAGCTGGTAGAGCGGCAGCTTCCCAAGCTGCAGGTCGCGGGTTCGAGACCCGTCGCCCGCTCCAGAGTTTGACAACTTATTGTTTTCATAATAATAAAAACATCACCAAAAACGGGGTTCAAGTCATGACTGAAAGAACAATTTTCACACTGATCAACACCTTTGACAGCGTACGGCCTCAGTTGGCCCAGAACGGTGTCGATCAGGCGCAGTTCGAATTCCTCAGGACGGCGCAGCTGGCGCTGGCGCGCAACACCCGGGAACTGATGGAAAGGCTCGATCTGAGGGTGGGCAACAATTACGGGATATTCCTGTCTCTGGCGGGGACCCTGTTCACGGACAAGGAGATCGCGGCGATTACGGGGCGTCATTGGCCTGAAGCTCCCTCGAGGAATGGTGAAAAATACAGCGCACTCTATTTTTATGCGCTAATCAGGTACGCAGAGGATGATGAGATCGCCATCATTCGTCAAAAAATCCTTGAAGCTGCGGATGCGCGCATTGCCGAAGTGAGCAAAGCACCGGATCTTCTTGAAGCCGCCACCAGAAAGATGCGTGATACAGCGAGCGAGGCAGTGTCCCGCTTTACTCTCATGTAGCAGTAAATCCCAGAGCCTCCCATGGTAGTTTATGAACTTTCTTCTGTGGCTTTAATGCGATGCAGATAAAAATAGAAAAAACAGGCGCTAAAAAACTTTTACCGTTACTGGCGGCGGCATCAAGGATAGTGAAATTCAAAAGAAAGTTTTTCAGCTAACGATCGTACTATTTTTCCTACTTTTTATCGCCTTTCTGTTTGCCCCTGTCGGGGACTATGGCCACAGAGCTCTTGCCTCCCTTTTAGGAGCGTCTCTTGCGGCTCTTGTCTCGGGCACTGCTATGTTCATCTATTCCGCAGCCACTCTGCCAGAGTGGCATTCAATCTTTGGATTTGAAGATGGAAAAATTTTTCTGACCGAGTGCAAAAAATATAAACCTTTGGGCCGCGGAGGTTACATGGACTTTTCTATACTTGAAAATAAGTCTGAAATTAGGACTTCCGTAGCCCCAGATGGCAAAATCATCGTATACAAGGATGCAGTCGTGCCTGTCGAGGGAACAACTAAAATAGTTATAAGAAACCGTCTTCTGAGCAGACATTTTTCCGGATTAAACTACCATCATCCCGTACCGTCTGGCGAACAGCAAACCATCTTTGAGCGTCTGATAGACAACGAGGCGCTTGGAAGAGATGTGGAATCCTTTCTTCCTTGCGAGGTTAATATAGACACAGCCGAAGCGACCTACAGAATTGCTACAAAACTTGGCCTTTCTGATGCCAGAAGACTTGTGCAGGTGTTTTGTGAAGAGATCGGGCTGGCAGTAGAAAAAATGCCTGAAAGTAGGCAATACATGGAAGCCTGCAGGGTTTTGTGAGTGCATTTTCTCCATAACTCAGGGGCGTCCCCCGGGAGATTGCCCTCGATTCTACATGCGTGTTAGATACAAGAAAGGCCCTGCTTGAGGTATAGGGGTGAAATTTCTCGCTACCCGATTCGCAGGATGTCTCAGTACTTCGCCATGCTGACCGGCAGGACGGTCTGGAGCACGCGGTCGCGGGCGTCCATGGCCTGCGACATCATGTCCATGCCGGCTTCGTGCGCCATGGTGGTGAAGACGCCGTCGCGGCTGTAGAACAGCAGCGCGGCCGAGGCGCCGGCGGCTTCGGGCATGATGCAGGCGATTTCGTAGCTGGCGTAACGCACGCCGTCTTTTTCACCCGATCCGCCCGGCACGGCAGCGAATTCCCCGCCGCAGCGGCTTTCGGTTTTCTTCAGATAGGCCTGGACCATGCCCTCGAAGCGCGAGGGCGCGGGCAGGGGCGATTGCTCGGCGCTGCCGAACAGGGCGCCCGATTCCCAGCTGAGCGCCGAGAAGTCGGGGCTGGCCGCGTCCTCAACCTGGCGGGCCGCCGCCGTGAGCGGCAGGCCGGCCTGGCGCAGGAGCGCGCTGGCGATCTCGGGCGTCATAAAGACGGCGCCCAGGGAACCGGAAACGGCCGCGGCTGCGCTCGATACGACCGGTGAAGGCGCGGGTACAGGCATGGGTGCTGACGCCACCACCGCGGGCGGCGGCATCATCGGTTCGGCCATGACGGGGCTGGCGCTGCCGGCCGCGGTTTCAATAGCGGGCATTGATTCAGGCAGGGGTGTCATGGGAGCGGATACGACAGCTTCGCGGCTGACGGGGGCAACGGGCTGGCTCATCGACGACGTATCACGCGCCATCGCCAGTTCGGCCCTGGCCAGGGTCAGCTCGGTTTCAAGCTGCTTAAGCTTGGCGCGCTGCATGTCGTCGCTGATGGCGGGATCGAACAGCATGGCTTCGATTTTCTTTTTCTCGACGCTGCACTGGGCACGCTCTTTCTCCACGACCGTTCCCAAGCGGACGATTTCGCGCTCGGCTTCGTTGAAGCGGCGGGTGGCCTGTTCGAGATCCCAGTTGGCGCTGGAGATGCTCAAGCGTCCATCTTCGCCTTGCTTCAGAAGATCTTCAAGTTTCTGCGCGGCGGAGTCGCGCTCGGCAACGGCGGCCTGCAGCAATTCTTCAGCCTGGCGCGCGCGCGCGGTGAGGGCGTCGAGTTGGGCTGACGTGACGCCCGCCGTGACGGCGGTGGTGTTCTGCGCCGCCGCCAGCTCGGACTGCAGGCGGGCGTTGTCGGCGGTAAGCTCGTCAAGACGCGCCTCCAGCGCGGCGAGCGCGCCGGCGTCTTTCTCGGACGCGGTATAGGCGGTGGCGGTTCTCTGCTCGATTTCAGCGGTGAGAGCTTTCTGCGAGGAGAGGTCGAGCTTGAGTTTCTCGTTCTCAAGGCGCAACGAAGCGATCTGCTCGTTCAGGCTGCCGGTGGCGCTGTCCTTGCCGCTCATCTCTCTCTTCAGGATCTCGTTCTCGGCCTTGATGCGGCCAAGCTCGGCCAGAACTTCATCCGAGGGGCGGGCGGCCAGCTGGCTCTTGAGCGTCACGATTTCGGCCTTGAGCGGCTCGACCGGCTCCATCGCCGCGAGTTTCTGTGACAGGGCATCCTTCTCGGCGCGGATCTGGATCAGTTCGCTCTGCAGCTTGGTGAGCGCGTCGTTCTCGGCCTTCAGGCGCTCGATCTCTTTCTTGAAAGGCGCGGCGGATTCGGTCATTGCCACTTGCTGTGCGAGCTTATCCTTCACTTCTTTGACCTGACTCAGCTCCGTCTGCATGGCGCCGACATCAGGCTGGGCATCCAGGCGCGCCTGCAACGCTTTATTCATTTCGCGCAGAGTCACGATCTCGGCCTTCAGGGACTCCGCCGCAGGGGCGGCGGCCATCTGTTCGCGCAATTTCAGGTTTTCCTCGCGCAGCGCGTTGACCTGGATCTTCAACGGCTCAACCGGCTCCTGCGCCGCCTGGGCGATCTTCAGGCTGTCGTTCTCTTCGCGCACCTGTGCCAGTTCGGCACGGATCGATTCAAGCGGCACGGCGGCGATCTGCTGCTTCAGCCCGGCGTTCTCGTGGCGCAGCGCGTCGATTTCCAGTTGTAGCGACGCGACGGGGGCGCGGGAAGCTATCTCCTGCTGCAGGCGGGTGTTTTCCAGCGTGAGCTTATCGAGGGCCTGTCGCAGCGGCTCGACCGGCTCGCGGCCGGACACATCGCGGCGCAGCTGTTCGTTCTCCTCGCGCAGACGGGCGATATCACTCTTGAGCGATTCCGATTCTTGGGCCGAGGACAAAGCGCCCGCCGCCGGAATGGCGACGGCGTTGAGGGCTTCGGCCAGCTTGAACGAGAGATCGTCGCGCTCGGTCTGCAGCGCCTGCACTTTCTCGGCCAGTTCGGCGACCTTGCTGCTGCCTTCGCCCTGATCCATGAAACGTTCTTCGTATTGGCGGCGCTCGCGGGCGAGGGCGTTTTTCAGGCGGCTGTTCTCATCGCGCAGCATTTCAAGTGCGGCGGTATTTTCGTCGGGGCCGGCGGAAATCTCTTCCGCGGGCAGGGGCTCGGGGGTTAGTCCGCCGGCAGGGCGGGAGATGGAGGCGGTCTGGTCCAATTCCGGCACGGGCTTGCCGGCAGCGGGACGGACGAGATTGGCCAGGCAGCCGTTCATATCCTGCTGGCCCTTGGCGATGTCATTCATCTCGAAGCTGTATTTTTTGCCCGAAACTTCGATATCGAGCGCGCCCGAGCGTCCCAGCGCGTCGTGGAAAGCGAAATCCTGCCCCATGCGTATCACCATGGCTTTGCCGGACACCGGGCGAACATCGAAGGCGCGGTTTTGGCCGTGGCCGGGATCAAGCACGACGTAATAACTTTGGCCGGGGTTGAGCTGGACGGCCTGGAAGTCAAGCGCGAGCGAACTTTCATCGCTCGCGTTGCGGGCTAAGGTCAGGACGATGTTGTCGGTGAATTTGCGGGCCATGGCGCAGTAATCGCTGCCGCCGGCGCTGCGGGATGCCACTTTCGAAACGGACCAGGACGTATTGGGCTTGAGCACCGTCACGGCGGCCTGGGCCTGAATGCCGGTCAGGGCAAAGGCGCTGAAAACCACGCTGGACAACAGAAAGCGACGAAGGGCCATGATCAATCTCCGGTTTGCCTGGACGGGCGGCGAATCCCCCTGGATTCCAGCAACAGCAAAGCATAGTGAGGGATTTCTGTAAAGAAAAGACGGGTACGGAAGTTATACAGGGATCAGCCCTGATGTTTCCTGATAATCAGCACGTTACGGCCGGTTTCCTGGTCACGGTAGAGGTGACCGCTGGGGGCGGTGTCGTCGTCGGGGAAGACGGACAGGAGTTTTTCCAGGGCTTCGTCGAAAGTGCCCTCGAAAACCAGGGATTCGGGCAGGCTGTAATCCTGCCCGGCCGACCAGACCAGCTGCACCTGGGCGTTCTTGCTCCAGATTTCAAGGATGCTGCGCAGGTTGGCGCCGCGGATGGCGCGCCAGCGCATCCGGCTGTCGGCGGTTGCCGGGGCGGCGCCTTCAAGCACGTCGCGGGGCTGGGCTTCGGCGGCCTGGCGGCTGCTGACCGCGGACGGAGGAACTGTGGTCACCACTTCGGGAACGGCGGCCGCTTCGGCCGGCGGCGCTTCCGTGGCCGGATCGTTGATGCTGGCGGCCGCCGCGCGCAGGCGCTGCTCGAGAGATTTGGAGTCGGCCGCGACCGGCGCGGGTTCTGGTGCCGGCATCGCTTCGGCCGACGGCGCGGTTTCCTTCGGCGGCATGGCGGGCAGGGCGCTGTCGGGCATGCCGCCCGCCACGTCGATCCTGCGGAAGCCGACCGGCTGCGGCTCGACGGCGCGGGCCGGCGCGGGCGCGGCGGCGGTGCCGCCATGGCAGGTTTCCATGCGTGCGAGGCCTTCCTTCAAACCGAGCAACGCGAGCGGCACTTCGTCCTGTTCGCCCAGGCGCAGTCCCAGAGTCGCGGTTTTGCCGAGATCGGCGTAGAAATTTTCGTCCTGCTCGAGATTGAGGATCAGGGTGGTGGGATCGTAGGCCAGGGCCGGGAGCACGCGGGGCTCACTGTCGTCGAGGCGCACCGACAGGGCGTAGGATTCCCCGGGCATCAGCTCGGCGCGGCGCGTGTCGACCGCCATTGCCAGGATTTTGCCGCCGCCGCCCGAGAAGCGGACAAAATAGCCGTTGGCGAACTGGTTTGCGGCCAGGCAGGGCATGCTGGCGGCGTCATCCCCGGCGACCAGGCCGACGGGGCCGACGAGCCAGCCGCTGGTCGGGGCGATGATGCCGGGATCGTCCTCGGCCCGCAGGGATGCGGGCGCGGCGAGCAGAAGCAGAAGAATCGCGAGGAGCTTTTTCACCGCCAAAGACTCGTCCTAACCGGACTTCCTGTCAAGGCCGTGCGCCAGCGACGCCTCGAGGAAGCCGTCGAGCTTTCCGTCCAGAACAGCGAAGGCGTCGGTGTTTTCATGTTCAGTGCGCAGGTCCTTGACCATCTGGTAGGGCTGTAGCACGTAGGAGCGGATCTGATGGCCCCAGCCGATCTCTTTTTTCTCGCCCATGGCCGCGGCTTTTTCGCCTTCGCGGATCTGCAGCTCGCGCTCGTACAGGCGGGCCTTTAGTACGGCCATGGCCTGGGCGCGGTTCTGATGCTGGGAGCGTTCGTTCTGGCACGCCACGACGATGCCGGAAGGGATGTGCGTGAGGCGGATGGCGCTTTCGGTCTTGTTGACGTGCTGGCCGCCCGCGCCGCTCGAGCGGTAGGTGTCTACGCGCAGATCCTTGTCGAGGATTTCGATTTCGATGGTGTCGTCGACTACCGGCGACACGCCGACCGAGGAAAAGCTTGTGTGCCGGCGGGCGTTGGCGTCGAAGGGGGAGATACGCACCAGGCGATGCACACCGCTTTCGGCCTTGAGCCAGCCATAGGCCTTGTCGCCCTCGATCTTTATCATGGCAGATTTGACGCCCGCGCCGTCGCCGTCGCTGCGCTCAAGCAGCGAGACCTTATAGCCGTGCTGTTCGGCCCAGCGCGTGTACATGCGCAAAAGCATCTCGGCCCAGTCCTGCGCCTCGGTGCCGCCCGAGCCGGCGTGGACCTCGAGATAAGCGGAATTGTTGTCAGCCTCGCCCGAGAGCAGCGTTTCGATCTGCATCTTTTCGACCTGGTGCCGGAGGTCGTTCAGGCTTTTTTCGGCTTCGGCGACGATGGTGTCGTCGTTCTCGGCTTCGCCCATCTCGATCAGGCCGAGCGCATCGCGCAGGGCGTTCTCGACCCCGCGCACCGCCCCGATCTTCTGTTCGAGGCGGTTTTTCTCACGCATCAGGTTCTGGGCTTTGTCAGGATTGCTCCACAGCGCCGGATCGGCGCTTAGAGCCTGCAGTTCGTCGAAGCGGCTGAGCGCGGCGTCCCAGTCAAAGATGCCTCCTGAGCAGGGCCAGGGCCTGCTCGATGGCGTCGGATACGGACTGGATTTCAGCGCGCATGAACCGATTATGCCGCCTGGCGCAGAGCAGCACCAGAGGCAAACAGCACGATCATGGCGGCAACCATGTCGCGGCGGGTTTCTTCATCGGCGCGGCCGGTCAGCAGCGGGCCGTCGGCGTAGACCGGCGCATCCTGCCACTGGCCGCCCGCCTGGGTGGCGACGTCCTTGAGTGTGACGGGGCCAGCCACGGCGCGATCCTTGATGTTGTCGGTGAAGACGATCAGGTGCAGCGCGTCGCCGAACGTGGCCACGGGTTTCTGCGCATTGAGGAAGCTGGAGATGAAGCGTTTGGTGTGCGCGGTCAGCTTGAGTTTGTCGAGGCTGCGCTGGCCGCCGGGGATGACGAGCGCGTCGTAATCGGCGCCGAGCGCCGTGCTGAGCGTGGCGTCGACCGCGTAATGATGGCCCCAGGCCGCGCCGCTCCAGCCGTTGACCAGGCCGTTGTCCGGGCTGATCATGCGCGTGGTTGCGCCGGCTTCGATCAAGGCACGTTGCGCCTCGGTCAGGTCTTGCTCGGTGAAGCCGTTGGCGACGAGGATGGCAACCTTTTTACCGGCCATGGATTTAGCGGCAATTTTTGTCATATTGATGTGTACCCTTTGGAAAAACTGGCGAATCAATCGCGGATATCGGGCCCTTGCGGGCGAACAGCGGCAGAAGATGGTGAAATATGCGGTTTCTGTCAAGAATATTTTAAGTTTATGGGCAATGGCGTCCACAGAGGATTTCACGGCGCAACGAGATGAGGAAGCAACGGAATGAACATTAAATTATATATTTAAAACAATGTATTATACTTAATTTCTGACAATAATAAAGGATTTATCTAAAATTTTAGATAAAATTTAACCATAACGCTTTATGCTTTAAGATAACGGGATTATATTCTGAATTCATTGACATTTTTGTCGTGAAACAGATCCTGCCGGCAGGTGCCGGGTGGGTTTTGGGGCGGCGGTAGTACATGACTGATTCATGGTTCGAGCATTTGTCGGCGACCCTCGCCAGCGCGGGGCAGGCTGCTTATATCTGGTCGCCCGCGACCGACGGCTTTTCCTGGGCCGGGGATGTCGCGGGACTTTTCGGCGCCCAGGGCCCGCAAGGCAGCGCCGGCCTGCATCATCTCATCAATCCGCAATACCTGCCCCGGCGCATCACCGCCCTCCACGAATCGCTCAAAAGCGGCGCTTCGCTGAGCGTCACCTACAAGCTGCGTCGTGCCGACGGCCATCAGATTGACATTGAAGAAAGCGCCCAACCGCACACGGACGCGGACGGCGCGGTGACTTTGCGCGGCGCGCTCAAGATCCGCCAGAACCAGGCCGCCACCCCCACGCCCGCGCAGGCGGCGCCGGTGAAAACCCTGCGCGAGGATATGAACGTGCATTACGGCCGCCGGGCGCTGGCGCAGAAGATCGACGAATGGCACACACACAGCAGGGAGCGCGGTCGCGGCAACGCGGCGGCGGGTTATCTGCTGGTGGTGGGGATCGACCGCATCACCATGTATAACGACGCTTACGGCAC
The DNA here is from genome assembly GCA_964577255.1 of uncultured Pseudobdellovibrionaceae bacterium. Lineage (GTDB taxonomy): Bacteria > Pseudomonadota > Alphaproteobacteria > Micavibrionales > Micavibrionaceae > Micavibrio_C. The sequence goes on along the minus strand of CAZNYM010000016.1, from coordinate 12,078 downwards.
GCGCTATTCCGACGAGTTAATCGAGAAGACCGGCGAACGGTTGCGCCGCATCGCGGGCGAAAGCGGCCATGTCGGGCGCATCGACGGCGATGTGTTCGCGGTGATGTTTACCGAGGGGCACGCGCACGAGATGCCGGCTATCGCCCGCTTCATGCTCAACAATTTTCAGGATACACCGCTTCTGACTGGCGCAGGACCGGCGCGGATCGGCATTTCCATCGGCGGCGCGCCGCTAGACCCGTCCGCCGGGCTCGAGCCCGCGCAATATATCGCCCGCGCCGAAATGGCCATGCTGGCGGCCAAGGACAAGGGCCGTCATTGCTTCGTTTCCTACAGCGACGCCGCTGCCCAGGCGCACGACAACCGTCTGCTGCTGACGGCAGGCGACGAATTCCTTAAGGCCCTCAAGGACAAGCGCGTGAAGCTGGCGTTCCAGCCGGTTATGAACGCGGCGAGCCGCGACGCCTCGTTCCACGAATGCCTGATCCGCATGATCGGCGACGATGGCAAGATGCGCTCCGCCAGCCAGTTTTACCCCGCCATCGAGAAGATGGGCCTGAGCCGCCTGGTTGACCAGTACGCGCTGCGCATGGCTATCCACGAGCTGGGGCAGTTCCCCGATCTGTCGCTGTCGATCAACGTGTCCAATGAAACCATCGCCCAGCAGGACTGGCTGCGCGGCCTGGTGCGCGCCCTGCGCGACGCCCCCAGCCAGGCCCGTCGCCTGGTGGTGGAAATAACCGAAAGCGCCGTGCTCCGGAACCAGAGCAACCTCGACCGTGTGGTGAAGACGCTGCGCGACCTGGGCTGCCGCATCGCGCTTGACGATTTCGGTGCAGGCTACACGGCTTTCAGCCAGATCAAGGATCTGGACATCGATATCGTGAAGATCGATAAATCTTTCGTCCGCAACATCAGTGAGGAGCAGAACCGCCTGTTCGTGCGCACGCTGCAGTCACTGGCGCAGGGGGTCGAGGTGGAAACCGTGGGCGAGGGGGCGGAGACACTGAACGACGCCACGCTGCTCACCAACGACGGCATCGACTACATCCAGGGTTACGTATTCGGATTCCCAAGCGTCGAGCGCGTCTGGCTGCCCAAGGAGCATTCGCACCGCAAGATCATGACCACCGCCGACGAGGGCACGGTGCAGGAAAACGAAGCGGAAGACGAACTGTTCGCCCGTCTCGCGCACATGTCTCATGGTGTCTAACTAAAAAGCGCTAGCGCTGGTTGCCGGTCATCAGGCGCTGCATTTCCGTCTGCATGTCGATGATATTCTTGCGCAGCTCGGTGACGCGGTCCTCGACGCTCTTGGCCATGTCCTTGCCCATGAACGGGGCCCAGGCCTTCATGGCGTTCTCGAACATTTCCATGTTCTTGCGGCTCATTTCTTCCATCGCGCTCATGGCCGAGGAAGGATTCATCATGCCCTGCATGTTGGGCATGTTCTGCATGCCGGGAAACTTGCCGAGCTGCTCGCGGAACTGCTCCTGGTTCTTGGTGAACGCGGCGAAGCTGTGCTCGAGGTAATTGGGGATCACGCCCTGCAGGCTGTCGCCGTAGAAGCTGATGAGTTGGCGCAGGAAGTTTGTGGGCAGCATGTTCTGCTGACCGTTGGTTTCCTGGTCGACGATGATCTGGGTCAGCACCTGGCGCGTGAGGTCCTCGCCCGACTTTGCATCGTACACCACGAAATCGCGCCCTTCCTTGACCATGAGGCAGAGGTCGTCCAGCGTGACGTAGCTGCTGCGCCCGGTGTCGTAAAGGCGGCGGTTGGCGTATTTCTTGATGACGGTCGGCTTGTCCTGTTTGTGTTTGGGCATGGACATCGTAGGTACCTGCTCTTTATAAGTTGGTTTAACTTGACCAGAAAACTGGGCTCATTATGCACATTTTTTGCGCCACGGAAAGAGAAAGCAAGACAGGACATAATGATCGCTGCCGGTCATAATATTACAGAAACGCCGTCGCGCGGTCCGCGTCCTCTGCCTGTGTTTTTGAGCATGGCGATGGCGGAGGGCCTGCCGCATGATCAGATTCTGGCAATGCTGGAGGGCGTGCGGCTTTATCAGGATCATCCTTTCCGCCGCCCCCCGGCGGTTTACGAAAAAGTTGCGCAGGACGGCACGGTGACACTTTACCGTGTGCCGGAGAGCCGGGGTCCGGCGGTGCTGCTGATCCCCTCGCTCATCAACCGCTTCCATATACTCGACCTGCTGCCCGATCGCTCGTTCGCTCGCGCACTGGCGGGGGAGGGCTTCGGGATCTACATCCTCGACTGGGGCGATGCCCCCCACGATCCCGGCCTGCAAAGCCTTGAAAGCCTGATGCAGGAGCGGCTGCTGCCGGCGCTTGAGATCCTGCACGCGCGCGAAGGCACCTATGCCGCTATCGGTTATTGCATGGGCGGGACGCTGCTGGCAGGCGCGGCGGCGCAGCGGCCGCCAGGCCTGACGCAGGCCGTGTTTCTGGCGGCGCCGTGGGATTTTCACGGTGGCGACTGCGCCTTGCAGGGTCGCGTCCTGAGCGGCACGCCCGCCGCGCTCGAGGCGATGCAGAGTGCGGGCGTGTTGGCTTCGGGCTGGATCCAGAGCGTGTTCGCGAGTCTGAGCGTCGGCCGGAACGCGGAAAAATTTGCGCGCTTCGCCGCGCTCAACCCGGAGAGCGAGGAGGCGCGGCTGTTCGTGGCGACGGAAGACTGGCTGAATGACGGGGTCGATCTGCCGCAGGCGCTGGCTCGTTCCTGCCTGATGGACTGGTACGGCCGCAACACCCCCGCACGGGGCGGGTGGGTCGGGCCGGACGGCGCGCTGCTCGATCCCGCGCACATCGCGGCGCGCGCTCTTGTGGCTGTATCGGAGGCCGACCGGCTGGTGCCGGTCGCTTCGGCGCAGGCGCTGGCGGCCCAGATCACCGGGGCGGAGCTCCTGACCGTCCGGCAGGGCCATATCGGCATGATGACCAGCCGTTCCGCGCCGCAGGACCTGTGGCGGAAACTGGCGGACTGGCTGCACAAGGCGTGAGCGGGTGCTTGCAATCGCGCGGCCTCGCCCCGATAATGGCGGGCGTACTTATTAGTAAGGTGGCTTAGAGCTATGAAAGCTGTTGCGGTCGTAACTGGCGGAACCAGAGGTATCGGACTGGCTATTACCCGCGCCCTGCGGGCGGACGGGTACGAGGTCGCCGCCGTCTATCACGGCAACGACGAAGCCGCGCGCCAGTGCGCTCAGGAAACGGGCGCGGCGGTGTTCAAGGCCGATGTCGGCGACTATGCCGCCTGTCAGGACGTTGCCGGCAAAATTGAAAAGGAAAAGGGTGCCGTCAGCGTGCTGGTCAACAATGCCGGCATCACCCGCGACGGCATGTTCCACAAGATGGATCCCGAGAACTGGCGCGCCGTGATGGCGACCAACCTCGATTCCTGCTTCAACATGACGCGCGCCCTCATCGGCGGAATGAGAGATCGCGGCTTCGGCCGGATCGTGAATATCGGCTCGATCAACGGCCAGAAAGGCCAGTTTGGACAGACGAATTATTCGGCGGCCAAGGCGGGCATTATCGGCTTCACCAAGGCGCTGGCGCTCGAGAGCGCCGGCAAGGGCATTACCGTGAATGCCATCTGCCCCGGTTACATCGAGACGGACATGACGGCGTCGGTTAAGCAGGAAGTGCTCGATTCCATCGTCCGCCAGATCCCGGTCGCGCGCATGGGCCGACCCGAGGACGTGGCGGGAATCGTCAGCTTTCTGGTTTCCGACAAGGCGGCCTTCATCACCGGTTCCACGATCACCGCCAACGGCGGCCAGTATATGGTGTAGCGATGTTCAGAAACGACCCTGTTATCCTCGAACGCCGTTATGTTTCCAAGGGTTCGGCCATCATCAATCAGGGCGATGAGGGCAACACCGCGTTCCTGATCCAGTCTGGATCGGTAAGAATCTTCACCGAAACCGCCGACGGTCGCCAGGTCGAGCTGTCGCGCATCGGCGTCGGCCAGATCTTCGGCGAGATGTCGCTGATCAACGACGGGCCGCGCATGGCGAGTGCCGAGGCGCTCGAGGATTGCAACCTCATCATCATCTCGCGTGAAACTTTGCAACAAAAGCTCAACCACAGCGACCCCACCATCAAGGCGCTGCTGCTGATGATGCTGCGCCGGATCGCGAATGCTAATACCACGCTGCTCAAAAAAGAAGGCAGCACGGAGGATTTGATTGAGGTCGCGAACAACCTATATCAAATGCTGCATGCAGGTCTTCCCCGGCAGCAGCAGGCCAGCCTGGAAAGCACGGTTCTGCCCAAGCTTGAGGATTTTCTCAAGGCGGTGAAGGCGTTCCAGGCGCGCTATCCCGAAAACGACAAGGATTGAAGATCATGAAAAAGGCCGTTTCCATCGTCGCCATCCTTCTGGTTCTGGTCGCGGGCGGGCTGGTGGTCGGCCCGAGCTTCGTCGACTGGAACAAGTTCAAGCCGGTGATTGTCGACAAGGTCGAACAGGCGACCGGGCTGAAGGTGGAACTCGAGGGCGATGTGGCGATGGCCGTGCTGCCTTCGCCGCACGCGCGGCTGGGCCCGCTTAAGGTCAGCACATCAGCCGGCGAGACGCTCGTATCGCTCAAGGGGGCGTCCGCTTATCTGGAATTCGCGCCGCTGCTGCAAAAGCGCGTTGTCGTCAACAGCGTGGAGCTGGATACGCCCGCCGTCAATCTCGGCGTCGGGGAGGATGGTGCGCCCAACTGGCAGACGCCGGTGCTGAAAGAAAAAATGAGCGGCGGGGCGGGCAAGGGCAATACCGATGCCATCGCCATCAGCCGCATAACCATCAAGGACGGTGCCTTCACCTACACGGACAAGGCGAAGAAGGCGCCGCCGTTGGCTCTGGCCGGGATCAACGCCGATATCAAGGGCGAAAACATCCGCGGCCCCTACAATGCCACGGGCGACATCGTCTATAATGGCCAGCCGGTGAAAATCCAGGCACGCGTGGGCCGCGTGGACGCGGAAGGCGGTTCGTTTCCGCTGCACGCCGAGATCGATCTGCCGGGCCAGACGGTTTTGAAATTCTCGGGCGTCGCGGGGCTTAGGCCCGCGCCCGAGATCCAGGGCGAGATGGAGATGTCTTCGGCCGATCCCTCCGCTGCGCTCGCTGTGGCTGGCGGCAAGACGGCCATTCCCGGTGGCGCGCTGTCGCTGGCGGGCATGCTGACTGCGGGGATAGAGAAAGCGTCCCTGACCGACGGCAAGATCGTGATGGGGCAGGGGCTCGAGGGCAAGATATCTTTCTCCGCCGACGGCCTGAAGAAAAAGACGCCGGAGGCGCCGATCAACGTTACAGTGGCATTGGAGGCGGCGAAGCCGGTCAATCTCGATACCCTGCTGCCGCCCGCGGCGAAGAAAGAAGGTAAACCTTCGTTTTTGCCGCTGAGCATGGTGTTGCCCACCGCTCTCAACCTCAAGGCTGACATGAAGGCGCCGTCTGTCACGTTCAAGGGTGGCAGCTACACGGGCGTGAGCCTGAGCGCGGCGATCAAGGACAAAACGCTGAGCGGCGCTTTGAGCGCGCAGACGCCCGGTAAGGGATCGCTGCAGACGCAATACACTTTGAGCGGCGATTCGTCCTCGGTCGGAGATAAGGGGCAGACGACGCTTGCCGACCTGAAGCTCGATCTCAGTGGCACGGCCAGCATCGCCTCGCCGAAATATCTGGCCGATGGCTTCCTGCCGAAAAAGCAGGTCGAAAGCCTTCAAGGACTGCTGCTGGCGCCCGTTGCCGCGACGTTCAAGGCGTCGGTGACGCCCGTGCGCGCGACGTTCGATTTCTCCTCGCTCAAGGCTGCGGGCGAACAGATGGCACTCGCGGGTTCCGTCGCCTATGAGGGCGGCACCAGCCGTCAGAAAATTTCGCTAAAGGGTAGCGCTACCAGCATAGATGCCGACGCCCTGCTGGAAAAGCTCAAACCCACCGCGAAAGTGCAGGCGCAACCAGCGGCAGAGCAGAAACCCGCGAACCCGCAGGCACTGGCAGAAACTTTGAAAGGCCTCGACCTGCCTTTCGACCTGGCGACCGACCTCAGCTTCGGCAGCCTGACGCTCAAGCAGGAGAGTTACAGGAACGTGGTGCTAAAGGGCAGCCTGATCCGCGGCAAGCTGGCGCTTGACAGCGTTTATCTGGTTGCCGACGGTGGTAACAGCCTGAACGTGGCGGGCACGGTCGGCAACATCGCGCAGCTCAAGGATGTCGATCTGACGATCGAGGCCAAGACACCGGATCTGCAGCGCGCCCTCGACTCTTTCAAGATCAAGGCCGCCGGATTGCCACCGCGCGCCGGACCCGCCGAAGTTCTGGCCGAGTTCAAGGGCCAGCCGGACAGGTTGGGCTTCGTCGTCAACCTCAAGGCCATGAAGGGCACGCTCGAGACGTCGGGAACGCTGGCCGACGTGCTGCAGAAGGCGAGTTTCAGCGGCCTGACGTTCCGCCTGCGCCACCCGAACTATGTCGAGCTTGCGCGCCTGTGGCAGCCGGCGTTCAAGAGCAGCGTCACGCTGGCCAAGGACATCGACCTGTATGTCAGCATGGAGCGCACCGGCAAGATTTCCAACTTCAAGGGGCTGCAGGCGAATATCGGCCCGGCCAGCATTGCCGGGACGCTGAGCGTCGACCAGAGTGGCGCACGGCCGAAGGTAACGGCGCAGCTGAGCGCGGGCGACCTGCCGCTGAGCGAGCTGCTGGGCGTGGAGAAGAAAAGCCGTGGCACAGTGGCGCGCGGCGAAGCGCGCTGGCCGCGCACGCCGATCAATATCGACTGGATGAATAAATTCGACGGCACCATCGGCCTGAGCGCCCGGTCGCTGACGTGGCAGACCTGGCAGATGAGCAATCCGGTCATCAAGGCGTCGCTTGCGGGCGGCGTTTTCAACCTGAGCCAGTTCGACAGCGGCCTTTACGGCGGCAAGCTGGCGATGGTGAGCACCGTGAACGCGCCCAAGGCCGCCGGTCAGCCGCTGTCCTTCCAGGGCCAGGCCAAAGTGGAAGGCGTTGATCTCGAATCCCTGGTGGGGTCGTTCAGCGGTGCGAAGCTGATCCAGGCGCGCGGCATGGCCAACCTTGATGCGGCGTTGCAATCGGCCGGGGTCAGCATGTCGGACGTCGTGAACAACCTGGCGGGCAGGGGCACGGTGACGGGCAGGAGCCTGATCATCGAGGGGTTCGACCTGGCCCGCATCTCGCGCACACTGGTCCAGCCTTCGGACAGCGTGAAGCGCAATCTGGGTAACCTCCTTGAATCATCGCTTTCGGGCGGGCAGACAGCGTTCGACACGCTCGATTCCGCCTACACCATCAAGCAGGGCGTCATGACCTTCGACAAGCTGGCGCTGGCGGGGCCGAGCGCGGGCGTAGGCGTTGCCGGCAATATCAACCTGCCGCTGTGGACGATGGATCTTGAAAGCACCGTCAAGCTGGCAGAGCCCAAGGACGCGCCGCCGCTCAAGACGACATTCCGTGGACCGCTGGACGCTCCGGCCAAATCGCTGGGCCGCAGCGCGCTAGACAGCTATATCGGCAATCAGGTGAAGCAGGCGATCGGCGAGGTCATCCTCGAGAATCTGGGCGACAAGAAAAAGGACGGAGCCAAGGGCCTGCTGCAGGACATTATCAAGCAGCAGATCGCGCCGCAGAATAAAAATGTCGTGCAACCGACCGCGCCGCCGCCCCCTGTCGAGGAAACGGCTCCTGCCGCCGGCGCGGAACCTGCGCTTGAACCCCAGCAGCCGATGCTGGAGAGGGAACAGCCTGCATTGGAGCGGCAAGAACCTATGGCAGAACCAGACGCTCCTGCGCTGGCGGAACCGACACCTGAGGAAGCCGTGCAGGATTTATTGCAGAACCTGATTGAGGGTCAGTAGGCACCTAGTTAATGATTAAACCTTGCGTACGCCGGGCTTTTATGTCTGCCTGAAATCTCAGTTTTTCAGCAAGCTCGTCGTTGATGTGCCTGCAGATCTGTGTCATGGAGTCTTCATCTGCCGCTTTAAAAAAATTAAACGTGTTCTCCATGTTGGAAACGGCGACAAGACTTTCATCTCTATCGCCTTCGCGGCGTTCTAGATATTTCAGTATGAAAGTGTGAGTAACATTGGGCGCTTGCACGTTGATCAGGGCGTAGTCGAGGAAGGGGCTGTCTTCCGAGGTGGCCTTGAGTACATGCTCTGAGGTGACGTTGAGCATCTCTGCCAGCCGGCGGGCCAGTTCCACCAGATTGTCGGAGGGGCGAGGGATGTCGCCCAGTTCGGCAACGATGGAAAAGTAAGGGTGGGCGTGTCCGGTCATGGCGTATCTTCCTAAAAGTCAGGGATAAAGAGGGCTGTTTATTGCCATAAGCTTAAAATAAGTGCAACAGTTATTTTTGCATGCAAGACAGAATATAAACGCGCAATGCGCTGGAAAGATTGGCTTTATCCCGGCGCGCGTCGACCTCCTCGATAAGCTTGCCCAAAGTCAGGCCGCGGGCCCTGGCCAGGCTCTCCAGCGTGTCCCAGAAGGGCTTCTCCAGGCTCACGCTGGTCATGTGCCCGGCGATGCGCACGGAACGCTTGATGATCATTTCGCCTTGCGCGGGTGGATCATGTCGGCGGGTTTCACCCACTGGTCGAACTGCGCTTCCGTCAGCAGCCCCAGTTCCACGCCTACCTGCTTGAGGGTCTTGTCCTCGGCGTGCGCTTTCTTGGCGATCTTGGCCGCGTTGTCATAGCCGATATGCGGATTGAGCGCGGTGACCAGCATCAGGCTTTCATAGAGAAGTTTTTCGATGCGGTCGCTGTTGGCCTCGATGCCGCTGACGCAATTATCGGTGAAGCTGTTGCACGCATCGGCGATCAGGCGGATGGACTGCAGCACGTTGAAGGCGATCACGGGCTTGAACACGTTCAACTCGAAATGGCCGTTGCTGCCCGCGATCGTCACCGTTGTGTGGTTGCCCATCACCTGGGCGCACACCATGGTCATAGCTTCGCTTTGCGTGGGGTTGACCTTGCCGGGCATGATAGAGGAGCCGGGCTCGTTCTCAGGCAGGCTGATCTCGCCGATGCCGCAGCGCGGGCCGGAGCCAAGCAGGCGCACATCGTTGGCGATCTTCATCAGCGACACCGCCAGGGTGTTGAGGGCACCCGACACCTCGACCAGCGTGTCGTGCGTGGCCAGGGCCTCGAACTTGTTGTCGGCGGTGACGAAGTCGAGCTTGGTGATCTTGGAAACATGCTGGGCGAATTTCTCGGCGAAGCCCACGGTGCAGTTGATGCCAGTACCGACGGCGGTGCCGCCTTGGGCCAGCAGTTTGAGGCGCGGCAGCGTGGTGTTGACGCGGTCGATCCCCATGGCGATCTGGCGCGCGTAGCCGGAAAATTCCTGCCCTAGCGTGACGGGCGTGGCGTCCTGCAGGTGGGTGCGGCCGATCTTGACGATGTTCTTGAACTCGCCGGCTTTTTTATCGAGCGCCGCCTGCAGCTTTTTAAGAGCGGGCAAAAGCAGGGCATGAACGTCCATCATCGCCGCGATGTGCATGACGGTGGGGAAGCTGTCGTTCGAGGACTGGCCCATGTTAACATGGTCGTTGGGGTGCACGGGCTTCTTGCTGCCCATGGCGCCGCCCAGAATCTCGATCGCGCGGTTGGAGATGACTTCGTTCGCATTCATATTGGTCTGCGTGCCCGAGCCGGTCTGCCAGACCACGAGCGGGAATTCGTCGATGTGCCGTCCTTCGGCCACTTCCTCGGCGGCCTGCACGATCGCCTTGCCGATCTTGGCGTCAAGTACGCCTAGATCCATGTTGGCAAGTGCGGAAGCTTTCTTCTGTATCCCGAACGCCCTGACCAGCGAAGGCGGCATGCGCTCGCCGCCGATCTTGAAATTCTGCAGGCTGCGCTGGGTCTGCGCGCCCCAGTAATGCGCGGCAGGAACGTCGATCTCGCCGAAGGAGTCGGTTTCAACGCGAACGCCGGCAGCGGCGGTTTTGGGAGAAGCGGTCATGGTGGGTCACCATATATATGAAGGGTTAGCCTATCCCGGATTTAACACCATATCGCCGGAACCGACTAGGGGGTAAAGCGCTGCGCCAGACCTTGAAGCAGCGCCGCGCGCACGGGTTTGCTGGTGGCGTGGCTTTCGGCGCTCCAGCCTTCATAATCCTTGATCGCCGGGTCGACGCAGGGCGAAGCCGCCAGGGTCTGCAAAATCCACAAATGCCGCACCATCGCCAGCTTGCGTGCGGGGCTGGGCAGTCTGTCATAATCTTCAAAGGCTTCTTCCGCCCTGATCACCGCGAACATCAGCGGCGTGATGTAGTTGTGAATCACGTTCATGTCTATTTTGGCGGGTGCCAGCATTTCGAGTCCCTTGAGAGCATGGGTATTGGCATGGCGGACGGCCTGAAAGATCGGCGGGTCGTAAAGCGGGCCGTCCAGGGGGGAAATTTCATCCCGGGCCCGGCCGCTGTAATGCGCGTTGGCGTGAAATTCGTTCATCAACAGGGGAAAGACGCCGCGATGCACGGCGCGTCTTGCGATGGTGTAAAGCGGCAGGCGCCCTTCGGCGTCGGGCAGGTCGAAACGCGCGCCGCGTTCATGCAGGATCTGGGCCATGGCGGCGCTGCGGACAAGATGGGCGGGGCTGAGGAAATAGACCCGGTTGCGGCCCTGCGCGTCCTCAGCGCTCCAAAAGGAACGGCGGTTGATGTCAAAAGGAAGAATGCCGCTGAATTTCACGTAGCCTATGTCGTCGTCGTCAATCGCCTTGAGTAAAAGATAGCGCCCGTCTTCCTTAAGCTTTTTGATCCCTTCGCAGAAAGGGCTCATGCGTTCAAGGAAGATGATATCCTCGTTGCGGGCGGCGTGGGTGATGACCTCGGCGGGGGCGAAGTCACCGTCCTTGGCCACGTAGCGCGTATATATCTCATCTAGGGCTCGATTGGCCTGCGCCTTGATGGAATCCATGGCGCGAAGCTGCGCGCCGATCAGCGCTTCCCTGAGAAAATTCCTGTAGCGATGGTCCGAGAAGTCAGGCAAAAACGAGATCCCTGTGATTTTTGTTTTTATAGGGGGACTTTAGCGCGATGTGACCTCGTGCCGCAAGCTCGACAATACCGTCACATGCCCCATTTTCCGGCCTTCGCGGGCTTCGTTCTTGCCGTAGAGGTGCAGGCAGGCGTTTTTCATTTCAAGCCACTTGCCCAGTTTTTTCGCGTCGCCGCCTATCAGGTTATGCATGACGGCATCGGAATGCCGGGCGGGCGAGCCGACCGGCAGGCCCGCGATCGTGCGCACATGCTGCTCGAACTGCGACACGGCGCAGGCGTCGATGGTCCAATGCCCGGAATTGTGTGTGCGCGGCGCGATCTCGTTGGCCAGGATGCGCCCATCGCGGGTCACGAACATCTCAAGCGCCAGTACGCCGACGAGATCAACGGCGTCGGCCAGCAGGCGCGTCATGTCGCGGGCCTTGCCGGCAAGATCGTCGGGGATCGCGGCCGGCACGGTGCTGCGCGAAAGAATATGGTTTTTATGTTCGTTGAGGATCGGGCCGTAAAGGGCGGTCTGACCCAGCTTGTCGCGGGCGATGATGCACGATATCTCGCAGGCGAAATCGACCGGCGTTTCGATGATCAAAGGCGCCTTGCCGAGCGCCTTCCACGCCGCGCCCGCAGCGGCGCCCTTCTTGAATACGGCCTGGCCTTTGCCGTCATAGCCAAAGCGCACGGTTTTCAGGATCGCGGTTTTTAGGCCTAGCTCTTTCATCGCGGCTTCGATGGCGGCGGGCCTGTCCGCGCCGCGCCAGGGGGTGGTCTCAAGGCCGATATCGTTGAGGAACTGCTTTTCCGTGAGGCGGTGCTGTGCGATTTCGAGCAGCCGGTCGTCGGGATAGACGGGCGTAACGGTCTGCAGGTAGCGCACTGTTTCGACCGGGATATTCTCGAATTCGTAGGTAATGACATTCACGCTCTGCGCGAAGGCTTTGAGTTTTCTTTTGTCATCGTAAGCGCCGTTGAATGTCCGTGCCGCCACCTGCGAAGCGGGCGCGTCATG
>CAZNYM010000015.1:23096-38591 GCA_964577255.1 uncultured Pseudobdellovibrionaceae bacterium | reverse complement strand
CCGGCTCTGGCACAGAAGATGGCGGCGCTGGCCCAGGCGCGCGGTCCCGATCTGCAGTTTCTCATCGGCGGCGCCGACGGTCTGGGCGATGATCTGCGCGGGCGCGCCGATTTCCTGTTAGCAATGGGCCGGGCGACATGGCCCCACAAGCTTGTCCGGATTATGCTGATCGAACAACTGTACCGCTGCCAGCAGATCCTGGCCGGGCATCCCTATCACCGCGAATAGACATGAAAACTGCCCGCCTTTTTTTCATTTCCGCCCTTCTTCTGTGCCTGGCCACCCCGCCGGCGCTGGCCGATCCGCCCTTGCCCGCGCGCAAGGAAACGTCGCTTGAGAGCGTGCGGGAAAAACTTGAGGACACGCGCGCGGCAGTTTCCGCCACCGAGGGGCGCATGCGTAAAGCCGAAAGTGCGCTGAAAACAGTCGGCAAGGATCTCGCCGTCACGGCCGAGTCCGTACGTCGCAATCAGGACAGCCTGGCCGATATCGCGCGAGCACAAAAATCCCTGGCCGCCGAGAAAAGCGAGATCGAAGCCCGTCTGGAGAAAAATTACGGCTCGGTCGCCCGCACCATCATCGCCGCTCGCCGGCTTGAAAGCCTGCCGTCTGAACTTCTGATCCTGCGCCCCGGCGCGCCGCTTGAAACGGCCCAGGCCGCCCTCGTCCTCCAGAGCGTCCTGCCCGCGCTGAACCGCCAGAACCAGGCGCTGGCCGCCGACCTGACCCGCCTTGACGAGTTGGCGGCGCGTTATGAAGACAACCGGATCAAGGCGCAGGCCGCGCAGGACAGGCTCAATGAAGAAAACGCACGGCTTCAGGCGCTGCTCGACGAGCGACAGAAAAATTTCGCCGCGCTCGAGGGCGATTACAAGGATCAGACCGCGCGGGCCGAAGAGCTGGCCCGTCAGGCGCGCTCGCTAGAGGATCTGGTCTCGCGGATCCGCACCGCCGCGCCGGACGGCGAAGAGCGAACGGCCTCGGGTGGCGCCAAAACCGGAAGGCGGCCGGAAGCGGCCCGCAACCTGCCGGCGCTCGGTAAAGGCCTTCTCCCTGTCAGCGGCCCGGTCCTGGTAGGCTACGGGGAGAAAACCGAGATCGGTTCCGAGTCCGAAGGCGTATCAGTTGGGGCCGTTCCGGGCGCGCTTGTGGTCGCGCCGGTTGGCGGCGTGGTAAAGTTCGCGGGTGCTTTCAAGAATTATGGCCAATTGATCATCATCGAGCATCGCAAAGGCTTTCACAGCCTGATCGCTGGACTGGGCAACCCGGGCGTCAGCGTCGGCCAGCGCGTGAATGCGGGAGAACCGCTGGGATATATGAGCGGCACGTCTTCTCAGGGCGGCGCGGCAAGGCTATATTACGAAGTGCGTCAGAATGGCCAGCCCGTCGACCCGGCCCGCCTGATCCCCGGTCTCAAAAGCTAGAAGGAATAATCCGTGAACATGCTCCGCCTGCTTGCCCCCGCCGTTGCCCTTCTGGCTCTGCTTTCCTCCCCTTCTCTGGCACAGGACAAAGACCGCACCGCCGGCGCCGCGCCCGAAGAGGAGGTCAGGAATTCAAGCGACACCTACCGCCAGCTCAGCCTGTTCGGCGATGTTTTCGAGCGCGTGCGCGCGCAGTATGTCGAGCCAGTCACGGATGAAAAGCTGGTCGAATACGCCATCAACGGCATGCTGATGAGCCTCGATCCGCATTCCTCCTACATGAACGAAAAAGATTACGGCGACATGCAGGTTCAGACCCGCGGCGAATTCGGTGGGCTGGGCATCGAGGTAACGATGGAAAATGGCATCGTCAAGGTTGTTTCCCCCATTTTTGATACGCCCGCCTATCGCGCTGGCGTGCAGAGCGGCGATTATATCACCCATCTTGACGACGAAGCCATCATCGGCCTGTCGCTGGGCGACGCGGTCGACCGCATGCGCGGCAAGGTTGGTACGTCCATCAAGCTGACCATCCGCCGCGAAGGCGTCGCCGAACCCGTGCACATCACGCTCGTGCGCGACATCATCAAGATCGAATCCGTCAAGCATGAAGTCCTGGCGGAGGACATCGGTTACATCCGCATCACGCAGTTCAACCAGAACACCGACAGCGGCGTGAACAAGGCCATCGCCGAATTCAAGGAGAAGAAAAAAGGCAAGCTGGCGGGCATCATTCTCGACCTTCGCAACGATCCGGGCGGATTGCTGGATCAGGCGATTGCCGTAGCCGATGCTTTCCTTGAGAAAGGCGAAATCGTTTCCACCCGAGGCCGTCACGAACAGGACACCAAGCGCGACAATGCCACGCCGGGCGATATCGCCGAGGGCCTGCCTATTGTCGTGCTGATCAACAGCGGCTCCGCTTCCGCTTCCGAAATCGTGGCCGGCGCCCTGCAGGATCACCGCCGCGCCATTCTTCTCGGCACCCGCTCGTTCGGCAAGGGTTCCGTGCAGACCGTCATCCCCCTGTCGGGCCACGGCGCCATGCGTCTGACCACGGCGCGTTACTACACGCCCTCCGGCCGCTCGATCCAGGCCAAGGGCATCGATCCGGACATCTATGTCGAACAGTCCAAGATCGAAAGCCTGCATCAGGACCGCATTTCCGAAGCCGACCTTCCGGGCGCACTGGATAAAGATAAAGCTGCCAAGGACAAGAAGGCCGAAGAGCCCGTGCCTTTCGCTCCCGCGCCCGTGAATCCCGAGCCGGGCGAGAAGGAAGGCCCCGCCTACAAGAAAAAGGACGATGACGCCGTCAAGAACGATAAGCTGAAGGACGATTATCAGCTGGCGCGCGCCGTCGACCTGATCCGCGGCCTGTCGCTTTACGAGCTGCGCCAGGAAGACAGCACCATCATGCCGCCCGCCAAGCAGGCCGATAAGGCTGTCGAAACGGCGCCCCAGAAAGACGAACAACCCCGCCCATGACGGAAGCCGGAACCGCGCCCAGCCCTGCCGCCGCCGATTTCTTCAGGGCCTTCGCCCAGGGCGTGACGGCTGTCGTTCTGGTTTACGGCGCGGCACTGGTTTATATATGGTCTGAGGGTCCCGCCTATCTGCAATCCCTTGCCCCGGTAGTCGTCGCCACGCCCGCGCAGCATGAACCCGAAGCCGAACCCGTTGTTGAAGACAAGCCCCTCTTCGGACCCTTTATGAAGGAAATCATGGGTCCGCCCACGCCGACGACTGTTACGGCTCATGAAGAGAACCACCACGATGCGCCGGCGGAAAGCGCAACACACGCCGAAGCTCCGCACGGGGAAGAGCACAAGCTGACGCCCGCCCATCATGAAGAAGAAGCCGCCGCTGCTCATGACGACGGGCATAGCGATGCCGATCCGTTTGCCGGGCTGCCGCGTACGGCGGGCGGGTTGATCGAAGCGCCGGTCGCAGGCCTGTTCGAGGAAAAGCCCGTCGGTAAGGTTCCCGTCGCCGGCAAGGACCGCTTCACGCCCTTTAACGCTTACCGCCGGCCCTGGACCGCGCCCGCGGGCGAGCCGCCGGTCGTGGCCTTGGCACTTTACGGCGTGGGCATTTCCGACAGCGCCAGCCATGCGGCACTCAAGGATTTCCCGGCCGATGTGTCGCTGGTCCTCTCGCCTTACGCGGCCGATCCGGAGCTGTGGGTCAAGGAAGGGCGCGCCAAGGGGCATGAAATCTGGCTCTCTTTGCCGCTTGAGACCCGCGATTATCCGCGCAGCGATCCCGGCCCCTACACGATCATGACCGGACTTTCGGAGAAAGAGAACGCCGACCGCCTCTACTGGCTGATGAGCCGCGCGAGCGGTTATGCAGGGCTTGTCGCGCCTTATGACAGCCTGTTCTCGATGAATCCCAACGCGCTGCGCGCCGTGCTTTCTGAAGTATTCAAGCGCGGCCTTGGCTATATCGGCAGCAGCCGCGACACAGGCACCATGAGCCAAAGCCTGGCCCTGGGGATGAACGCGCCTTTCGCCCAGATCGATGTCTGGGTCGGCTGGCCCAGCCCGACGGCTCAAGGCGTGCGCGAGGCGCTGACCCGCCTTGAGAATCTGGCCCGTGAGCAGGGCTACGCCGCCGGCGCCGTAGATCTTTCCGCTCTGAGCCGCAGCGAACTGGCCCTGTGGCTGCAGACACTCGAAGGGCGCGGCTTCACCCTGGCGCCGCTTTCGGCCATCACGGGATTTTAATCATGGCTGACGATCTTCCCTTCCGCCCCTGCGTGGGTATCTGCCTGTTCAATGAAGCAGGCAAGGTTTTTGCCGGCGAACGGATCGACAATCCCGGCGCGTGGCAGCTGCCGCAGGGTGGCATTGACCCCGGGGAGGAAATCGAACAGGCTTTTTTCCGCGAATTACGCGAGGAAGTAGGCACCGACAAGGCGGATATCCTCAGGATCATGGACCGGCCCCTGCGCTATCGCCTGCCGCCGCACCTGCTAGGAAAATTATGGGACGGCAAATGGGGCGGACAGGAGCAAACCTGGGTGGCGGCGCGCTTCAACGGTCTTGATGTGGATATCGACCTTCAGGCGCACGACCCCGCCGAGTTCCGCGCCTGGAAATGGATAAGGCTCGATGACATCCTGACCCTGGGCGTCGCGTTCAAACGCGATACCTACCGGCAGGTGATCGAGGCGTTTCGGGAATTCTCGCTCTAAGGATTGATCGGCGACCAGGCCGGATCCGAACCGTCGCCCGGTGTCGGTAGGCGACGTTCGTTATAGCCTGTCAAATCGATAGTGAATACGCTCGAGGTTTGCTCCCCGCGCGATCCCATGCGGCTTTCCTTAAAATAAGACAGCACCCGGCCGTTAGGAGACCAAGTCGGGCCCTCGACGTGATAGGCCGATGTGATCAGGCGCTCGCCCGTGCCGTCGGGGCGGATCACGCCGATATAGAACTGGCCCTGATACATGCGGGTGAAGGCGATCAGGTCGCCGCGCGGCGACCATACCGGATTGCCGTAGCGGCCCGAACCGAAGGTGATACGCTGCTGGTTGCTTCCGTCGGCGTTCATCACGTAAAGCTGCTGGGTGCCGCTGCGGTCCGATTCAAACACGATGCGGCGGCCGTCCGGGGCATAGCTGGGGGATGTGTCGATGCCCGGATTGTTGGTCAGGCGCAGCGGCGAGCGCGAACGCAGATCCATCGCGTAAATCTCGGTATTGCCGTTGGTGGCCAGACTCATCACCACCTTGCTGCTGTCGGGCGAGAAGCGCGGCGCGAAGGTCATGCCGGAGAAGTCGCCCAGCACCTGCTGCGCCCCGGTGTCGATGTTGTAGAGATAGACGCGCGGTCGGTCGTTGTAATAGGCCATGTAGGTGATCAGCTGCATGTTCGGCGAAAAACGCGGCGTCAGTACAAGCGCGCGGCCGTCGGTCAGGTATTTGTGGTTGTAACCGTCCTGGTCCATGATCGCCAGGCGCTTGACCCGAGCATTGGCCGGGCCGCTTTCAGCAATATAGACGATGCGCGAGTCGAAATAGCCGTTCTCGCCGGTGATGCGTTTATAGATTTCATCAGAAATAATGTGCGCGATGCGGCGCCAGTTCTGCGGCGTGGTGGTGTAAGCCATGCCGATGCTCTGCGTCTGGCCGAACACATCCCACAGGCGGAATTCCACACGGGTTTTGCCGTCCGCGGTGCGGGTTAGCGTGCCGGTCACAAGCGCTTGGGCGCCGATCGCGCGCCATTCGTTAAAGCGCGGCCCTTGCTGCAGCGAGGCGGGATCCTGGATGAAGGATTGCGGGTTGAGCGGCTTGAACAGCCCAGTGCGCTCGAGATTGGCGGAAATGACTTCCGGCATCTGCGTCGCCAGGGCCGTGTCCGCTCCGCTTGTCGCGTAAAAGGCGCTGATGGCAAGCGGCATCGGCTCCATCATCCCCTGGGTGATGGCAACCTTCAGCTCGGCGCGGGCTGGCGCGGCGGTAAAACCACACAGGAGAGCGAGGGAAAGAGCAAGAATTCTGGTTAGCATGGGAACGTTACCTTCTCCTAGGCGGTTACAGCATCTGCCGCGGGTCGAACTGGAAAATCATGACCTTCCATTGTTCGTATTTATCGGGCGGAAGATCAAGCGGGTTGCAATAAGGATGGCGCGTTGCCCTCAGGGCGCTGTCGGCGGCGGCGCGAAAAAAGCTGTCGGTATTGTAACGGAACTGGTCTACCACCTCGGCGTTGCGCACGGTCCGGTCTGGGTTAACATAAATTCTTACGTCGACGACCAGATCCTCGGCGTAGCGCGCTCCTGCGGCCAGGTTCCAGCACTGGCGGAACTGCGCCTGCAGAGCCTGCAGCTCGGTCATGGTCACCTGATCCCCCAGCGCGGCCAGGAAAGAGGGTTTTTCGCCGGCGGCCGTCCCCTGAGACTGCTGCGCCGCCGCCTGTTCGGGTGTCAGGTTTTTAAGCAGGGACTGGAAATCCTTCTCCTGTGCCTCGTCGGTTTTGGTCAGGACCGGACGGCGCGGCGGCTTCGGGGCGTCCTTCTCTTTCGGCTTTTCGGGCTTTTTCTCGGGCGGGGCAACGTCGTCTTCCTGTGCCGCTGCCTCCTCTGGCTCCGCCGGCTTGGGCTTTTCCGGCTCCGCGGGTTTGGGCGGCGTGGCGGATGTCACGGTGGGGGCCTGCGGCTTGGGCGGTTCCTCCACCGGCTTTTCCTCCATTTTCTTTTCGGCCATGCGCGCGTCGGGCACGTTGGTGCGGTTCATGTCGTCGATCGTCACCATTTCCACAGGGATCGGAATGTCCATCACCGGCAACGACGGTGCTATGTGCGGCAGGCCGAAAATCATCAGCAGGATCACGGCGGCGTGAAAAACGAGCGAAACCGTCACCGGGAGCTTCATAGACCCGGGAAAATTTTGATCATGCGGCGGAACGGACATGGTGGCGTTCATGGCACCCAGACTCCCCGCCTTTTATGGCCTTTTTGCGGAAGGTTCGGACAGCAGTGCGACTTTACGGAACCCGGCATTGTTGAGGGCGCCCAGAACATCCATCACCTGCCCGTACGAAAGTTTCTGGTCGGCGCGGATGAAAATGCGGCGCTCGGGATCGTTATTGGTCATGGCGGAAAGAAGGCTGATGAGCCGGTCGCGTTTCACTGCCGTTTCACCCACGTAAATGACGCCGTCCGATGAGACCGTTACTTCAAGCGGCTTGTTGTCCTGATCCTGGATGGCCTTGGCCTCGGAGCGCGGCAGATCGACCGGCACCCCGGCCGACAGAAGCGGCGCCGCCACCATGAACACGATCAGAAGCACCAGGGTGACATCGACGAATGGCGTGACGTTGATCTCGGCCATCGGGCGGAAGGCCCGGCTGCGGCCCCGCGCCAATCCTCTTCGTCCCCCGCTGCTGAGCTGAACAGCCATGGTCTAGGCCACCTTGCGGCCGGAACTGCTGCCACCGCCTGCGCCGCTGCCGCCGTTGGTGGTGGTGTTATGGCCGTTACTGCCACGGCTGTCCTGCGCGTCCAGGTGACGCGAGAGAATGGCCGCAAATTCGTTGACAAAGGCATCCAGCCGGTCGGCATAACGCGCCAGGCCCGTGGTGAAGATGTTATAGGCCAGCACGGCGGGAATGGCGGCGACGAGGCCGATGGCGGTCGCGAACAGAGCTTCGGCGATGCCGGGCGCCACGACGGCCAGACTGGTGTTGTTGGTGTTGGCGATGGCGGTGAAGCTGCGCATGATCCCCCACACCGTGCCGAACAGGCCGATGAAGGGCGCCGTCGAGCCGACGCTCGCCAGGAATGTCATGCCGCGCTCGAGCGCATGCATTTCGCGGTTGATGGTGACGGCCATGGCGCGCTCTACGCGCTGTTTGAGACTGGCTTGCACGCTTTCTGTCGAGGGCAGGCCTCCGGCCACGCCGTTCTGCCATTCCTCCATGCCGGCGGAGAATGTGCGCATCAGCGGGTCCATCTTGCCCTTCTTGATGCGCAGATAAAGCTTGTCGAGCGGCTCGCCCGACCAGAACGAGTCCTCGAATTTCTGGGCCCGGGCGTTGAGGCGGCGCAGGCTCGCGCGTTTTTCGAAAATGATCGCCCAGCTCCACAGCGACGCCGCCGCCAGCATCAGCATCACCGCCTTGACGACGATGTCGGCTTCCATGAACAGGCCCCACATAGTCATGTCGTTCACGACGCTGCCCGCCAGGGTTGCGGCATCCACGCTGCGGTCGGTGATGGCGTCAGTGTTCATTTTCTATGACTCCACAAGGGGTTGGAACGCGTTCTTCAAGTTATCTGGCAACCGGACGGGATTTCCTCCCCGATCCACACAGACCAGCACGACCTCCATCGAGAAGATCATCTGATTCTGGCAAAATATAGCTTGTTTCATGACAAAACTAGCATTTTTTACAGCCAGCAGCGATGTTTCCAACACCAATTCATCGTCCAGCCGCGCGGGTTTCAGATAATCGGCCTCCACCCGGCGCACGACGAATAGAAGCCCTTCCCGTGCCAGAAGATCGCTGTTGAGAAAGCCCAGGTTGCGGAGGAACTCGGTGCGGCCGCGCTCGGCGTAGCGCATGTAACTGCCGTAGAAAACCACGCCGCCGGCGTCAGTATCTTCATAATAAACGCGCAACGGCAGCCTGTGCATCGTCAGGCCGCTTTCTTCTTGTTGTAACGTTCGATCCCCTCGCGGATCAGGCGCGCGGCGTCGTCCGCGCTGCCCCAGGCGCCTGGGTTCGACCATTTGCCCTTCTCCAGATCCTTGTAGTGGGTGAAGAAATGCCGGATCTGCTCGCGCTGGATGGGGCGCAGGTCTTCGAGGCTCTCGATGTTGTCGTGATAGGGATAAAGCTTGGGCACGGGCACAGCGATGATCTTTTCATCCGTTCCGGCATCATCCTCCATCATCAGCACGCCGACGGGCTTGGCGCGCATGACCGCGCCGGGCATGACGGCCACGCTTGAAACCACCACCACATCCACGGGATCGCCGTCGCCCGACAGGGTTTTGGGGATGAAGCCGTAATTGCCCGGATAATGCATGGCGGTATGCAGGAAGCGGTCGACGAACATCACGCCGCTTTCCTTGTCGAGTTCGTACTTGACTGGCACGCCGCCCATCGGGTTTTCGATGATGACGTTGACGTCAAAAGGCGGGTTCAACCCGGTCGGCACTTTATCGTAAGACATGGTCGCGGTTCCTAGCTGTCGCTTTCAAATTCAGGCAGGGATTCCTGCTGCGGGCGCACAGGTTTCACGCCCAGGTAACGGAAGCCTTTTTCCGACAGCATGCGCCCGCGGGGACTGCGCTGTACGTAGCCCTGCTGCATCAAATAAGGCTCGATCACATCCTCGATCACGTCGCGCTGGTCGGACAGCACCGCCGCCAGGGTCTCAACTCCCACGGGGCCGCCGGCGTAATTCTCGGCGATGCAGCGCAGGTAGCGCCGGTCCATGGAATCCAGACCCTGCCCGTCGATCTCAAGCCGCTGCAGCGCTTCGTCGGCGGCCTTGCGGTCGATTTTTTTCAGGCCCTGCACGACGGCGAAGTCGCGCACGCGCCTTGTCAGCCTGCCTGCTATACGGGGCGTGCCGCGCGAACGGCGGGCGATTTCCTGCGCGCCTTCGGCGGCAAGGTTCATCTCCAGCAGCTGCGCCGCTCGGCCGACGATCTGCGCCAGTTCCTCGTCGCGGTAAAACTCGAGCCGCAGCGGAATGCCGAAGCGGTCGCGCAGCGGGTTGGTCAGAAGACCGCTGCGGGTGGTCGCGCCGATCAGGGTAAAGGGCGGCAGGTCGATCTGCACCGAGCGCGCCGCCGGCCCCTCGCCGATGATCAGGTCGATGCGGCGGTCTTCCATCGCGGGGTAGAGAATTTCCTCCACCACGGTGTTCAAACGGTGGATTTCGTCGATGAACAGAACATCGTGCGGCTGCAGATTGGTGAGGATGGCGGCCAGGTCGCCCGCCTTGCCCAGCACCGGGCCGGATGTGGCGCGGAAACCCACGCCGCGCTCGCGCGCCACGATCTGTGCCAGCGTGGTTTTGCCCAGGCCCGGCGGGCCAAAAAACAGGATATGATCCATAGGCTCGCCGCGCAGCGCTGCCGCCTTGATGAATACCTTGAGATTGTCCTTCAGCGAAGGCTGGCCGATGAAATCGTTGAGGCTGAGCGGGCGCAGCGGCCCCTCCGCCAGCTTTTCATCCTGCTGGAGCGCCGATTGCAGATCAGGATTCTTGGCGGCGGACAAACTCACTTACCGGCTCACGGTTTCAGGTTTTTGACAAGCTCACTATTGCTCGAAATATAAGGAGCGATGAGCTCAGCAGCATCATTGGCATAGGGAGCAATATAATCGACAGCGTCATCGGCATAGGTCAGCATGGCCAACGACATAAAGAGAGAGGCAATCGCGACCGCAGTCTCCCGCCAATCCATGAACTGCCTGTCATGATCTTGTGGTTTCTTGTTTTCCACGTCTATCTTCTCTCTTTCATTTTTTCAGATGCGTAACATAGTTTTTATGACCCAGAACATTGTGGACTATGTATTCAGAGAGATCATCCGCATATCTGAGAGTTGCTACCGCAAAAAAGGCCGCGGCGATCATCAATACAGTCTGACGCGTGTGATTTGTGGTTTTTGCATTTTCCATCGTTTTCCTCCTGTTTATCCTGCCGCCAGGTCGCGCAGCGTATCCGTGATCAGCGCCTGCAGGTTGTCGTTGGCCTTGCCGGACGACTCGCGCCGGGCGCAGGCTTTCATCACCGCACTATACGCGATGCCGCGGTTGTAACCCAGCCCCATCAGGGCCAGCACCGCGTCCTCCTGCAATCCCTGCGGCCCGGCCCCGGCGGCGACTTTGCCTGCCGTCGCGGGAATTGCCGGCGCGACGCCGATCTTGCCCGCCTTATCCTTAAGCTCGGTGACGATCCGCGCCGCCAGCTTAGGGCCCACCCCTTCGGCCTGGCGCAGAAAAGCGGCGTCGCCCGCGGCGATGGCGGTCGCCAGCTGCTCGGGCGGGCAGGCCGACAGGATGGCCATCCCCACCCGCGCGCCCACGCCCTGCACGCTGGTCAGAAGGCGGAACCATTCTTGCTCCAGCCGATCGCAGAAGCCGTAGAGATGGATGTGATCTTCGCGCACATGGGTGTCGATCAGAAGCGCGACGCGATCGCCCTTGCCGCCGATGCGCGCCGCCGTACGGCCGCTGCAGAATACCTGATAGCCGACGCCGCTGACGTCGATGACCAGCCCTTCGGCCGCCGACACACTTTCAAGAGTTCCCGCCAGGCGCGCGATCACGATACGGCCTCCTTCAGGCGGGCGCGGCTTTGCGCGTGATGGGCGTGGGTAATGGCAACGGCGAGGGCGTCGGCTTCGTCGGCCGAAGGCTCCCCGCAGCCGCTCAGCAGCGCGCGGATCATCATCCCCATCTGTTCCTTGGCGGCATGGCCGGTGCCGGTCAGCGATTTCTTGACCAGGTTGGCGGCATATTCCTCGACTGCGATCCCCTGCCGCGCCACCGCGACGATGGCGGCGCCACGGGCGAAGCCGAGCTTGAGCGTGGAGGCGCCGTTCTGGCTGACGAAGGTTTCCTCGATCGCGGCGCTGTCGGGCCGGTACTGGCAGCAGGCGATCTCAAGCCTTTCGTCGATCATGGCCAGGCGGGCGTAAAGCGGCAGTTCGGCCGCGGTGCGGATCAGACCGCAAGCCACAAAGGAAAGATGATGCCCCTGGCTTTCGATGATGCCCCAGCCCGTCTTCTGCAATCCCGGATCGATGCCCAGTATACGCATGAACGCCCCTTCTCAAGAAGCCATCAGCTTCTGCATCACGTCGTCACTGACTTCAAAATTGGTGGTAACCGTCTGCACGTCGTCGTTGTCCTCAAGTGCATCGATCAGCTTCATGATGCTCCGGGCCTGTTCCTCCGACACGGCAGCCATGACGTTGGGTTTCCAGACAAAGCCCGATTTCTCCGGCGCGCCGAATTTTTTCTCTAGACCCTCGCGCACGGCGGCAAAATCGCCAAGGCCGGTATGGATGATGTGCGTTTCCGCGTCGCTCTCGCAGTTCTCGGCCCCGGCTTCGACGGCGGCCTCGAACATCGCTTCGGGCGAAGCTTTGGCGAGCGGATAGACGATCTCTCCCACCCGGTCGAACATGAAGCTGACGGAATTGGTTTCGCCCAGGTTGCCGCCATATTTGGAAAAATAGGAACGCACTTCACCCGCCGTGCGGTTGCGGTTGTCGGTCAGGGCATCGACGATCACCGCCACGCCCCCGGGAGCGTAGCCTTCATAGCGCACTTCCTCGTAATTGTCGGTATTCCCCGCGCCCGAACCCTGCTCGATCGCACGCTTGATGCGGTCGTTTGGCATGTTGACCTCGCGCGCCGCCAGGATGGCCGCGCGCAGGCGGTGATTGGCCGCCGGATCGGCACCTCCCAGCTTGGCGGCAACGACTATCTCGCGCCCCACCTTGGTGAAGAGCTTGGCGCGCTTGGCATCCTGCGCGCCCTTGCGGTGCATGATGTTTTTAAACTGGGAATGACCGGCCATGATTTACGTATCGAATAAGAACATAACGGAAACAACTAACCTCAAAATGCCGGATTTTTACGCAAATGACAAGAGGTGTCGTCGTCCGTTCAGCGTCTGGCCTGGGCGCAGAATCAATGTTATGATTTTCCCCACTTTTTATTGGAATTCCGGGGCGTTCTCCACATGTCCTATCAAATGAACAAGATCAGCGTGCTGGTTGTCGAAGACAATCTGCCGATGCTCGAGGTGGTGAAATCCCTCCTGCTGGCTTTTGGCGTCGGACACGTCATCACGGCCCAGGACGGCGATGTGGGATTCCCGCGCTTTTGTGAATACAACCCCGACCTGGTGATCGCCGACTGGATGATGCGCAAGCTCGACGGCATTTCCCTGACCCGCATGATCCGCAACGATCCCGCCAGCCCCAATCCTTACGTACCGATCATCCTGATGACGGGCTTCAGCGAGCGCCGCCGGGTGTTCCAGGCCCGCGACGCCGGGGTGACAGAGTTCCTGGTCAAGCCCTTCAGCGCCCGCGATCTCTACAAGCGCCTGGCGCAGGTGATCGAGCGGCCGCGCCAGTTCGTGCGCTCGACCGATTTCTTCGGCCCCGACCGCCGCCGCAAGCGCGCCGAGGGCGATTACGAAGGGCCGCGCCGCCGCGAAAGTGATCCCAACAACCGGGCCCAGCCCTTCTATCACGCCGGCGACAGCCGTAACCGCCAGAGCGAGGCGCATGAAACGCTGCGCCGCATCCGCGAGAAGGCGGGCCTTGAGAAAGGCGATAAGTTCAAGATCAACCCCGATGACATTGATTTTTCGTGAGGCCGCCGATGGAACCGGAAGATCGGGATTTCCCCCAGCATTTCAATCAGGAGCCCCGGCGCCGCGCCGAGTTCATCAAGCCCCCCAACACGCTCAAGGCCAAGGTCGGATCGGGCGGGCTGGGTGAGGACATCCTCAACAAGGCGCAGGCGCTGCTGGAAAGCAACGCGGTGGATTTCCAGCCGCTCGCCGGCATGTATCTCGAGAACCTGATGCGCGGCATCGAAAGCGCACGCAAAAACGCCGACGAGCGTTACGGCTCCGAAGCCTTGATCGCCGCCATGCTCTACCCGGCCATGCAGCTCAAAGCCAACGGCGGCATGTTCCAGTATCCGCTCATCACCAGAATCGCCGACCGCCTGATCCAGTATCTTGAAGTGATCATCGAGCCCGACCTCGACGCGCTCGAGATCATTCTGGCGTTCCACACCACCATGCGC
Organism: uncultured Pseudobdellovibrionaceae bacterium; assembly: GCA_964577255.1. GTDB lineage: Bacteria > Pseudomonadota > Alphaproteobacteria > Micavibrionales > Micavibrionaceae > Micavibrio_C. The sequence goes on along the minus strand of CAZNYM010000015.1, from coordinate 24,859 downwards.
GCCGTGGTTTCAGGGAAGATCACGGGCGAAGGCGGACGTCACGGCATGGAGCTGCAGACGGCGCTGAACGAGGCGTGCATGCGCTATTTCGAGCACTACCCCTACAATCACAGCAGCTATAAGCTCGATTTCACCGAAGAATTCTAGGTCGCCTTCAACCGCCCGCCCACCCGCACCGGATCGATGGAAACGGCAAGCCCCGTCTTGTCGTCCGTTTCGATCACGCAGCCGCACAACGTCGCCTCGCCTTCCGCCGGGCTCAGGCGGTCGGTCGGCATCTTGCGCAGGAAACGCTGCACCGGGTCTTCCTTTTTCATGCCGATCACGCTGTCGTAATCGCCGGTCATGCCGGCGTCGGTCTGGTACGCCGTACCGCCGGGCAGGATCTGGGCGTCCGCCGTCGGAATATGCGTGTGCGTGCCCACCGTTGCCGATATGCGGCCGTCGAAAGCGTGACCGAAAGCCATTTTCTCGCTGCTGGCCTCGCCGTGGAAATCGACGAAGATCGCCTGCACGCTTTTCCCCAGCGTATAACCCTTGATGAACTCGTTCATCACGGCGAAGGGGCAGTCCAGTCCCTCCTTCATGAACAGGTTGCCCATGATATTGACGATCAAAATCTTGCGCCCGCCGACATCGAGCACCGTATGGCCGCGCCCCGGCGTGCCTTTGGGATAATTGAGCGGCCGCACCAGGCGGGGATCGCCATCGATATAGGGAATGATCTCCTTCTGGTCCCAGCTGTGGTTCCCGAGCGTGACGCAATCGGCGCCGGCCTCATAAAACCCCTTGCAGACCTCGGGCTTGATGCCGAAGCCGTGCGCGGCGTTCTCGCCGTTGATGATGACGGTATCAATCCTCAGGTTTTTCCTGAGCTCCGGCAGATGGCGCGTCACCGCGTCCCGCCCCGTGCGACCTACCACATCGCCGATAAAAAGAATTCTCATGAATTATCCTTTGCTGAAATTCTGCGCCTTCTGCGGCGTAATGACCCAGTCGAGCTTCTGGTCGTGTTCGTCGGCCGGGAGTTTAAAGAGGACGGCCTGTTCGGCATAGCCGATCCCCACCGCCACGATGGTCTTGCGCGCGCGCAGCGCGGCGAGCGTGGCGTCGTAATAACCGCCGCCATGCCCCAGCCGGTGGCCGTGGCGGTCGAAGGCCAGCAGCGGCACGACGACGATGGCGGGCTCCACCCACTGCGGATCGCCGCCCGGCTGCATGATCCCGAACGGCCCTTCAACCAAGGGCACCGATTCATCCCAGCGCGCGAACTGAAGCTCCTTCGAGTCCTTCTGCATCACCGGCAGGGCGCAGGTGATTTTTTTGTTCAGAAGATCGTCGATCAGCGGCCGCACGTCGAACTCGCGCCCCTTGGGCCAGTACAAAGCCACGGCCGCGCCAGCGGGCACGGAAATACACTCCGCGAACAGGGCGGCCGCCGCCTCGAAATCCTCGACCGAAAGCGCCATGCTTTCACGGAATTTCAAGGCTTCGTGTCTGAGGGTCGCTTTATCGGTCATCCAGAATCCGGGAAAAAAAGGAAGGTGGGGACGCCGCGATCGCCGTGTACATGCAACTAATCCGCTACTGGCCCAACAAACCAGGTGGGCGCCGTATGTTCCGGACCACGGTCCGGGCAGGGACAGCTCCCGCGCGAAATAAGTATCGGCCCGAGGGATAAAGGTGTATCACGAACGCCGCAGCGTTACCCCGGCATTTATATAGCATTTATATATGGTTATGTCCAGAAAAGCGGCGAAGGC
>CAZNYM010000015.1:1819-22996 GCA_964577255.1 uncultured Pseudobdellovibrionaceae bacterium | reverse complement strand
CTTGTCGGCCACGGCGTCGATGCGGCTGGCCAGCAATTCGATAGCCTGCATGATCTCTGTCTCTTCATCCGCGCTCATGCCCTCGCGGACGGTCACCTGCTCCTTCACCATCTTGGGCGGGCGGGCGCGCAGGTCGTTGACGACGTCGCGGAGTTCGTAAATTTCATCGGCCAGAACCAGCGAGGCAAGGAACAGCAGGTGCGCCTCGTTGCTGGCGGCGCCGGCGGCGGCGATCTCGCGCAGGCGGGAGTCGATATAGCGGCCCAGTTCGGCCACGCGCCGCTCCTGCCCGTCGTCGCAGGCGACGCTGTAAGTCTTGCCGTGAATGGTTACGTTGACGTCGGCCATATCTCCCCTCAGGCTTCCTGCAGAAGCTGCTCCACTTTTTCTATCGCCAGGTCGAGCTTGCGGGCCAGCAGCGACGACGGCGCGGCGGCAGCGGCGAACAGATCTGTCTGCGGCGGCATGGCGCGCAGCTGGACGATCTTCTGGCTCTGCTTCTGCGCCGCCGCTTCGAGGCGGCTGACGGAATGGTTAAGCGACTGAACCGCTCTCTTTACGGCCGACATTCCGGGACTCTCCCTGAAAAAAGCTGGACAACAGTAGCTAGCAATCCCGGCCGGGGCGGTCAATAGCCAGCCCGGCTGCGACGCAAGAAACCCACAGATAACGACACTCCGCGTGTCTTAATGAAGCCGATTGACCGCAGGAAAACCGCATGTTTCTATGGCTCACCTTAACAAAACAGACAGGCAGGATCGCGCCATGAAGTTCGTTTTCAAGCAGACGCCCAAAGACAGCGAGGCCGCGCCGGAGCTGGATTACAGGCTGATGGCCAACGCCGTGCGCGCCCTGGCGATGGATGCGGTGGAGAAAGCCAAGTCCGGCCATCCCGGCATGCCGATGGGCATGGCGGATGTGGCGACCGTCCTGTTCTCGCGCTTCCTGAAATACGATCCCCGCACCCCGGAGTGGCCCGACCGCGACCGCTTCATCCTGTCGGCAGGGCACGGCTCGATGCTGCAATACGCCCTGCTCTTTCTGACAGGTTATGAAAAAATGCCGCTGGACGAGATCAAATCCTTCCGCCAGTTGCACAGCAAGACCCCCGGCCACCCCGAAGTTATGCCCGAGGCCGGCATCGAAACTACCACCGGGCCGCTGGGTCAGGGTATTTCAAACGCCGTCGGTTTCGCGCTCGCCGAAGCCATGCTGGGCAGCCGCTTCGGTAGTGATCTGGTGAACCACTTCACCTACGTCATCGCCAGCGACGGCGATCTGATGGAAGGCATCAGCCACGAGGCCTGCGCCCTCGCCGGTCATCTGAAACTCAGCAAGCTGATTGTCCTCTACGACGACAACGGCATCTCCATCGACGGGCCAACGTCCCTCTCCTATTCCGACGACGTGCGCAAACGCTTCGAGGCGTATGACTGGTACGTCCAGACGGTCAACGGCCACGATCATGACTCGATCCAGACCGCCATCCAGCACGCCCAGCTGTCCGACCGGCCCAGCATCATCTGCTGCAAGACGACGATCGGCTTCGGCGCGCCGACCAAGGCGGGCAGCGCCTCTTCGCATGGCGCACCGCTGGGGCCTGAGGAAATCGCCGGCGCGCGCAAGGCGCTGGGCTGGGAGGCCGAACCTTTCGTCATCCCGACGGAAGTGCTGGCGATGTGGCGTCACGTCGGGCAGCGCAGCCGGAGCGAATGCCTGGCCTGGCAGCGCAACCTGGAGAGCAACCGCTATAAGGCCGAATTCATGCAGGCCCAGGCCGGCGACGTCAGCCAGACGATCCAGCCCCTGATCCAGGCCCTGAAAGCGAAATATCTCGCCGATGCGCCCAAGCTGGCCACGCGCCAGACCTCTGGCGAGGTGCTTGAGAAGCTCGTGCCCGCCCTGCCAACGCTGATCGGCGGCTCGGCCGACCTGACCGGCTCCAACAACACCAAGGTCAAGGGTCCCGCCGCCATCAGTGCCGGGCATTTCGAGGGCCAGTACATCCATTACGGCGTGCGCGAGCATGGCATGGCCGCGATCATGAACGGCATGGCGCTGCATGGCGGCATCATCCCCTACAGCGGCACGTTTCTGAGCTTCGCCGACTACTGCCGCCCGGCCATCCGCCTGTCGGCCCTGATGAAACAGCGCGTGATCTATGTCATGACGCACGATTCCATCGGCCTGGGAGAGGACGGCCCGACGCACCAGCCGGTCGAGCATCTCTCCGCCCTGCGCGTCATTCCCAACCTCCTCGTTATGCGTCCGTGCGACGGCGTCGAGACGGCCGAATGCTGGGAAACGGCGCTGAACAACCGCACCGGCCCTTCTTTGCTTTCACTCACCCGCCAGGCCCTGCCCACGGCGCGGCACAATGACGGCATGCAGGAAAACCGCAGCGCCTCGGGCGCCTATATCCTGCGCGAGACCAAGCTGGCCAAACCCCGCGTCGTCATCATGGCCAGCGGCTCGGAAGTGGAAATCGCGCTTTCAGCCAAGGAAAAACTGGAAGCCGCCGAGATCGGCACGCGCGTTGTGTCGGTGCCGTGCATGGAGCTGTTCATGAAACAGAAGGATTTCTACCGCGACCAGGTGCTGGGCGATGAAAAGCAGGTGCTGCGCGTGGCGGTCGAGGCCGGCGTGCGCCAGAGCTGGGATCGCCTGCTCGGCAGCAACGGCGTGTTCGTAGGCATGGAAACATTCGGCGAGTCCGCCCCTTATCAGGATCTTTATAGACATTTCGGCATCACCGCTGATAATGTCGTCGCCAAAGTGAAGGAGAATTTGAAGTGAGTGAACTTTCGGAACAGGAAATCGCCGGCGCTTTCACCGAATATGCCGCTCGCCAGCGTAGCCTGGCCATCTCAGCTGAAAAAGCCGGCATGACGCTGGAGACCTTCCAGGCCGCCGTGGATGCCGCGATCGAGAGCCAGGGCAGAGCGCCTTCCCCCTTCCCTAAAAAGCATATTTAAACGCAAAGTACTTCAGTCAGGAGAATACGAATGTCGACAAAAGCAGCCATCAGCGGTTTTGGCAGAATCGGGCGCCTGGTCATGCGCGCGCTGTACGAATCCGGGCGCAAGGATATCGAGATCGTCGCCATCAACGATCTGGCCGATCTTCACACCAACGCCCATCTGCTGAAATACGACTCCGTGCATGGCCGCTTCCCCTTCGAAGTCGAAACCCAAGGCAACGACGTGCTGATCGTCGGCAAGAACAAGATCAAATGCGTGCAGGTAAAAGACCCCGCCGAGCTGCCTTGGACGGCGAACGGCATCGAGATCGCCTTGGAATGTTCGGGCATTTTCACTACGCGTGACGGTGCGGGCAAGCACCTGACGGCGGGCGCGAAGAAAGTCCTGATCTCCGCCCCCGCGACGGATGAGGACATCACCGTCGTCTACGGCGTCAACAGCGACAAGCTGACCAAGGATCATAAGATCGTCTCGAACGCGTCCTGCACCACCAACTGCCTGGCGCCGGTCGCTTACGTGCTGAACAAGGCCATCGGCATCGAGCACGGCTTCATGACCACGATCCACAGCTACACGGGCGATCAGCGCATCGTTGACACCAACCACAAGGACCTGCACCGCGCCCGTGCGGCCGCGCTCAACATGATCCCCACCTCCACCGGCGCCGCCAAGGCGGTGGGCAAGGTGTTACCCGAACTGAAGGGCAAGCTCGACGGCGTTGCCATCCGCGTGCCGACACCCAACGTTTCGTTGGTCGATTTCAAATTCGTCGCCAGGCGCGCGACCACCGCCGAGGAGATCGGCGAGCTGATCAAAAAAGCCGCCAACAGCAACGAGCTGAAAGGCATCCTGGGCTGCTACGCCGAAGAACTGGTCAGCGGCGATTTCAATCACGATCCCCATTCTTCCATGTTCGCCCTCAACGAAACCAAAGTCATCGACGGCACCATGGTGCGGGTCATGTCCTGGTACGACAATGAATGGGGCTTCTCCAACCGTATGCTTGACACGGCCGTTAAAATGGCCAGCCTGGGTTAAGTAATATATAGTTATATCAATTGGTTAAATGGCGGCAGTGCCGCTATTTCCCATATTTATTGGAAAAACGGACGCGGAGTGTTAATATTCATGCTATAAAGTGAACGAAATGAAAACCTTACCCAAGGATATCACGGCCTCCAAAGCCCAGAAAATAGGCCAGATCATCGACCACCTGGTCGATGCGCTGGGGGGCGAGCCGTCCTGCACCATCCGCCGGGCGGTCATTCTGGCCGACATCGACGAATTTCCGGGCACCACCCAGGCTGAAATCATGGCCCGGCTGGAAGTCGACAAATCCACCCTGAACCGCGATATTGAGTGGCTTTATGACTATGGTTGTATCACCCGGGGGCAGGGAAGCGCCGACGGGCGGGAAATTCCCCTGCAAATCTGCGGATATTCCCGGAAAAGCCTGGGTTATGCTCTGGAAAGTTTTGAATTTTCACATAAGAGCTTGAAAAACTTCCTCATTACCTTTATAAGTTTATTTCGTGAGCACAAACCTACGCTCCGCGATGCCAAGATCCTTGCTTTGGCCGGTGATGTAGGGGGTGCCTCGCGGCAGGACATCGCGGAGGGTTTGTATAGCGGCCCTTCAACGACGGAAAGCCGCGCATTAAGCAACCTGATCGAACTGGGAATAGTGAAGGAGCATAACGATGGCAAGACAACCTAGCGCGACCCGTTTCACTGCGGACCTGAGCAAGCTTCATATCGGCCCCGGCACCGCCCCGGCCATGACCTTCGCTTCTCTTACGCCCGCCGTCGTCAGAACGGCGCCCACCTCCGCGCCGCGTATTTAACCGCACCGGCTGTTTATACTTTTTCCGCATGGCGCAGGCTGGTATAGTCTGCGCCATTCGCATTTCAGGAGAGAACGCAGATGCCCGCCATCACCCCCGCCGTAAAGAACATCCTCAGTTGGTATGAGGGCGAAACCCCCGGCACCAAGGCCAATCTTGTGCGCATGATGATGCATGGCGGCCTTGCCGGCACGGGCAAGATGATTATCCTGCCGGTCGATCAGGGTTTCGAGCACGGCCCGGCGCGCAGCTTCGCAGTCAATCCCGATGCCTACGACCCCTTCTATCACTACCAGCTCGCGATCGACACCGGCTGCAACGCCTACGCCGCGCCGCTCGGCCCGCTTGAAGCCGGCAGTGACACGTTCGCCGGGCAGATTCCGCTGATCCTGAAGATGAACAGCGCCAACAGCCTCTCGGCTGAAAAAACCAACCCCGACCAGGCCGTCACCGCCACCATCGACGACGCCCTGCGCCTGGGCTGCGCCGGCATCGGCTTCACCATCTATCCCGGTTCGGGCGCGATGTACGACCAGTACGAAGAACTGCGCGAACTGACCCGCGAGGCGAAAGCTGTCGGTCTAGCCGTGATCGTGTGGTCTTACGTGCGTGGCGGCAATATCTCTAAAGAGGGCGAACTTGCCATCGACACCATCGCCTATGGCGCGCACATGGCCTGCCTGCTGGGCGCGAACATCGTCAAGGTCAAGCTGCCCTCCGACTATCTTGAAAATGCCGAGGCCAAGAAGGCGTTCCAGGCCAACAACATCCCGATCAAAACCCAGGCTGACCGCGTGCGCGAAGTCGTGCGCTCCTGTTTCAGCGGCCGCCGGATCGTGATTTTTTCGGGCGGCAATACCAAGGATAAATTCAGCGTCTACGACGACACTCGCGCCATTTACGAAGGCGGCGGCCAGGGTTCGATCATCGGCCGCAACTGCTTCCAGCGCCCCCGCGCGGAAGCCGTGGAAATGCTGGGCAATATGATGCGGATTATGCGCGGAGAAACGATCTGAACCCGCTCCCGCATAAATAATTATGTAAAAATAAGACGTAACAAAAGCTTGAATTTCCCGGCATTACCGGGTAGAAAACGCCCCTGATATCAGGAGATTGCCATGGCCGAAGCCGCCGCGAACGCGAAAAAGAAGAAGGAATTCCAGATCGATTACCATACCATCAAGGTGGTAATGACCGACGGGGTCGAGTACGAGACCCGCAGCTGCTGGGGCAAGGAAGGCGACGTGATGCGCCTGGACGTCGATCCCAAGAACCATCCCGCCTGGCAGGGTGGCACCCAGAAGGTGGTCGAGAAGCAACAGCTACGCAAGTTCGAAGGCCGCTTCGGCTCGTTCCTTTCGGGCGAAACCGTCACCGACGCCACCAAGAAATAGTCGGGCCTGCACGGCCCTAACGAAAAACGCCCCTTTGCGGGGCGTTTTTGTTTCATTCATGCAGCGCGGATTCCTAAGAAGGCACACGCGCTCTTGCGGGGGCCGGGTTAGCGGCTATCGCGTCAATGTCTGGTGACATGTCCATAACCTGAATCGCATCAGCCACAGCCACGTCGAAAATGGGGCAATCTTCCTCAAGACCAATCTTGATCCCCTCAACGAATGACCGAAGCCTCGGCGAGGCCTTGCCATCTTCAACCCGGGCACACGCTACGCATTTGAAAGCGAAAAGCAGGCGCGACGTTTCGGGATCGGTCTTTTCATCTGCGCCGCCGAAACGCCATTTGTCCAGGCACGACTCCGCCATCTCCCTCATGTACGTCATCAGGCCTTCGTCTGTCATCCTGCCTACGCAAGCGGTCGTGCTGGCATCCATGCGCATCTCCCTTGTTTATGAATAAAGTTATACAATTCGAGGGCTACAGCTACCCGTTTATCGCAATTCCTGTCAAGTTTCCGGGCAAATCCGGGGCGGTTGTACACAGAGCGTATATATGCACCGCACAAAAGCTGCTAAAGTGCTTTCCCGAACCCGCCCCCGGCGCTATAAAGGGGGGTATAAACAAAAAAAGCCGTTAAGGACAAAAATGAACAGGGACCCCGTATTCGACCTCCCCCGGCAGGAAGGGGAGTCCGGTCGAAATTTAAGCAGCATCCCCGAAATCAAACGGGAATTTGAATCGCGCGTCGGCAAGGCCCGCCGCAGCATCCTGCTCGAACGGCTCTGGCCCCGGCTGATGGGTTCCGCAAGTGCTCTCACGCTGTTCGCGGGCGCGGTGTGGTCCAACCTGCTGCCCATGCTGCCGCCCGCCGGAAAAATCGCCAGCCTCGCGGCCTTTGGCATCGCAGCGGCAGCGCCGCTTGTCATGCGGGCGCGTGAATATCTGGTTCCCCGCCGGGCCGCCATCGAGCGGCTTGATTCCAACTTCGAAGGTAAAACCCATCCCGCCCACCTGCTGGCCGACAGGCTCGATGAGAAGCATGACGGCGTGCAGCAGCGCCTGTGGGAATACCGCCTGGCCGATGCCTGGGCGCAATGGTCCGGACGCCTGAATTCGCGCAAGGCGGATCTGTCGCTGCCTGGCCGCAAGCGTGGCTTCTATGCCGCCGCGGTTCTTACCGCTGTATTCGCCGGCATCACCGCCGGAACGGATGGGCCCGACCGCCTGCGCGAAACCTTCAATTTCACGGTGCCTGTGGCGCCGCTGCCGCCGCTTGCCGTCAAGGCCTGGGTCAAGACGCCCGAAGGAATCAAGGCACCCGTCCTGCCCGACCTGACCGAAAAAACGCCCGACAAAGGCCTGGTCGCCCACAAGACAAGCACCATGACCGTCCTGGTCTATGGCAGCGAGACCAAAATCGGCGTCAACGGCGAGATTATTCCGCTCAAGAAAACCATCGTGCCCGTCCCCGGCAGCGCCGACCCAACGGCTTTTGAGTATGAATTTCCGCTGCTGAAGGAAAAAACGATCATCGCCATCGAGCGTGGGCCCACCTGGCACTTTGCCGTTACCCCTGACAGGGCGCCCAAAGTCGTCCTGCACGGACTTTCCACCGACGCCAAAAAACCAGGCTCGATGCAGATGCGCTACAACTCGGATGAAGATCACGGCGTGACGCAGCGGGAAGTGATCATCACGACGCCGCAAAAGCCGGGCGCCACCCCGCTGCCCTCGTGGCAGATCCCGGCTATCACGGTGGAATAATCAGGGCTTCGGTGCCGGTGCTGCTGTGCCCGGGGGAGCCTTCTCGAGCAATCTTTCAAGATAGAGGCGGTTCTGCGGGGTCAGGCCCGGCGCGCCCAGTCTTCTTTCGATCAACTCCCGCGCATTGCGGGTTCTGTTGCTCTCATCGGCGGGGTCGACATGCAACTCCTCGCCGCGCACATTGTGCCCGGATATTTCGTTATTCGGCGTGCTGCGTTTGCCCTGCTGTCCCTGCAGCCCGTCGCCTTCCTTGTCGCCCGGCATCATCTGCTGCATCATTTCCTGCCGGCCGTTCTTCAGGGCTTCCAGGGCTTCGTTTTGCTTAGGCATGGCCTCACCCGGGTCGCCCTCGCCCAGCTTGCTGGCAGCATCGCCCATCTTCTCCTGCCCCTTCTCGACACTGTCCGAGGGCATTTCCTTCTTTTTCATCTCCTGGCCCAGCTTTTCAGCTTTCTGCTGCAGCTGTTTCTGCTTTTTCCCAAGCTTCTGGGATTGCCCTTCGCCGCCGCCCTGCCCGTTGCCTTGCTGGCTGGCGGGTTTTGAGCCCATCTTGTTGCCGCTCTGGCCTTCCTGCTGGCCCTGTTCCTTCTCGTTTTCCTGCTGCTGATCTTCTTCTTTCTGACCCTGCTGCCCCTGCTTCTTGTCTTTCTTCTGGCCGGACGGGTCTTTCTCCTCGCCGTCCTTCTGCTGACCGCCTTGATCTTTCTTCTTTTTGTCTTTGCCGTCCTTTTTGTCCTGCGGCTGGCCTTCGGATTCCTCTTCCTCCTCAGGATTGTCCTTTTTCTCCTTGAGTTCCTTTTTCATCTTCTTGAGTTCATCAACGGCCTTTTCAAGCTGTTTCTTGTCTGCGGGCTTGTTCTGCTCGCGCTGCTTTTTGAGTTCTTCGGCGAGCTTTTCGGCCTCCTCTTTAAGTTTCTCAAGCTGCTCCTGTCTCTTTTTGCTTTTATCTATCTGCTCGTCGAGTTCTTCGTCGCTTTCCTCCCGTTCCTGCTCATGATCAAGGCTTTTTTGTCCTTCCTGATTCTCCTGATCGCTCTCTTCCCCGTCCTTCGGCTTGCTACTCTTCTGCGGCTGAGATTTTTTTTGCTCTAACTGCTCTTGTTTCTGCTTCTGTGCCTCAGCTTGCTTTTGGGATTCTTCGGCGTTTTTCTTCGCCGCCTCTTCAAGGTCTTTCCTAAGTCCGGAAAGCTCCTTCTTTAGTGCGTCGCTGGCGTCGGCGGTGTCCTTTAGAAGCTCTTCCTGTTCACGGATCAGCTCCTCAAGCTGATCCTTCATCTTCTGCGCCTCCATCATCTTCTTCATATTCTCGATGTCTTTTTTAAGCTGCTGGGCGTCCTTCTTGCGGTCCTTGCTCGCGGAATCCTTCTTGCTCTGGGCTTTATCCAGCTGCGCTTTCATTTTCTCGGCCGCTTCCGGATCGATTTTCTGCATATCTTTCGCCATGTCGCGCAGTTCCTCGAGCAGCTTGCGTAATTCATCCAGCTTTTTCTGCTCCTCGGGATCTTTTTCCTTCTTCTTATCCTGTTCGATTTGTTCCTTCAGGGCATCGAGGGCCTTGTCGAAAGCTTCTTTCAAAGCCCGATCGTCTCCCTGGCGCAGCGCGTCATCCAGAGCCTTCTGCGCCGCGCGCAATGCCTTTTCGGCCGGAGTCAGGTAATCCTCCTCCAGCGCCAGCATCAGCCGCCACATGTCGCTGACAACGGCCTCAAGGTCGTTCACCCCTTTTTGTTTTTTCAGGTTCTTCTGGATTTCCCTGAGAAACGCAAGATTGCGCGGGTCGGTGGCTTGCATATCGCTACCTTGCGCGAGCTTAGCAAGCCGCGCCGCAACACGCGGCGCTTCCCTTGTGTCCTGCGCCAGGCTGCGGCGCAGTTCGCCTAATGTCACCGCGGCCGGATTGCGGAACGGACGCTGGGGCAGCAGGCAGGTAATGGCCTCGCTGCGGCCCTCCTGGTTTAAACCGTCGCGCTCTACCACCACGATCTCTATCTTCATCCCGGCGGGCGGCTGCGATGTCAGATCCGGCAGGCTGTAGCGGCTGGCGCTGCGGGCCACCTTAAATTTCTTGCATAATTCCTTATGGGCCTGTGTTTCGGCCTGTTTGGCGTCTTCGGCAGCGCCGGCACTCAGGGCCAGACTTAGGCTCGTGGCAACGGCAAATCCTTTGATAAGGCGGTGAAGACTTTTACTCATGGCTTCGGGGCCTCCAATGCCTGATTGTAGTCCTGGGTATCAAGAAGCGCGCCCAGTCCCTCGTAAAGCGGTCGGTCGGTGCGCTGAATAATAAGCCTGAACCCATAACGCGCGCAGATGTCCGGCAGATCCAAGGTGCTGTAGCGGCGCATGGCGGCGCGGAAATCGTCGCGCACAGACTCGGCGTGCAGGTTGATGGACCCTTCGCCTTCCATGCCATGGAATTCCTTATTGCCCTTGAAGGTGAAATCCACCTCCTCCGGATCCAGCAGCATGACGGCGTAGCCCTCGTGCGTCTGACCAGAAAGGCTCGCGAGACTCTCTTCCAGATTCGTCGAATCCGCGAAAAAGTCGCTGAAAAGCACGATCGTGCTGTGGCGCGGCAAGCGGTGCTGCATCTGCGGCAGATTGCCGGCGATGATCGTTACATCCTCAAGCGCCCCGGAAAGCGCTTCGGCGACGTAAGAACCCGTATAAGCGCCCCGGCTGTCCATCATGCCGATAGCGTCTTCATGCCGGGCCAGGTAACGCGCCAGCGCCAGCATCATCACTTCCGCGGACTCCTTCTTGCTCAGCAGATTTTCCGCTGATTTGTAGTTCATCGAGTCGCTGCCGTCGCGCCAGAGGTAAAAATGCTGGCGGATCTCGCTTTCCTTGTCGACCACCATCAGCTTGCCGGCCTGCGCACTTTTACGGGCGTGAATTTTGCGCCGCTCGTCGGATTCAGGGCGGAACGGGCGCACTTCAAAAAATTCCGTGCCCGCGCCTGCCTTGCGCAGGCGGCGCAGGCCGTGGTCGTTGAGGCTGTGGCGCAGCCGCTCCACTTCCAGTTCCACCCGTGGCGGCAACTGGGCATAGGTTTCATCGGCGGCGGCAAGGAGGTTTATAATCCTGCTCATGGCACAACCTTCCTTTCCCGGGCCTGCCCTCTTTGCTGGCCGCCGCGCAAAAGCCCACGCTGGTACAGCGATACCATCGTGTCCGCCAGCGCAAGCAACAAAGCCCCTGTCAGAAGCCATCCCGACCAGTCGCTTTCCCGCCGGTCAACATTGTAATGCCCCTGCCCTATCCCTTGCGGCACAGGCGGCAACGGCTTCAGAGAAGGCTGCGAAGCGGCCAGGTTATGCGCGTGCTTGACACTTTCGTTGCCGTACAGCCCCGGCGGTGTCTGAGCGTTGATTTCGCCTTTTTCCGCCGCGGTGCGCGTCAGGGGCTTGATATTCGGCCCCGGCGCCACCGCCTTGCCCTGGCCGTCAAGGACACGCAGGGGCGCAAGTGCCTTGGCCGTCCCTTCGAATCCGGCGGAAAGTCCGGCGCTGTGCGTCACGACACTGCGCAGCATGTCGATGAAAAATCCCGACAGGTGTACATCCGACCATTCAGGATCGATGCCAGTGTGAACCAGAACCACCCAGCCCCGGCCCATCTGCCGCGCGCTGACAAGGGGTGTTCCGTCTTCAAGCCGGGCCCATATCTTGGCGCCCGTTTGCAGGTCGGTGCGCGGCAACATCTGCTTATTGATGCTGATATCTGCCGGGGGCGTCAGCTTGCCGAACGGTGAATCCGTACCGAACGCTGCAATCCTGCTTTTTTCCCTGCCCAGGAACTGCGATTCCCCAAACGTGCGCGGCCCTTCCTTCAGCAACAGGGGCAAAAGCTCGTCCTGCGCTCTGGTCTGCGCCAGCTGCGGCCCGGCGAAGCGCAACAGTGTGCCGCCCTGCTCCACCCAGGCTTTGATCTGCGGCACTAGAGGCCGTGCCACGGCGGCCGAGTCCGGTTGGATCAGCACGGCCAGTTTTTCCTTCAACAGCACGTCGAGCGTGCCCTGATGAAGCTCGACATAAGGGCTGATGGCTTTTTCGATATAGCGGGCTTCCTCGAGCAAAGGCTGCACATCACCCTCGCCTCCCTGACGAATAACCCCGACTGGGCGCCGGCGCCATTGTTCATCCAGCAGCAGGACAGCGCCTGCCGTATTCTCACCATTGATAAAAACCCGTGAAAGCTGGGCGCGGATGTGCGGCGGCACCTCGATCTTCGCCGTTTTTTCAAGTTCCCCGGCGGCAAAGCGCAGCGTATCCTGCCACAGCACTTTTGCCTGATCATCGCTGGCGCTCAGTGTCACAAATTCCTCGGCTTTAGCAACGCCACGCTTCACGGACACCGATAAAACCTTATCGTCGCTTTTGACAGGGTAGATGACATGCTGTGCCTGCGCTCCGTCATTGGTAACGATCTGCGCCCGGCCCTGCGCGACCAGCTTATTCATCAGTGCCCCAGTATCCGCGCCCTCGATATCGTCACTCAACCATACGACCGGCCCCGGATCAGCCTTATCCAGCGCCTGCGCAACGCCTTTGTGGTCGTCGGCCCAGGGCATCGGCGTAAGATCTTTTATAAACTTGCGTGCCTCTGTGGCATCCAGTGTACTCGATGCCTGTCCCGGCGCGGCGCTCGGGATGATAACCACCGGCCTCCCCTCTTCCTCCAGGCGCGCCAGAATGGATTCCTGCTTCTGGCGGCTCTGCTCCCACAAACGGGCGGACGGCCAGCCATTGTCGATCACCATCTTCAGAGGACCTTTGCCTTCAAGGGGCGGCTCGGGGTTGTGACGCGGCTGCGCCAGTCCCATCATGACGCAGGCAAAAGCGGTGTAGCGCAGCATCTGCTGCCACAGCGGCATGCGCATCGGCTGCAGGTTCTTTGATTCAAGATTGAACAGGAATCTGACGGCAGGGAAATCGACCTTCTCGGGCGGGCGCGGCGTGCGGCGCATCAGCCACCACAGCGCCGGCACCGCCGGCAGCGCCGCCAGAAACCAGGGTGAAAGGAATGTCAGCGCGCCGATGCTCAAAGGCGCCGCCGTGGCCGCGAAGGGCGTCAACGCCAGACCCGTACCGGCCGCTATCTTAAAAGCGTTCTTCATGGCGTGCGCGCGGCCCCCCCCTTTTTGCGGAAGGAAAAGCCGCTTTCGCGGGCGTAGGCCGTGGCGAGCATGCCCAGGCTAAGGATAAACGCCGCGAGCGGCGGCAGCACTGGCATGCGCTCGACTGATTTCACTTGCCTGATCTCCGTCTGACGCCAACCCATCCAGTCCTTGCTCGCAAAGCCCTGCCCAGCCTGCGCCGCTTCAAAGCGCGGCAGTACGGGTTCCGCCGCCGTGCCACCCAGGCGCCCCATATAGCCGCCCGTCTTGTCGGCCAGGGGTTTCAAAAGCGCCTCCGTCGCCAGCGGATTCTGCAGTTCGCGGGGGTGTTCGGGGCCGACGTTGATAAAAGTCTTTAGTATCCGCTTGTCAGATGTCATCTGCTCGGCGCTATAAAGCCCTAACTCCTGCGATCCCAGGCGCGCCTGCCACAGGCCCGGCTTTTCCTGCCGGGGCGCAAGCTTGTGCGTCTTCCCGGAGGGCGTGCGAAGGGTCACGGAAGGAACCTTGTCTTCCATGGTATAGCGCGTAGCGATCACCTCGTTGTTTTGCTGCCTGAGAGCCAGGAATTCCTCCTCCAGCGCCGGATTTTTCAGCAGCCACTGGCTGACGTTCGCCAGAAGCTGGTTGTAAGGCCCACCGCCCTCAAACCCGGCCTTCCACAGCCACAGGCTGTCAGACATCAGCATCGCAACACGGCCCTTGTCTTCGCGGTTGAGCGCCAGCAGCGGCTTTTTATCAAGCCCTTCCATGATCACGGTGCCTGCCTTGACTTCGCCGCCCGCCTGCCGCGACCAGGAGCCCCACGGCATGTCCTTTCCCTTTTCATCCTGCATATCGCGGGTCACGGGATGGCGGCGGCCTTTGTCGCTGAGCGACGGTTTGTAGTACGCCTCGTCAAGCTGACCATTGGGCACGACGTTGAGGACAGATTTAAGCGGCGTCTTGTACAGACTCAGGTTGCCCTCGTACTCAGGCCCGGCGATCACCAGCAGCGCGCCGCCGGCCTTCACCCGCGCGCTGATGTTTTCCAGGAAGCTGGGAAGAATCACATAATAATTCTCGTAGTGATCGAAAATAACCAGGTCAAATTTTTCCAGCTTGTCGGGATCGAAAACCTCGTTCATCGAGAACGGATAAAGCGCCAGCTCTTCCACCGGGGTCTTGTCGCGCGTGCCGGGCAGGCGCAGCGTCGAGATGTGAACCAGATTGGTGGCGGGATCGGCCTTCAGCGTATCGCGCAGCATACGGAAGCTGGGATTGGGCCGTCCAGATATCAGCAGCACGTTCATCTTCTCTCGCAGGCCTTCCATCATGGAAACGGCACGGTTATTGACGTCCGTCAGCTCGCCCTTAAGCGGTGCGGTGACGATTTCAATGTAATTCGTCCCGCTGTGGCCCAGGGTAATCTTCACATCCTCGCTTTTTCCGGGTTGAGCGAAGACGGATTGCACCTTCTGGCCGTCGATATTGATGTCAACCTTCACCTTGCCGCCGCCTGAGGGCATTTTTCCCTCATCGATCAGTTTGAATGTGATGGTCTGGCTTTCCCCGGTCGTGGCATAGGCGGGCGACTGCTCGACAACGATCCGCCGATCGAATTCGTTCTGCGTGCCTGACAGCAGCACATGCACCGGATAACCCTGCGCCCAGGGCCCAAGATCGCGCGGCGCGTCGTGAACCTGCCCGTCGGTTATCATGACGACAGCTCCCAGGCGGTCGCGCGGAATATCCGTCAGGGCGGTCTCCAGAGCGCCGAACAGATACGTGCCGTCGATGCCGGTGCCTTCGGCCACGCCCGACACTTCAACCAGGCGTACCCTGATGTCGCTTTTGTCTCCCAGCTGCGCCGCCAGTTTTTGCGCGGCGGCCTGGGTCAGAATGTCGCGGCCGCCCAACGACTGGCTGGCCGTCTTGTCGGCGATGATCACGATTTCCGAGGGCTGCTGCTCGTGATCCGTCTTTATGATCTCTGGATTGGCAATCGCCGTCGCCAGAACGCCTGCCGCGCCAGCGCGCAGCCACGTGCCCTGCAGCCGCCCGCGGCCGCGCAGAGCCAGCAACAGCGCCAGTGCCGCCATTCCTCCAGCGGCATAAAACGGATCGATGGCCAAAGGCTGCAGGGGTTTGGGGGCAAGAGCGACCGTCCAGCTTGTGGAAAGCCGGCTTTCGTCCACGGCGTCGGCAGACTGCGTCAGGCCAAAGGCTAAGGCAGCCGTAGCGGCGCTCGCGGCAAATTTCTTACAAAGGCCCATCTGCGTCCCTGTTGTTACTCTTTTTTGTTATTTGACCTGATGGTTGCAGCCGGGGTAAAACGAGTCAATAAGTTTCATGTCCTGCGGGTGCTTCGCTTCTGCCTGCCCGGATATTATGAAATATAATGACAGGGACAAAAATGGACTTCAGAAAAATCACGACAGCGCTCGCCATGGCGGCTTGCACCGCAACAAACGCCGCTCTGGCCGCCGGTACGCCGGACTTGCCGAAGCCGCCCCCTTCCGCGGCCACGCTACCCTACGCCAACAATGTCCATCTCGCTTATGTCAGGGGCCCGCATGAAGCCGAGAACCAGTTGGTTGCCACGGGTCTTTCCAGCCTAGCGGCGCAGCTCCAGCGCCGCACATCCATTGCCCCTTCCGAGCAAATCGTCGGGCTTGACCTGGAGCGGGACGAGATTTTGTTTTTCCGCGTGCTTTACTGGCGACTTGGCCGCGACACGCCCGCGCTTTCGGAATCCGCACAGAAGAAGCTGCAATCCTATATCGATTCAGGCGGCGTCATTATCGTGCAGGCTTCGGAAGTCAGGCCGGACGGCCGCTGCTACGACCTCGAACGTGTCTTTGGCGCGGTCGGTCTCAAAGGCTTTGTCCAGGCCGGGCCCGACCACCTGCTGCGCCGCTCCCACTTCACCAAATCGGCCCTGCCCGCCGCCGGATCGCTGCGGCCGCTTTGGGTCAGCGTGCCTTCGGCCGCGAACGACAATACGTCTTCGATTATCCTGACAGACGGCAACTGGCCGGCTGCCTGGGCCGGGCGTACAACGGGCGAAGGAACGGAAATGCAGGAACTGACCCTGCGCGCCGGGATCAATATGTATGTCTATGCACTGACGGGTTCTTACAAGAACGACCAGAATCAAAAGCCGGAAGCACCGAAACCGGAAGCACCCAAACCCTGAGCCTAACGCCCGCGCGGTTTGGGATAATAGCAATGCACCACACCATTTTCCGAGACTGCACCGATCCACAGCAGATTGGTGGGCGGCGGCTCGCATGTCTGGGCCATATGGCTGCCAGGGTTGTCGCGCTTGATCTTCGCGCAAACCGATAGGGCATATTCAACCGTCAGAACGACCTGCGGTGGAATTTCTTTTCTAATTCTTTTTTCCGGCAAAGGTATCCCGTCAAGATCGTGGGTCAGATAGACAAAATATCTCTTTTCTCCGGTCTGCGGATCCGTCACGATCTCTTCATCGACATTAAAAACGGCATCTTTGCCATCACAGCAGGTATTGCTGCCATCGGGTTTTCGCATCTGAACTACAAACCCTTCATAGGCCTTCATATCCTGATCACTGACACCCACATGCGCTTCCGCCGGCACCGAAGCCAGGCATGCGCCCGCCAGCAGCAGCCCTGCCGTCATTTTTGCCGCTATATTAAATCCTGAACGCATGCGCGCCGCCGTCCTATCTCAAATGCTGCACGGGTAAATAGCAAAAAACGTGATCTTCGCCAATGTAAATGCTGTTATAGGGGTTAACACCGGGTTCCAGGAACCACAGCACGTTGAAACTGGGTACGTTGCAGGTCTTGGCTTCTTCGCTGTCCGGCTGCTTGCGCTTCAGCTCCTCGCACTGTTCGGCCGCCACATCGGCCGACAGCACGCTCTCGGGCGGGATCTCAAGGGGCCTGGTCCTGCCCTGGCCATCCGGGACGTGAACGCGGTAACGCAGAATGCCGTCCGCGTAATATCTCTCTTCCCGCAGATTGGCATGCGCGTCCTTGAAATTGCAGCACAGCCCCTTGGTTCTGGGGTTGTATGCCTTCATGATCAGGCCAGTAAAGGGTGTCATCAGGTCATGGCCCTCATGACCCTGCCCCGGCACATGGGCCTGCACGGGTGCATTCAGGCCCAGGGCAAACGCGCCCAGCACAAATGCCGAAGAAATTTTCTGCCCTGTTTTCATCGGCATCTCCTATCTCACCACTGGCCTCGGAATATAGCAAAGCACAGTATCTTCCACCTTGTAGCCATAGCGCCCGTTCATTCCCATGAAAGGCATGAGCGGCGGCGCCGGCAGCCACCACAGCACGTTGAAAGGCGGATGTAGACAGGTCTCGGCATCCGCGGGCGGCGTTTCGAGGCTGCGGATTTCCTCACACACCTTGGCGATATGTTCATCGTCAAGGACATGCTGGGGCGGCACATCGAGCCAGCGCGGCCCGCCTTCTAACGCTTTTCCATTATGATCGTGCGTAACCTTGACACGGTAGCGGGTCAGGCCTCGTTCGTCCCTGTAACGCTCTTCCTCGAGGTTGCCGGCGGCATCCTTCATGTCGCAGCAGCTGCCGCCCGTATATTGCCGCATATGCATGATGGTGCCCTTGAAAGGCTCCATCAGGTCGTGCTGCGGCCCTTCCCCCGGCACATGCGCCTGCGCACCGCCGGAAGCCGCCAGCCCCCCTGCCAGAACCGCCGAGGAAAAGAACAATCCCAAACCCTTGCTCATGGCCACTCCGGATTACCGCAGCGCCGGGCGCGGAATGTAGCAATAGATGGTATCGGTGCGCATACCCTGAAACGGCCCGCCATAGGGCCCTGCGCCACCTTGCGACTCCGTCGGTCTCCACCACAGCATGTTAAAGGGCGGATGAAGGCAGGTGTCCTTGTCGGACTGTGACATATCCGGATCTTTGCGCACCTTTTCGCACACGGCGGCGACCTGCTCATTACTCAGAACCACCGAATCAGGAATGTAGATCCAGCGCGGTCCTCCCTTAAGCGGCTCGCCTTTCAGATCAACTTTAACCAAAACCCTGTAGTGATACCCGCCGTCCTCGCCCAAATATCTTTGCTCCTCGAGATTGCCGAACCCGTCCTCCATATGGCAGCAGCTGCCGCCACCTTCTTTTTCCATATGTTTGACCGTGCCCTCAAAAGGCGCAAGCAGATCATGATCAGGACCCTCGGCAGGAACGTGGGCGCTGGCGTTGAATGACAAGGCCGCAAGCGCCGGCACGGCGGCAGCCGCCCAGCGCCCGGGGTATGCGAATACCGATCGGAGTGAGATAGTCATCATAGAAGCTCCCTGTTTTTTATAGTTTACGCGTCAACTCATCCAGAATAGTCCGGAAGGTCTCTCTTTCCCGCCTGTATTCGGCGTGTTTCAGCTGCATGCGGTGCGGCAGGATCAGCGGCGCCACGGCCTTGATATCGTCGATATCCGGAGCATGATCACCGCGCATCAATGCCCGGGCGCGGCAGATGGCCGCGAAAGCTTGGGCCGCCCGGGGGCTGGGGCCCCACTGTACTTTTTCACTTATCAGCTTGCTGGCACTCTCTGAATCCGGCCGGGCGCCACGCACAACGTCCATCACAGCGTTCTGGAACCCCTGCGACAGCGGCAGCCGTGCCGCCAGAGCCTGCATCCGTATTAAATCCTGCGCCTCAAAATGAGCGCGCAGGGTGCTCTTCTTGCCATTCTGCACATCGTCAAGGGCGGCCTTGCCCTGCGCGCTGCTTTCGAACAGGGCGCGCACGTCGCGGACGGCAGCCGTACTTTCAAACGTCATGATCCGGCGCTCGGACTCGCGGTCAGGATAATCGAAATTGATTTTTACCATGAAGCGGTCGCGCTGCGCTTCGGGCAGAATATTGGTGCCGTCGCTTTCAATCGGGTTCTGGGTGGCGAAAACAAAAAAGGGCTGCGGAAGTATCAGGCTTTGCCCGTTCACCGTCACCTGCCGTTCCTGCATGGCTTCCAGCAGGGCCGATTGCGTGCGCGGCGAGCCGCGGTTTATTTCATCCGCCAGCAGGAACTGGGTAAACACCGGCCCCCTGACCATGGTGAATTCTCTTTTGCTTTCGTCCCAGACTTCCCCGCCGGTGATGTCGGTAGGCGTAAGATCGGGCGTGAACGGAATACGCTTGCTTTCAAGTCCCATCACGCGCGACAGGCGCGATACCAGGCTGGTTTTTCCCAGGCCCGGCAGCCCTTCGGCCAGCATATGGCCGTCCGCGATCATGCAACCCAGCATATGCGCGATCACTTCGTCCTGACCGAAAATCTCGGTGGCGATATCCTCCCGCGCGGCGGTCAGCCTGTCGGCATATTCCTTGATTTTTTCGCGAATGAAGGCGGCCTCTTCGGCCTCCCTTTGGTCATCGGCAGCTTGGGCATAGCCGGCCGCCAGCTGATCGGCTGAAGAATTTTTACCCATAGTAGCGTATTCCCTGTGCTTGTATCGTTATTTGTTAGGGAGAGGTTAGCCAAACGGAGCTGAAGTGTCGAGAGGAAATGCGAAGCGGTGCGGCTCAGGCCGCGCCCAGCTGCTTAAGCGCTTGCGATAACTTCTTAACCGTCTCTTCCGCCAGATCTTTGCGGCTTTTGTGCTCCGCGATAACGTCCTCGGGCGCGTTGGCGACGAATTCTTTGTTATCAAGCTTTTGAACGACCTTGCTTATTTCCCCGGTCAGACGGTCGATTTCCTTGTTCAGGCGGGCCTTTTCCTTGTCGAGATCGATGATGTCCGCGATCGGCAGGCCCAGAACGGCTTCATCCACCACGGTCTGGATCGAGCCGGAAGGAATGGCGCCCTGCACCATTTCCAGCGATTCAAGTCGGGCCATGCGGCGCAGTATCTCTTCGTAAGTCTTGAAACGCTTCTGCGTCGCGGGCGCAGCGTCCTTGACCAGCAACCTGACCTTGGCGCCCGCCGGCACGTTCATGTCGGCGCGCACACTGCGGATGGCGGCAATCACGCGGCACAGCCAGTCCATTTCCTGCATCGCCGCTGGACGCGTCAGACCTGCCGGGTAAGCCGGCCACGGGCTCGTGAGCAGCATGGTGCCGGCCGGACGCTTCGCCAGGTGGGCGTAAAGCTCCTCAGTCAGATACGGCATGAAGGGGTTGAGCAAGATCAGGATCTGGTCGAGTACCCAGGCCGTCGTCGCCCGCACCTCGGCGCGCACGGCGGGATCGGCTTTTTCATCGGTCAGCACCGGCTTGGTGAATTCCAGATACCAGTCGCAGAAAGCTCCCCACACGAACTGGTAAATGGCATCCGCCGCCTCGTTGAACTTGTAATCCGCCAGCGCCTGCTCGATCCGCGCGCAGGAATCCGCCAGCGCGCCTGTGATCCACTGATTGGGGATATACTGTGCCCGCGCGGGATCGAAAGCCGGATCGAGCCGGCATTCGTTCATTTCGCAGTAGCGCGCGGCGTTCCAGAGCTTGGTGGTGAAATTGCGGTAGCCCTCGACGCGCTCCTCGGACAGGCGGATGTCGCGCCCCTGCGCCGCCATGGCGGTCAGGGTAAAACGCAAAGAATCCGCGCCGAATTTGCCGATCAAATCGAGCGGATCGATCACGTTGCCTTTAGTCTTGGACATCTTCTGACCCTTGGAATCGCGGACCAGCGCATGAATATAGACCTTTTTGAAGGGTACATCGCCCATGAAGTGGATTCCCATCATCATCATGCGGGCGACCCAGAAGAAGATGATGTCGAAACCGGTGATCAGGACGTCGCCGGGATAGTATTTCGCCAGCTCGCGGGTCTTGTCCGGCCAGCCGAGCGTGGAGAACGGCCACAGCGCCGAGCTGAACCAGGTGTCCAGAACATCCTCGTCGCGCCGCAACGGCACATCCTCCCCGAATTTCAGGCGCGCGGCAGCCTTGGCCTCGGCCTCGGTTTCCTCGACGAAAATCGAGCCGTCGGGGCCGTACCACGCGGGAATCTGATGCCCCCACCACAGCTGGCGCGAGATGCACCAGGGCTG
The DNA here is from genome assembly GCA_964577255.1 of uncultured Pseudobdellovibrionaceae bacterium. Classification (GTDB taxonomy): domain Bacteria; phylum Pseudomonadota; class Alphaproteobacteria; order Micavibrionales; family Micavibrionaceae; genus Micavibrio_C. The sequence continues at coordinate 1,888 of CAZNYM010000015.1, read as the reverse complement.
GATGTTCTCCATCCAGTTATAATAAGTATTCTCCCACTGCTTGGGCACGAATTCGGTCTTGCCGCTGCG
>CAZNYM010000015.1:0-1719 GCA_964577255.1 uncultured Pseudobdellovibrionaceae bacterium | reverse complement strand
GAAACGGCGGTGTGCAGCTTGGGATCCCAGTTAACCAGGCGCTTGTCGCGATAGATCAGTCCCTCTTTATGAAGCTGGACGAACACCCGCGTCACGGCGCGCGACAATCCTTCGTCCATCGTGAAGCGCTCACGGCTCCAGTCGGGCGTGGTGCCCAGGCGCCGCAGCTGGTTGACGATCGTGCCGCCCGACTCCGCTTTCCATTCCCACACTTTCTCCAGAAAGGCCTCGCGGCCCATGTCGCGGCGCTTACGGCCCTCGGCCTCCAGCTTGCGCTCGACCACCATCTGGGTCGCTATGCCGGCGTGGTCGGTGCCGGGCATCCACAAAGCGCTTTTGCCCTTCATGCGGTTGTAGCGGGTCAGGATGTCCTGCAGCGTCATGTTGAGGGCATGGCCCATGTGCAGGCTGCCCGTCACGTTGGGCGGCGGCATCATCACGCAGAACGGCGCTTCGTTGCCCTCGGCATGGGGGGTAAAGGCGCGGGATTTCTCCCACTGCTGATAGCGGGCCTGCTCCAGAGCGGCGGGATCGTAGGTTTTTTCCAGCATAATGGGTGAAAACTAGAGAGTCGGCCGTGCCGAAACAAGGGGATTTTTCGGAAAAAGAGGGCTTAGTACCCTTCCTTGGCCTCCTGGGCCAGCTTCTCCAGCTCACGCTCGACCAGCTTTTCGATCAGCGGCGGCAGATGCTCATCCAGCCATTCGCGCAAAAGCGGACGCATCAGTTCGCGGACGATGTCTTCCAAGGTAATGCCTCCGGGATGATCGGAACGCTCGACCGGCGTGTGACTGACCAGGCGGGAAAAACCGGCCAGCGCCGCGTTGGCGGCCTGATCGGTCAGCAGAGAATCCTTACCCTTGTCCATGGCGGGCCTCGCGGGTTGGGGCGGCGATGCCGCTGGTTTTGGCGGCGGGGCCGCGGGTTCCTCTTCCTCAATGGCGTCGCGCATCTCGACTTCGATGGGCGGCTTGGGCGCGGGTGGCGGCGGAGGTGGTGGTGGCGCCTCCTCCTTCACCACTTCGGTCAGTTCCAGCACATCGGGCGCGGGCTCGGCCGGCGCGGGCGCCGTCTCAGGAGCCTTGTCGGGCTTGGCCTCGGAATCCTCATCGTCGTCGGAGATGATCTGACGGATGGAGGCGAGGATCTCCTCGATCGAAGGTTCCTGTTCGGGTGCTTTGTCAGCCATGAAAAAAGAAACGCTGTTGAATCAACACATTAATCCGATTCAGTTTCTACTATTGATAACAGCTTGTCAAAAGCCCTTTTTCAGCGGGCCGGATCGATATCCACACCCGTCTCCAGCATGTTCCAGTCTGATTCTTTCAGATGCCGGTCGGGATTGTAGGCTGCGTCGGCGAATCCCAGCGTCGCCGGGGTCAGCAGTCCCAGGGCGTTGGCGAGCGCGAACGTGGCCACGATTTCATTGCGCCGTGCCGTCGTCAGGGCCACCTGGGCGTCCAGATACTCCTGATCCGCGTTCAGGGCGTCGAGGATGGTGCGGGAGCCCAGCTGCGCTTCCTGGCGCACGCCTTCGCGGGCGTAGTTGTTGGCCTCGACCTCGGCCTCGCGCGACTTGATCTCGGCGCGGGCGGATTGCAGGTTCTCCCAGTTGGTTATGACATCCTGACGGGTCTGGCTGTGCGCATCCTGTATTTCGATAAAGCGCTGGTTGGCGGTGTGACGCGCCGCCCGCACCCGCGCCCGCACGCTGCCGGC
>CAZNYM010000014.1:0-39064 GCA_964577255.1 uncultured Pseudobdellovibrionaceae bacterium | reverse complement strand
GTGCTGAGCCACGAGCAGACTCTGGCGGTCGGCAAAACCTGCGGCGACAATATGGCCCGGGCCATGCAGGGCTTCATCAAGGCCTTCGGCGCGCTGATGCCCGCCGCGGCCGCTTAAGCGAAAGGCGGCCGCTCTTTGTCTTTCGACGCCCTCAAAGTCAGTTTCGAGTTCTTCCCCGGCAAGACGCCCGAGGCCGCGAAGCTTCTGCATGAATCGACGCTGGCGCTGGCGGCTTCGTGCGATCCCGCCTTTATGACCGTGACCTACGGCGCGGGCGGGCAGGCGCAGGGACAGGGTGCGGAGAACCCCACGCTTGCGGCGCTGTGGCAGATCAAGCATGCAACGACGGCGAAGCTGGGGGCGCACATGACCTGCATCACCACGCCGCGCGAGAAGCTGATGGCGATGGCGGAGGAGCTGTGGCGGGGCGGCATTCGTCATATAGTCGCCCTGCGTGGCGACAAACCGAAAGATCCGGCGCTGCGCAATCTTCCGGATTCTTCTTATTACGCCTATGCTGCCGATCTGGTGACAGCGCTGCGCGCGCGCCACGGTTTCGAGATCACAGTGGGGGCCTATCCGGAAAAGCATCCCGAGGCGCCTGACCTCGATACCGACATCCGCCGCCTGCAGGTGAAGTGCGAAGCGGGCGCGACCAGGGCCATCACCCAGTTCTTTTTCGACAACGACGTGTTTTTCCGTTTCCGCGACCGTGCTCATACCATGGGCGTGCGCGTGCCCGTATTGCCGGGCGTGCTGCCGGTTCTGAACTACGAGCGCATGCTGCGCTTCGCCGCCAGTTGCCAGGCATCGGTGCCGGCGTGGCTGCGCGCGCGTTTTGAAAGCAGCAACGACCACGCAGTTGTGGCGGAGGAGATCCTGATCCGCCAGTGCGAAGGCCTGCGCGCCGGGGGCGTCGGGCATATCCATTTCTACACACTCAACAACGCAACGCTGCCACGAAAGGCTTGCCAAGCGCTGGGGCTTGCGATTAAATAAGCCCCTGTTTTTCAGGTATTTTTATAAGAAAGGGTGTTCACATGGTTCAGGCCGCCAATCTTGGTTTTCCCCGCATCGGACTTCAGCGCGAACTTAAAAAGGCTCTCGAGTCCTACTGGAAAGGGGAAATGCCGGAAGCCGCGCTTGAGGACGCCGCCCGCGATCTGCGCCGCCGCCACTGGCAGCTGCAGCAAGACGCCGGGATCGATGTGATCCCCAGCAACGATTTTTCCCTGTACGATCAGATGCTCGACATGTGCGCGCTTGTCGGCTGTGTGCCCGCGCGTTACGGCTGGCAGGGCGGTACCGTGGGCAAGGATGTATATTTCGCCATGGCGCGCGGCAGCAAGGTCGCGCCGGCGATGGACATGACCAAATGGTTCGATACCAACTACCATTATATCGTGCCCGAGCTCGAGGCCGGACAGAGCTTCAAACTCTCCGGCAGCAAGGTATTCGATGAATTCAGCGAGGCCAAAGCGGCCGGGTTCAAAACCCGCCCGGTCCTGATCGGGCCCATGACCTTCCTTCTTCTTGCACGCAAGACAGCGGGTTTCGCCGATTGCCGCTGTACGCTGGTGCCAGGGCTGACGGCCGTGTATGGCGAGATTCTCAAGAAACTGCAAAGCCTAGGCGCGACCGACGTGCAGATCGACGAACCGGCGCTGACGCTCGACCTCGAACCGCGGTACCGCGATGCCTATCAGAGCGCGTATAAAACCCTGGTCGCCGCCGCGCCGGGCCTGCGGATCATGCTGGCGACCTATTTCGGCGGACTTGAGGACAATGCCGAACTCGCAGCCAGCCTGCCGGTTGCGGGCCTTCATATCGATCTCTGCCGCGCGCCCGCGCAACTTGATGCGGTTTTAAAGGCGCTGCCCGCCGATAAAACGCTGTCGCTGGGCGTAGTCGACGGCCGCAATATCTGGAAGAACGATCTTACGAAATCTCTGGATCTGATCGACAAGGCCGTGAAAGCGCTGGGCAAGGACCGCGTTCTGGTCGCGCCCGGCTGTTCGCTCCTGCATACGCCGGTTGATCTGGAGGCAGAAAAGAAACTCGATCCGCAGATCAGAAGCTGGATGGCCTATGCCAAACAGAAGCTCGCCGAGATCGCGGCGCTCGCCAAGGGTGCAGATGAAGGCCGCGCCGCCATCGCCGCATTTCTGGCCGAGAGCGACAAAGTGCAGAACGACCGTCGCACCAGCCCGCGCATCCACAACAAGGATGTGAAGGCGCGCCTGAGCGCGGTGACGCCCGCCATGAGCGCGCGCCGCAGCCCCTTCGCTGTCCGCCGCGAAAAGCAGCGCGCCGCGCTGAAGCTGCCGCTTTACCCCACCACATCGATCGGTTCATTCCCGCAGACGGAAGACATCCGCAAGGCGCGCGCCGCCTTCAAGAAGGGCGACATGACCCAGGCCGCCTATGAAACGGCGATGAAGAAGGAGATCGAGCACGTCGTGCGCTTCCAGGAACAGATCGACATGGATGTGCTGGTCCATGGCGAAGCCGAGCGCAACGACATGGTGGAATATTTCGGCGAACAGCTTTCGGGTTTCACCTTCAGCGGCAACGGCTGGGTGCAGTCTTACGGCAGCCGCTGCGTCAAGCCGCCGATCATTTACGGCGATGTGGCGCGTCCGGCGCCGATGACGGTGGCCTGGAGCGTTTACGCACAGTCGCTGACCAAAAAGCCGATGAAGGGCATGCTGACGGGGCCGGTGACGATCCTGCAATGGTCGTTCGTGCGCGACGACCAGCCGCGCAGCGACACCTGCCGCCAGATCGCCCTGGCCCTGCGCGATGAAGTAACGGACCTCGAGAAAGCCGGCATCAGCGTGATCCAGATCGACGAACCGGCGATCCGTGAAGGCCTGCCGTTGCGCCGCGCCGCGTGGAAGGCTTACCTGGCCTGGGCGGTGGAAAGCTTCAAGCTGTCAAGCTGCAGCGTGAAGGACGAAACCCAGATCCACACTCATATGTGCTATTCCGAGTTCAACGACATCATTGATTCCATCGGCGCCATGGATGCCGATGTGATCTCGATCGAAACCTCGCGTTCGCACATGGAGCTTCTGGGCGCGTTCGTGGATTACAAATACCCGAACGAGATCGGCCCCGGCGTCTACGACATCCATTCGCCGCGCGTGCCGCCGGTCGAGGACATGACGGCGCTGCTGGAAAAGGCCGCGCGCGTGATCCCCGAGGATCAGCTGTGGGTCAATCCCGATTGCGGGCTGAAGACCCGCCGCTGGCCCGAGACCGAAGCCGCGCTGAAGAACATGGTGGAAGCCGCGCAGCGCGCGCGCAAGGCGGCGAAAAGCAAAGCGGCCTGACTTCTCTCAGGATGGCTTGCGGTGCGGGCAGGATTTAAGCCGCGCCAGCGACCTTATGGCGGCATCGAACGAGGTTTCGTCGTCCAGCGGATCGGCGTAGACGCATTGATGGAGGCCGTCACCCATTTTGCGGAACATGATCCGGCCGGGATCGGCGCTGAATACAGCGGCGGCCTCAAACGGCCCATTGAGCGAGGCAATGATGGTTTTTTCGAGAACGCAGACCAGACCCTCCATCTCCTCGCTCATGGCCATGCCGGCATGGACGCTTTGATGGATCTCGTCGCCGAGCGGGTAGCTGGAATAGGCGCGGGCAATGCCGCCCTGCGTACGATTTTCATCGGCCGAGGGCGCTATTTCCTCAAGCGTGAAAAGCCTTTCAGTGCGCGCGGCATGGTAATCGCCGCCATTCACGACCTGGTGAGCCTCGACACGGGGAAGCAGCTTGTTGTCGCTGCGGCGGCAGGCTTCGTAAAAAGCCCCGAACACATCGGGATTGCGCGAGATCCAGATCATGTCCTCTGAGCCGGCGAAAGCGGTGCGCGTATCCGTTTCACGCACTGGCCGGTATCCTTCTTCGCTAAGCCTGTTTTTGATTTCTGAAAGGCTGATGCCTTCAAGGGCAGAGAGTGGCAACACCATCTTTATTTACTCCACGCAGCGGGAACGCGAGATCTTCAGTCTCGACGTTCGAAGCTCTACACCCGCGCGCGGGCGTTCGTCAATTATCTGTGACGCGCGTTAATAAAGCGGCGAAGAAACCGTCGGTGTTGTGACGGCGCGGCGAGAGGCGCATGAAGCTTTCCGCGGGATTGACGATGTCCAATGTGCTAGTACGAAAATACGGGTGCCGCGCGCAGAAAGCGGCGATACGGTCTTCATTTTCCTCGCGAAACAGCGAGCAGGTAGCGTAGACCAGCCGCCCGCCCGGCTTCACCGTGCCCGCGACGCGGTCGAGGATTTCATCCTGAACGTTCAGTAATTCGTTTAACGCAGGTCCGTATTGACGCCAGCGCATATCGGGATTGCGCCGCCAGGTACCGCTGCCGCTGCAGGGGACATCCGCCAGCACCACGTCGAACGTGCCCTTCTGCCGGCGCAGCCATTTGCGGCTTTTCTCGTCCGTAAGCGGGCGCACTTCGATGATGTCGTGCGCGCCGGCGCGGCGGAAACGGCCACGCGCTTTCTCCAGACGCGCGGGCTCGCTGTCCATGGCCACGATGCGCCCCTTGTTGCCCATGGCGGCCGCGAGCGCCAGCGTCTTGCCGCCCGCGCCGGCGCAATAATCGAGCACCTGCAAGCCGCTGTTATCGACACCGCAGGCAAGGGCGATGAGCTGCGAGCCTTCATCCTGAATCTCGATCAGCCCGTCGCGGAACAATTTGCTCTCGGACAGGAACGCCTTGGTCCGGCAGCGCAGCCCCCAGGGCGAATAGGGCGTGATCTCGGTCTCGATCCCTTCTTCGCGCAATTTTTTCTGCGCGTCCTCGCGGCCGATGCGAAAGACGTTGACGCGCAGATCGAGCGTGGCCGGGGGCAGCATCGCCGCCATCTCGGCGCGGAAATCCTTACCGAACAGCGCGCGCAGGCGTTCTTCGGCTTCCGGTGGGCATTCGACACGCACGGCTTCGGGTACTTTATCGTCGTCGAGTTTGTGCCCGTGCAGCGCGGCGATGAGATTCTTTTCATTGTCATCAAGCGCGGTGGGACCGTATTTGGTGCCGTTGAAAAGGGAGTCGATTTCGGCAAGGTCGCGGCCATCAATCACTGTCAGGCCCGCGATCACCCGGTTGCGGGCGGTATCGGCTGCGCCCGCCTGCCCCAACCACCACCCCAGGCGCGCCCGGGCGCGGGCCAGGGCGTACACGCGCTCGACTATGTCCGCCCGGTCCTTGGAGCCGATATATTTGCGGAAGCGCATGTAATCGCCGACGGTGGAATCCATCGGGATGCGGCTGGCCGCGATTTTTTCGAGCAGTTCGATGACGGCCTGGATGCGGGCGGCAGGGATCATGATGGGCCAAGGGTATAGCAGCTTGCCTTTTTCCCTCCAAGAACATAAGTGATTACCCTGTGACCGCAAGGAGTTAGAACCATGGTTTCCTTATTCGATCCGATCCAGGCCGGGGCCCTGAAGCTGAAAAACCGCGTCTGGATGGCGCCGCTGACGCGCAGCCGCGCCGGCGAAAGCCGCATTGCGAATGCCCTGATGGCCGAATATTACGCGCAGCGCGCCGGCGCCGGGTTGATCGTAAGCGAGGCGACCGCGATCTCGCTCATGGGCTATGGCTGGCTGGGGGCGCCCGGCATGTATACCGACGCGCAGGAGCAGGGCTGGAAGCTGACCACCGAGGCGGTGCACAAGGCGGGCGGGCATATCGTGCTGCAGCTCTGGCACATGGGGCGCCTCTCGCATCCCGATCTGCTGGGCGGGGAAACGCCGGTGTCGGCCTCCGCCATCGCCGCCGAGGGCGAGGCGCGCTCGCTCGAGGGCAAGAAACCTTACGTCACGCCGCGCCCGCTGAGCAAAGCCGAAATTCAAAGCACGGTTGAAGATTACGCCGAAGCCGCCCGCCGCGCGATCCGCGCCGGTTTCGACGGGGTCGAGATCCACGGCGCCAACGGCTATCTGATCGACCAGTTCCTGCGCGACGGCTCGAACACGCGCACGGATGAATATGGCGGCAGCACAGCGAACCGCGCGCGTTTCCTGCTCGAGGTGGTCGAGGCGGTGACGGAAGCCGTTGGCGCCGACCGCACCGGCCTGCGCCTGTCACCCATGAACGGTTATCAAAGCATGCATGACAGTGACCTCGAGGGCACGTTCGTGCACGCGGCGCGCGAACTGGAGCGTTTCAATCTCGCCTTCCTGCATGTGCGCGAAACGGCGAACAAGCCGCAGACCGTCACGGCGGCGATGCGCAAGGTGTATAAAGGCGTGATGGCGGGCAACGACGCTTATGATCGGGCGCGCGCGGAACAAATTCTGGCCGAAGGGCTTCTGGACGCGGTGGCGTTCGGCGTGCCCTTCATCGCCAATCCCGATCTGGTGGAACGGCTGCGTCTGAACGCCCCGCTGAACCCACCCGACAACACGACGTTTTACAAGGGCGGCGCCAAGGGCTATACCGATTATCCGTTGCTGGGCAAGGCGGCCTGAAGCGGCGCGGTGTCGCGCCAGCCATAACAGACATCGGTCAGGGTCTGGGTGCCGATGGTAACAGGTTTCTTCCCGCAGCGTTGACCGCCCAGGGCTTTATAGAACGCGTTGCCGCGCATGTTTTTCTCGAGCACCCAAAGGCACAGGGATTTGTGCTTCTTTTCCTGCAGGCGCAGCGCCGCCTGCGCCATCAATTGCCGCCCCAGCCCCTGCCGCCAGCAGGCGGGCAGGATGTAAAGCGCCAGGATTTCAGCGGTATAAAGCGGCCGCACCGGCGACATGCCGGGCGGCGGGGTCATCAGCTTGTTAAAGGCGATAAAGCCGGCCGGCTGGTCTTTTTCATCAAACCCCATCAGCGCTTCCGTGCCATCAGCCAGCCACTTACTCCAGTCTTCCGCGCGTTTATTCTCATCAAGCGCGTCGAGAAACGACTGCTCGACCAGTCCACCGTAGCTGGCGCGCCAGCCTTCGATGTGAACGCGGGCGAGGGCAGGCGCGTCGGCGAATGTAGCGGCGGCGATGCGCATCAATCCCCGGCCCGGTAATTGGGCGCTTCCTGGGTGATGGTGACGTCGTGCACATGGCTTTCGCGGAAGCCGGCCGAGGTCATGCGCATGAATTCGGCGTTTTCCTTCATTTCCGGGATGGTGCGGTTGCCGGTATAGCCCATGGCGGCGCGCAGGCCCCCCACCATCTGGTGCAGCACGTTGCCGACGGGGCCTTTATAAGGCACACGGCCCTCGATGCCCTCGGGCACCAGCTTCTGCGCCTGGCTGACGCCGCCCTGAAAATAGCGGTCGGCCGAGCCGCGCACCATCGCGCCGACCGAACCCATGCCGCGATAGGTTTTGTAGGAGCGGCCCTGATACAGGATCACGTCGCCCGGCGCTTCGTCGGTGCCGGCAAACAGGCTGCCCATCATCGCGCAGTCGGCGCCGGCGGCCACCGCCTTGGCCAGATCGCCCGAGAATTTGATGCCGCCATCGGCGATCACCGGTACGCCCGATTTATGGCAGGCGTCGGCTACGTCCATGATGGCGGTGAGCTGCGGCACGCCTACGCCCGCGACCACGCGCGTGGTGCAGATCGAGCCGGGGCCGATCCCCACCTTGACGCCGTCCGCCCCCGCGTCGATCAGCGCCTTGGCGGCGTCGCCCGTGGCGATGTTGCCGGCGATGATCTGCAAGTTGTTGGTGCGCAGCTTGCGGATGCGCGCGACCGTCTCCAGCACGTTCTTGGAATGGCCGTGCGCGGTGTCGACCACGACGACATCAAGGCCTGCGTCAATCATCGCTTCCACGCGTTCGACGCCGGTATTGCCCGTTCCCACCGCCGCGCCGACCATCAGGCGGCCCTGTGCGTCCTTGGAGGCTTGGGGATAGAGCTGGGATTTCTCGATGTCCTTCACCGTCATCAGGCCGATGCAGCGGTCGTTCTCGTCCACCACCAGCAGTTTTTCGATGCGGTGCTTGTGCAGCAGGCGCTTGGCGTCTTCCTTGCTGACCTGCCCCGTGACCTTGACCAGGTTGGAGGACGTCATCAGTTCGCGCACCGGCTGTTCGGTGTTGTCGGCGAAGCGCACGTCGCGGTTGGTGAGGATGCCGACCAGCTTGCCGTCGGCTTCGGTCACCGGGATGCCGGAGATACGGTTCTGGCGCATGACTTCGAGCGCGGTCGCCAGCGTCTCGTGCGGGCGGATTGTGATCGGGTTCACCACCATGCCGGATTCGAAACGCTTGACGCGGCGCACATGCTCGGCCTGTTCCTCGGGCGTCATGTTGCGGTGAAGGATGCCCAGGCCCCCCGCCTGCGCCATCGCGATCGCCATCGGGCTTTCGGTCACCGTGTCCATCGCCGCGGAGAGCAGCGGGATGTTGAGCGAAAGCGCGCGCGTGAGTTTGGTTTTTGTGTCGGCGTCTGCCGGATGAATGGCGGAAGCGGCGGGCACCAGCAAAACATCGTCGAACGTCAGGCCTTCACGGATAGGGCGGGGACCGAGGATGGATTTGAGGGGCATGGGCAAACTCCTAAAAGCCGGCGTCAGGGGAATTTGCAGCGGCATCCTATACAGGCGGCAAGTGGTTGTAAAGTTTTATATTTTACGCCGTTTACGCGCGTCCCGCGGCGCCGGAGAACACAAGCGGATCGATGCCCAGGGTGCGGATCGCCCGTTCCCACATGTTTTCCGGGTCGCCCGCCAATACGGTTTCGGGGTCGGGATCGGTTACCAGCCAGGCGTTCTCGCGGATCTCGCGCTCGAGCTGGCCCGGGCCCCAGCCGGCATAGCCGAGTACGAAGCGCATCTTCTGCGGCCCCGCGCCGGCGGCGATGGCCTTGAGCGCGTCAAGTGTGCCGGTGACGTAGATGTCGCGATTGATCTTGATGGTGTCGGCCAGGCTGAAATCGCTGCCGTGCAGGATGAAGCCGCGCGCGCTTTCCACCGGCCCGCCGCTGAACACCGGCTGCGGCGGGAACAGCACGGGATGTTCGGCCATTTTCTCGCTCACGACCTGCAGCTGCGTCAGCAGCTCGGAAAAATCGAACCCGGGCAGCAGGTGATTGATGACCAGCCCCATCGCCCCGTTGGCATCATGTGCGCACATGAAAACAACGGCGCGGTGAAAGCGCGGATCGCCCATCTGCGGCATCGAGATCAGTATTTTTCCGGCCAGATAATTGTCATTGTCAGAGGGCATGGTTTTGAAACGTTCCCCAGTTTGTCAGGATGACATTATATCATATAATGGGGTCATGAAAAAAAGAAAGCCCGCGCCGCGCCTGTTGCGGCTTATCCCGCCGGTTTTTGCGGCCCTGGCCCTGATGCTTACGGTTTCCCCGGCTCGCGCCGCCATTGGCGCGTGGGCGACGGCGGATCATATCAAGGCGCATGTATTTTCCGATGGGCTTGCGGCGGGGCTGCAGGTTCACCTCGCACCCGGCTGGCATATGTACTGGAAACGCCCCGGCGAGGGCGGGTTGCCGCCGCGGCTTGATACCACCGGTTCGCAAAACCTGAAAAGCGTCGAGATCATCTGGCCCACGCCCGCACGTTTCGACGAGGGGGGCCTGCAGACCTTCGGTTACGTCAACAACATGATCTTCCCCCTGACCGTGACGCCGGAGACAGAAGGCGCACCGGTCGTCCTTAACATCAAGGCCGAGATCATGGTGTGCAGTGATATCTGCATCCCGCAGACGCTTACCCTGCCGCCGCACATGCTCGATCCGGCGGAAAAAGATCCCGTCGCGGCGGCGATGCTGCAGAGTGCACGCAGGGAACTGCCCGCCGCCGGCGATCAGCCCTTCATGCGCATCGACACGGCGGTTCTGGGGCCGCAGGCGCTGGTTCTGCGCGCCTACAGCGAGCGGGGCTTCCCGGGCGCCGATGTGTTCGTGGACGCGGGCGAAGACCTGTATGTTACCGCCGTGCCCGTAATCGTGCCCGATGAAAAGGACGGACGGCAGGCGATGATCACCGTCGCCGCGCCCGCAGGCGTGGACAATCTGGCGCAGGCGTTAAGCGGCCGCACGGTCAAAGTTATCCTGTGGGCGCGCGGCCGGGCGATTGAAAAGTCGTTTGATTTCTGAGAACGGCTAGGGCGCGGCTGCAGCTTCGGCCTTGAGTTCATTGATCCGTTTTTGCAGTTCTTGTTTTTCTTGCTCGAGTCTGAGAATTTCTGTCTCGATGCGATCTTGGTCTTTACAAATACCTATTTCAGCTTCTGTAACCGGTCTGGTGACCCATTGCTGGATACCAAGACCCTGAGTGTTCTGCTCATTCGCACTTTTTTCGATGACAGAAGTTATAACTACAGGATCTTTTTTTACGCGTGTCCCCGCATTGTAAACAATCATCGCGGGAGTTTCAAAGACCCATGCTTTTTGCGGAATTTCTCTTTTTTCCGTCAGTTCGGGAGTGCAAGCCAGCTCAAGCGATAGCATAATTTTTTCCCGGGTCACATAAGCCGGAATCTGAGAGTTATCCATCGCTTTGTAGAAGCTCTTATAGCCCGAATCGGTAAAGAGCCGCCGGTTCATCTTTTTGTGCTCTTCGTAATTGGCAAAGTTAAAAGTCATCGCTTCAGTCAGAGCAGCGGCTGTCCAATCGCGCACAGCGTCAACAGAATGCTCCTGAGAGAAAGAAGATGCGCTGGATATCACCAGGCAAATAAAACAAAACCCGGATAGAAATAGTGATCTCATAAGCGCCATTTTTTCTTCAGCCTCACTGGCAGGCCAGGCATTCCTCGTACTTCTTGGTTTCCCCAAGTTCCGGTTCCTTGTCGCGGGCGGGCGTGGGGGCCTTGCTGAGGCTGCGCTGCCAGCTGGCGTGGCTTTCGGCGCGCTGGATCGATTTCGAGCGGCAGTAATAAAGGCTCTTCACACCTTTCTTCCACGCCTCGAAATGGATCTGGTGCAGGTCGCGCTTGTGCACGTTGGCGGGCAGGAATACGTTGAGCGACTGCGACTGGCACACGAACGGCGTACGGTCGGCGGCGTGTTCGATCAGCCAGCGCTGGTCGATCTCAAACGCGGTCTTGAACACATCCTTTTCGTCCTGGTCGAGGAAGTCGAGATGTTGCACCGAACCTTCGTTGGTGAAGATCGACGACCAGACGTCTTCCGTGTTCTTTCCTTTTTTCTCAAGAAGCTCCTCGAGATAAGGATTCTTGACGGCGTAGGAGCCGGACAGCGTCTTGTGCGTGTAGGCATTGGCGGCGTTGGGTTCGATGCCGGGGGAGGCGCCGCCGGTGATGATCGAGATCGAAGCCGTGGGTGCGATCGCCATCTTGTTGGAGAAACGCTCCATGATGCCGTAATCGGCGGCGTCGGGGCAGGGGCCGCGCTCCTGCGCCAGCTTGACCGAAGCGTCGTCGGCCTGGCGCTTGATGTGCTGGAACATGCGTCGGTTCCATACCTTGGCCATCACCGATTCCATCGGGATCATTTTCGATTGCAGGAACGAATGGAAACCCATTACGCCCAGGCCCACCGAACGCTCGCGCGCGGCGGAATATTTGGCGCGGGCCATTGAATCGGGCGCTTTCTCGATGAAGTCGCTCAGCACGTTGTCGAGGAAGCGCATGACGTCCTCGATGAAGGTCGGATGATCCTGCCATTCGTCGAATTTCTCGAGATTGAGCGAGGACAGGCAGCACACCGCCGTGCGGTCCTTGCCCAGATGATCCTTGCCGGTGGGCAGAGTGATCTCCGAGCACAGGTTCGACATCTTGACGTTCAGCCCCGCCATCTTGTGATGCTCGGGGATGTGGTCGTTCACATGGTCGATGAAGAGGATGTAGGGCTCGCCGGTTTCGATGCGGGCGGTGAGCAGGCGGATCCACAGGTCGCGCGCCTTGACCCGGCCGACGACGTGGCCGTCGCGCGGGGATTTAAGCGCCCATTCCTCGCCGCGCTCCACCGCCAGCATGAAGGCGTTGTTGATGACGACGGCATTGTGCAGGTTGAGCGCCTTGCGGTTGGGGTCGCCGCCGGTGGGGCGGCGGATCTCGATGAATTCCTCGATCTCGGGGTGCCAGATCGGCAGATAGATGGCGGCCGAGCCCCGGCGCAGACTGCCTTGCGAAATCGCCTGGGTGAGGGAGTCCTGCACCTTGACGAAGGGCACGATGCCCGAGGTCTTGCCGTTGCGGCCGACTTTCTCGCCGATCGAGCGGACATTGCCCCAGAACGAGCCGATGCCGCCGCCGAGCGAGGCCAGCCACACGTTTTCATTCCACAGCGCGACGATATCCTCGAGGCTGTCGCCCGATTCGTTCAGGAAGCAGGAAATCGGCAGGCCGCGGTTGGTGCCGCCGTTGGAAAGGATGGGCGTCGCCGGCATGAACCAGAGCCGGGATATATAGTCATAAAGCCGCTGGGCATGGGCCGAATTGTCGGCATATTCGATCGCCACGCGGGCGAACAGGTCCTGGAACGACTCCTCAGGCAGCAGATAACGGTCCTGCAGCGTCGCCTTTCCGAATTCTGTCAAATTATCGTCCCGGCTGCGGTCGATCTGGACGCGGTTTCCCCGCTCGATCTGTGCGACGTCAAACATTCTGCGCTCCCCCTTAGAGAACGGGCAAGTCTTTGGTTGATTCAATTTTGCGGTTGTGGACCGAGCGGGCACGCCGCCACAATCCATTGCGGTCTAGCAAGGTCCAGAGTACTACATCTCGTACCCCCCTCAAGGATGACTTTATTCCTACCAGCCGCAAATCAAGGCGCGAAACGGGGATGAAAAAGCTGATACAACGTCACAACCGCTCTTTGTCCCCCCCATTATCCCCAGCCTTGATTTCGCCAAAAAGCAACGGAATTTCATGGTTACAGGAAATGATGAAAGTTCTGAAAACCTTCGGCAGGGCCTGACTTATGGGTAAAAACAGAGGCAAACAGCGAAAAAACGCTGAAAATCGCGCATAAAAAATAACGAATCATCCAATAAAAAACTTTATGAGAGAGTCGTTTTACAAAAACGACGACGATGCGGCCGCTGCACGGGATAAATCAATCTAACTGCCCGGAAACAAAAATCTTTTCCGCTGAATAGACAGAACAAGAAAAGGAAAAAAATCCTTCTTAATCAGTTTCCATTTACCCACAGACGAAGGCACGGTGTTTTCCGTCACCCTTTCTTCTTTTTCGCGTCGTGCTAGAAAGGCTCATTCTGAGTTTTGGAAATGAAAAGACCCCTTAAGCATGACTCATAACCTGATTCGCGCCCGCCAGACCAAAATCGTCGCTACCATGGGCCCGGCTTCGAACACGCCGGCGATGATCGAGAAGCTTTTTCTCGCCGGCGTCGATGTGTTCCGCCTGAATTTCAGCCACGGCACGCACGAGGATCACAAGGCGCGCCTGGAGATGATCCGCGCGGTCGAGGAAAAGTACAACCGCCCCGTCGGCATCATCGCCGACCTGCAGGGGCCCAAGCTGCGCGTCGGCAAATTCAAGGACGGCGCGATAGAGCTGACGGCTGGCATGACGCTGCGCCTTGATCTCGACAAGACCGAAGGCGACGCCAAACGCGTCAACTTGCCGCACCCGGAGATCATCAACACGCTCGAACCCGGCGCCTATATATTGTGCGACGACGGCAAGGTGCGCATGCGCATCAAGGAAAAGGGCAAGGATTTTCTGGTCGCCGAGGTGGTGAGCGGCACGCGCCTGTCCAACAACAAGGGCGTGAACGTGCCGGGCGTGATCCTGCCGATCCCGGCGCTGACCGAGAAAGACCGCAAGGACCTGGTGGCGGCGCTTGATATGGGCGTGGACTGGATTGCGCAAAGCTTCGTGCAGCGGCCCGAGGACGTGGCGGAAACGCGCAAGCTGATCAACGGCCGAAGCGCGCTGATGGCCAAGATCGAAAAACCCTCGGCGCTCGAGAAATTCGACGCCATTTTAGATCTGGTCGACGGCATCATGCTGGCGCGCGGCGATCTGGGTGTGGAGATCCCGCCCGAGGACGTCCCTGCCGTGCAGAAGAAAATCGTGCGCCAGGTGCGTTACGCCGGCAAGCCCATCATCGTCGCCACGCAGATGCTGGAATCGATGATCGAAAGCCCGGCGCCCACCCGCGCCGAAGCTTCCGACGTCGCCACTGCCGTTTACGACGGCACGGACGCGGTGATGCTCTCGGCCGAAACGGCGTCGGGCAAATACCCGCTCGAGGCAGTGTCGATCATGGACCGCATCTGCCAGCGGGTGGAGGCCGACAGCCTTTACCGCCACATCATGGACGCCGATCACCCTGACGCGCGCGCCGACGCCTCGGATGCCATCACCGTGGCGGCCTGCCAGGTGGCGCAAACGGTCAAGGCGGCGTGCATCACCAATTACACATCCTCGGGCTCGACCACGCTACGCACCGTGCGCCAGCGCCCGCCGATGCCCATATTGTGCCTGTCGCACAGCCGCGCCACCACCCGCCGCCTGATGCTCTCCTACGGCGTCACGGCGGTGTATACCGAGGACAAAAAGACATTTGCCGAAGCGGTGGAAACCGCCGTCCAGCAGGCGGCGGCCATCGGCCTTGCCGCCCGGGGCCAGCGCCTGGTTATGACCGCGGGGGTCCCCTTCGGCACCCCCGGCTCGACCAACATCCTGCGGGTAGCCTGGGTGGAGTAAGTCAGGTTGTAATTTTATTACAAAAACCCTATCGATTTGGCGTTTTGCATCCTAAAATAGCCCATCGATAGCAAAAAAGTTTGACCGTGTTGTGAAAAACAAAATAAAAAAGCTGTGAAATCTTAATCAGGGAGTGGTGTAGGGTGTTTAAGGAAGACGATGCAGCCGGCGCGTTCCTGGACGCTGCCTTCGCGGGAAACGAAGAACCTTCCCGGCGCCTGAGGGATGCCTTTTTCGACAAATTCAGCCTCGAAATTGCCGATACGAAAGAACAGAAAGAGTGGGCTTATTACCTGCGCTTCCTCGCCTATTGCGTCGAAAATGAGCTCCAGTTCCCCAGCGGCGATTACCGGGAGGCCGACAAGTACGATCATGATGATTGTAATCCTCAGGGCCAGGTGATCTATCATCATCAGTCGACGCACGTGTTGCTCAAAGCCAACAATTCCGGCCGCTATGTCGGCACAGTCAGGGTTATCCGCGAGGGTGAATATGATCTGCCAGCGGTTGAGGCTTGCCCAGAGCCGTTCCTGGAAAATTTCAGAAGGCGCGCTTCCTATTACGGCGCCGTGGCCGAGATTTCCCGTTTCGCCCTGCCGCATAAGGAAATGGAACTGGCCGGCATCAACACCCAGCCAAACCGCGATCTGGCTCTTTATGGCCTGATGGCGGGCGTGTTCGGCGTGTGCGATCGGGGCGGTATCGATGTCGCCATTGGTGCACAGGAGAGGCTACTGACGCTCAAGATTCGGCGTCTGGGTCTTGATTTCGATTGGAAAGGTAAGGATTTCGAGTATCACGGCCTGCGCCACCCTTTCGTCATGTCGGAACCGGGCGTGCTGAGAAGCCTGAGTAAAAAACCGGAACTTTACGAGCTTTTCATGGCCGTGCGCGATAAATTCGACATCACGCTTGACGAATGCGCCCAGCGCGGCAGCCCCGAGATCGAAGCCCTGAAGCGGCAGGCACTAAATTATAGGGCTTTGAGAAAAATGGCGCCGGGCTAAGGGAAGCTTTATTCCGCCGAGGCCAGCACAGTGCCCTTGGGCTTGCTGTGCAGCCACCAGCCGGTGCGGTTGATCGAGAAGATCGGCTTGTAATGACTGATGCTGGCGGAAGAGAGCATGCGCTTGTTCTGATTGTCGAGAATCATCGCCTTGTCGCCGCCTGTAAACACCGCCAGCACCGCGTGCGGGATGTTTTTCTGCAGGTCCTGCAGGATGACGATGCGCATCCGTTCCTCGGGCACGCCCAGTGCGCGCAGGGAGACGTACTTCGCGATGGCATAATCCTCGCAGTCGCCGCCGCGGCGGAAGAACTCGAACGGGGTGGCCCAGTAATCGCTGTTGCCGTAGTTGTTGCTGTCCTCGATATATTCGACCGCATTGACGTAGTCGTTGACTTTCTCTGCCATGTCCTCGATGTCGAGCGCGGCGAAGGGACGGATGGCGCTCTGCCAGGTGGCGACCATCTTCTGGCCTTCACCTGTGCCGATGGCGGCGTCGAAACGGCGGAACATGCCGGTCCATTTGGTGAAGGGGTCGAGATTGCCCGAGCGGCGCTCCTCGGCGCCGAATAGCGCCGGCGTGGCTTCAAGCGGCATGAAGGCGGCGTTGGCCTGGGCGGCGATGCTGATGCGGGCAGGCACGTCCTCGATCGGGCCGGCTTTGGCCGGGCGGATCACGCAGGTCATGGCGATGATGAGGGCCGTGATGCCAGCCAGAAAGCGCAGAAGGAATTGCTGGGCCAGGATGCTTTGCACCAGGGCGCGGGAGACCATGCGCTCGCGCACCAGGACGCGCCCAAGCGATCCGCCCTCGGTTTTCTGGCGGGCCAGGGCGAAGCGCAGTTGCTGCGGGCTCAAAACCCCGTGATGAACCAGCAGCTCGCCCAGCCTGTTTTTTTGGAAAAGAGCCCGCGTGCGGCTCAGAAACCCATTGTTAAATCTGTACGCACCCAAAGAAAAACCCCGTTTTCAGCCTGTTTCCCCGCCGTGGCCATGCCTTTATTAAACACGAGAAACATTGACGAACCCTAAACAAACGGGCAAAAAAGCCTGGTTTTTAACGTTTTTGGCCCCTTTTTTAAAGATTGGCGGGTTTTATGGCCCAAAACCGCGGTTTTTCTGACTTAAACGCCTTGGCGGCCGCCCTGCCGGGGGTGTCGGTGCTGGTGGCGGGCGACCTGATGCTGGACCGCTTCGTCTATGGCGACGTGCACCGCATTTCGCCGGAAAGCCCTGTGCCGGTCCTCTCGATCCGCTCCGAGGACGCCATGCTGGGCGGGGCGGGCAACGTGCTTTCGAACCTGCACGGGCTGGGGGTAAGGCCCGTCCTGCTGGCTGCCGTTGCGGCGGACGAGCCGGGGACGCGCCTGCGGGGCCTGGTGCGCGCCTGCGGGGCAGATGAAACTCTGCTGCTTGAGGTTTCCGACCGCCCGACCACAATCAAGACGCGCTACCTGGCCGCGCATCAGCAGCTTCTGCGCACCGACTTCGAAAAGATCAAGGCGCTTGAGCCTGCCGCCGAACAGGCGCTGCTGGCCAAGGCGGAAAGGGCGATCAAGGGCGCGGGCGCGGTGGTGCTCTCCGACTACGGCAAGGGCGTTCTCACCCCGGTTGTGATCGAAGGGCTTATCAGGCTCGCCCGCGCGCAGAATATTCCCGTGCTGGTCGATCCCAAGGGCGGCGATTACGCCATCTATCGCGGCGCGGCCGTGGTCACGCCCAACCGCAAAGAATTGTCTGAGGCGACCAAGGGCGCCGCGACCGGCAGCGACCAGGAAGTGGTGGCTGCCGCTACCGGCCTGATCGAACGCACCGGCATCAACGCCGTGGTGGCGACGCGCTCGCAGGACGGCATGAGCATCGTGCGCGCCCGCGCGGACGGCAAAGGCTATGAAGAGCCCGTGCATCTGCGCACCCAGGCGCTTGAAGTATTCGACGTGTCGGGTGCGGGCGACACGGTGATCGCGACCATCGCTGCCGGTCTTGCCGTCGGGGCGGATCTGGTGCAGGCGGCGGCGCTTGCCAATGTCGCGGCCGGCGTCGTCGTGGCCAAGGTCGGCACCGCGCCGATCCTGCAGGCCGACCTGCAGAGCCGGTTAAAGACGACGGATGTCGATGTGCGTGCCGACGGCGCGGGCGCCGCGCGCGTGATCGACCGTTTCCACGAAGCGCCGGTGTGCAGCTGGGCCGAGGCGGCCGATCAGGTGCGGCGCTGGAAGATCCGCGGCCTTAAAGTGGTGTTCACCAACGGCTGCTTCGACATCCTGCATCGCGGCCATGTCGATTACCTCAATCAGGCGCGGGCGCGCTGCGACCGCCTCGTGATCGGCCTCAACGCCGACGCTTCGGTGCGCAGGCTCAAGGGCGCGGGCCGTCCCGTCAACGATCAGGACGCGCGCGCGGCGGTGCTGGCGGCGCTGGGCGCGGTCGACATGGTGGTGATTTTCGGCAGCGAGGCGGCGGAAGACGACAAACCGCTTGAGATCATCCGCGCCTTAAGCCCTGCTATGGCGTTTAAAGGCGGCGATTACAGAATGGAAGACCTGCCCGAAGCGGCGCTGGTGAAATCCCTGGGCGGCGAGATGGTCATCATGCCCCATTACGAAGGGCACAGCACGACCGGAACGATCAAGAAAATCGGTTCGGGGGGTTAAGGCGCACCGGGAATCCGGGTCGCGGGCGCGACGGCCATTTTCTGTTCAGGGGGAAGGACGGAAAAATGCCGCAGCCCTTCCAAGACGCCCCGGGCGACGGCCTGATGGTCTGGCGCCATGAAAAGATTGGGAAGATCGGCAACCTTTTCACGCAATTCCGGCGAAGCGTTTCCCACAACGATTTTCTTAAACGCCGGCACTTCGAAAACAGGAATATCGTTGCAGGAATCTCCCGCCACGTAGACGGGCAGGGAGTCCAGGCCTTGCGTGCGCAGCAGGTGCAATAACGCTGTGCGCTTATTGATATCGCGCGGCGTAATGTCGATCGAGGCGTTATTCCAAAAAGAAATCTCAAACTTATTGGGGAAATGGCACTCCAAGAGCTTTGTCACGGACAGGGCCGCCGCGGCGTGATTCTCCGGCTTTACGATCAGCGAAGCTTTGAATTCCGAATCGTAACTTTCCGGATGGATGGAAAAATCACTTTTCTCGAGCATATCCAGAAGATCGCGCATGGTGTCGGGGGACACCGTTTCAAGAATTCGCTGCCGCCAGGATTCGGAAGGCGTTTTCCGGGGACCCAGGAAAACGGCGGTTCCGGCGCTCGCGATGATCGCATCCGCTTCGGCGATCGGGGGGTTCAGGTGCCGCTCGACAATCTCGCCGTGACACTTCCAAGGATAAGGCCGGCCCGTATTGTGAATGAGATAAAGCGCGCCTTCGCTTCTAAGCAACTCGAGAGCGCCTTTCAAGAGCAAGGCATCCCGGTCATGCCGGTCATCGTGGACGGCATACTGCGTGCCGTCGATATCGAGGCTGGCGACCAGACGAGGTGTGCTCAGGGGCGCGTTCATGCCGTTTTTCTGCTCTTTTCCGCCTTAAGTCTTTCCTGCCACCAATAATACGAGGCTTTGGGGATGCGCGTCAATTTATTTTCATAATCTATATAAACAATCCCAAAGCGCTTTTTCAGGCCGAAAGCCCATTCGAAATTATCAAGCAGCGACCAGATGAAGTAACCGGTCACTTTCACGCCTTGATCCATCGCTTTCCGCAGCGCGTCCTGGTACGCGGCAAAGTAGTCGATGCGTTTTTGATCGTCGATCGTTCCCCCGGCGGAAAGCGTATCGGCCATCGCGGCCCCGTTCTCCGTGATGACCAGGTTGATGTCCCCGTAACGGTTTTTAACCCACAGCAAACATTCGGTCAGGGCGGGGGGGTCAATCGCCCACCCCATGTCCGTCACGGGAAATTCCTGCGGGGCCGGACCGAATTTGGCACCGGCGGGATTGTCCTGGGTAGGATAGGCGTAGGAAGGCGAATAATGCTGCAGGCCGACGAAATCCAGAGGCGCCTTGATCGCGTCCATGTCACCGGCCCGAATAAATTCTTCCATGTCGCGGGCGATCAGGCCGGGATATTGCCCTTTCAGCAGGGGATCAAAAAAGGCCGTGTTCCAGTAGGTGTCCATGATCTCGCGCGCCTGATGCCCTTCGGGCGTGTCGCGAAAGGGGCGTACGGGGAAGATGGTATAAGACGACCCCACGAAAAAATCGGATGACACGGATTTCAAGGTTCTGAACCCCCGGCCAACGCACAAATTCTGATGATGTATGGCCGCATGGCATTTCCGCACGTCCTGCAGGCCCGGCGCGTTCAATCCCTCGATCAGCGAAACGAAGGTTGTGATGGAAGGTTCGTTCAGGAGAATGAAATGACCGACCTTGTCCTGAAAGCTTCTGGCGACCGTTTCGGCGTAATCGCAAAACCACGACACGGAATCCCTGTTCGCCCACCCGCCTTTATCCTGCAGGGCCTGCGGAAGGTCCCAGTGATAAAGGGTCATCCAGGGTACAAGATTCTTCGCCAGCAGGCTGTCGACCAGCCGGTGGTAGAAATCCAAGCCCTTCTGGTTGATCCTGCCCGTGCCTTCGGGAAAAATCCGGGGCCAGGCCACAGAAAAACGATAAGCATCCACGCCCAGATTTTTTATCAGGGAGATGTCTTCCTCATAACGGTGGTAATGGTCGCACGCCCTATCGGCGTTGGATCCGTCAGCGATGGCGCCCGGATGCTTGCAATAGGTGTCCCATATGCTGGGGCCGCGGCCATCTTCCTTTGTGGCCCCTTCAATCTGAAACGAAGATGTTGCGACACCCCAGGTGAAAGGAATGCGCTTGCTCATCATGATACCCTTTCCGAAGGATTAAGATATTGTGGATGTTCGCCTGTCGCGGTAACGCGCCGGCGCATTGTTTGGCTGCTCGAAGAGAAAGTCAAACGCTTTTCTCATGCCCTCGGGGACATCGCTTTCCGGAACCATCTGCGAGAAGGCGACGGGCGACACATTGGCGCAGCACAGCCGTGCAAAATCTCTTTTATCTTCAAAGATGGGATACAACGTGACGGAACCGTTATTCCGGTCTCTTTCTATCTCTTCTTTCGTATAGATCCGTCCACCAGTCAGTCCTTTGAGAATCAGGGGGTCGCGGCATACTTCCTCCCTGCGATCGAGGTTTCCCAGCAACCGAAGCGCTTCAAACATCAACGTGTCTTCATTATAGGACACTGGCACGAAACCATCGAAAAGATCGACGACCCTTTTCCACGCCGTATAACGCATGGCATGAACGGTTCCGTCTGTGGAAAGAGGGTGCCAGCGCGGCGAATTGAAGGCATCTTCCGGCGCCACAGGCTTTAAGCCCGTGGCCGAATTGAATATCATGGCGCACTTGGAGAATTGTATGGCGGGCAGGGCCGCGCCCAGGGACACTTTTCCAAACTCTTTTTTACCCCAGTGCAGCCCCTCATCCGGCACGACAATCGCAAGATGGTAATTGACGAGCTTGGTCCAGGCGGCATTCTGCAGATTTTTTACGGTGTTTTTCGTGTAGTTGGCGGAATGCCAATCGTCATCATCCATGGCGATGATGATATCGGGCTCTTCCTGTCCCGATGCAAAAGGCAGC
Organism: uncultured Pseudobdellovibrionaceae bacterium; assembly: GCA_964577255.1. Lineage (GTDB taxonomy): Bacteria > Pseudomonadota > Alphaproteobacteria > Micavibrionales > Micavibrionaceae > Micavibrio_C. The sequence continues at coordinate 17,807 of CAZNYM010000014.1, read as the reverse complement.
GCGCATAAAACATTCCTCATCATGCCGATAGATGGCCTTTTGATCTCAAGCGGATCAGCGATAGAAGGTATAAGCCGGGCCGAGACAGGATCCGTGCGCTTGCTGCAGAATTCCTGCAGGGCGGCGATCTTGCTTCTGAAAGCCGGTGTTCTCATATCCTCATCAGTCAGGAAAAACTCCTCCGCCTCCGGATAGCGTTCCACCAGCGCCCTTTTTGATTCGTGGGTGCGATCGGGTATGTGGAGATATTTTACGCGCGGATCGTCCAGCTCATCAAAGAAGGGATGGCTGGCCGCGCTCGAATCGAAAATGCGGAGCTCTATGCGGTCTTCTGGATAGTCCTGCTCGAGAAACTGTCGGTAAACCGACATCAGGCCTTCATAGCGCGCTTTGAACGCACTCTGATTGCCCTGGGGGTCGCGATATGTAGGGGTGATGAGGATGACACGCGGCTTACCGGATTCCTCAGAGTGCTCGTAGGGTGCACCTGCATCGCCGGTTCCGAAAACGGACTGCGTTGTCTCTTTCAGCACTGTACACCCTCACCAGTTTGATTACACAGACAGCCAACTGATTGTAAGCCGCGAATTCTAAAAAACAGCCTAAGACTGGGCAAGTTAATTTCATAATGCGCCGCAGCAAGAATGGGGGAAAACGGGGGAGTTTGCAAAGAATTAAGGAAAAAACATTTTCTTTCTTCAAAACCGCAAAAGGCTACTATAAAGCTTCCCTTTTTTACGGTTTTCAGGGGTGCTTCATGGCCGCCACCGCTCTCATCGCCGACATCGGCGGCACCAACGCCCGGTTCGGGATCGTCGACCGCACGGGGGTGCATGATCTGGCGTATATGGAGTGCCGGGAATATACCGGCCCGGCGGAGGCGGCTCGCGCCTATCTGCAGCAAGGCGGCATGAAAAACAAACCCGATATCGGTGTTTTTACCGTGGCGTGCCCGGCCGAGGATGACCTTATTTCCTTCACCAACAGTTCCTGGGCCTTTCGCAAATCCGTGCTGCGGCAGGAGATGGGTTTTGAAGATCTCATCGTCATGAACGATTTCGAAGCGGTGGCGCGCGCCATTCCCGGCATCGATCCCGCTTTGCTGCAGAAGATCGGTGGCGGTGAAGCGGTGCCCGCGCGCAGCATAGGCGTCCTCGGCCCCGGGACGGGACTGGGCGTGGCGTCGCTGTCATGGTCGGGCAGCAGTTTTATTCCGCATCCGGGCGAGGGCGGCCATGTCACGATGCCAGCCGCCACGCCGCGCGAATTCGCGATCTTTCAGCAGCTGCACGTGAAATACCATCATATCTCGGCCGAGCGTGTCTGTTCGGGCAAGGGGCTTGAGAACCTCTACAACGCTATCCGCGCGCTCGACCGCAAGTTCGACAAGCCCGATCTCGAAGCGCCCGCCATCAGCGCCCGGGCGATCGGCGGCCAATGCGAAGTGTGCCGGGAGGCGCTCGACCTGATGCTCGGCTTCCTGGGCCGTGTCAGCGGCAACCTGGCCCTGACCCTCAATACCCAGGGCGGGATCTACATCGCGGGCGGCATCCCCATCAAACTGGGCGATTATTTCTTCCAGTCGCGTTTTCTTGAAGAATTCCAGGCCAAGGGCCGCTTCCGCGACTACATGAAAAAGATCCCGGTTTTCCTGATCCGGCACGACGCCATCGGGCTCCTGGGCCTCGAGCAGGCCGCGCGCGAGCGTCTGGCCCCCCTCTGAACGGGCTGGTATTCACTTATTTTCCCGGTTTTTGCGTGCTTTTTCCCGTGGGGGGCTTGTGCGCCCGTGCCGGGAGTTGTTAGCATAAGTGCGCCATTTATGCCTAACGGGGATCGCCATGACCAATCATAAAACTTTCCGCCCGCTGTTCCGGGTTCTCTATGTCGGCGCGCTGGCGCTGCCGGTGTTCGTTTCAGCCTGCGCCACGGCGGATTTCGGTCCCAACCCGATGCCGACCGGCTACAAGTACCAGAACGAGGAATACAAGACGCCCTCGGGTAACGAGCCGGCCGATTTTTCGGAACTGGGCAACCGCAACCGCGCGGCTGATGTTGAGGCGCTCGCGCCCCAGGAAGCGGCGATGGTTGAACCCGCCGTGTCGGTTGACATGAATGCAGTTCAAGGCGCACCGGTTGCGCCGGTCACGGTCAAGGCTTCGGTCGGAGGCTGGATGGAAGCGGCGCGCGATCTGATCGGACGCATGACCCGTGACCTCGGTACGCCCACGGAACTCGTATATCTCGAGCCCGCCGCCGGTGTGGCGCATCCAGGCTTTGAAGCCGCCCTGCGCATGGCGATGGGCGAGCAGGGCTGGAAGACCGTGACCGGCAAGGGCGCGGGCGGATTCAAGCTCATCTACAATATCGGTTCCGCCGACGGCGCCGATGCCGCCCGCCGCATGCTGGCGGTGCGTCTGGTGTCGGGCAACCATCCGGTGATCGAGGAAAGCGGCTTCTACGCCCTTGCCGGCGCACCCGCGCCGGCGGCATCACCGGTTGCGGCCGATACCGGACCAGTGACGATTATTCCGTTAAACTAGACAAAAACCTAATTAATAGTTGCAGCGCTCGGCGCCTTCCGGCACCGCGATCGAGCCGGTGTTTGTGGCTGTCATGTCGCAGCGGGCTGAACCACAGGTTGGATCGCCCGTTTCACCGTCGCGGTTCATGATGGTGATGTAATAAGTTTTTCCTGGCTCCAGCTTCGTGTATGGCTTAATGGGTTCACAGGGTGAGTATGCGTAAGAACCGCCCGAGCAGCTGGTACCCATCTGGCCATAGCCTGTCACAACGTAGCCCCCGTTGGTGCAGCCGCATTGCTGCGAATTAGGGTTAAAGGGGTTATAGACTCCCGTGCAGGCATACTCGCTTGCATTCCAGACTTTTGTTCGATTCCCGGGCGCAGGTCCTGTACCATAGTAGTATGACCCGCTTGTTGCGGTATAGGTTGTTTTCGCATCGCTGCCGGTATCATAAATATTGTTTTTGAGCGCGTTAGCCAGGTCGCAAGGCGTACTTGAAATAAATGCCATGCGTTTGGTTGATCCGCCAAGCCAGCTGAGGGCGCCATACGCATTTGCATCCGTAACGTCTGCCGGAACTTTCACGCGTAAAACAACGACGCCATCCGCACCCATGGCACTAGCCGTTGAAGTATCCAGTGAGCCTGAACCCCAGGGAATATCCTTATTTATAACGTCGTAACTGCCGCAGTTTTCAGGTGTCCCCAAAAGGCCGTTAGCATCAGAAGGGGGATATCTTTCCTCATAGGTCTGCGGTTTCTGCCCTTCCGCGTACTGCACAAGTCCGGCACCTAAAGCCAGAGCGTTAAAGATGCTTGTGCCGCCTGATGTCGGGGCCGCTGGCGTTGTAGTACCGCCCGATGTCTCGCCGGTTCCGGTGCCGGTTCCGTTCGTGCCGCCGGTTACGCCCGGCATGGTCGTGTTGCCGCCAGTATTATTGATCGTGTTGCTTGAACCCAGGTTGCCTGCCATGCTGCCGTAACGGTCGGTGCTCTGGGGATCCGGTTCGGCCTCGGGCGCGCCACTCAGAGAACCCGTGGAGGGAGCGGCATAAGCCGTGCTGGGCGCCGTCGATCCGCCGCAGAGATAATCGCCGTATTGCGTGCTGGAACAGGCAAAAACCGGGGAGGATGCCGCGCCGAAAGCCGCGCCGCCCGCAAGAACGCAGAAAGAGAGAAGCTTTATCCTCATGATCACACCCGCACCTTAAAAACTTTGTTTTTGGTTCTTATTTACGTTTTAACACACAATGTATTAATAACTTATTTACCAATGTTTCCCAAGGAAAACCGTCAATATTGTGTTTTGGCGGTCGACCGGGCAGAATGAAGGTATTGGCAGGTTTTTGCGGGTGACCAAGATTCTGAAAAAACAAAGCTTTCTGAAAGGCTTACGCCTGTTCCTGGCTGTTGCCGGAGCGCTGGCGGGGGCTGTTTTCTGCCTGCGCGGCGCCGATGCCTGGGCCCAGGCCTGCGACCCCCAGTTCATGGATGCGGTCGAGGCACGGGGCTTTATGGAGGGCGCGCGTGAAGTGGCCCAGAACCAAAACCTGATCTTCAAGGCCGACAGCGTGATGGAATATAGCTGCTTCGAGGAACATCTGCGGCCTGTGGTAAGTGGTGCATCGTTTTACATGACCGATGCCGTTCTGCGCGGGATGGTGGGTGATCCCCTGCGCGCCCACTTCGACGATGGTTATACGCATCCCTATCTTGGCGGGCGGCTGCCCTCGGCGCCGGGAGGAACGCTCTGCAACGCCATGACCTATGTGTGGGCGGCGGGCATGTGCTTCAACTTCTACAACCAGCCCGGCATGGACCGCTTCTACGATCTCACGTTCTTCACCACCAACGACCCGCGCCGCCTGCCTGCCGGCCGTCCGGCATGCCCGGTTCCCTATACCGGCGTCAACATGCCGGTGGCCTCCGCCTACAACAACCGCCAGGCGGCCTGGACCCTGGCGCCGCCCAACAGCATGGACAATGTTCCCTATCGCGGCGACGTGGTGGTGATGTACGACAATCTGATCGATCCGCCGGGAGGCACCGTGGTGTGCGAGCCACCGATCCCGACCGGCCTGACGGTCGCGCGCACCGGCCGCACGCCGGCGAGCTTCGCGGAAAAATTCTGTCCGAATCCCAGCTGTTACTACAACGCCGAGCAGGATCGCTGCGAGCAGTAGGGCTCTCCCTCAGCGTGCCATCAGCACATGAAAGAAATGACGGCTGTCGTCGCCGGTGCAGCGGACACAACCTTCCTTGGCGGGCTTGACGCTGAAGGTGCCTTCGTCGGTCGTGTTTGGCGTGGCAGAGAACTGCGTGCCGGCGTCAAAGCGCGCCGCCGCGCCGCTGTAAAGACAGGTCGCGGTGCCCGCGCCGCCCGCGCCGTCGGTCGGCGTGGCGCTGTAGCCGTTCATGCGGTTGATCGTTTCGCAGAATCCGGCCGTGACGTTCGGCAGCACGGCCAGAAGCTCGGCACGGTCGGTGCCGGTCTGGGGCATGTGGGTGTTGCCGTAGAATTCCCACGCGCTGCCGTCATTGACGCCCGCGGGCGCCGGGCGGTAGGTCGCAGCCCCGCCGGCGCGGTCGAACACCTGGAATTCCGGCGTGGTGGTAATGGTGCCGTAATCGGCATGGGCGTCGGGGTGGGCGAAGCGGATGTCGCTTTCGCTGGCACCGTTGTTGATGATCAGGGTGATGGCCTGTTCCATCTCGCCGGCCTGCTGCTTGACCTGGGCGGCGACAATCGCAAGCTTCTCGCGATCGATATTGGCGCCGTCGCCGCTGCCGACCCGCAGCGCGGCGGTGACAAGGCCGATGAGCGCAATCGCGATCAAGATGAAGAAAATGACGTTGCCGGATTCGGGAGAGGAAGAGCGCCCCATCGCCGGAGAACTTCAGCGGCCGGCCGGGGCAACCGGCAGGCAGTCGTTCAGCACCGTGCAGACCGCGCGGGCTTCGCGCTCGCTGTAGCCGTTGAGGCGGCCGCGGAACATGAACCCGCCATCGACCGTTTTGGCCGGCACGACCGTGGGCTGGGCATCGGCCAGATTGGAAGGCAGGCGCCTGAGCGCGGCGCGGATCGCCTCGTCGGTTTTCACGCGGCTGCTGAAAGCGCCGATCTGCACCGACCAGTTTTTATCTGGGCTGCTGACCATCATTGTGCCGGTATTAAGCGGCGCGCGGGCCATCAGCGCGCTGTCGTTGCGCGCGGCCGCCGCCGATTCGTAATCGCCCTGGCCGATCAAACCGCCGAACGCCTCTTCCTGGATCAAATCGCCGATGGTGGACAGGCGCGCCGCACCCGAAGCCGGCATGATGCTGCGCAGGGCGTTCAGGCGCGCGATCTCCTGCGGCTTGCGCGGGGGAATGACGGGCAGGCGCGCTTCAGGCAGCGCCACAGAGGGCGACAGCGAGGCGATGCGCGGCGCTTCCGTTGCCGGCCTACCCATCTGTGCGAATCCCTGATCGAGCAGCGACGCCATGTGCGCATTGCGCGAAGCCGCCGAACGGCCGCCGAACACCACGCCGATCAGGCGGCGGTCGTCGCGCCGTGCCGAGGCGATCAGGTTGAAGCCCGAGGCGACGATATAGCCCGTCTTCATCCCGTCCATGCCGCGATAGGTTTCCATCAGGCGGTTATGGTTGTGATGGCGCACGCCCTGGTAGGAGAAATTGCGCGTCGAGAAGTAGCTGTAATATTGCGGGTAATTGGTGATGATATAATGCGCCAGGCGCGCCATGTCGCGTGCGGATGAGATCTGGCGCGGATCGTGCAGGCCCGAGGCGTTGCGGAATGTGGTGCTGTTCATGCCCAGCGCCCGCGCTCGCTCGGTCATTTTCATGGCGAAGCGCGATTCGGTGCCGCCCAGTTTTTCGCCCACGGCCACCGCGACGTCGTTGGCGGATTTGGTCACCAGGGCGTAAATCGCGTCCTCGACGCGGATGCTGGTGCCGGCACGCAGGCCCAGCTTGCTGGGCTGCTGGTTGGCGGCCAGGATCGAAACCGGAATACGCTCGCGCAGGCTCAGGCGCCCGTCCTCGACCGCCTCGAACACCATCAGGAGCGTCATGACCTTGGTGAGGGAGGCCGGATGCAGTTTTTTATCGGCGTTGCTCTGGGAAATGATCTGGCCGGTGTCGGCGTCCATGACGAGGGAGGCGTAACGGTTGTTCGGCGTCGATTTTCTTTTCTTGGCGGCTGCCTCCGCGGCGGGCGGCGTCATCAGCAGAGCCAGACCCACAAGCACAACCGCAAGGCCGCGGCAAAAAGCCGGGAAGGGGCCTACGGTCTGACGTGCGGATCGCTTCATTCTCTGGTTCCCGGCATTTTAGGCAATTACACGAAAATTTTTATGGGATTACAAGGCGCTAGAAGAACAAAACCCCATTCTGTCATTGTATGAAAACCGCCGCGCTTTGTCTATATTCCGTTTGCGCAAAGCGGGGTTTTTACGGCCGGGGAGGAATGTTCGTGCCGGGCAGGGCCGGATAGCGCACGCCCAGCCGGGTAAAACCCTCTTCCAGCAGTGAAAGCGCCGCGCTGTTGCGCCGGTCTCGGGTGGGTTCGCCCATCACGATGGCGATCAGCCGGCGTCCGTCCCGGTGCGCGGCCAGCAGCAGATTGTGAGCGGAGCGGAAAGTATAGCCCGATTTCCCGACTTCAAGGCCCGGCAGTCTATCTATAAGCCTTACCGGGCTGCCCTTGGGGATCTCAAGGGGGTATTCGCCGATCTGCGGGTCGGGCTTGGTGAAAAGCGGGACGTATTCGGCGTGCGCGGTGACAATATGCTGCGCCAGGCGCGCCATGTCGTTCGCGGTCGTGATCTGGCCTCTGGCGGGCAGGCCCGAGGCGTTGGCGAAGCGGGAATCGCTCATGCCGAGCGCGTGCGCCGTGGTGTTCATTTTTGCTGCGAAGGCGGTTTCGGAATCGCTGTGACCTTCGGCCAGCACAACAGCAGCGAGATTAGAGGATTGCTGCAAAAGGGCGACCAGCGCCTCTTCAACAGTCAGAGATTTGACATCGGAAGGAAGCGCGCAAAAATGGCTGTCTTTTTGGTTGCGGGCCAGCCAGGAAATGGGCAGTTCCTGGTCGAGGGTTAGTTGCCCCCCCTTGAGCGCTTCGAAAATAAGTTCGGCGGTGAGAAGTTTTGTGAGGGACGCCGGCACGCGCGGCGCGTTGGCTTCCTTGCCGGCCATCACATCCATCCCGCCATCTTCGCGCAGATGCACGAGCAAGGTGGCGGGCGTCATCTTGGCGGGCGCCGCCACGGCTTTATGCTGCTCGCGGGCGCTCGGGCGGTGCTTGTGCGGCTTGCCGGTCTTGTGCGCTTCGGCTTCGGGTGCGGGCAGGGCGACAGCCAGCACGGCCCCGGCGAGCAGCGAAGCCCACAGGGTGCGCAGACGGCTGGTGGAGGGTGGAACGGAAGACACGACGAAAAATATCCCTGTCAGCGATTATGGCTTGAGCCACTTGCCGTTATCTGACCATAGCCGGCCCGCGCCGTCAAAATAAAATAAACAGCCTTTTGTTTCAGTATGTTACAGAAATTGTGCAGCGCAATAAATTTGCCCTTGCCGGATACCCCCTCGTGTGGTAGCCTTGAGTTGTGCATTGCACAATAAATACGAAAACCTTTGATCCTATTGCGGTGCAGTAAGGGGTGTGAGACACTGGCCCCCGGTAGACAACCGCAGGATGAAAGGGAGGAACCATGACAGAAAACACAACAAGCAAATCCGGCCTGCCCGTCGCACTGATGAAACCCGCCAACAGCGCGGGCGCCCGTAGCAAAACCGGCGGCGCGAAAAAGAAAGCCTCTACACAGAAGATCGAATCGTGGTCGTCGGCGCTGGCTTTCAGGCCGTTCGATTTCAAGATTTTTGAACCTGGAAAAACCACAACCTTCTCGATGGAGAACATGATGACAAGCAACAAAAACCACTACGACAAATTCGCCGCTGAAGCCGCGCATGTTGGCGACGCGATGATGAAATGCGGCACCATCCTGACCAAGGGCATGGAAGACATTGCCAAGGCGCAGATGAGCTGGGCCCAGGAACTGGCAGAAAAGAACGGTAACGTCTTCAAGTCGATGATGGCCTGCAAGACCATCAACGAATTCACCGAAATGCAAAACCGCCTGGCGCAGGAAAGTTTCGACGATTTCATGTCGGGCGCGACGAAAATCTCGGAACTGAGCGTCAAGGTAGCGACCGAGGCCTTCGAGCCCCTGAACGACCAGATGACCAAGGCGATGAAAAAGGCCACCGAATCGATGGCGGCCTGATCGTCCGCGGACCGCAGCAATAAAAACCCCGGGCAAGCCCGGGGTTTTTTCATGCGCTGATTGCTTGAAGGATTAATTCAGAACCGGGCGCGGCTGGTTCTGGTCGCGGCCGCCGCGGCTGTAGCCGCCCGCGCCGGGTTCTGCCTCGCCGGGATCAAAGCTGGCTTTGCGCATACCGCCGCCCGCCTGGGCAGTGAATGTCGCTGCGGTCGATCCTTTCGGCACATTGATGTCGCTGTCGCGTCGCGCGGCGATATCGATTCTAGAGCCGGGAGCGACTTCCGCCTTCAGTGCTGAATACCATTTCTCGGCTTTGGCGACGCGGGTTGCCAGTTCTTCCCGTACCTCGCCAAAGGTGCGCTTTCTGCCGCTCTCATCCGCATATATGCCTCTATTCAGTTTAAAGGTATTTTTGGGCATAACGTCAGTAAGCGCGTCTTCGGCACACACATCGGCATTTCCCGTCAGAATCATGCGCCCGCCATTAGGACCAGCGAAGTAAAGCGGGTAAGATTCGGCCAGGGATTTCCCTCCCGCTATGCTTTTATCGTATTTAGTGGCCATATAAACCGAAAGGCGTGCGTCATCGCTGCGCAGGCGCAACTTTTCAGACGCTTTCATTTCTGCAACATCATAGCCGTACAGGGCTTTGATTTCTTCTTTGTTTCTGTCAAGTTCGGCAAGCCAGGTCTCGCGCGTGAACTGACCCAGACCCTTGCCGCCGCCACGTACGGAAGCATCGGCTACAATCCTCGATTCAAGCCACATCTTGGGAATGATTTTGTCCGGGTTGCCGCCCGCATCATAAACCCCCCCTACGATTTGTTCTGCCATTTCGCGGGCATCCGCTTTTGCCATACGTTCGTCTTTTGAAAGGGTTACGCCACGATGCAGATGGACGGCGAGAGCCTTGACATGAAGTTCGTATGCCGCCTTCTGGGCCGCGTTCTTGAATTCCGGCTGTGGCCGGGGAGAGTTGCTGGCAACGTAATCCCCTTGTCCGTCTTTGACGTTACCTTTGTCCAGAGTTCTGACGTGGGATCTGGCGGCAAGAACGCGCGCTTCGCGTTCCGCCTCTTTCTCTGCCGCTTTGGCCGCTTTCTCGGCGGCGATTTTGGCTTCTCTTTCAGCCGCCAGCGCCGCGACGTCGACCGGCGCGGTGCTTTCGTGTGCCACCACGAAGGTGTCGTGCACGCGGTTGTTGAAGACGGCGGAACAGAAACCGTCCTGGCCTTTAATCATCTGCCGGGCGATGCGCTTGTCGTTTTGTTTTTCATCGACCGCGGCGGCGATCAGTTCGCCCCGCACCTTGGCGTCGCCCAGGTTCTTGCCCAGCGCGTCCTGAGGATCGATGGTGTAGGCACTGCCGTCCTTGGCTGTCAAGAGAACTTCATAATGCAAATGCGGGCCGGTGCCGGCCTTGCCCGTGCGCGCGAACGGCGTACCGGCTTCGACGACGTCGCCCGTGCGAACTTTGGTTGAGCTCAGATGGGCATAAACCGAATAAACACCCTGGCCGTGGTGAAGGATCACGGTGCTGCCATATCCCTCGGCGTGGCCAGCGAAAGCGACCTGGCTTCGTACCTGCGCCACGATTTTGGTGCCCACTGGCGCGGCGATATCAAGGCCGTCGTGGTTGCGCTTGCCACCCTTGACCGGGTGTGTGCGCACGCCGTAGCCCGAACGGACTTCGCGATCCAGCGGCATTTCAAGGATGATCGGGCCGTCGGCGCCGATGGTTTCATCAAGCGTGATGACGCGCTTGGCTTTCGGCGCGACGTCCGCGCTGCGGGTAGGCTCGCGCCCGCTGCCTGATTTTTTTGCGGGTGCGCTTTCCGGCTCTTCGACGCTGAAGACGCGGGTAGGCTTATCTCCCTCTTTTTTCGGCGCGACATTCTCCATGCGGGGCAGAAGGTCAAGGATATCTGTATTGATAACGGGAAGATCCACAAGCGCGATGCTGACAGGTGTGCGGGGTTTCGCCCGGACTATGGTTTCTTCATCGGCCACGCCGATGCGGGCCTGCTGAACGGGCGCAGGTTGCGGCGCGGGGGCGGCCGGGAAACGGTCGGGCCCTTGTGCTACGGCGGCGGGTTTTTCTTTTTCGGGCGCCGGCGGCACGGCTGCGGTTGTGGGCGCGGTGCGGACAGCGGCCGCGGTATCGAGAACGGCGGCGACTTCGCTGTCGACCAGATCGATCCGGGCAATATCGATATTGACGGGCGCGGCCGGCGTCGGGCTGATCACGGGTTTGGGCGCGGCGGCCGGTGTCGGGCGCGAGAGTGCCTCGGGTGCGGTTGGCTCATAAGCTTTAAGCGCCGGTATGGCAAGCGATGCGGGCTCGATCTGGCTCAGAACCGGCTGCGGTCCCTTGGGCAATTCTTGCTGCAATTCCGGCGCGGGCGCTTCTGCAGGAGCGGCGGTGACAGTTACAGGCTCGGATTCCGTTTTAGGCGCGCGGCGGGCGATGATGGTTTCGTCGTTACGGATCGCGGCTGTCAGATTGCGCGCGGCGGCCGCGGTGCGGCGGCCGTCTTCGCCGTCGATTTTACTGGTCGACAACCCGGCAAGGCGGGTCTTGGCCTGGAACGCTTCGACATCGGCATCGGAAAGCTTGCGCAGCTCCTTGATCGCCAGCTGTTCAGTCGGGGCGCCGCCGACCAGCGCGCCCGCCTGCAGGACCAGCGTGCGTTTCACCTCGGGGTTAGCTTCGACGATTTGGCGCAGTGCCTTGCCCTGGCCGTTCTCTTCCAGCGTGCGGATCAGCCACGGGGCGGCTTTGGCCAGAAGCTCGGGATTTTCCTTGAGGAACTCGACGGTTTTGCGGGCGGTGAAGGCGGCGAAGTTGCCGGTGCTCTTCCTCGCGCCCAGAAGATCCTGCATCTCCCTGATCTGCGCGACCGAAGGTTCTTTGGCAGACGATAAAAGCTCTACGAGTCTCTCTTTGCTCATGGACACACCCTTTGAATTCTCTATCACCCGGCCTTTTGTTTTTTAGGCCTATTTATTTGTTTTTATTGGCCCTTTCCAGAGCCTCTTTTTTACACACCCCTATATTAGCGAGAATTCATAAGCCCTGTCCAGTTTTTTACTAATTAATTATGAAAATTAATGGCACGCGCGGGGTCTGGGGGCCCAAATAACATGGGGACAATGCCGAAACCGAGGTAAAAACCATGGAAAATCAAGGGGAAGGCTCTTATGTACGTTAAAGACTTGATTTAAACCTTAACCCCCCGTAAAGTCCGGCCCATCATGAAAGCAACCGCAACGAAGCAAGAAGGATTTGAAGCGATGAGTGACATTGCTGACCGCGTGAAAAAGATCGTCGTTGAGCACCTGGGCGTCGACGAAGCCAAGGTCAAGGACGACGCCAGCTTTATGGACGATCTGGGTGCAGATTCCCTGGGCACGATCGAGCTGGTTATGGCTTTCGAAGAAGAATTCAACATCGAAATTCCCGATGATGCGGCCGAAAAGATCCAGACGGTGGCCGATGCCATCAATTTCATCAAGGAAAAGGCCGCGGCCTGATCCGTTTTCGTCTTTGGTAAAGCAGTGTCATCCGAAAATGACACTGCTTTATTTTTGGGGCTTATTCCTCTAGGTTTTAAGGCATGAGACGCGTCGTTGTTACAGGCATGGGCATGGTTTCCCCCCTGGGGAACGGAGTCGGGCACAACTGGGCCCGGCTGACCGCCGGCCATTCCGGCATCCGCCGCATCACCGGGTTCGAGGCTTCGGACATTGCCTCCCAGATCGCCGGGCAGGTGCCGCGCACAAGCGACGAGAATCCCAAGGACGGCCTGTTCAATCCCGATCTTTACGTCCTGCCCAAGGACCAGAAGAAAATGGATACCTTTATCTGGTACGCCATCGCCGCCGCGCGCGAGGCGATTGCCGATTCCGGATGGTCGCCGCAAAGCGAGGAAGACCGCTGCCGCACCGGTGTCATGGTCGGTTCGGGCATCGGCGGCCTGGGCAGCCTGCATGAAACTTCGGCGACGCTGATCGAAAAAGGCCCGCGCCGTGTTTCGCCCTTCGCCGTGCCGGCCATGCTCATCAATCTGGCGTCGGGGCATATCTCGATCATCCACGGTTTCAAGGGCCCAAATCATTCCGTGGTGACGGCCTGCGCCACCGGCACGCACGCGATCGGCGATTCGGCGCGCCAGATTGTGCACGGCGACGCCGATGTGATGATAGCGGGCGGGGCCGAAGCCGCCGTCAACCGCATGGGCGTATCGTGCTTCTCCGCCATCCGCGCGCTGTCCACCGCCTATAACGACGCGCCGGACAAGGCGTCGCGCCCCTTCGACGAAGGCCGCGACGGTTTTGTGATCGCCGAGGGCGCGGGCATCCTGGTGCTCGAGGAGCTGGAGCATGCCCGCAGGCGGGGCGCGAAGATTTACGCCGAAATCGCCGGCTACGGGCTTTCCGGCGATGCTTTTCACATCACTGCCCCGGCGGAGGACGGCAGCGGTGGTTTCCGCGCCATGCAGGCCGCCATGCGCGATGCCAAAATGAACCCCGGTGACATTGATTACATCAACGCTCACGGCACCTCGACCCCTGTGGGCGACGGGATCGAATGCACAGCAGTAAAGCGCCTGTTCGGCGATGTGCTGGACAAGATTTCCATGTCCTCGACCAAATCCTCGATCGGCCACCTTCTGGGTGCTGCCGGTGCGGTCGAGGCCATTTACAGCATCAAGGCGATCGAGACCGGCATCCTGCCGCCTACGCTCAACCTTGAAAATGTGTCCGAGCCCTGCCGCGGCATCGATCTCGTACCGCTCAAGGCCAAGGAGAAGAAGGTGCGCGTGGCGCTTTCCAACTCGTTCGGTTTCGGCGGTACGAACGCCAGCATCATCCTGAAAGCGTTCAACGGATAATGCGCCGTCTCATCGCAGCCCTGGCGAGTCTTGCGGCCCTGGGCGTGGTGGCGGTGATAGCGGTCGCGCTCTATGGGCTTCATCTTTATCAATCTCCCGGGCCTCTGACCCAGGAAAAGACCGTCATGATCGCGCGCGGCGCCGGCGTCAATGCCATGGCCGAGACTCTGGCGCGCGAAGGCGTTCTCGATACCACTGGCGCGCAGATTTTCCCGCTGGCCGCGCGTTTAAGCGACCGTCATACGGCGCTGAAGGCGGGGGAATACGCGTTCGCGCCGGGCTCCTCGGTGCGCGCGGTGCTCGACAAGCTGGCGGGCGGCGATGTGGTATCGCGCGCCGTGACGCTGCGCGAGGGCCTGACCAGCTGGCAGGTTTTTGAAATCCTGCGAGCCGAGGAAGCGCTTTCCGGCACGCTGCCCGAAACGCCCGCGCCCGAGGGATCGCTTCTGCCCGAGACCTATCATTTCATCAGCGGCGACGATCGCAACAAGCTGGTGGTCGCCATGCAGGACGGCATGAAAAAAACGATCGAGGAATTGTGGCCGGCACGCGCCGACGGCCTGCCGTTTACAACGCCGGAAGAAGCGTTAATTCTCGCCTCCGTGATCGAAAAGGAAACCGGCAAGCCGGAAGAACATCGCCGCGTGGCGGGCGTGTTCGTCAACCGCCTGCGCGCGGGCATGCCGCTGCAGACCGATCCCACGGTGATTTATGCGCTGACGATGGGCAAGATGCAGGACGAAGGGCAGGGGCCTTTGGGCCGGCGGCTGCTGCGCAAGGATCTCGAGGTCGACTCGCCCTATAACACCTACCGCTATCCCGGCCTGCCGCCCGGGCCGATCTGCAATCCCGGCCGGGCCTCGATCGAGGCTGCGCTTAATCCCGAGCAGCATGATTATCTGTATTTCGTGGCGGACGGCACCGGTGGTCACGTGTTCGCCCGCACGCTGGCGGAGCACAATAACAACGTGGCTTCGTGGCGCACGATCCGCAAGAACGCCGAACAGGCGGATTAGGCAACCGAGGGCACAGGACTGTCTTTTTTCAGCGCGCGCGGCTTGCGGGCGCGGGCAGTAAAAGCGAACGTCAATTCCCCTTCTGACAGCGCATCGGTTTCAGCTGCGGCGGTAAAGCCGATTTTGACATGACCGCCTTCGGCCAGCGCACCGAACAGCAACTCATCAGCCAGCCTTTGCTTGATCCGGTTGGTTACCACGCGCTCCATCGGCCGCGCGCCCATGACAGGGTCGAAACCCTGCGCCGCCAGATAGTCGACCGCCGCCGGTTCTGTTTCCACGGTGACGTTCTTTTCTGCAAGCTGGGTCGCCAGCTGGGCGAGGAATTTCTGCGCCACGCGCCGGATAGTCTCGGGCTTCAGATTGTCGAAATCGACGATCGCGTCCAGGCGGTTGCGGAATTCCGGCGTGAAGGTTTTCCTGATGGCGTCGCTGCTGTCTTTATCCGCGGCGGCAGCGGTGAAGCCGATCCCCACCCGGCTGCGCTCGGCGGCGCCGGCGTTGGTGGTCATGATGATGATAACGTTGCGGAAGTCGGCCTTGCGCCCGTTGGTGTCGGTCAGGGTGCCGTGATCCATCACCTGCAGCAGGATATTGAAGATGTCGGGGTGCGCCTTTTCGATTTCATCGAGCAGCAGCACAGAGTAAGGCTGACGGTTGACCGCTTCGGTCAGAAGCCCGCCCTGGTCAAACCCAACATAGCCGGGCGGCGCGCCGATCAGGCGCGAAACGGCGTGCTTTTCCATGTATTCCGACATGTCGAAGCGGATCAGCTCGATGCCCAGATGAGCGGCCAGCTGCCGCGCTACTTCGGTCTTGCCCACGCCGGTGGGGCCGCTGAATAGGAAGGAGCCGTAAGGTTTGTCCTTATTCCCCAGGCCGGCGCGCGCGGCCTTGACCGCGGCGTGCAGGACGTCGATGGCGTCGTCCTGATCGAACACCACCGCCTTCAGATCGGTATCGAGGGTTTTAAGCCGCAGGCGTTCGCTGCCCGACACCGAAGCCTCGGGGATGTTCGCGATGCGGGCGACGATCCGCTCGATATCGGTGCGGTCGATGACGGACGGCGCGGCATCTCCTGCGGGTTTTCCTTTGACGCGCCGGGCGGCGCCAGCCTCGTCGATCAGGTCGATGGCCTTGTCGGGCAGGAAACGCTGGGTGATGTGGCGGGTGGCCAGTTCGGCGGCAGCATCAAGCGCCGCGTCGGTATAGGTGACGCCGTGATGCTGCTCGTAATGCGGCTTCAGGCCGCGCAGGATCAGGGCGGTATCGGCGACCGAAGGCTCGGCCACGTCGATCTTTTTGAAGCGGCGGCTGAGCGCCTCGTCCTTTTGAAAAATATTGCGGTATTCATCGTGGGTCGTGGCGCCAATGCAGTGCAGACCTTTGGCCAGCGCTGGCTTGAGCAGGTTGCCGGCATCAAGCGCGCCGCCGCTTACCGCGCCCGCGCGCAGGATGGTATGGATTTCGTCGATGAACAAGACAGCCTTCGGCACTGCCTCCAGATCTTTCAGCAAGTTTTTCAGGCGCTCCTCAAACTCGCCCCGGTATTTCGTCCCCGCGATCAGCGCGCCCATGTCGAGCGCATAGACATTCGCATCCTGCAGATCTTCGGGCAATTCTTCTTCGCCTTCGACGATCAGGCGCGCCAGGCCTTCGGCGATCGCTGTTTTACCCACGCCCGCCTCCCCGACCAAGAGCGGATTGTTCTTGCGCCGCTGGATCAGGGTTTTCACCACCTGCTTGATCTCCGCGTCGCGGCCGATCACGGGATCGATCTTGCCGTCGAGCGCTCGGACATTCAGATTGACGGTATAAGCCTGCAGCGCCGGCCCGCCCGGTTCGATCCGCGTCTTGCTTTTCTTATTTTCGATGCGGGGGACGAAATAACCTTCCGTCTGCACCGGCACCGCCTGGTGCATGGCTTCGGTGGGATCGAAATCGAGCGGCGACTGCGCGGCCAGCATGTGTTCGCGCAGGTCGTTGAATTTCAGCCCAGCATCGCGCAGCCGCCCGCCCGCCACTGTCGGCTGTTCGTATTTCAGATAGGCCAGAAGAAGCTCGGGCGCGCGCCACAGGTTTTTTGAAATCGTCCCGCGCAATGCCGTGGGCACAGCGGATCAGTTCGGCGACATGAGGTCCGTAGCGAAGCTGGTCGATCGGGCCTTCCTGCCTTATATCGCCCTTCAGGCTGGCGAGGAAAACGCGCAGCTGATTGCGCAGGGGCTCCTTATGAATCCGAAGGCTGCTCAGGATGCTGTCAGCCTGCGGGTCGTCGAGCACTGCCAGCAGGAGGCTCTCGGCAGTGACCAGGTTATGCTGGTTCCTGATGGAATAGAGGCCCGCTTTTTGCAGCAGCGACTGGATATCGCCTTCGGTTGCCATGGTTTCTCAGTCTCCCTGTACTCTTTTTGGCTTGTAGAACACCACACTAGCGAATAGCCTGGCGTTCCGACAAACATTTTTATGTCTTTTAATTTTTTTGGCCGGTCTTTGATTTTGGCATAATAAATATTCAAAATCAGGAACTTACCGGCCCGGTGTGGCCAGTATGGGTGGATTCAGCGGCGAAGAAAAGAGGATTCCGCTCAGGCGGGGCCGGGCTTGCTGCCGGGGCCGGGCGCAGGCGGCACGACCGGAGCCACATAAGCGCGGGTGAGTGCGCCGATTGCGCTGGGAGCGCGGCCCTGGGGAATGCCCATGCGCTGCAACTGCTTTTCAGCGCCTTCGGAAAAAGGGCTCAGGTGCGCGACGTTGTTCATGCCCGTATTGCGGGCATAAATGAGCGCCGCATGATGAACCAGGGGAAGAACCTTTCCCTTGAGCGGATGGTATTCACGCGGGCTGCCTTCGACCAGGCTGATATTCACAAAACCGTGTTCTCTTTCTCCCGCGACACCACCGCCCGCAAGGCCGCACAACTCATCACCGTGCCACAGCGCCACATCGAAATATTCCGGATGCTCGATCCCCTGACCATAAGAAGCGGTAAATTTTTTTAAGGCAACAGGATCGGTCCGGTCAGGAAACGGTTTGCGCTGCTCGAGCCAGCCGTGAAAGTAAATAGTGCGCAGATAGCGGT
>CAZNYM010000013.1:26216-39756 GCA_964577255.1 uncultured Pseudobdellovibrionaceae bacterium | reverse complement strand
TGGCTCATAGGTCTTACCTTGCCAACCGGAATTTTCAGGAAAAAAAGGATGCATACAATAACTTACTGGATGCCATGTACAAATCTGAAATAGAGCCAAGCGAAACAACCGCGTTATATTGTGGGTTATGTATTAATAAGTGTGAATTAGTAGCATCGAAAGAAGTCTTAGAACTACTGTATAAATTCAGAGAGACTAATCCAATTAACAGGGCCATTCACCCAGATCGACCTGCTGTGATGAAGAAACTGAAAGATACTATGCGAAAAGACCTAGGAGTCGAGTTAGGTAGCTAGACAAGCCCCATTCTAAAAACTTCGTGCCTTCGCGACTCAGTCCTTAAGGCGCAGCCGGCTTTTCCGGCGCGGCTTCAGGTGCGGGCGCGGCGCCGGTCTTGAGCGCTTCCTGATGCGCCACCGCCGCCTTGAGCGCCGGACTGTCCAGAACATCGCCAGGCTTGATCCCCAGCTCCGCCGCCCGGCCGCCGCTGATCTCCAGCACCGCCCGCACCGGCCCGTTGGAAGGCAGCGGCGTCAGACTCTCGGGCACCGATTTCTCGTGGATATGATGGATAGTGCCATCGGCGTTGATGAACAGCAGATCGAGCGAAATATAGGTATTCTTCATCCAGAACGCCCGCTCCTGGTCGTCGGAGAAAATGAAGATCATTCCCGCATCCCGATCCAGATCGCGGCGGTACATCAGGCCGTATATCACCTCGACCGGCTCCCGCGCCACCTCGACCTTGAAGACATGGCTCTTGCCGCTGGCCATGGTCACCTTCAGGTCTTCAAAGGTGGGGTTGGCCTCAAAAGGCGACAACTCGGGCAACGGCTGCATCGGCGAAGCCGAATGCACCTGCCGCTCGTCAGCCGCTTGCGCCGGCAAGCCGCCCAGAACCGGGAGCAGCGCGGAAATCATGAAAAGGAAGAATCTCATGGCGGCAGTATAGCACCGAAATACTGCGCCGCAACCGCGCCTAACGCGCATGGTCGTCGAGAAAAGCCAGGATTTTATCGGCCGCGCCGCGCGTAAACAGGTCGATATGGTCCCCGCCCGGAAATGTCTCCAGCCGCTTGGGCTCTGCCGCACGCGCAAACAGCGCCTGGCCGTGGCTGTAGGGCACCACCCGGTCGCGCGTACCGTGCAGGATCAGGACGGGCATCGACACGCCGCCGATCTTGCCCGCGTTGTCGAATTTATCCCTCATGAGAAAATAAGTCGGAATCCAGAACACCCGCGTCTGCGCCAGCCAGGCAAGATTGGTGTAGGGCGTTTCCAGGATAAGCGCCCGCGCCTGCGGGTATTCGCGGGCCATCTGGGTGGCGACACCGGTGCCGAGCGACTCGCCGTAAAAGATCAGCCGCTCAGGCGCGATGCCGTGGGTGGCGGTCAGGGTTTCAATATAGCCCCGGGCATCGTCGTAAAACCCCTGCTCGCCCGGCGTGCCGGGATTGCCGCTGTAGCCCCGGTATTCCGCCAGCAGAAAACCGTAACCCCGCGCCGTGAACGGCCGGCTTTTATAGGCGCGGATATCGATGCCGCCGCCGTTGCCGTGGAACATCACGACCCCCGGCTGCGCCGCATCGGCGGGCGGGCGGTACCAGCCGCGCAGCGCCAGCCCGTCGCGGGGCGTGACAATGTCGATCACGCTCATGTCGGCAAAGCCCGCCGCCGCGGGCGCGGGGACGGCAGGCACGGGGAAATAAAGGAAGTCCCTTTGCTTGGCCCACAGGAAAAACGTCATGAAGGCGTAGCCGAAGGCAAAAGCGACAAGCGTGCGCCGCCGGATGCGCGGGATCATCCCATCTGCCCCAGCGTGTGCAGGCGGGCGTAGAGCCCTTCCCTTTCGCCCAGCAGGCGGTCGTGGCGCCCTTGCTGCACCACGGCGCCGTCCTTCATGACGATGATCTGGTCGGCGTTGTGAATGGTGCTGAGGCGGTGGGCGATGACAAGCGTTGTCCGGCCCTTCTGCAGTTCAGCGAGCGATTGCTGGATCAGGCGCTCGGATTCGTTGTCGAGCGCCGATGTCGCCTCGTCCAGAAGCAATATGGGTGCATCGCGCAGGATGGCGCGGGCGATGGCCAGGCGCTGGCGCTGCCCGCCCGAGAGCTTGACGCCGTTTTCGCCAAGCGGCGTGTCGTAGCCCTGCGGCAAGGCCATGATGAACTCGTGCGCCGCCGCGCGACGCGCCGCTTCCCGCACCGCTTCGTCCGATGCATCGGGCGTGCCGTAACGGATATTGGCCGCCGCGCTGTCGTCGAAGATGCTGATGTCCTGCGACACGATCGCGATATGGCGACGCAGACTCGAAAGCGTGAAATTTCGCACATCCACGCCGTCGATCGTCACGGCGCCCTGCTGCGCGTCGAACAGGCGGGGGATCAGGTTCATGACCGTCGATTTCCCCGCGCCCGAAGGCCCGACCAGCGCCGTCACCTTGCCGGCCGGCAGAGTGAAAGCGACGTTCTGCAGCGCCGCGCCTTCCTCCTGCCCCGGATAGCGGAAGGTGACGTCCTCAAAGCGGATCTCCGGCTGACGGCTGGTGAAAACAAGGGCGCCCGCGCGCTCGCAGATCTCCGGCTCCTGATCCATCAGCGCGAACACGCGCTCGGCCGCGCCCAGGCCGGTCTGGATCGTGTTGTTGAGCTTCGCCAGGCGCTTCATCGGCTCGTAGGCCAGCGAGAAAGCGGTGATGAAGGAAAAAAGCTGGCCTGTGGTCAGCGTCTGGCTGACCACCACCTGATAGCCGCCGATCACGATCACGCCCATCACAGCCAGGCCCACAAGAGCCTCGTTGATCGGGGTGCTTAGAGTGCCGACGCGAGTAGATTTGATCGACAGGTCGCGCACACGGGCGATCACCTTGCCCGCGCGGGCGCGCTCGGAATCTTCCATGCCGTAGGCCTTGACCTGACGGATGCCCTGGAAGGTCTGCGCCAGCGTGTAGGTAAGATTGGCGATTTCACCCTGGATGGCGCCTGAGATCTTGCGCAGGCGCTTGCCGATGCGCATGACGAAAAAGGCGGTGATGGGGAATATGACGAAGATTACCGTCGCCAGCATGGCGTTCTGCGTGAACATCAGCGCGACCAGCAGGACGAGCGTCAACACCCCCTTGCCCACGCCGGTGACGCCGTCCGCCACCGCGCCGCGCATAACATGGGTGTCGTTGACGATCCTTGAGATCAGCAGGCCGCCGGGATTGGCGTGGAAAAACCCGAGATCGAGCGTCATCAGGCGGGCGAACAGGTCGTTCTGGACGTCGGCTACGATCGACTGACCGATGCGGTTCATCAGCAGCGTGTGGAAATAGGTCGCCAGGCCGCTGACCACGAACACCGCGAACACGGCCAGGCCCAGCGGCACGATCAGGTCGGCGCGGCGCGCGGCGCTGATATTATCGATCACCGGCTCGATCAGCTTGGCGAAGGTCGCTGTCATCACCGCCGCCAGCACCATGAAAAAGACGGCCGCCGCCAGCAGGCGCAGATAGGGCCGCAGATAGGTGCCCAGCAGGCGCCCAAGCAAAGACCGGGCGGTCTTTTTGTGCGGGACAGCATCCGGATTCACATTTGTCATGGAATTGTGTTACCCTATAGGGAGAGAGGCAGCAAGCATCATGTTGAAAAAGCATAACGATTCCGGTGTTATGCGCACGAATCCCCCGCCCCCTTCCGAGATTCCGCCCGCCATAGGCCTGGCCCTGGGAGGCGGACTGGCGCGCGGTTTCGCCCATATCGGAGTCCTGAAGGTCCTGGGTAAATACGGCATCAAGCCCGCAGTCATCGCCGGCACGTCCATCGGCGCGGTGGTGGGCGGCTGCTATCTGGCGGGTAAGCTGGATTCGATCGAGGAATGGGCCCTGGGGCTCAACCGCCGCCGCGTGTTCAATTATCTCGACTTCAAAATGCGCAGCGCCGGCCTGATCGGCGGGCGGCGCATCGAGGATCTGCTGCGTGAGAATTTCGGCGACAACCGCATCGAAAACCTGCCGGCACCGTTCGTCGCCGTGTGCACCGATCTCGCCACCGGCCATGAAGTCTGGCTGCGCAAAGGCGAGCTGACGATGGCCATGCGGGCTTCCTTCGCCCTGCCCGGCATCTTCCCGCCGGTCGACCATAACGGCCAATTGCTGATCGACGGCGCGCTGGTCAATCCGGTGCCGGTGTCGCCGTGTCTGGCGCTCGGCTCGCAGATCACCATCGCGGTCGACCTCAACGGCGACATGATCGGCAAATCGAAAAAACCCGGCAGCAATTTCCAGACCATTCTCGGCTTCGACATCGTCGGCGACCCGACATTCGAAAGTGAAGCGGAATCGGCCCTGGGACTTTCCAGCCTGCCCAAGCGCCTGTTCCGGCGCGAGATGAACGCCCCCAGCCTGTTCGGCGTGATGGTATCTTCCCTGAACATCATCCAGGACCGTCTGACGCGCTCGCGCCTGGCGGGCGATCCGCCCGATGTGCACATCAAGCCGCGCATCGGCCATATCGGCCTGCTGGAATTCGAGCGGGCGGAGGAGATCATCAAGGAGGGCGAGGAAGCGGCTGAGCGCAAAATGCCGGAGATCCAGTCCGCCCTCGACATCATGGCCAGACATCCGAGCCGCTAGGTCCCGTCAAACCTATGGCGATCAGCCCGTTTTGCGTTTCTTGTGCTTGCGGTCCGGCAGGGGCTTGCCCCAGTTCAGGCGGTTGACCAGATAGGTCGGCCGGATGTTGTTGTACTGCAGAACCAGCACGTTCAGCGCGCGATCCACTTCGGCCGGCGACTTGCAGGCCTTGAACGTGCCGGCATGCAGGCCGTCGCGCACCAGGCAGGTGTCGATCTCGACTCCGGCCGCGCCGATAATGTCGTGCGCCATGGTGTCGCCGATCATGACTGTATCGCCCGGGAAGATGTCGCGTTTCTGCAAGATCTTGATGCAATGCTGATAGATCGGCTTGAACGGCTTGCCGATGTAATGGACCACGCCGCCGAAATCCTCATAGCGGCGCGCGATCAGGCCCGGGCCGATATAACTGCCGTCGCCCTGCACGATACGCGCGTCGGGATTGGCGCACAGGCACTTAAGCCGCTTGCGGATTGCCTGGCGCAGCAGCGGCTCGTAGTAATCGACCATGGTTTTTTCCGGCGCGTCGGAGCCGCTGATAACCATGAATTCCGCTTCGTCAGGGGATTTGACGATTTCGACGTCGAGGCCGTCGAGGATGGATTTGTCCTTGCCGCGGCTGATAAGGAAACATTTTTTGCCGATGCCCCTGAAAAACCCGTCATCCTGGTTCTTCAGCCCCTGCCAGGTGACTTCCCCCGAGGTGATGACTTCGTCATAATGATCGCGGGTGATGCCCATGCTCTTCATGCGGTCGATGTTTTCCTGGGCGCGCTTGCCCGAATTTGACAGGATGATGATGAATTTGTTGCGAGCCTTGAGCTCACGCAGGCAGTCGATCACGCCCTCATACGCGTTTTCGCCGTTATGAAGGACGCCCCACTGATCGAGAATGAAGGCATTATAGCTGTCGGAGATGTCCGAAATGCCCTGGCAGAATTTTGTTTTGCCCATGTCGTAAGTTGCCCCTTTCGACTGGCCTTTGGGTCTTTTGGTAGGATAGACGGAAATCCTCAAGAAAAGATTATTATCCCCCGGCGGCCGGAAAAACCGGGCGTGGGGGACAATAATTAAGCTAAATCAATGAATTAAGAAGCCGCTGTCTTGCGCTCTTCCCGGTTCAGGCGCGGCTCGCGGCCCGCCGCCTGGCACAGAAGGCCGTAAAGCCGGCCGACATCGCTCGAGGCGAACACGGCGCCCAGCAGGTCGCCCTGGTCGTTGGCCACGGCCTGCTCGAACAGATCCTCGAACTGGCGCAGGAAGCGCTGGACGTAGGTACGGAACTCCGTGTCGTCCGCGAATTTCTTGCGCATGCGATCGATCGGCATTTCGCCGCCTTCCAGCTGCGACAGCTTGCGGGTGAAGGCCCCGACGTCGCCCTTCTGGAAGGCGCGCCAGGTTTTCTCCGGAATTTCGTTGTCCATGATCCGGGTAAGATCGACCGACAGCGAATGCAGGCTCTCGATGATGAACTTCGCGGAGGACAGGAAGCTTTCGCGCTGGACGCGCCATTCTTCCTTGCGAATTTTCTCGGCGTTGAAGGTGGCGTCCTGTACCGCCTTGAACAGATTGTTCGACTGGCGGGTGAAGATGCCGGCCGCTTCCTCGAGCGACTGCGTGGCGTTGGCCGACACGGTCGCAAGCTTCTCCGACTCCTCCGCAAGGTCTTCGCGCGAGCGGGCGATCCGGGTCACGACCGTACTGGTCATGCCGCCGATATCGTCGAGCTGCGAAGACAGCGCGGAAATGGCGCGGCTAATCTGATCGGCCGATTCTGCCGAGGCATGGGACACCAGGCCCGACTGCGAACGCAGTTCCTCGCCGTAATTCTGCGCGGTCTTGAGCGCCACCGCCATGTGATCGGCGACCTCCCGCACCTTGAGAGCGAAGCTGTCGCTGGTCATCTTGAGCTCAGTCAGCGTCTCGCGCGAGGAACGGACCAGTCCCTCGGACTCAGCCGTCAGCTTGCTGGCAACCAGTTCCGCCGTTTCGGTCGCCTTCAGCGCCGCATCGTTCACTTCCTGCGTTTCGCGGCGGATCGTGGTGCTGGCGCGATCGAAGCGGACCACCGCCTGCTCGGTTGCCTGCTCGACGTCGGCGGAGGTTTTCTCCAGCTCGCCGCCGACGCTTTGCAGGCGGGCCACCGCCATGCCGGCCGATTCCGACAGTTCGTGGAACTGGTCGTTGACCAGTTTCTGCACTTTCTCGAGCTTGAGAATGGCCTGATCGGTGACGATATGAATGCCCGCCCCCTGATCCTCCATCGCCGTTTCCACCGCGCGCAGGCGGTCGGTTGCCGTCTGCGCGGCGGCGCTGACGACATCGACGCCTTCCTGCAGGGCTTCGCTGCCGATGCGCAGCGCGGCCGCGGCCTGGTCGGCGCCCTGACGCAGCTGCGTCAGGCGGTCATCGAAGGCCTCGCCCACGCGCTCCATGCGGGTAAGGCCGGTATCGGAGGTGGTTTCAAAATCGGACTGCAGGCGCTTGAATTTTTCCTGCGCCTCCGAAGCCTGCTCGATCGCGGATTCGAACAACGGCTTGAAGCTCGCCGCCGTCTTCTCCAGAGCTTCCATCGAGGACGTGACGGCCCCGGTCGCGGTTTCGGCGTGGGTCTTGAGGCTCGCGGTTTTCTCTGTGAATTCCTGATCCAGCTGCGCCAGGCTTTCAAGCGTGCTGCCCGAAGCATCGCGCGCGGCGCGGGTGCGGTCCTCGATCGCCACCTGCAGGCGCTCGAGATCCTCCATCGTCTTGTCGGCGTAACCGCTGAACAGCGTTACCTGGCCGCCCAGGGCGGTGGTGACCTCGCCCACGCCGGCAAGGGCGCGGGTAATTTCCTCGTTCAGCAAAGTCTTCTGCTTGAACAATTGCTCGGCGATCACGCGGCTGTGACCCGTGATCTGGCCGGAGATGGTCGAGATCTCCTGCGCCTGGCCCTTGAGCGTATCGCGGATATGCTCGGCGGCGCTCTTGGCCTTCTCGCTCGCCTCGGAAAGGTCGCTGACGCGGCGGCCAAGCGTCTCCTCGATCTGGAGGTGACGGTTGTCGGCCTCAGTCAGGACGCCGCGCAGCTCGCGCAGCGGCGCTTCCAGCGCGCCCTGCACAGAACCCACGCGGTTGACGATGTCCTGCGTCGCGTAGGCGATGCGGCCGGACTGCGAGTCGATCGACTCGGTCAGCGTGTTGACATGGCCCTGCGCCAGATGCGCGGCCTCTTCGATCTGCGTGCGGCTCCTCTCGAGAAGATCGAGAATAGTGCGGATGTTCTCGACATTCGCCGCCCCCGCCTCACTCAGGCGGTCGATATTGCCGCGCGTCGACTCCATGAGGCCGTTAGCCTGATCGCAAGCCTGCGCTGTCGCCTTCTCAAGCTGTTCCACGGCGCGGCGAACCGCGACGCCGATCTGCTCGGCGCCGTTCAGGGCCACGGTCATCGCTTCGCTCAGCTGGTTGGCGGCCGAAGCGCTCGTGCTCTCGATTGCGTTCGCCTGCTGGGCAAGGCCGGCAGCGGTGTCCTGCAGTTTGCCCGCCTGGGTGTTCATGCGCTGTTCGATGCTGTCGGCGCGGGCGATCATCGACTCGGACGCGTTCTCAAGCATACCCACGGCGCTCGTTACCGTGGAGGCAATGTTGCGGGCCTGCGCGGCCACCTTTTCAGCGCCGTCGTCCAGGGCCTGGCGGTGCGTTTCCACCGTGTGGCTGGCCTGATCCATCGCCTTGAGGGTTTGCGCGGCGACGTCTTCAAGATCGCTGATCTGCTCGCCGATCGTGCCCGAGAAGCGGTCGGCCTGCACGGATACGCGAGCAATGGCTTCCGACAGCGTTTCCGTATGGCCGCCGAATTCGCTGCTGATGGCTTTCAGACGCTGGGCCACCTTCTCGGCCGCTTCGTTCAGGCCGTCATAGCTGCCCGCGATCGTCTGCTCGATGTTTTGAGTCTTGGCGCGGGCCTGATCGGCCGCTTCCAGGATTTTTTCGGCGCCGCGGCCAAGTGCGTTCTCCATCTCAGCCGAACGGCCCAGCACGGTTTCTGTCGCCAGCTTCCACGCCTGCGCGCCCTCGTGGGTGCGGGCGTCCAGAGTCTCGACGCGCTTCTCCAACTCGCCAGTCAGGCCGAGCAGCAGGCTCGATTTGCCGCTCATGCGTTCGGCCAGGCCGTCGATGTGATATTCGGCTTTCTTGGCCAGGCTGACGAATTCCTTGATGTCGGTACGCAGCGCCTGACGGGCGCGGGCGATGGTCTTCACCACGGCGCGGGAGGATGCCGAAAGCTCGGCTGCCTGCTGGCAGAGTTTCTCGATGTCGGCATGGACGCGCTGCGCGCGCTCGCCGGTCGGGAAGATGATCGAGTGCAGTTCCTGACGCAGCTGGTTGGCGTAAAGCTGGATGTCGGAGCGGCGCTGGATGTGGCTGACGATCATCCAGTAAAGCGCAACCGGTGTCAGCATGGCGGCGAACAGGCCGCCCAGCTGCATGGGGCCGCTGCTGAGCAGACCGTCGAAACCGTAGGCACCCATGGCGTAGATGATGCAGTAGGCCACCCAGGCAACGGTGAGATACGCGCCGCCGTAGTTCAACGTCTTCTGCCAGACCGGCTGCAGCATCGGCACGGCGTTTAGCGGCGCCAGTGTCAGCACCGACTCTTCATCGCCATTCTGCTCGTTCTGCGCCGCGGCCTCGTAAGCGGCGAAACCTTCGGTCGAGGGTTCCGGCGCGGGTGCGGTCGGCATTTCCGTTACGGCACTCAGGACCGGCGCCACGCGCGCGGGTGCCTCTTCCGCGGCGGCTTCCGTGTTCGGTGCCTCGGCGGCATTCTTGCCGTCCTTTTTCTTTTTCTTGAATTTCTTCAGGCGCGGCGCCTGCAGTTCCACGTTCAGGCCCGAATTCTCGCCGGTAATCGCATCACGAATGGCGCGGATGCGCACCTTGGCGCTTTGCTCTTCGTCGGGCGTTTCCACATCGTCGAGTTTGCGGGCAGTCAGTTCGCGCGTGTCCTGCGCCTCCGTTATCACTCTTGCTGATTCAGGCGGCGGCGTTTCCGTCTGCGCTTCGGTCGTTTCAGGCGGGGCGACTTCTGCCGGCTGGCCTGCGTTTACTTCATCATCCTGACGTATAACGGAAATGTTCGACATGAGGGCGTTCTCCCGCACTGTTGCGCCTTGGTGGTTTTAAGATCGTGGATGCTCTTTTCTAACCTTACTGCCGGGCGGGCGCAAGCTTAACGAATCAAGATGTTACGGCATTTTCCTCACAAACCCGGACAAAGCGCGAAAAAGCCCAGCCGCCGCACAGCTTTCCCCCAAGGACGGAGAACGGGACGGTTTTTCAAGTTTTCTGTGGATGATTTTTCCGGGAAGGATTCTCGAGCAGGCACGCGGCCGTAGCATCAGAGTATGGATTTAATTAAATTAATTAAAAACAGTATATTAAAATTATTTCTTAAAGTTTTACTTTAAAAATTATTTGCCGCTGGCACAGACCGGGCGCGAAACCGGATGGCTGTCATGGAAGGTTGATGCCCATTTCCGTATTTCAGCCTGGCCCATGTTGGAAACCTTGGCGATCCGGCCCGCGTAATAGCGGCAGAATAGGTCGGGGCGCATGCGGGCGGCGTCATTGGAAATCTTGTTGGCGAACTGGGTCCGCAGGGCGTTGATCGAGGATTCAGGGCTTCTTTCGCCATTGCGCTTGAAATAGTCGATCAGCGTCTGCTCGTAGGAAGCGAACAGCGGCGCGTGTGTGCTGGTGAAGCGGCGGTATTCGCTATAGAGGTTCTTACCATTGGCCTTGAACATGTGCTGGCAGTTGAGGCCGATGACCATCAACTCGCTGTGGATGCGGATCCCCTGCTCGGCTTCAGCCTCACCGCGCGAGTAACACGTCGCAGCCTGCGCACCTTGCGGCAGAACGATCAGAAACACAGCCATTGTCAGCAGAAACACACGCATCGGGGGTTGCCCTTTCCTCATATCCCGTTCAACTCTTCTCTATTCTACCTATGCCGCCACCGGCGTCTTCAGCGGCTGGCCGCTGAAATGAGCCAGCAGGTTTTCGATCACCAGCTGCCCCATGCGGCTTCTCGTCTCCTGCGTCGCCGTGCCGATATGCGGCAACAGCACCACATTATCCATCTTCATCAGGGCCTCGGGCACGTGCGGTTCGTTTTCGAACACGTCCAGGCCCGCCCCGGCGATGGTTTTGTCCTCAAGAGCTTTCACAAGCGCCGCCTCGTCGACGACCGTTCCCCGTGAAACATTCACCAGAAAACCCTGCGGCCCCAGGGCGCGGAGTACGGCGCCGTCGATCAGGTGGCGCGTAGGCTCTCCGCCCGCCACGGTAATTATCATAAAATCGGATTGCTCCGCCAGCTTTATGAGGTCCGGGACGTAACTATAGGGAAATTCTGGCTTTTCCCTGCGCCCGTAGTAGGCGACCTGCATATCGAACGCCAGGGCCCGGCGCGCTACCGCCTGACCGATCCGCCCGAGCCCTACGATCCCCACCGTCTTGCCCGACAAGGTGACGCCCAGCCCCATCGGCCCGTTCAGCCACTTGCCGACGCGGACATACATATCGCCCTCCATCGTCCGCCGCGCGCAGCCCAGCAGCAGCGCCATGGCGACATCGGCGGTGTCGTTGGTGACCAGCCCGGGCGTGTTGGTGACGGCGACGGCGCGCTCGGCGGCAGCGGCCAGATCGATGTTGTCGACGCCGATGCCGTAGCGGCAGATGATCTCGAGATTGGGCAGCGCCTCCATCAGCTTGCGCGTCACCGGGCTGCCGACCGAGGAGATCAGGCCGGAAACCTCGTGACCGTACTCTCGCAGGATCGCCTCGGGATCGCTCTTGCGGCCCATGCGCACGACCTTGAAATGACGCTCCAGCGTTTCCATTTCCGCCGGCAGAAGGCTGCCCAGCGCCAGAATTGTCTTGCTCATGATGGTTGAAACCTGCCCGGCGGGAAAGTTGAGTTTTCAACCTAAATATGCTTTAAAACCGGCGCAAGACAAGGACAATCTGCCATGGACGGACAGGCCGCCAAAAAGCTCTACATCAAGACCTACGGCTGCCAGATGAATGTCTATGACAGCCGCCGCATGGCCAACATCCTGGCGCCGCTCGGATTCAAGACGGTGGACGAACCCGACGACGCCGACATGGCCATCCTCAACACCTGTCACATCCGCGAAAAGGCGACGGAGAAGGTCTTCTCCGACCTCGGCCGCCTGCTCAAGCACCGCCAGGCGAAGGAAAAGCAAAAGCGCGGCCGCATGACGATCGCGGTCGCGGGCTGCGTCGCCCAGGCCGAGGGCGAGGTGATCATGAAGCGCGCGCCTTACGTCGACATGGTGTTCGGCCCGCAGACCTATCACGAACTGCCCGAGATGATTATCAAGGCAACCGGTGCGCGCGTGATCAACACCGATTTTCCGGCCGAGTCCAAGTTCGACCACCTGCCGCAGGAACAGGCGGTGGACGGGCCTACCGCTTTTCTGTCGATCCAGGAAGGCTGCGACAAGTTCTGTACCTTCTGCGTGGTGCCCTATACGCGCGGCGCGGAATTCTCCCGCCCCTCGGCACAGATCGTCGAGGAAGCCAAGCGCCTGCGCGACAAGGGCGTGAAGGAGATCACCCTGCTGGGCCAGAACGTCAACGCTTACCACGACGATGCCGTAGCGGGCCTGGGCGGGCTGGCGGCGGCGCTGGCAGACATCAAAGGGATCGAACGCATCCGCTACATGACCTCACACCCGCGTGACATGGATCAGGTGCTGATCGACGCGCACCGCGACATCCAGCAATTGATGCCGTTCCTGCATCTGCCGGTGCAGAGCGGATCGGATAAAATCCTCAAGGCCATGAACCGCAAGCACACCGCCGCCGATTACCGCGCGATCATCGACCGCCTGCGCGCCGCGCGGCCCGGCATGACGTTCTCCTCGGACTTTATCGTCGGCTTCCCCGGCGAAACCGATCAGGACTTCGCCGACACGATGAAGCTCGCCGAAGACATCGGCTATGTCAGCGCCTATTCCTTCAAATACAGCGCCCGCCCCGGCACCCCCGCCGCCAACATGCCGGGCCTGGTGCCCGAGAAAATCAAGGACGAGCGGTTGCAGGCTCTGCAGGCGCTTCTGTTCGCCAGCATGCGCCGCCTCAACGAACAGGCGGTGGGCCAGACCGTGTCCGTGCTATTCGACCGTCCCGGCAGCCACGACGGCCAGATCCAGGGCCGCAGCCCGGCCAACCAGCCCGTTCACGCCGCCGGCCCCGCGCGCCTGGTCGGCCAGATCCTGCCGGTTTTGGTCAAATCCGCGACCGCCAGCGCCCTGAGCGGGGATATCGTGGTCCAAGACTGAAAGATTGTTTGAATTTCCGGAAGATTGTGACTATAGCTGGCAGAAATTCGGCAAAATTCTAAACAGGGACTTCGCATGAGTACTTCTCAGGATCAGACCGCCGCTTCCCCGCTTCGCTACCATGTCGCGGTCGTGGGTGACGAGGCCATTGAGCCACAGCGTGTGCGTGGAGAGCCGCTGACAGCCGCGCAGATCGAACTCATTGAAAGAAAATGCAACGTCAAACTGCAGGTCAGCAATGACCAGGGGCAGATACTCATCGGCGTTACGCAAGAAATTGAGCAAAAAAGTAAAACCCCTCACCTGCGCGCGGCTGTCAGCGTCGTTACCTATGCCTTAAAACACAATGTTGTCGGCAATGAAGCCTCGGATTTTAAGGAAGCCGGCCTGACGGAAGATCGCTTTAGCAGGTTTGTAAGTCGCACCGTCAGCGAGCAGCCCGGGTCTGAAACCGATCGCCGTCGCCAAAAGCGCTACGTCAACGAACTCATCGAAGCCTTCAAGGATTCCACGATCAAAAAGCAGCCGCAGAGAAAAAATGTTGTCTCGACGGAATACATCCCTGTTT
>CAZNYM010000013.1:0-26206 GCA_964577255.1 uncultured Pseudobdellovibrionaceae bacterium | reverse complement strand
TGACTTACGACGACCCGGTGATCAAAAGCTTTCTTGAATTCTGCCTGAAGCGTGCGGGCGACAAGCCCCTGAAAGTTTTTCAGGAAGATAAGCGAATAGGCGTCACAGTCAAAGCTATTGAAGCCGCCGATGGCCCTTTGTTCATGGCGGAATGGAACATTTACGACGACAACACAGACAACGAGTACGAAATCGACCTGGTCACAAAAGTTCTGATAGAAGCGGCGGAAAGAAAAAATTCCGTCCAGAGCACAAAAGTGACCTATGACTGGCTGGGCGGATTGATCGACAAACACCTCGCTCCCGTGGAAAGAAGAGAAAAGCGGGCAGAGAAAAAGACCGATGCGGCCAAGGAGCCTTCCCGGCCCGTCGATACAAAAATGTTTGCCGTGCGTCTGGCATCAATCAACGGCTATTCATTTCACGATTTTATAGCCCAGTACATGAGCCCGGATAAAGGAGAAGGCCGTTCCGGCACGAGCCGTCTGTCCTCCCTGCGCGCGTTCCAGGAAAACAAAGATTTGAAAGGCGCTCAAGTCGCTATCGATAAATCGGCAACGCCTTACGCCTTCACTGTAACCGTCCCTGCGGGTTCCGGCGGTACGGCTGACATGAACACCTACAACATCGTATGCCATATCCTGGGCGAGGCCCAGCAGACCTGGGCCCGCGCTCAGGAGCAGCGTGAACGGTCGCAAGCCAATGTCGAATTTTCTTCCATTAACAAGGAATGGTTCAAGACCCGGATAAAGGAAATCGTCGAGAAGACGGCTGATGGCGGCCTTGTTATCAGCCCCGTTTTCAAGACGCAGGCTCAGGGCCGGGTCATGTTGCCCGGAAGCGCAGTGCCGGGCAGAGAGATCGTTCACGGAGACAAGCTCGCAGGGCGTTTCCATGCCGCCGCCGAAGTCAGCAACCTGCCCGACTTCACACCCGACGGCTCACTGATCTTCCGTCACGAAATACTGACGCCTACCGACAATCAAAGAATCTTGATGGATCTCATCGATACCAAGGACATCGTTTTTGCCGACGGTCCGGCGGGCAGCGGCAAAACCCTGTGGACGTGCTTTATGGCCCTGCAGGGGCTGCGGCAGGGACGTTACCAGAAAATCGCCATCGCCGCGCCCGCCGTCGAAGCCGAAGAGCAGCATGGATTCCTGCCGGGAAGCATTAACAAGAAAATGGATCCTTTCATCAACCAGATCCTTGAGACCTTTGACGAGATTCTCGGCAACGGCGACTCTTATGTCGGGAAGCCTTTGAGAGAGAAGCTTGTGAGCACCGGCCTGATCGAAATTGCGCCCCATGCCTTCAACCGCGGGCGGACCTATAAAAACACACTTTATATCCTTGATGAATGCCAGAACGCTTCATGGAAACAGCTGATGACGGCACTGACACGCCTGGGTACGGGATCGACGTTCGTATTTATGGGCGATGACCGCCAGAACGACCGGACAAGCAAACAGTCCGCTTTTGTGAATTTTGTCAGACGTTTCACCAAGGATACGTATCAAGACTATATCGGCGCGGTGAAGTTCGGCCCTGCGGACGTGCGCCGCCATCCCCTGCTGAAACTGATCATGGAAGAAGGCGACGACGTTGCGCCCGAGGAATTCAAATACGGGCAGGATTCAAGGTCGGGCCGCAACGGCTCAGGCGGCTATCGCCCCCGGACACCCGAGCCCCCCGAGCCGGGGCCGCGGGCCGTGCCGAGCACGGTTGCTCCGCAGTAACATATTGATATCAAAATAAATTCTTTAAAACGCCTTGCCCGGTTAATCATATTTTGAGACAATCGGCGGACAATGGATTCGAGGAGCAAAACCGCCATCGCCAGACCTATCGCACAGGAACGTCTTGCCTTTGAGGACAATCGTCTTGTCCCCCTTCTCTACGGCGAGCAAAACGCTCACCTGCATAAAATCGAGGACGCGTATGACGTGGAGATCACCAGCCGCGGCAACGAAATCGTCATCAGCGGCGCCAGCACGGCAATCCAGAACGCGCGGCAGATCCTCGAAGGCCTGTGGGGCAAGCTGAAGCAGGGCCAGACCCTTGAACCACAGGCGGTTGACGCCGCCATCCGCTTCCTGAACGAACACCGCGAGAAAAGCAGCAATGGCGGTGGGCCGCACCGCCGTCACGACGACGCCCCCGCCCCGGCGCTCGACCGCGACGAAGTGGCGATCCTCACCCGCAAGAAAAAGATTTCCCCGCGCACGCCGCAGCAGGCCGCCTATATCGAAGCCATGCGCAAATACCGCATGGTATTCGGCGTCGGACCGGCGGGCACGGGCAAGACTTATATGGCCGTCGCCATGGCGGTCGAGATGATGGAGGCCGGCAAGGTCGAGCGCATCATCCTCTCTCGCCCTGCCGTCGAGGCCGGCGAGCGCCTGGGTTTCCTGCCCGGCGAACTGAAAGAGAAGATGGATCCTTACATGCGCCCGCTCTACGACGCGCTGTACGACACCATGTCGGGCGAGAAGGTGCAGAAGAAGATCCTGAGCGAGGAGATTGAAATCGCGCCGCTGGCTTACATGCGCGGGCGCACGCTCAACAACGCCTTCATCATCCTCGACGAAGCGCAGAACAGCACCACCCAGCAGATGCTGATGTTCCTTACCCGCATGGGTGAGGGATCGTATATGGTTATCACCGGCGATCCGTCGCAGACCGACCTGCCCGACCGCAACCAGTCCGGCCTGATCGAGGCGATACAAGTACTCAAAAACGAAAGTGAGATGGCTTTCGTGCAGTTCAGCGCCCAGGACGTCGTGCGGCACAAGCTGGTTTCCAAAGTCATCCAGGCCTATGAGAAATTCCGCAAAAAATAAGGTGACCGTCGATGTGATGGTGCAGGCACGTTCGTGGGAAAAACACGATTTCGACGCCGTGCGCCTGTGCCGGAGCATCGTGCCGCTCACGCTTGCGGCGGCAAAGCTGCCGCCCGCGCTCAAAGGCAAGGTGCTCGATGTCGGTGTGGTGCTGACTACGGACGCAAAAATTCACGCCCTGAACGCCGCTTACCGGAACAAGAACAAGCCGACGGACGTTCTCTCTTTCTCCAATCTTGATTCCGCCAACGCTGGAATTGAGATGCAGAACGACCCCTTCATGCTGGGCGACATCATCCTTGCCGCCCAGACCATTGCCCGCGATGCGCGCGCCGACAAGAAGACCTTCAAGGCGCACTTCACGCACCTGCTTGTTCACGGTACGCTGCATCTGGTCGGTTACGATCATATGAAGCCGGCGGAGGCGCGGGTGATGGAAGCGCTGGAAGTCAAGATTCTGAAAAATCTTGGCCTGAAAAATCCCTACGCCGCGCGTTAACTGTGGTACAACCCCGGCCCGAGCCTGTACAATGAACCCCATGCCTCCTGAAAATCCCCTGAAAGTCGTCCCCCCCGCCAACGACGATCCCGGCCCCGGCGAGAGTATCGGCGAGCGTCCCGATCTGATCGAATGGCTCAAGCGCACCATGGGCCTGGGCCGCATCAACAGCCCCGAGAACCTGCGCCGGATGATCGAGGATTTCATCCATCACGGCAGCGAGGCGACAGGCACCGAAGCCTCGTCGGTCGAGCGGCATGAAAAGGCCCTGATCGGCAACATCCTCAAGCTGCGTGACATGAAGGTACATGACGTCATGATCCCGCGCGCTGATATCGTCGCGATCGAAATCCAGACCTCTAAAGAGGATCTTCTCTCCCTGCTCGCCGAGAAGCAGTTCAGCCGCATCCCCGTCTACCGCGAAACGCTCGACGACGTTGTGGGCACCATCCATATCAAGGATATCCTCTCTACCATGGCGCGCGGCCAGGCGATCAACATCGCCGCGCTCGTGCGCGATATTCCCATCGTCTCCCCTTCGATGCACGTCTTCGACCTCATTATTCTGATGCGTAACAAGCGTAAGCACATGGTGATGGTAGTCGATGAATATGGCGGCATCGACGGCCTGGCGACCATCGGCGATGTGATCGAAGCCATAGTCGGTGAGATCGAGGACGAGCATACCGGCGACGACGATCCCGAACTGATCGAGAACGCCAACGGCACCCTGCTGGTCGACGGGCGCTACAGCATGGCCAAGCTGCTGGAAACTTGCGGTCCTCTTCTGGGCGAAGAGGAAAGCGCGGGCGATGTCGACACCTTGGCCGGGTTCATCTTCGCCCTGGCAGGCCGGGTACCGGCGCGGGGCGAGATCATCGCCCATCCTTCCGGCCTGGTTTTCGAGATCACCGACGCCGATCCGCGCCGCGTCAACCGGGTGATGATCCGCAACAGGCCTGTACGCCCCCCGGAAAATCCTTCATAACCATAACCTATGGACCGGTTCCTGATCTTCCTGGGCGGGCTGCCCGCGCGCCTGTACGCCCTGCCTTTGCGCTTCCGTCTGCCGCTTGCGGCCGCCGCCGGCTTGCTGTGCCTGTGCGGCATGCCGCCCTGGAATCTATGGCCGCTCCTGGTTCCGGGCATGGGGCTCTTCTACCTGCTGCTGGTCGATGTCCGTGCCGGCGCCTTCCGCATCGGTTACGCCTTTGGTCTGGGATACACCCTGCCGGGCCTTGCCTGGATCGGCAACGCGCTGCTGGTCGAAGGCAATCCCTATCTCTGGGCCTATCCCCTCGCCCTCATCGGATTGCCGGTGCTGCTCTCCTTCTTCCCCGCCGTCTTCGCCCGGATGCTGACGCGGCTTTGTGATCTGCGGATCTTCGCCGGGTTCGCAGGCTTCGTAGTACTTCTGACCCTGACGGAATGGCTGCGCGGACACCTGTTCACCGGCTTTCCGTGGAACCTGTTCGGCTATGCCTGGTCGTCGACGCTGCCGGTCGCTCAGTTTGCCGCCGTGGCCGGCATTTACGGCCTGACCCTTCTGACAATCCTGTGGGCGGCCGCGCCGGGCTTTCTGATCGCGTGGAGCGCCACGCCCCGGCATAAAACTGCCATCGGCACCGCCGTTTTTCTGAGCTTCCTTGTATGCTTCCTCGCTGGCAGCGCCCGTCTGTCGGCCAACCCGCCCGCCTTGCGTCCCGATGTCGCGCTCAACATCGTACAGCCCAACATTCCCCAGGCCGACAAATGGAACCCGGAAAAGCAGATCGATAATCTTAAAAAACTTCTTGCCCTGACCAAGCCCCCCGCAAGCGATGAACCCGCGCGCGCCACACTTGTGATCTGGCCGGAAACGGCCGTGACCGCGCGCCTGCTGCAGCATGAACAGGTCAAAGGCCGCGTGGCGGAGCAACTTGCGTCCTTTTCCGGCGCAGTTTATCTGGCAAGCGGCGTTCTGCGCATTGAGGCTGGAGAAAAGCCACGCTATTACAACAGCCTGGTCACTTACGATGAGGCGCTTCATGAAATCGCCGCCTACGACAAGGCGCACCTGGTGCCGTTCGGAGAATATATCCCTTTCCAGCACTGGATCCCCCTTGCCCCCGTCGCGCATTTCAGCGGCTTCGAGGCGGGCGTGGGCCCGCAGACGCAAGAGATTCCCGCCGCCGGCCTGCGGCTTGCGCCTCTCATCTGCTACGAGATCATTTTTCCGCGCAGCGCGCGCCATCAAGCGGCCGATCTGATCGTCAACGTCACCAACGACGCCTGGTACGGCGACAGCGCCGGGCCGCGCCAGCATCTGGTCATGGCGCAGTTCCGCGCGATTGAACAGGGCATCCCCGCCGCGCGCAGCGCCAACACCGGTATATCCGGATTGTTCGACGCCTATGGCCGCCAAGTCGCTGCCGCGCCGCTAGACACGGCGCAGGCGCTTTACGTGCCCTTGCCGTCGGTGACATCGACACCCACGTTATACAGCAGAGCGGGTGATCTGCTTTTGCTGCCTGTAGTCTGCCTCGCCGTGCTGGCCATTATGCGCGGGCGCAAAACCCTAAAAAAAACAAAATGATGCAGGATAATACTTACGTATAGGTTATTTTGTGCTCTTGCATGCCTCTGTACTCGCTGTTATGTATACGCACGGTACAACGCTAGCAAACGGGCCATTTTTGCATCATGGCGAAAGTAAAAACACTTCCCGGACGTAAGAAATACAGTCGCGGCAAGGGCCGCAGCAATCCGGTCGACCTCCATGTCGGCAACCGCATCCGCATGCGCCGTGTCATCATGGGCATGAGCCAGGAAAAACTGGCCGATGGCCTGGGCCTGACTTTCCAGCAAGTGCAGAAATATGAGCGTGGCGCAAACCGGGTCAGCGCCAGCAAGCTGTACGACTTCAGCCGCATCCTGCAGGTGCCGATCAGCTTCTTTTTCGAGAATTTCAGCGAGTCTGTATTTACCGCCGCCTCGAACCAGTCCTATGCCCTAGCCGACAACGACCAGGAGGATTTCATCGGTCCAGATGTCCTCTCCAGCAAGGAAAGCCTCGACCTGCTCCGTCACTATTATTCCATCACCGACCCCAAGCTGCGTCGTGATCTTATGGGAATAATCCGTACAATGTCGGAGAATATTAAAGGCGGCAAACCCGAAAAGGCGCCCGTGCGCCGCCGCCGCCGCAGCTAGGGCCTTTTGCCGTCTTTCATTGCCGATTCGTCCTGTGGTATTCTGACCGCAGAACGTCCACCCCGTTTCCGGTTATTCCATCATGAAACCCTCCGCCCTCTCCGTCCCCGCCCGGAGCACTGCCCTGCAGAATTTTCTCTTTACCAGCGAGTCCGTCGCCGAAGGGCATCCTGACAAGGTGTGCGACCAGATATCGGATGGCGTAGTCGACCTGTTCCTGGCCAAAGACCCCTACGCCCGCACCGCGATTGAAACGGTCGCCACCACCGATTACGTCGGAATCCTGGGCGAGGTGCGTGGCCCGGAAGAGATCACCCACGACCACATCCGCGAAGTTGCCCGGGAGACGATCAAAAAAATCGGCTACGACCAGGAAGGCTTCAGCTGGAAGACTGTCAACATCGACGTGAAAGTGCACGCGCAGTCGGCCGACATCGCCATGGGCGTCGACGCCGGCGAGAAGAAGGATGAAGGCGCGGGTGACCAGGGCATCATGTTCGGCTTCGCCTGCCGCGAGACTGACGCGCTGATGCCCGCCGCGATTTACTATTCCCACGGCATCCTGCGTTCGCTGTCGGAAGCAAGGCACAGCGGCAAGGTGAAAGGCCTGGAGCCCGACGCCAAGTCCCAGGTTACACTCGAATATCGCGACGGCGAGCCGGTGCGCGCCACTTCGGTCGTCGTATCGACCCAGCACGGCGAAAAACTGTCGCAGAAGGACGTGCGCGACATCGTACGCCCGCACGTCGAGAAAATCCTGCCGCCCGGCTGGATGCCGCCCGAGAACGAATTCTACGTCAACCCGACCGGCCGCTTCGTCATCGGCGGCCCGGTGGGCGACACCGGCCTGACCGGGCGCAAGATCATCGTCGATACCTATGGCGGCTCCTGCCCGCACGGCGGCGGCGCGTTCTCAGGCAAGGACCCCACCAAGGTCGACCGCTCGGCCGCCTACGCCGCGCGCTACGTCGCCAAGAACATCGTGGCGGCGGACTATGCTTCCCGGTGCACGGTGCAGCTTTCCTACGCCATCGGCGTCAGCAAGCCGCTGTCGGTCTATGTCAACACGCACGGCACCGGCACGGTGCCCGAAGCTGAAATCATCGCCGCACTCGGCAAAACCATCGACCTCAGCCCGCGCGGCATCCGCGAGCATCTTAAACTCAACCGGGCCATTTATGCCCGCACAGCGGCCTACGGTCATTTCGGCCGGGCGCCGGAGCCCGACGGCGGTTTTTCGTGGGAAAAGACTGACATGGTCAAAGAGCTTCAGAAAATCCTGGGCTGATGGATAGCGCGCCGCTGAAACGAAAACTTTTCGGTCGACGGTTGACGCGCGGCCTGTCGGCGCACAAGCAAAGCCTGATCGACGATGTGCTGCCGCTCCTGCAGCCGCCGAAAGAAGGGCCGGTTGCCCTCCCTTCCCTGCCGCTGTGGATCGAGATCGGTTTTGGCAACGGCGAACATCTGCGCGGCCTGATCGAAAAACATCCGGATAAAGCTTTCATCGGCGCTGAGCCTTTCATGAACGGCATGGCTGCGTTTCTTGCCACGCTCGCTGAAAAGGATCTGCCCCGCGTGCGGGTATGGATGGACGATGCACTGCTGTTGCTGACGCGTCTGCCCGATGGCTGCGCTGAACGGATATATCTTCTCAATCCCGACCCCTGGCCCAAGAAGCGCCACCACAAAAGACGCTTCATCAATCCGGAGAATCTCGACCTGCTGGCGCGCCTTCTCAAACCCGGCGGGCAGCTCGTGATGGCGACCGACGTCGACGATCTGGCCGAATGGATGGTGACACAGACCGTTAATCACCCCGCCTTCCGCTGGACCGCCCGGTGCGCCGCCGACTGGCGGGAAACGCCGCCCGGCTGGATCGAAACCAAGTATGAACGCAAGGGCCGCGCCCAGGGCCGGCGGCAGAGCTACCTGATTTTCGAGGCTATGAAATAACTTGCCTTTTCCGGAGCGAGGGTGTAAACAAAAGCCAATATAGATACCTTGCGCTTATGACAGGGTGGGCTCAACGGCCCGCCTTTTTTGTTGCCCGAAGGGCAAAAACGGATGAAACAGACGCCGCTTGAAAAGAAAGTGACCGACTTGATCGCGCCCGTGGTGGAAAGCACCGGGCTGCGGCTGGTCTGCGCGCGCATGACAGGCGACAGCGGCCAAGCGGTTTTGCAGGTGCTGGCGGAAAACCGCGCCACCCGCAATCTGGGCCTTGAGGAATGCACCAAGCTGAGCCGGGAAATCTCAGCGCTCTTGGATGTGGAAGATCCGATCCAGGGCCCTTACCGCCTCGAGATCAGCTCGCCCGGCATCGATCGCCTGCTGGTCAGCGCCGAGGATTTCAACGATTTTTCCGGCTTCGAAGCCAAGATCGAGATGGAGAAGCCCCAGGAAAACGGCCAGAAAAAATTCCGCGGCCTGCTGCGCGGGGTCGAGGAAGGCGCTGTTAAGCTTGAAACCGAGGATCAGGGGCCCGTGTCCCTGCCCCTGGCCGGGATCGGCAAGGCCCGCCTGGTGCTGACCGACGATTTGATTAAATCGACCAAACCCAAAACCGCTACCGAAGTGAACTAATAAGGAGAACGAGGAAAAGATCATGGAAACCCTGCAAGTCGCCGATGCTGTCGCCCGCGAAAAGAACATTGAACGTGAAATCGTTCTGGTGGCTATGGAAGAGGCCATCCAGAAAGCCGGTCGCTCCAAATACGGCCACGATCACGACATCCGCGCCACCATCGACCGTAAAACCGGGGCCATCGCTCTGAAACGCTACCGCGAAGTAGTCGAGACCATCGAGGATGAGGTCAAACAGATGACCCTGGCGGAAGCCAAACGCCTCAAAAAAGACGCCGCCATAG
This sequence comes from uncultured Pseudobdellovibrionaceae bacterium, assembly GCA_964577255.1. Lineage (GTDB taxonomy): Bacteria > Pseudomonadota > Alphaproteobacteria > Micavibrionales > Micavibrionaceae > Micavibrio_C. The sequence goes on along the minus strand of CAZNYM010000013.1, from coordinate 16,802 downwards.
GCGAGTTTCTGATCGACGAGCTGCCGCCGCTTGATTTCGGCCGCATCGCCGCCCAGACCGCCAAACAGGTCATCATGCAAAAAGTGCGTGAAGCCGAGCGCGCCAAGCAGTTCGAGGAATTCAAGGACCGCGTCAACGAAGTCATCAACGGCGTCATCAAGCGCGTGGAATACGGCAACGTCACCGTAGATATCGGCGGCAAGGCCGAAGCCATGCTCCGCCGCGACGAAACGCTGCCGCGCGAGCATTTCAAGGTCGGCGACCGTGTTCGCGCCCTGATCTACGACGTCCGCCAAGAAATCCGCGGCCCGCAGATTTTCCTGTCACGCACCCGGCCTGAATTCATGGCCAAACTGTTCATGCAGGAAGTGCCCGAGATCTATGACGGCGTGATCGAAATCCGTGCCGTCGCCCGCGACCCCGGCAGCCGCGCCAAGATCGCCGTCATCTCCCGCGACAGCGGCATCGACCCGGTCGGCGCCTGCGTCGGCATGCGCGGTAGCCGCGTGCAGGCCGTGGTGGGCGAACTGCAGGGCGAGAAAATCGACATCGTGCCCTGGTCGTCCGATACCCCGACTTTCACCGTCAATGCGCTCGCGCCCGCTGAAGTTTCCAAAGTGGTGCTCGATGAAGAGAAAAAACGTATGGAAGTGGTCGTGCCCGAGGAACAGCTCAGCCTAGCCATCGGCCGCCGCGGCCAGAACGTGCGCCTGGCCTCGATGCTGACCGGCTGGGATATCGACATCCTGACCGAGGCCGAGGAATCCGCGCGCCGCGCCGAGGAATTCAAAACCCGCTCCAGCCTGTTCATGGAAGCGCTGGACGTGGATGAAGTAATCGCCCACCTTCTGGTGGCCGAGGGCTTCACTAAGGTCGAGGAAATCGCCGAGGCCGAAATGTCAGAGCTGAACGCCATAGAAGGCTTCGGCGAAGAGATTGCTTCTGAACTGCAGAACCGCGCCAAAGTCTGGCTCGAGGAGCAGAATCGCAAGATCATGGAGCGCCAGAAGGAACTGGGCATCAAGGATGACCTGTCGTCCCTCGAGGGTCTGACTCCGGCGCAGGTGGTCAAGCTGGGCGAAAACAATATCAAGTCCCGCGACGACCTGGCCGATCTGGCCGCCGACGAGCTGATAGAGACGCTGAGTGATGGTATGACGCTGACGGCGGCCAACGATCTCATTATGAAGGCGCGGGAGCATTGGTTCGCCAACGACCCCGCGACACCCGCGCAAACGGGAACCAACGGATGATATGGCACGGGGCATCTGACCACGCTTGAACCGGAAGAAAGAGCATTATGACCGAGGCGAAAGACAAGGATAAGCAAGGCGAAGAGAAGAAGACTCTGAGTCTGGGCGGCAAAGGGACGCTGAGCCTGAAAACGGCGGCGGCAACCCCGGCCGCACCCGTGGGCGCGCAGCAGCAGATCCGTCAGAGTCTTTCCCAGGGCCGCGGCAAGGCCGTGGCCGTCGAGGTGCGTCGCAAGCGCGGCCCCGCCGACGGCAAACCCGAACAGGGGCCGGAATCGGCGGGCGCTTTCGGCGACCTGCACCAGCTGACCAGCGAAGAACGTGAATCGCGCATTCGCGCCCTGCGCGAAGCCGAAGAAAACGCTCAGCGCCGCAAGGCCGAGGAAGCGGCAGGCGGCGGAAGCAGAAGCCGCGCCGACGACCGCATCGGCATGGAAGCCATCGCACCCATGAGCCGTGAAGAGGAAATGCGCCGCCGCGAGCTCGAGGAGCTGCGCAAGATCGAGGAAGCCGAAAACCTCGAGAAGAAGCGCCTCGAAGCGCTCAACGCCCCGCCGCCCAATTTCAACAGCCCCCGCCCTGGCAGCCGCCCGGGAACGCGCATCAATGCCGAGGACGAGGAAGAAGAAGCCAGCTACCGCAGCCGCATGAAGCGCAACCACCACACGCGCACGCCCACGCGCGAGGAAACGACACCCGATCATCAACGCCGCGACAACAAGAAACTGACGGTTACGCAGGTTCTGAACGAAAACTACGACCAGGATAAAAGCCGCTCCCTTGCCGCCGTCCGCCGCGCGCGCGAGAAGGCCCGCATGGCCCTGAAAACCACCGCAGAGCCAGCGCAGAAGCAAATCCGCGAAGTGATCGTCCCCGAGGCCATCACCATCCAGGAACTTTCCAACCGCATGGCTGAACGCGCCACCGACCTCATCAAATCGCTGATGAAGATGGGCGTGATGGCCACCGTCACGCAAAGCATCGACGCCGATACCGCCGAGTTGCTAATCCTCGAATTCGGCCACAAGATCAAGCGCGTGACCGAAGCCGACGTCGAGGAAGGCATCGAAGGTCTGCAGGATAAAGACGAGGATCTGGCGTCCCGCCCGCCTGTCGTCACCATCATGGGCCACGTCGATCACGGCAAAACCTCGCTGCTGGACGCCCTGCGCTCGACCGATGTCGTTTCCGGCGAAGCCGGCGGCATCACCCAGCATATCGGCGCCTATCAGGTGACGATGGCAAGCGGTGCCAAGATCACATTCCTCGATACGCCGGGCCACGCGGCCTTCACCGAGATGCGTTCTCGCGGCGCACATGTAACGGATATCGTCGTGCTGGTTGTCGCCGCCAATGACGGCATCATGCCGCAAACGGTCGAAGCCATCAGCCACGCCAAGGCCGCCGGTGTACCGATCATCGTCGCCATCAACAAAATCGACCTTCCCGACGCAAATCCGATGAAGGTGCGCCAGGACCTGCTGTCTCATGAAATCGTCACCGAAGACATGGGCGGCGAGACCATGGCAGTCGAACTCTCGGCCAAAAAGAAACTCAACCTCGACAAACTGGAGGAAACCATCCTCCTGCAGGCCGAAGTCCTTAACCTGCGCGCCAATCCCAACCGCAGCGCCAGCGGCGCCGTGATCGAAGCCAAGCTCGAGCAGGGCCGCGGCCACGTCGCCACCGTCCTCATGCAGAACGGCACGCTGCGCATCGGCGATATTTTCGTGGTCGGCGCCGAGTGGGGCCGCGTACGCGCGATGATGGACGACCGCGGCCAGCAGATCAAGGAAGCCATCCCCGGCCAGCCGGTCGAGGTGCTGGGTCTCAACGGCGCGCCTGAGGCTGGTGATTCCTTCACTGTCGTAGGCGACGAAGCCAAGGCCCGCGACATCAGCGATTTCCGCCAGCGCAAGAAGCGCGAAGCCGCCAACGTCAAAGTGGCGGGCGGCAGCAAAGGCCTATTCGATCACCTGCTGGCGGCCAAGATCGACGCCAAGAAAACCCTGGCCGTCGTCATCAAGGGCGACGTGCACGGCTCGGTCGAGGCGATTGCCGGCTCGCTCAGGAAGATCGAGGAGGAAAACCCCGAAGTCGCGATCCGTGTCCTGCATTCCGGCGTCGGCGCGATTACCGAGTCGGACGTTATCCTGGCCAGCGCCTCGAACGCGCTTATCATCGGCTTCAATGTGCGCGCCAATGCCCAGGCCCGCCCGCTGGCTGAGAAGAACGGCGCCGATATCCGCTACTACAACATCATCTATAACATCATCGACGACGCCAAGGCGCTGCTGAGCGGCATGCTGTCGCCGACCAAGCGCGAGGAATATCTGGGTCAGGCGGAAATCCGCCAGGTATTCAACATCACCAAGGTGGGCAAGGTCGGCGGCTGCATGGTCACAGTCGGCGTGGTCAAGCGCGGATCCAAGGTGCGCCTTCTGCGCGATAGCGTGGTGATCCACGAAGGCACACTCAAGACGCTCAAGCGCTTCAAAGACGAAGTCAAAGAAGTGCGCGAGGGTACCGAATGCGGCATGGCGTTCGAGAATTACGACGATATCAAGGAAGGCGATATCATCGAATGCTTCGACGTCATCGAAGAGGCACGGTCGATTTCCTGACCTTGTACCGCCATGACCAATGACCAGGGCCCCACACAAAGACAGCTGCGCGTCGGCGAGCAACTGCGCCACGTCATCGCCGAATGCCTGCAGCGCGGCGGATTCGATGACGAGGTGCTGTTCAATTCCGCCGGCATGGTGACGGTCAGCGAAGTGCGGGTCAGCCCCGACCTCAAGCATGCCACTGCTTTCGTTATGTCGCTCGGCGGGATCGACATGGAGAAAATCCTGCCGGCTCTCAACGACCAGGCCCATTTCTTCCAGAAGGAAATCAACCGCGCCATCAAGATAAAATTCACGCCGCGCCTGCGTTTCGTGCGCGACGACACGTTCGAGAAAGCGGCACGCATGGACGACCTGATCCGCAAGCTGCCCCGTGCCGCGGAGTCCGAGTAAAGCATCCCATGGCGCGCAAAAGAAAAGGCAACCCCGTTCACGGCTGGGTCAATCTCGACAAACCCGCCGGCATGACCTCGACCCAGGCCATGGCCAAGGTGCGTTACCTGCTCCAGGCCGAAAAAGCCGGACACGGCGGCACGCTGGATCCGCTTGCTACAGGAGTCCTTCCCATCGCGCTGGGGGAAGCCACCAAAACCATTCCCTTCTGCCAGGACTGCTTCAAGGCTTATTCTTTCCGCATCCATTGGGGGGAAGAACGTGATACCGACGACGCCGAAGGACAGGTGATCGCGACTTCGGATGTCCGCCCCACCCGGGCGCAGATCGAGGCCGTCCTGCCCCGCTTCACCGGCGACATCATCCAGACACCGCCGCGCTTTTCCGCCATTAAGATCGGCGGGGAACGCGCCTACGATCTTGCCCGCGCCGGCGAGGAGGTGGAGCCCGCTCCCCGGGCCGCTTACATTGAAGCCATTGATATTATTGAAGAAAATGACGGAACTCTGGGCTTCAAGGTCGTCTGCGGCAAGGGCACCTATATGCGCTCCCTGGGCCGCGACATGGCCAGGGCGCTGGGAACGGCGGGGCATATCCGCGATCTGCGCCGCCTGGCCGTCGGCGGCCTGGAGGTCGAGGACGCGATTTCCCTTGAAAAACTGGAGGCGCTGGCCCATAGTGCCCGCCTTGAAGAAGCGCTGCTTCCGCTGCAGACCATGCTGGACGACATCCCGGCATTGGCCGTTAATCAGAGGGAAGCCGCCTGGCTGAAACAGGGGCAGACCCTGACTTTCATGGCCCGGCCCGATGTCGAGAGGCTCACCCGAGCCGGTATCGATCTCACGGCTGGCGACAGCCCCGCCCTCGCCTTCTATGAAGGCCGGCCGGTGGCCATCGTGAATGTCAACGGTCCCCAGGTTCATCCGCAAAGAGTGTTAAACCTTTAACGTGAACGATAAGGAGTCCGCGATGTCGCTCAAAGAGCAAACCAAACAGGCCGTTGTCGCCAAGTATCAACGCGAGAAAACCGACACCGGGTCGCCCGAAGTGCAGATCGCCCTTCTGACCAAGCGCATCGAACAACTGTCCGCCCACATGGAAACCCACAAGAAGGACGTGGCCAGCCGCCGCGGCCTGCTTATGATGGTGGCGCGCCGCCGCAAGCTGCTCGACTACCTGAAGAAGAAAAACGAAAAAGGCTACCAGGAACTGATCAAGGCCCTGGGCATCCGCCGCTAGGCTTCGCAGAATTATTGGAAATCATCCCGGCTTTCGCCGGGATGATTTTTTTTATAGATTGGCGAAGAAAAAAATCCCGGGGAGATCGTCCGTGGACAAGGAAAAACTGTTCGGCAAAACCGGAATCTTCAGCCTGGCCGTAATCGTCTCGGCGCTGGGCTATTTCGTCGACATCTATGACATCGTCATCTTCGGCATTGTGCGCACGCCCAGCCTGCGCGATATCGGCATCCCCGAAAGCGAATTCTTTTCCAAGGGCGTCACCCTCATCAACACCCAGATGCTGGGCATGCTGATGGGGGGCGTGCTATTCGGCATTATGGGCGACCGGCGCGGGCGCATTTCGTTGCTGTTCGCCTCGATCCTGCTTTATTCTCTCGCCAACATCGCCAACGCTTTTGTCGTCACGTATGAGCAATACGTGGTGCTGCGCTTCCTCGCCGGCGTGGGGCTGGCCGGAGAGATCGGCGGCGCCATCACGCTGGTCAGCGAGGTGATGCCCAAGGAGCGCCGGGGTTACGGCGCCACGGTGATCGCCAGCCTGGGGTTCTCGGGCGCCATCTTCGCCGCGCTCGTGTCCGAACTGACCGACTGGCGCATGGCCTATATCGTCGGCGGGGTGATGGGGCTTTTGCTGCTGGCGCTGCGCATGAAGCTGCTGGAATCCGGCATGTTCAATCATATCAGGGAAAGAAAAGATGTCTCACGCGGCAATCCACTCATCCTGCTGTGGCCGCCGCGAAGGCTGCTGCTTTACGTGTCCTGCATTCTCGTGGGCGTGCCCATCTATTACCTCGTTATGGTGTTCGGCTATTTCGCGCCGGAGCTGGCGAAAGACATAGGCGCGACCGAGCCCCTGAGCGCCCACACCTCGCTGATGTGGTTTTACACCGGCCTTGTCATCGGCGGGATCGCGAGCGGCGTGCTGAGCGAGCTTTTTAAGAGCCGCCGGCTGATCATCGGCCTCTTCCTTCTGCTGGCCGCGGCGGGCAGCCTTCTCTATCTCTATTCCCCTTCCGGCATGCCGGCTTCGTATTTCTACGGCCTCACGGTGCTGGTCGGCATCGCCGGCGGCTACTGTGTGCTGTTTTTCATCGTCGCGGCCGAGCAGTTCGGCACCAACATCCGCGCCACGGCGGCGACCAGCGTGGCGAACGTCGTGCGGGCCTCCACCCTGCTCATCACCTCGAGCTACGCCTGGTTCAAAGCCCATGAATTCGGCCTGCAGGAAAGCGCGCTTATCATCGGCGCGGTGTCGCTGGCAGTGGCTTTCACGGCCCTGGCCTTCATCCGCGAGACCTACGGCAGGGATCTGGATTATGTGGAAGAAAAGTAAGTAAAAACAGTAAGTTACAAAGTATTTGTTTGATATATGTAAATAGTATATTCTTACGCGCATGTCCATCAAAGAGTATATCCTCAATCGTGTAACACCCGGCACCGGCGAAAGCGACTGCAGCTACAAACCCGACCTGACCGCCCGCGTGATCTTCTACGCCAACAGCAACCCGGCCGCGACGGATGAAGAAAACCGCCGCATGAAAGTGATGGCGCTAAACAAAGGCTTCACGAATACGCCGATGTCCAACAGCGTCAGCATCAATGTCTGCTCCGACTGTCAGGATTGCATCCCCGTGCGCGTCTGCCTTAAGGACTTCGAGCCTTCAAGGCATCAAAGAAGAAACCTTCGCCTGAACCGTGATCTTATCGCCGAATTCAATCCGGCCTCCGCTGCCAATTTCGAGGAGCATGTCGCACTCTACAAACGCTTCTTCGAAGCCCGGCACCGCAACCCCGAAAGAATGGCAGGTGACGAAAACAAAAAACCTTTCAGTGAGTACCTGGTCAGAAGCAGCTTCACAACCCGCGATCTCATGATCGAAATCCGCGATCCTTCGCGACCGGAAGATGAATCCCTGGTTGCCGCCATCTACTGCGACGAATACATAGACGAAGAAAACAGAAAAAAAATCGCTTATGGCTATGGTTTTAGCTACGATCCTGAACTTTCTAAAAAAAGAAGTCTGGGGACTTTTGTCATGCTCAAACTTATCGAGCACCTGAAGGAATGCGGCGTGGATTACCTGCATTTGGGGAATTGGGCTAAAGACAGTCCGAAAATCGACTATAAAAAGAACTTCCGGCCACTCGAGGCGCATACGGTCGACGGCTGGGTGCCCTTCGACCCCGAGGCCGACCTGCATCCCCTGCGCCTGCAGGCCAAAGAAACGCTCGATCTGAAATAATCAGCTGAACTTGCCCGACTTCGGAAAGCCATTGGGCGGCAGCTTACCGGCCTGGGCCCGTTCGCCGATCCAGGGATTGATGTTGCCGACCGCCACCTCTTCCTGACCGGAACGATAGGTCAGGCCGGCCTTGCGATTGAAGCTGCGCGCGTCGCCCAGGCGCCCTTCCTTGAATTTCTGCAGGATCACTCCCTTGCCCTTGGCCATTTCCGGCACCTGCTCGAGCGGGAATACCAGCATCTTGCGATTGGTGCCGATAGTGGCCAGAAAGTCGTGATCGGCGGCCACGCGGATGCAGATGCGGGCTTCGTGCTTCTCGTCGACGCCCAGAACCTGCTTGCCGCCCTTGGTTTGAGCCAGCACGTCCTTCTCCGGCACCAGGAAGCCGCGGCCGTCGTCGGAGGCGACCAGCAGCTTCGCTTCCGGATTATAGACCATCAGCGCGGCGATATCGGCGTCGTTCGGCAGGTCGACCATCAGGCGCACCGGCTCGCCGAAACCGCGCCCCGGCGGCAGCTTGTCGCCCGACAATGTGTAAAAACGCCCGTTGGTGCCGAACACAAGCAGCTTGTCGTTCGTCATCGCCTCGACCACGAAGCGGCCGCGGTCGCCTTCCTTGTAAGTAAAATCCTTCGGGTTGTGCTCGTGCCCCTTCATTGCCTTGATCCAGCCCTTGGCTGAGCAGATGACGGTGATGGGCTCCTTTTCGGTCAGGGCTTCCTCGATCTGCTCGGCGGCGACCAGCGATACCGCCTTGCCGATCTTGGTGCGCCGCGCGCCCAGGAACGTGGCCGGGCCGTAGGATTCCTTGATGACGCCGATCTGGCGGCGGATTTCCTTCCACTGCTTGGACTCCGATTTCAGCAGCGCCTGCAGCGCATCGCGCTCCTTGCTCAGATTGTCGTGCTCGCGCTTGATCTCGATCTCCTCGAGCTTGCGCAGGGAACGCAGGCGCATGTTCAGAATGGCCTCGGCCTGCACGTCCGTCAGCCCGAAGCGTTTCATCATCACGGGCTTGGGCTCGTCCTTCTCGCGGATGATCTTGATCACTTCGTCGATGTTCAGATAAACGATCAGATAGCCATCCAGCACCTCCAGGCGGTGCTTCACCTGCTCGAGCCTGTGCGCGGAGCGGCGCACCAGCACGTCCTGGCGGTGATTGAGCCAGGCCCGCAGCACCTCTTTGAGGTTCATGACCTTGGGTACCAACCCGCCGTCAAGAACGTTCATGTTCATGGGGAATTTGATCTCGAGGTCGCAGTTGCGGAATAGCGCCTCCATCAGGAGCTCAGGCTCGATATTCTTGCTTTTGGGCACCAGCACCAGGCGTATGTCCTCGGCGCTTTCGTCGCGCACGTCGTCGAGCAGCGGCAGCTTGCGTGTCTGGATCAGCTCGGCGATCTTCTCGACCAGGCGCGATTTCTGGACCTGATACGGGATCTCGGTCACGACGATCTGGTACGAGCCCGCGCGCAGATCCTCTTTTTCCCAGCGCGCCCGAACGCGGAACGAGCCGCGACCGGTTTTATAGGCTTCGACGATGTTCTCGCGCGATTCCATCAGGATGCCGCCGGTGGGGAAATCCGGCCCCTTCACGATCCTGCACAATTTGTCGATGCCGGGGTCTTCATCCAGCATCAGCTCCATGGCTTCGCACAGCTCGGCCACGTTGTGCGGCGGAATGTTGGTCGCCATGCCCACGGCAATGCCCGAGGAGCCGTTAGCCAGCAAGTTGGGGAAATTGGCCGGCATGACCACCGGTTCCTGCCCCTCGCCGTCATAGGTCGGGCGGAAATCGATGGCGTTTTCGTCGATGCCCTCGAGCAGCAGCTCGGCCACCCCCGTCAGGCGCGCCTCGGTGTAACGCATGGCGGCGGCGTTATCGCCGTCGATATTGCCAAAATTCCCCTGCCCGTCGATCAGCGGATAGCGCACCGCGAAATCCTGGGCCAGGCGCACCAGGGCGTCGTAAACCGACTGGTCGCCGTGGGGGTGGAATTTACCGATCACGTCGCCGACCACGCGGGCCGATTTCTTGGGCGCAAGCTCAGGCTTTAATTTCAGCTGATACATCGCGTAAAGCAGCCGACGGTGGACGGGCTTGAGCCCGTCGCGCACATCGGGCAGCGAGCGCGACATGATGGTGGAAAGCGCATAGGACAGATAGCGTTCGGACAGGATGTCGGTCAAAGGCTGATCGACGATCGTTTCCTGCCGGGGGGATTCGCTGCCTGATTTTCCTTTACGGGCCATAATGCTGTCTTTTTAAAGGATCAGCGCGGAAATTCAAGCGACCATGCCGTTTTGCGTGACATTGGCCGCATATTTCTCGGCAAAACGCAGGCGGGGCTCGGGCACGCCGCTGCTGTGGTGGGCGAAAACCCACTGTTCGAGAAAATGCCCGGTCATGACCAGGCCCTGGCGTACATCGGCCTCGTCCCCGCCGCCGCCCGCGGGCTGCAGGAACTGCGGCAGGGCGATCAGCTTGTCGAGATAGGGCCGCGCCCGCGCCGCGCTGACCGCCCGGCCCGATTTGGGGCTAATATGGCTCAGGGTCTCGGCGTCGCCACCCAGGGCGCAGCTTGAGATATCCATGCCGAACCCGAGCTCACGCAGCAGGGCGATCTCCCACATCACGTAGGCGGGACCCCACACATCCCCCTGCAGGGTTTCGAGCAGGACGCGCAGGCCATGAAACAGGGCGGGTTGTCCCTCGCGCTCGGGTACAGCGGCCTCGCATAGGCTGCAGGCGGACAAAAGCGCCTGCAGGCGCAGCCCATCGCCCAGCACCGGCGCCGCGAGAGGCAGCGCCAGCTCGAGATCATAGGCGCCCAGGCCGTCGGCCACGCGCGACGACCACTGCGCGGCGACGAGATTGCCGGGCTGGATCAGACCTCTGTTGCGGGAAGAATGGGCGCCGCGCACGTAACCGGCGTGGCGGCCGTTGTTTTCGGTCAAAAGGGTGATGACGGCGCCGTTTTCACCGTGGGCGCGGGCGGAAAGGATGATCCCCTGATCGCGCCACTGTTCCAAGACGCCCCCTTACCAGGTGCGGAACTTGCCCGTGTCGACATGCACGAAGTTGCTTCGCGGGTAATACCCCACGCCGCCGGCGCGCAGGCCGCGGGCGATGTCGCGCAGGCCGCGGGTCGAATAGCCCGGCAGACGGAAATCGACGGCCTGGCCGGTCAGGTGCATGGAGTTGCGGGCCACGCCGCCGCTGGCTTCGCGCAGCATGGCGTTGGTCTTAGGGCAGCGGTAGCCGGACAGGATCTCGATAGGCCGGCGGGTATCCAGCTTGTTCTGGACCGAGTAGAGAATGTCGATCACGCGGGGATCGATTGGAAACACCTCGCCTGAGCGGAAATCGCGCAGCAGGTGGTTGATCTCCTCGAACGCGTCGGGAAGATACTTGTCCCCCACCCGGTAGGTGCCTGAAAAGCGTTCGTCGGTGTGGGAGTTGTGGAAGCGGACTTCGAACGAGCCGGTGCCCGGCATCCTGAAAGTGGCGGCTTCGGCGGAAACCGGCAGCAGCCCGGCGGCGCTCCCGGCCACCAGGCCGGCGGCGCCCAGAATTCCTGTTTTCAGCAAATCGCGGCGGGAAAGCTGACCCGCCAATGCGGGAACCGCCTTCGTGGCGTCATGCGGGGAGAACATTTACGAGGCATACCTTCTGTTGTTTAAGACGGACTTCCAAGATTTCTTCTTGTTACGGCGCGGGAAATCTCCATTGATCTTGATTCCTATCGGCCTTGCTCTGCGCTGCCCTGTTTCCCGGCAGCCTGTCTACGAGGATTGAAGGAGTAAAGCGTTTCCAGGGGCAAGTAAACCCCCGACAAGGCGAGTGTAGGTCATTCACCCACAGGCCTTCAAGATCGAGCTATAATGTACTGAAAAATTTAGTTAAATTGCTGTTTTTTCATAGTCATATCCCGGGCCAGCCGCGATGGTGAGTCGCTCGGAATATGGTAATCATTAGCGGCCTGCAGCGCCTTCACGAGTCGGCTGTCCTGCTTGTAGATATCGGGGCCGTATACCAGGCGGCCGCCCTCTCCCAGCCAGATGCTTTGGTACACGATAATGACAGGAAGCGGCTGTTCGGCCTGTACCTCCTTCATTTTACCACTCTGGATGGCATTTTGCATCTTTTGCTCCGACCAGTCCTGGTTGGGCCGCAGGATGAAGGCCGCAACCTTCTCCGGCTCGGACAGGCGGATGCAGCCCGAGCTCAGCGCCCGGTCGTCCTCGTTGAAATATTCCGGCGTGTTGGTGTCGTGCAGATAAATGTCATAATCGTTGGGCATCAGCACCCGCACCCGGCCAAGGGCGTTCTGGGCGCCGCTGGGTTGAACCATCCGCATGTCCCTCATCTCGGCAGCGGTGACTTTGCTCCAGTCGACCGACTGCGGATCGACCGTGACACGATCGGCGCCCGTGCCCTTATATATCTCGATGCCCTTTTCGCTGAGATAGGCCGGATCCTCCTGCAGCTTGGGCAGGAAATCCTTGGTCTTGATGGTCATGGGCACCGTCCAGCGCGGATTGAAGCGCACGCCCTCGATCATCGTGGTGAAGGACATGGTCGGGCGGCCGGGGCGGCCGACAATCACCGGCATCTGGAAGGCCTCGCGGCCATGCTCCACCGCCCAGAGTTTCTGCTCCGGTATGTTCACCAGGATATAGCGGTCGGGTTTCTCGTCGTCCTGCCAGCGCAAACGCTCCATGTTGGCCACGACCTGCTCGATGCGTTCCTCGACGCCGCGGTTGAGCAGCGCCAGGGTCTTCTGCCCTATCACGCCATCGGGCGCCAGGCCGTTTTCCGCCTGGAACTTCATCACCGCCTGCGCCAGCCTGTCGTCGTAAAGGCTTTCGGGGCCGTAATCGGAATCATGGGAAACATGGAGTCGCGCCCGCAGCGCCGGCACGTCGCGGTGATGGTCGCCGGGATAGAACGTACGGTGCCCGAACGCCACCTTGCCGGCCTGCGTCTCCGTTTCGCGCTGCGCGTACAGCCGCGTCATCTCCTGGCGCAGGCGCCTGTATAACTCGTTCTGCGGCGCCAGGCTCTTGAGGGCGGCGACGGCGCTCTCCGCGCTCGCCTCGACGGTGTCGAGCACTTCGCGGGGCGTCAGCGGCGCGCGCCAGTACTGCGCCCGCTGGCGGATGGCGCGCGGATCGACGCGCATGCCGGTGATGTCCTGGCCGTAGCGGGTCACGGCGTCGGTCAGCACCAGTTCAAGCGCAGGTTTGTTGCCCTCGGGATCTTCCATCAGCGTGTTCAGGGTATCGACATGATACTGTTCGGGATTGAGGCCGTGCGTCCACGAATCCTCCAGGAACGCGATCACCGCGCGCGCCTGCTGCAACTGGCGGCGGCTGCCGGTCCAAAGCGGCTCGTGGCCGCGGCTGGCGTAAAAGGCTTCGATGGCGGCGGCATTCTCAAGCGCGGCGGAGGCTATCTCGCGGCGGGCCAGTCCTTCGCTGTAAGAGGCGTATTTCATCAGCCCCGGCGCGAACAGGCGCTCGACCCCGCCCCCCAGGCGCTGGGCCTGGGCGATGCCCGACACCCCGACCAGTGAAAACAACCCGAGCACCAGCACAAAAACGGCCAGGCGGCGGGCGGTCAATACGGTCTTATGGGTCTGATATTCCGGCATGAATGGCCCCAGCTAAAGGCTTCCAGGTCCTTACATAATGCGCCAAATAAATTAAGAGAGCGTTATTACGAGACAGATGATGTTAACGATTGCCCCCGGGAAGAGGCGGATTTGTTACATCATGATAATAATACAAAAGCAAATACGGGAAAATAGGCTCGCCGCAAGAATCCAGGGGAAAACCCGACCTTTCAGCCGTCCTTAGAGGCATCGGCGGGCTTGGCAGCCGTGCCGGATTCGCGCTCGTCCAGGTCGAACAGGATCTGGTTGATGGCGGCGCGGAAGGCGTTGGCATCCGCCACGAACGGCACCACCATGATCCGGCTGCCGGTGCCGGTGATAACGACGCTCGCGTAACCCATGATCTGGCCGACGATGGTGCGGGCCAGCTCCACGCTTTCAACCTTGTTGTAGCGGAACTGCACCGTGTCGAGATTGATGATGCCGTGGCGAATCATGATCCGCTTGTCGGTGGCGGCCAGCACCAGGAAATATTTGGTCAGGTAGGCGGTCGAAAGCATCAGCAGGCTGACGAACATGAAAAACGCGCCCAGCATGAACGCCTTGAGCATGACGATGACGGCGAAGGCGAACACGACGATGCCCTTCCAATAAATGCCGGGGCTGATCCGCGCCACGCGCAGGATCTTTTCCCCCGGCATCAGCATATCCTTCATCGCTGCCTCGGCCGAAGGCGACGGGCCGAGCGCGGCGGCCAGCCCCGCGCCCGCGGCTTTCTTGAGCGTCTTGGGTACGGCGGGCTTGCGCGCCGGCGCCTTCAGGGGGGGATTGTCGGTCATAACGTCCTCGCTTTCTCGATCGCGCGGCGGAAGGCGACAGGGTTCGAGAGCGGCGGCAGGATCACCTCGCCCACGCCCATTCCGCGCACCATGATGCGGCCATAGCCGAACAGGCGGCCCAGAACGCTCTGCAGCACGTTCACGCCCTCGATCCGGTCAATGCTCATCTCTCCGACATAGCGGGCGACCAGGCCGCGCTTGTAGATCAGGCGCGATGTCGTGATGGCGATTTCCGTCGTCGCCTTGGTGATCATCATCTGGGCGAAGCGCAGGATGCCGAACAGAAAGACGAAGAACGCGCCGATGCGGATCCCGGGATGCAGCTCCTGGATACGGTCGAGCGCGCCCTGGGCCCGGAACCCGCCCATCAGGTAATCCTGCGCGTAAAACGCCCCCACGATCACCATCACGCAGCCGATAATGCCCCAGAGGATGGCGAAGATGGCTTTGACCGTGTACATCCAGTGAAAATGCCCGATATGGACGATTTCTTCGTTGGGGCTCAGGGACTGCTGAACGTAAAGCATCGGCGGTTACTGATCCCCCAGCGATATGCCCAAAGCGCGGGCGGTATGGACCAGAGCGCCGTCGAGGTCGATCTGCTGATAGGCTTTGATCGCGTCCTCGATCGCCACGTCGATCACCTGGCGGTTCGACCACGCGACCATCCGGCCGAATTTGCCTTCCTTGATCAGGTCCACCGCCTTGACCCCGAAGGCCGAGGCCAGCAGGCGGTCGCTGTAGGTCGGCTGGCTGCCGCGCTGGACGTGACCCAGCACGGTAACGCGGGTTTCCGATCCGGTCATCTCGGCGATCTTGGCGCCAAGGAAATTACCGATGCCGCCGTAGCGCTTTTCGCCGCCGGCATATTCCATCTCGAGCTTCGAGCCTTCGGGCGTCTTCACCGCCTCGGACACGACCACGAGTGCGAAATTGCGCCCGGAATCCTTCACCGCCTTGATCTTGGCGGCGATATGCTCGAGCTTGTACGCCACCTCGGGCACCAGGATGACATCCGCGCCACCCGCTATCCCGGCGGCAAGCGCGATGTGGCCGGCGTCGCGGCCCATCACTTCAAGGATCATTACGCGGTCGTGGCTGGCCGCCGTCGGCTGCAGGCGGTCAAGCGCCTCGGTCGCCACCGCCACGGCAGTATCGAAACCGATCGAGGTTTCGGTCATGCCGATATCGTTGTCGATGGTCTTGGGCACGCCAACCAGGTTGATGTCCCCCTGCTCGACCAGTTTTTTCAGAATGGCGAAGCTGCCGTCGCCGCCGATGCCGATAATCGCGTCCAGACCCAGCGCGCGGAAGCCGTCGATGATCTTGCCGGAGAGATCCTTGCTCGATCCGTCCGCCATCGGAAAGGAAAACGGATTGCCCTTGTTGGTGGTCCCCAGGATCGTGCCGCCCATGCGCATGACGTAACTGTCGACATCGCGCGGCGTCAGGGTGCGGCAGGCCGGCGGATCCTTCAGCAGCCCGGCCGTGCCGTTCAGGATGCCCACCGTCTCCCACCCCAGCCGGTGCGCCCGGTGAACGGCCGCGCGAATGACGGCATTCAGGCCGGCGCAATCGCCGCCACTGGTCAGGATTCCTATTCTTTTCTTGGTCATAATTCCACTCACCGCTCGGGATAACGCCCAAGACTACACAAGGACCGAGCAAATTTAAACGCTTATTCCAGCATAAGAATTTATGCTTATCAAACAACGGATTATCTGTTACCATAGTCAAGGTCAGATTTTTAACCTTTCAGAGTGTCTGAGAGCCGTTTCCACCATGGAAGACGAAGACGAACTGCGCGAAAAGCTCGCCGAGCTCAAGCAGGAGCACCGCGATCTGGACGAAGTCATCGCCGTGCTGATGAGCAAGCAGCCGATCGACTTCCTGCAGCTCAACCGCCTGAAGAAGCGCAAGCTCGCCCTCAAGGACGCCATCCAGAAGGTTGAAAGCAGCCTGCTGCCTGATATCATCGCCTGATGACGCAAACACCCCCCCTCGTCGGCATCATCATGGGTTCGCAATCGGATTGGGACACCATGAAGGAAGCGGCCGCCGTTCTCGAGCAACTGAATGTGCCGCACGAAACCCAGATCGTATCCGCCCACCGCACGCCCGACCGGCTTTACGAATACGCCCGCGCCGCACGCGACCGCGGCCTGCAGGTCATCATCGCCGGCGCCGGCGGCGCCGCGCATCTGCCCGGCATGGCGGCCAGCCTCACGCCCCTGCCCGTCCTGGGCGTACCGGTCGAAAGCAAGGCGCTCAAGGGGCTAGACAGCCTGTTATCCATCGCGCAGATGCCGGGCGGCATTCCCGTCGGCACGCTTGCCGTCGGTCCTGCAGGCGCCAAAAATGCAGGCCTGCTGGCTGCTGCCATCCTGGCCCTGCACGACAGCGCCCTGGCCGCGCGGCTTGATGAGTTTCGCGCCACGCAGACGCAGGCTGTGGCGCAGACACCTCTCTCCTCATGAAGCTCGACCGCAAGACCATCGGCATTCTGGGCGGCGGGCAGCTGGGGCGCATGAGTGCGCTCGCCGCCGCGCGCCTGGGCATGAACGTCCACATCTACTGCCCCGAGCAT
>CAZNYM010000012.1:33660-44372 GCA_964577255.1 uncultured Pseudobdellovibrionaceae bacterium | reverse complement strand
CCATGCCGCGTTCGTAGGCGCTGATCGAGTCCTCAAGCGGCGCCTTGCCTGACTCCAGGTTGCGAACGATCGTTTCGAGCTCGCTCAGGGCGGCTTCGAAGCTCAGCTTATCCAATGCCTTGTCGGCTGGGGCCATGATGTTTTCAATCCGGTTGTCGCGGGTTGGTGGAGTTTATGCCAAACCTCTTTTTGCCTCAAGGGGTTGCCGGGCGTTTGTGCACAACCCTTTGAAGTTAAAACCTTTCCCGCCTGCCATGCCGGAAGCGGGGGGCTGGTCTGCCGTCTTTGCAGCGCCCGGGCCGGGCCGGAAGGGTTATAATTGAATTATGGAATAATCAAAGGGGGAGTTGATTATGAAAGATACCGCCAATCAGAATATCAGCAAATCTGCGCCGATTCCGAATTACCTGACCTGGCACGTCCTGCGCGACCGCCGCCAGGACCAGGCCCGCCGGGTCAACCGCCTGATTCTCACGCGCCTGCACGAGAACCGCAGTCATTAATCTGCCAGCAGAGCCTGGAGATGCGCCCGCGCCGATCCGCGCAAGGCATCCAGGTCGTACCCGCCTTCCAGAACGGAGACGATCGGTCCCCGGGAAGCGATCTGCCCGGTGATCCAGTAAAAATCGTCCTCAGTGAGATTGATGTGCGCCAGCGGGTCGTCGCGGTGGGCGTCGAACCCGGCTGAGATCATCACCAGTTCTGGCTTGTAATCATCGAGCGCAGGCAGGATGTTTTTGCTCCACGCGTTTCGGAAGGCTTCTGAACCGTCGCCCGCCGCCAGCGTGGCGTTGACGATGCGGCCGGGAATATTGCGCGCGGGATCGCCGGTGCCGGGATAAAGCGGCCATTCGTGAGTGGAGGCGTAGAAGATTCCTTCGTGCAGGCGCGTCATCGCTTCGGTGCCGTTGCCGTGATGAACATCGAAATCAAGTATAGCGACTCGCGCCGCGCCGTGGGCGGACCACGCGTGCAGGGCGCCGATCATGACGTTGTTGAACAGGCAGAATCCTTCGGCGTTGGCGGATCCGGCATGATGTCCCGGCGGCCGCACCGCGCAGAAGGCGCGGCGGGTTTTGCCGGACATGATGTCGTCGACCGCCTGGCACGCGGCGCCCGCCGCCAGCAGCGCGGCCCGGAAACTGTCGCGCGACAAAACCGTGTCGCCGTCGATCAGCACAGGCGGGCCATCGGGAATGGCGTCCTCGAGCGCATCGATATAACGCGGATCGTGGGCGCGCAAGATTTGGGCCCGCGTCGCCTCCCGTGCTTCGTGGCGGGGCAGGTGTTTGAAGGCTGGCTCATCGAACAGATCAAGCAACGCCTGCAGACGTGCCGGGCGTTCGGGATGGCCGGGGCCGGTATCGTGCCGCAGGCAGTCAGGATGCGTATAGAGCGAAAGCGTGTACATGCAAGCGAGCATAGCACCCTTAGCGCGGCGCGGGTATCACATCGCCGGAAATGATCCCAACCTTTCCCTGCAGGGAGGTGAATTCGTGCTGACCCTTGATCCCGGCCATGAATTCATGGCGCAGGATGATCCCCAGCTGCTCGGCCTGGAGGGCGTTCAGCCGCTGGTCGTCGCGCAAAACTTCGCAGGGTGCGCGCGAAAAGGAGGATAAGGTGCCCACCCGGTGCGGGACGAAACCGATATTGACGCTGCGCAGGGAAATCGTGTTCACGATCTCGCTGAAAACCGGCTCGACCGTCACTTCGGTGAAAGTCACCTGCGTCTTGCGTAAATTGTCGACGTAATAGCATTCGCCGGGCAGAGCCTTTTGCGGATACAGGATCCCGGCGACACCCCGGTCGAGCCCGTCTTCATTGAACTCGGTCGCCCGGCCGCTGGTTTCGATACCGAACAGGGCGCCTGTTATGCTGGTGGCGGCGGCATAAACGGCCGCGACCACGGCTACGCGCATCCTGGCCGAGATATTGTTGGATAGAACGAATTTCAGAATGCTGTCATACAGCCATACAAGGCCGTTGCGGATCGGGTCGTCGCGCTCGCCCAAAGGCGGCTTCGTGGATTTTTCGGCTGGTTCTTTGCTCTCGTCTGTCTTGGCTTCTGTTTCGGCCATTTTTATCTCCCTGTTCATTATTGTTGTTATTTCATGCCAGCCCCAGTGTTTTTTCGATGGCGCCGCAGAACATCTGCCCGAGCGTGATATGCATTTCCTGGATGCGTGCAGTCGTCTGCGAGGGTACGATCAGCGTGATGTCGCACAGCGCCGGCATTCTCCCACCTTCGCGGCCTGTGAGGCCGACGCAGACAAGCCCCTGCGCGCGCGCCTGCCTGAGCGCTTCGAGTACGTTCGGGCTGGTGCCCGAAGTGCTGATGCCCACGGCGATGTCGCCAGGCTTGCCGAGCGCCTCGATCTGGCGTGAAAACAGTTTCTCGAAACCGAAATCGTTACCGATCGCGGTCAGGGCCGAAGTGTCGGTGGTCAGGGCGATGGCGGCGATGGCGGCGCGGTCGCGGATATAGCGGGCGGTCAATTCTGTCGCCAGGTGTTGACAGTCGGCGGCGCTGCCGCCGTTACCGAAGAATAGAATCTTGCCGCCCTGGCGCAGCGATTTTTCCGCTGCCTGCACCCAGCGTGCGAAAGGATCGCGCAGGGCGGCGAAAGTGGCGTCGGTCACGCGCTTATGCTCGGCGCCTTCCGCATCCCAGAAGGCCTTGAGGTCAAAGGCCACCGGTTCAGCGCTTGATCGTGGCAGAGCCATCGGGATTGATCTCGATCACAGTTTTGCTGCTGCCGCCGGAGGAAGCCGCCGCGGGCGCGGGGGCAGGGGAGGACAGGGGCACGGGTGCGCCTTCTTCTTCTTTCGCCGCCGTGGTGGCCACCGGCAGGGGTTTAATGTTTTCAGGCGCCATTTCGACCGGCTTGTCGCTTTCCTTCATGATGGCAGGTTCGGCCATTTTTTCTTCAGTACGCTGGCGGTCGGTCAGGCCGCTTGTCATACCCGCGGCGGCGGCAGGCTCAATGCGGGGCTCGAGTCCGGGCATCATCTTGGCGCGGTTATAGGCAAGCTCGTCCGGCGTCAGCTGGAAGCCGATCAGGAGCTTATAGGAGGCGGCATCAGCGGTTTCCTTGAGGGGGATGACCTGGCGCAGGCTTTCCTCGCGCATGGTCAGTTCGCTACCTGCGCTATAATCAAGCGTGGCGGCGAAAATCTCCTTGCCCATGATGCTGCCGTCGGGCGCGGTGATGGCGACGAAGTAGGGATAGGCGAAATGCGGCGCCTTGTCGCTCCAGGCGGTGGCTTTGGGCCCCAGCTTGCCGTCGAAACGCAGGTTCATGTCGATCGCCACGGTGTCCTCGTTATGAACGCACTTGGCCTTGAGGCCGCTTAAGGTCACGCTCGAGATCACGTTGCCGTCCGTCGGGTTGCCGGCGGTCTGGAACTGGCTCAGCGAACGCAGATCCTCGACGATGCCGATAGTGGGGCAGTCGTCGGCAGCGCTGATCAGTGTCACGCCGTTTTCGCTTGTGATCGCGGGGCCTTTTTTGTCCGCGGTGGCGAAGGACGGCAGGCTTAAATCGATGGCCGCGACCTTCTGCTTGACGTGGTTCCAGCTTTCACAGCCGGTCAGAGCAGCTATGGCGGCGAACGCCATACCCAGAGCGAGAACTTTACGGTTCATAGGACCTCTCAAAAACTTGTGGCAACCTGTGGATGGAGAAACCATAAAGTACCCGGGCGGGGCAGGCAAGAGCCTTGGAAAACCTGTCCTCATGGCCTATATACAACCCCTATGTCAAAGCCGCCGCTCACCATTTTGCTGGCCGGCCCCCGGGGTTTCTGCGCCGGGGTCGACCGGGCCATCCAGATCGTCGAAAAGGCGCTCGCCAAATTCGGGGCGCCGGTATATGTCCGCCACGAGATTGTTCATAATAAATATGTTGTCGACAGCCTGAAGGCCCAGGGCGCAGTGTTCGTCGAGGATCTGGACGAGGTGCCGGACGATGGTCAGCCGGTGATTTTCTCGGCGCACGGCGTGCCCAAGGCCGTCCCGGAAGCCGCGCAACGGCGCAACCTGTTTTACATCGATGCAACATGTCCGCTCGTCAGCAAAGTGCACCGCGAGGCCGAACGTCACCACAAGAACGGCCGCCAGGTGGTGCTGATAGGCCATGCCGGGCACCCCGAGGTCGTCGGCACCATGGGTCAGCTGCCGCCCGGGGCGGTGCTGCTGGTGGAGACGGCGGCCGATATAGACGCGCTGCGGGTGGACGACCCCGGGCGCCTGGCCTACTGCACGCAGACGACGCTTTCGGTCGAAGACACCGCCGCCACCGTCGCGGTGCTTAAGGCGCGCTTCCCCCTGATCGAGGGGCCGCACAAGGAAGACATCTGCTACGCCACCACCAACCGCCAGGCGGCGGTGAAGGCGATCGCCGTGCGCTGCGAGGCGCTGATCGTGATCGGCGCGCCTAATTCCTCGAACGCTAACCGGCTGGTGGAGGTGGCGCGCGTCCACGGATGTCCGCGAGCGCTTCTGGTGCAGCGGGCGGCGGATATCGACTGGAACACTTTCGCGGGAACCGGCACGCTGGGCCTGACCGCCGGCGCTTCCGCACCCGAGATCCTGGTGCGCGAAGTCATCGATGCCGCGTGCAGCTATTTTGATGTGACGCTGGAGGAGTCGGTTCTGACAGTCGAGGACACGCTCTTTAAGGTGCCCAAGGTGCTGGCGGGCTAGGGCTTCAGGTCGAGGCCCGAAAGCTTGGCCATGTAGGCAACGAATTCAGGGTCTTCACCCAGCATCAGCTGCGGCAGGGCGGCGCGGAAGTTGGAGCGCTTGAGCCATTGCAGGATGAAGTCGACCCACGAGTTCCACATCCGGCGGTATTCCGGACTGTCTTCGCCGTACAACAGGATAAAGCTTCGCTCGAACAGCGAGACAATGATTTCATAGAGAATGTATTGCCGCCGCGCGTCTTCCTGGTTGGCGAGTGGCCTGTCGTGCATGTCGAGCGCCGGATGCTCGAACAGCTTTTCCTGGATCTCGGAATAATGATCCATCAGCTTGTCGTAGATTTCCTGTTGCTCCATGCGGCGTTCCTTGCGCTCCTGCAGCACAAAGACCGTGATGGCAAGCGGAATACCGATCACCGTGGCGATATAGCTGGCCAGCTCCATCCATTCGAGAAAACTCACAGGCATTTGCGCATCATGGCATAGAAACCCCTCGTGCAAAAGCCCGCTTTGCAGTAGCCTTGCCGCATGGCTGTTTACACGCAGGTCAGCGCCGGCGACGTCCGGGATTTCCTTTCGCTCTATGACGCCGGCGCTTATGCCGGACACGAGCCCATCCTGCAGGGGGTGGAGAACAGCAATTACCGCCTGACCACGGACAGGAACGTTTTCATCCTGACCCTATTTGAAAAGCGCGTGAAGCCGGAGGACCTGCCGTTCTTCTTCGCGTTCACCACGCATCTGGCGGGTCAGGGCATTCCCGTGCCGGGGCCGCTGTCGCAGAAGGGTGGCGCTTATTTTTCCACGCTGTGCGGCCGCCCGGCGGCGCTGTTTCCGTTTTTTCCCGGCAAAGACAAACCTCTGGATGTTATCCGTCCGGCCGACTGCGAGGAGCTGGGGCGCATGATCGCCCGCCTGCACCGGGCCGCCGCCGGTTTTACTGGCACGCGCGCCAACGATTTGAGTCTGCAGGGCTGGGTCAGGCTTGCCGGGCTGACTCGCGAGAAAGCCGACAGCGTGAAGTCCGGCCTGCGTGCCCTGATCGCCGATGAAGTTGCTTTCCTGGAGCGGAACTGGCCCGCCGGCCTACCTGTTTGCGCGATTCATGCCGACATTTTTCCCGATAACGTGTTTTTCAACGAAGGGCATCTGAGCGCGGTTATCGATTTTTATTTTTCCTGCACCGATTACCGCGCTTACGATCTGGCCGTGGCCGTCAACGCCTGGTGCTTCGATTCCGCGCAGGCGTTCCAGGGCGGCCGTTTCGCGGCGCTGATGGGCGCGTACCAGCGTGTGATCCTGCTCGACCGCGCTGAAACCGACGCCTTCACCATCCTGTGTCGCGGTGCGGCCCTGCGTTTCCTGCTGACGCGGCTTTACGACTGGATCAACCATGATCCCGCCAGTTTCGTGAAGCCGCACGATCCGCTGGCTTACGCGGCGCGGCTCGTCCATTTCCGGGAGCAGGGGAAACAGCCATGAGCGGGACGCGTAAGACCGTGGAGATCTTCACCGACGGTGCTTGCAGCGGCAATCCGGGGCCCGGGGGTTGGGGCGCGCTTTTGCGTTACGGCGGGCACGAGAAAGAGCTTTCCGGCGGCGAATCGCTTACGACCAACAACCGCATGGAGCTGATGGCGGCCATCGTCGCGCTCGAAAGCCTGAAAGAGCCCTGCAATGTCACGCTTTATACCGACAGCCAGTATGTGCAGAAGGGAATCACCGAACACATTAAGGGCTGGAAAGCCAAGGGCTGGCCCGAGCGGGTCAAGAATCAGGATCTCTGGAAGCGGCTCGATTCGGCTGTATCCCGCCATAAGGTGAAGTTCGTCTGGATACGCGGGCACGACGGACACGTTGAGAACGAGCGCGTCGATGCGCTGGCACGGGCCGCGATTCCTTCGCTTTAGAGCATTATCCACAGTCTTATCGACAGATTCCGGAAACAAGGAACGATCTTAAGATTCCTTTAACCCTTTCGCGTCACTCTGGGGGCATCAGGTTGAATAGATGCCGAATAAGCGGAAGGCGTGAAGAACCGTGCAGAGGTTCTTCGCCAACCCTCCGCCCATGAAAAAAGAAAAAACAGGGACAAATTTGAGGAGGAAAACATGACCCACAGGACCATCGCCGGACCGCCACCTTCTTCAGAGAATGAACGCATAGCGTTGCCCATGCCGCCCGCCATGGGCGAGGACTCGAAGTTTGAAATGGAAATATACGCCCGGTTCATGCGCCATCTGCGCCATGTGCCGAACAGCCGGATGGAGATCAAGATCCTCTCTTCGATCCAGTTTACTGCTGACATGATGGATCACGGCGACGCTCTGGTGGCCAAAACGCTGGTCGATCTCGGCCTGCGCGCGCCGCGCCGGGCTTTTCCGGTGACATTCGTCGATTTCGTCGACAAGCGCATCCAGCGCAGCCACTGGGAACTGAGCCCGCCGCCCGGACCCATCGTGGCACTCAAGGAATTCTGGGAGCGTATAGGGGACGGCCGCACCGACAGCGCGCTGGCACCGGTTTACGCGGCGATGCACCAGAACGCTTATATTTACGCTTGAGTGAAGGAATTGATTGTCCGCCGGGAGGGTTTCTCACACGAACACTTTCCCGCAGGGACACCCGGGGGCCGCCTTTCGCGTTGATGCGATCAATCCCGAAGCGAAGCGGCCGGGGCGCCGAGTATGCGCCCGATCAGGGAGTCCATGCGGTCTTCCAAGACGGACGATGACGGGGGAAGGGGCGCAAGCCCCTTCTCCTTTTGCGCGTAGGCGAGGGCGGTGGTCATGACGTCCTTCCAGATCATGACCGGCAGTGAGCCGCCGGTGACGTTCTTCATCGGGCTGTTATCGTCGTTGCCCACCCACACCGCGCACACGATGTTGCCAGCGAAGCCGATGAACCAGGCGTCGCGGAAATCCTGCGATGTTCCCGTTTTGCCGGCGGCGCGTACGCCCAGCTCGGCGCCCTGGCCGGTGCCATAGGCGATCACGCCTTCCATCATGTAAATCAAATCGGAAATGGCGCGCGAACTGACGACCTGACGGTCGGAAGCCACGGGCATGCGCTGGTACACCAGGCGCCCCTTGTCGTCCTTGATCGAGGAAATGGCGTAGGGTACCACCACGTAGCCGCCGCGGGCGATCGAGGCATAGGCTGTCGCCATCTCAATCACCGGCACGCCGCTGCTGCCGAGTGATATAGAAAGATCGGGCTGCAGCTTGCTGCGGATGCCCAGCTGCCGGGCCATGTTGATGACGTTCTGCACGCCTGCCTGCTGCGCCAGCTTGACGGCCACGCTGTTGAGCGAACGGGCGAGAGCGAATTCGAGCGGTACTTCGCCGAAATATTCGCGCTTGAAATTTTCAGGCCGGTAGCGGCCGACGGCGATGGGCGAATCCTCGACCAGGTCGTCCGGCTTCATGCCCTGTTCGAGCGCGGTGAGATAGACGATCGGCTTGAAGGACGACCCGGGCGGGCGTAGCGCGTCGGCGGCGCGGTTGAACTGGTTGACGCCGTAATCGTAGCCGCCCACCATCGCCAGCACCGCGCCGTCGGTGTCCATCACTACCACGGCGGCCTGCGAGGCGTGGCGCTCCTCGCCGAATTTATCGAGCACCCGGGCGACCGACTTCTCGGCCGCTTCCTGGATCGGCGGTATCATGACCGTGTCGACGACCATGTCCTCGGGCAGTTCGCCCGTCAGGCTCTTCAGGTCGCTGACCACCCAGTCGGTGTAATAGCGTATGGTCTGCCCTTTTTCGGCGGGCGGCGGCAGTTTTTCAAGGTCGGCCTCGCCGGCCTCCGCTTCCTGCTTGCTAATGAACCCGGCATCGAACATAGCGGACAGAACTACCGCCGTGCGCTGGGCAGAAAGGGCGGGGTTGTTTTCCGGCGAATAGCGCGACGGTGCCTTGAGCAGACCCGCGAGGGTAGCGGCTTCGCGCAGGTTGAGAGTGCGCGCCGATTTGTTGAAATAGATGTGCGAAGCGGCTTCGACGCCGTAAGCGCCGCTGCCCAGGTAAACGCGGTTGAGATAGGCGGTAAGGATTTCATCCTTGCTCAGCTCATGCTCGAGCCATAGCGCCAGCATGGCTTCCTGTATCTTGCGTTTGAATTTGCGTTCGGGTGTCAGGAACAGGTTCTTGGCCAGCTGCTGCGTGATGGTCGAGCCGCCTTCGACTACGCTTCCGGCCTTGAGGTTGTTGACGGTGGCGCGGGCGAGGCCGATCAGGTCGATGCCGAAATGCTTATAAAAGCGCCGGTCCTCGATCGCCAGCACGGCGTAGATCAACTGCGGCGGCAGTTCGCTGACGGAGAGTGCTGCGCCCTTGAGCTCGCCGTAGCGTGCGACCGTGCCGCCGTCATAGGCGCGGATGGTGACGGCGTGCTTGCGCTCGAAATCGGGGCTGCGGACGATGGCGGGCAATTCGGAAGCATACCAGCCGATGATCAGCGCGCTGGCAATCCCGCACCAAAGTCCGGCGATCAGGCCGGCCCGCGCGAGCTTCAGCAGCGCGGCGCGCGGGCTTTTGTCTTTGGCTGTGGATGATGTCTTCTTTTTGCGGCGGGGCATGATTCCGGCAATTATAGTCGATAGGGGTGGCTGCATAAACCGTGAGAATGAAGAGGGGGCCCGGTTTTTCGATGGCGATAATTAGACGAGAAAAAGGCTGGCGAGGCCCAGAAAAGCAAGAAAACCCACCACATCGGTCATGGTGGTCAGGAAAACAGAGGAGGACACGGCCGGGTCGGCTCCGATCTTGTGCAGGATGATGGGTATGCCCGCGCCGAACAGGCCGGCGACGATCATGTTGATGACCATCGCCGCGCCGATGACCAGGCCCAGCGTGTCGTTGTTGAACCAAAGGGCGGCCACGCAACCGATGATCGCGGCGAAGACCACGCCGTTGATGGCGCCGACCAGGATCTCCTTTACCACCACCCGGCGCTCGTTGACCTTGGACAGTTCGCGGGTGGCGAGAGCACGCACGGCCACGGCCAGCGCCTGCATGCCGGCGTTGCCGCCCATTGAGGCGACGATAGGCATCAGTACCGCGAGCGCCACCAGCTTTTCGATCGTGCCTTCGAACAGGGAAATGACGCAGGCGGCGGCGATGGCCGTGAACAGATTGACGAACAGCCAGCGCGAGCGGGCAGTGCTGGTCGCCAGCACGGCGCGGTAAAGGTCATCTTCCTCGACGCCGCTGATTTTAAGCAGGTCTTCCTGCGCTTCCTCGTCGATGACGTCGACGATGTCGTCGATCATGATCACGCCGATTAAGCGCTCTTCCTCGTCCACTACCGGGGCCGAGGTGATGTTTTCCGCCTTGAACAGCTGCGCCACCGCTTCCTGGTCCATGGTGGCGGGGACGGTGTGGATGTCTTCGCGCTTGAGATTGTCGATCTTTTCGGCTCGGCGGGCGCGGATCAGACGGTTGAGGGGGATCTGGCCCAGCACTTTATATGTGGGTGTGACCACGAAAAGGTCGTAGAAATCGTCGGGCAGGTCTTCGGAGGCGGCGCGCAGGTAATCGACCGTCTTGCCCACCGTCCAGAACTGGGGGATGGCGACGAATTCGCGCTGCATCAGTCGTCCGGCGCTGTCCTCAGGGAAGCTCAGGCCTTCGGCCAGCGCCAGCCGCGTGCGCGCCGAAAGATTGCGCATGACTTCTTTTTGAAAATCAGGATCGAGATCGACGATCAGGTCGAGCGCGTCGTCGCTTTCCAGTTCGGAGAGGATAGCCGCCACCTGCAGCGGCGCCAGGCGCGGCAGGATTTGGTCGCGGATGGGGGTGTCGAGCTCGAAGAAGGTCTCGGGATGCAGGCCTGCGCCGTAGCGGCCGACGAGAAGATCGCGGTCCTCCTCGCCGATTTTGCTCAGGAGTTGCGCCGCTTCGACCGGCGAGAGATCGTGCAGGCGCTCGATCAGCGCGTCGTCGTAGCCGGCGTGCAGCAACTCGACAATGTTTTCGATATCGGCGTCGCCCAGACCGAAAAAGGAT
>CAZNYM010000012.1:25995-33650 GCA_964577255.1 uncultured Pseudobdellovibrionaceae bacterium | reverse complement strand
AAAAAGGATTCTTCGGCCGCGAGGATTTTCTCTTCCCCGTCGTCGTCCTGCACCGGGGGTTGATCGTCCTGAACGCTCATGATCGAACTCCCGGGGTCAGCGGCCCTGGCTTGCCCATTGCGCGCCGACGCAGGCAATGGCGGTGACGTTGACGATACCGCGCGGCGTGACCGAAGTGGTCAGGATGTGCGCGGGCTTGGCCATGCCCAGAAGCAGAGGGCCGATGGGAATGCCGTCCCCCAGGACCTTGAGCATGTTGTAGCAGATATTGGCGGCGTCCACGTTCGGCATGATCAGAACGTTGGCGACGCCGCTTAAGGTGGAATTCGGCATGATGATGTCGCGGATCTGCTCGCTCAGCGCGCTGTCGGCGTGCATTTCGCCGTCGATTTCCAGATGCGGTGCGCGCTGTTTGAGGTCGAGGCAGGCGGCGCGCATCTTGAACGCGCTCTCATTGTCGTGAGTGCCGAAATTTGAGTGAGACAGCAGCGCCACGCGCGGTTTGATCCCGAAGTGGTTCACGGTTTCGGCGGCCATCAGCGTCATTTCGCTGATCTGGGCGATGCTGGGGTTGGGGTTCACGTGCGTGTCGGACATGAAATAGGTGCCGTTGTCGGTGATGACGGCGCTCAGCGCTGCCGGCGTCTCGACACCCGGTTTGAGGCCGATGATGTCGGTGATGTCCTTCAGGTGGGTTTTGTACTGGCCGATGGTGCCGCAGATCACCGCGTCAGCATCGCCCTTGTGGACCATCAGTGCGCCGATGACCGTGGTATTGGTGCGCACGATATTGCGCGCCACCGCCGGGGTCACGCCGCGGCGCTCCATCAGGCTGTGATAGGTCATCCAGTAATCCCGGTAGCGCGGGTCGCTGTCCGGGTCGATCAGCTCGAAGTCCTTGCCTTCCTCCATCCGCAGCTGCAGACGGCGCAGGCGCGTTTCCAGCACGTTGCGCCGGCCGATGACGATGGGCTTGGCCAGCCCCTCGTCCACCACCACCTGGATGGCGCGCAGGACGGATTCTTCCTCGCCCTCGCAATACACTACGCGCTTGGGGTTCTCGCGCGCGCGGGAGAACAGGGGGCGCATGGCCATGGCGGTGCGGAAGGTATAGCTCTGCAGTTTGATGCGGTAAGCATCCCAGTCGGTGACCGGCCGCGTCGCCACGCCGGTATCCATCGCCGCCTTGGCGACCGCCATCGGCAGCTCGACGATCAGGCGCGGATCGAACGGCTTGGGGATCATGTATTCGGGGCCGAAGCTCAGCTGTTCGCTGCCATACACTGCCGCCACTTCGGCGGTGGCTTCGCGCCGCGCCAGACCGGCGATGGCGTGCACGCAGGCGATTTTCATTTCCTCGTTGATCGCCGTGGCGCCGACATCGAGCGCGCCGCGGAAGATGAACGGGAAGCACAGCACGTTATTGACCTGGTTGGCGTAATCGGAACGGCCGGTGCAGATGATGGCGTCGGGCACCACTTCACGCACTTCCTCGGGCAGGATCTCGGGCGTGGGGTTGGCGAGTGCCATGATCAAAGGCGCCTTGGCCATTTTCTTGACCATGTCTTTCTTCAGGATCCCCGCCGCCGACAAGCCCAGGAACACATCGGCGCCCTCGATGGCGTCGGAGAGCGTGCGGGCGTTGGTCTCCACGGCGAAGCCTTTTTTCACATCGTCGACGCCCTTGGTGCGGCCCTTATAAACGACGCCCTCGCGGTCAGTGACGATGATATGGTCCTTGGGCAGACCCAGGCGCACGAGAATGTTCAGGCAGGCGATGGCGGAAGCGCCCGCGCCGCTCGTTACCAGTTTGATGTCGGTGATTTTTCTTTTCGACAGATGCAGCCAGTTGAGGATAGCGGCACCGACGATGATCGCGGTGCCATGCTGGTCGTCGTGGAACACGGGGATCTTCATGCGGGCGCGCAGTTTCTGTTCGACCTCGAAGCATTCCGGAGCCTTGATGTCCTCGAGATTGATGCCGCCGAAGCTGGGTTCCAGCGCAGCGATTATCTCCACCAGCTTGGCGGGGTCTTTTTCGTCGATCTCGATGTCTATGGAATCGATGTTGGCAAATTTCTTGAACAGGACGGCCTTGCCCTCCATCACCGGCTTGCCCGCGAGCGCGCCGATGTCACCCAGTCCCAGCACGGCGGTGCCGTTTGAAATCACGGCGACCAGGTTGCCGCGTGAGGTATAGTCGAGAGCCTTGAGCGGATCTTTTTCGATCTCCTCGCAGGCGGCAGCGACGCCGGGGGAATAGGCGAGGGACAGGTCGCGTTGAGTGGAAAGCGCCTTGGTCGGCGTGATCTCGATCTTGCCCGGGGTCGGCAGGCGGTGATATTCAAGAGCGGCTTCGCGGAGGCTGTCTTTCATGAAATCACCCGTGATAAAAGCAATATGTATAAAACAAGTGGTGCGGCTGAGAAGACTTGAACTTCCACGACCTTTCGGCCACAGCGACCTCAACGCTGCGCGTCTACCAGTTCCGCCACAGCCGCACACTGGTTTTTCTTGACGCCCGATGCTTAACAAATAAGGTAGAAGCCTGCAAGCAGGAAAAGTGCTGCTTTGCGAGGGTTTTAGAACGGATCATCTATGTCTATGGAAATAAAAATATCGTCCGCGCCGGTAGGGTACGAAGAGGCCGTGGCCGCGATGGAGCAGCGGGTCGGAGCCATTCGCGCCGGCATGGCGCCGGAGATGGTCTGGTTCCTCGAGCATCCGCCCATCTATACGGCGGGGACCAGCGCCAAGGTCACCGATCTGCTCGATCCGCGCTTCCCCGTCTTTCAGACCGGGCGGGGCGGACAGTACACCTATCACGGCCCCGGCCAGCGGGTGATCTACGCCATGATCGACCTCAAGAAGCGGCGGGCGGAGCTGGATCTCAAGCGCTACGTTCACGATCTCGAGCACTGGATCATCGACGCGTTGGCGCTTTTGGGGATCAAGGGGCAATGGCATCCCGACCGGGTGGGGATCTGGATCCATCCTCCCGCCGGCCGCGAGGAAAAGATCGCCGCCCTGGGCGTGCGGGTGAAGTGGGGCGTGGCCTATCACGGCCTTGCCATCAATGTCGATCCCGATCTCAGTCACTTCAACGGCATCGTGCCGTGCGGGCTTTCCGGCTATGGCGTTACCTCGGTGGCGAAGGTGCTGGGTCGCCCGGTCGGCATGGCCGAAGTCGACCAGGCGCTGCTCGCAACGCGGAGCGTGTTAATGACAGGCAAGCTCGACGCTCAGGAAGTGGCGGAGGCCGCGGGCCAGATCCGTCAGGTCGTGGCGTAACCGGCCGAACTTCGCGGTGTCTATCTCCCGGCCGCCGGGCTTAAGGTAGAGATCGCGCGCCAGTTCGATCTGCAGGCTGCTGCGTTCGCTTTGCGGGTCGGCGGTGTGGGCGATCAGGTTGCCGCCCGCGAAATCGGGGCCGTTCCAGCCCACGTCATACCCTTTTTCCTCCAGCATCGCCGCGGTGAAGGCGCTCAGGCGCGGATCGCAGGCGCGGCCGTCCAGGTCGCCCAGAACGATGTCGGCCATGCCGATGCCGGGCAGGCGGGCCATGGAGTGCATGTTGACGTGCAGGCAGGGGCCGTGATGGCGGTGCGCCGCCGCCGTCAGGACATCGAGCACGGCGTAATAGGGTTTGTAGTAATTCTCGATCCGCCGCTGGGCTTCCGCCTGCGTAAGGGGCGCGACGTTGTTGTAAAGCGGGCTGATGCGCCGGCCCCGGGGGCCGGCCAAAGCGGGGAACAGCCCCATCTTCTGCCGGACATGGCCGCTGTCCACGGTTTCATCGGGCCAGCCGTCGGAGATCAGGGCCGGGTCAATTTCGCGGACGGACCGGTTCAGATCGATGCAGGTGCGGTGAACAAGCGCTTCCAGCACCGGCGTGCCGGTATCGGGGATATGGGCCAGCAATTTCTCGACATGGGGGTCGTGCAGCCCCATCAGATCTTCCGGCGCGCAGGCATAGCGAAAATGATCGGGAAGCAGTGTGCCGCTGTGGGGGCTGTCGAAAACCAGGGGCGAAAAATCTTCGGCCTTCTGCCAGTGTACGGTAAGCGATTTAATCATCGGCGGGTTCTAGCGGCCGTGCCGGGTTTATGCAAGCTTTTCCTGAATCCGGCCAGCGATATACTGAATTAATTTATCAATATCACCTTTCAATACATTGAAATTTTTTGTTTTTACCTGATTTTTTTCATCCCAATACAGGCGCTTGTTGATCTCGATCTGCAGGCTGTGACGCGCCCGGGCCGGGTCGCTGTAGCGCGTAATCAGTTCAGCGCCCTTGTAGGGATGGTTGAGCGCGACGCTGTAGCCCCGGCCGTGCAGGTAATTTTGCACGGCGTATGTAAAATCGGGATCGCAGCTCGTATGATCGAAATCGCCCAGGACGAAATCCGGCATGCCTCCCGGCTGCGCCGCATCCGGCATGGAATGCCAGTTCATGTGCCAGATACGGCCGTGAAGAGCGTAGGTTTCATCGAGCAGTTTTTTCAGAGTTTGATGGTAAGGAATATAATATTTATCAATGCGATCCTGAATTTCTTTCACGTTTAACTTTCGATCATAGACCGGCAGGCCGTTCTGCATCACCCGGCGGATCAATCCAGCACCGGCGCCGGCGCGCGGCGAGGGGTTGCGGGGGCCGGGCCAAGGCTCGGCCAGCAGCTCGTCCTCTATATCGTCCGCTGCCCGGTTTACGTCAATATAGGTGCGGGGGAACAGGGCGATCAGCAGCGGGAAGCCGGTATCCGCCAGCAGCGTGTCGACATGGTTGTCCTCCGCCTGCCGCAGCAGCAGCGGGTCGCAGGCATAGCGAAACCCGACCGGGTAATCCCGGCCGCTGTGCGGGCAGTCCATGACCAGCGGGGCGGGCGCCTGTACCGGCGCGGGGCCGGATAGCAGCAGGCCGGACGCAATTGAAGTCTTGAGCGGGTCAGCGGTCATGGTTATAAAAGGGGCCACACAAACAAGGATAAATTATGCACGATCTGCGCGCCATCCGGCAAAATCCCGACCTTTACGACCGCAACTGGGCGCGCCGGGGCCTGTCCGCGCAGACGCCCGAAATCCTGCGCATGGACGAGGAACGCCGCATCGCCCAGACCCGTATGCAGGAGTTGCAGAACCTGCGCAACGCAAAATCCAAGGATATCGGCCAGATCAAGGCCAAGGGCGGCGATGCCCAGGGGCTGATGGAAGAGGTGGCGGCGCTCAAGGCCGAGCTGACCGACCTCGAGCAGCGCGAAGCCATGCTCGCCGAATCCCTGAACCAGCATGTTGCCGGCCTGCCGAACCTGCTCGACGACGACGTGCCCGCCGGCAAGAACGACGCCGACAACCACGAGGTCCGCCGCCACCAGGAACCCGTGCGCCTGAACAGCGAAGCGCCCGACCATGTGGCGATCGGCGAGAAGCTGGGGATGATGGATTTTGAAACGGCGGCAAAAATGTCCGGCAGCCGCTTCGTGCTTATTCATAACGGCCTGGCCCGGCTCGAGCGGGCGCTCGGGCAGTTCATGCTCGATCTGCACACGACCGAACATGGTTATACGGAAGTATCACCGCCGCTGCTGGTCAAGGATGAGGCGGTTTACGGTACCGGCCAGCTACCCAAGTTCGCCGAAGACCTGTTCCGCACCACAACCGGGCACTGGCTGATCCCTACCGCCGAAGTCTCTCTAACCAACATCGTCGCCGACAGCATCGTCGAAGCCGATTATCTGCCCCGCCGCTATACGGCGCTCACCCCCTGTTTTCGTTCCGAGGCCGGGGCAGCGGGCAAGGACACCAAGGGTATGATCCGCCAGCACCAGTTCTACAAGGTGGAGCTCGTCAGCGTTGTCGAACCCGATAAAAGTCGGGACGAGCACGAGCGCATGACCGCCTGCGCCGAGACCGTGCTGAAAAAGCTCGGCCTGTCGTACCGCACCATGGCGCTGTGCGCCGGTGACATCGGTTTCGGTTCGCGTAAAACCTACGATCTCGAGGTCTGGCTGCCCGGCCAGCAGAAATACCGGGAAATCTCGAGCTGCTCCAACTGCGGCGACTTCCAGGCCCGGCGCATGAAGGCGCGTTTTCGCCGCAAGGGCGAGAAGGAGACCGAATTCCTCCACACCCTCAACGGTTCCGGCGTGGCGGTGGGTCGGGCGCTGATCGCCGTGCTGGAGAATTATCACGACCCAGCCGACGGCGGGGTGTTCGTGCCCGACGTCCTGAAACCCTATATGGGCGGGCTTTCCAAGCTTATGCCTTTGAAGTAGGGCGACGACAGATGAGAGATGATGGAAAATAAGGCTCTTCCCTCATCCATCGTCCCTCATCTATCATCATTCCTATGAATGCCCAGACCACCAAGATCATCCGCCTGCTGATGCACCTCCGCAATATGGGTATTGTGGATACGGATGTATTGGCGGCCATGGAGCGGGTGCCGCGCGAGATGTTCATTCCCGCCGCGATGCAGGACCAGGCTTACGAGGACATCGCCCTGCCGATCGGCCGCGGCCAGACCATCAGCCAGCCTTATGTCGTCGCGGTCATGACCCAGGCGCTTGAAGTGGAAAAGAGCGAAAAAGTGCTCGAGGTCGGCACCGGCTCGGGCTACCAGACCTGCATCCTCTCCCACCTCTGCCGGCGCGTTTACACCATCGAGCGGCACAAGCCGCTCCTGATCCAGGCCGAAACCATGTTCGAGACCCTGCGCCTGCGCAACATCACCGCCATCGCCGGCGACGGCATGAAAGGCTGGCCGGAGCAGGCGCCGTTCGACAAGATCATCGTCACCGCCGCCGCGCGCGACAAGCCGCCGCAGACGCTGCTCGACCATCTGAAGGTCGGCGGCCTCATGATCGTTCCGGTCGGCATGCCGGGCAACCAGGTGCTGCGGCGCTACAAGAAAGAAGCCGACGACACTTACGCCGTGAAAGACCTGCTGCCGGTGCGGTTCGTGCCGCTGCTGCCCAATCTGGCCGCCGCCACCGAGGAGCGCGCCGACGATCCGCTGCTGGCCGGGGGGATGGGGTGAGGGCGCTCCTATACATAATGTCTCTTGCACTCCTGAGCGCCTGCGGCATCAACGAGAACAATGTGTTCGTACGCCATTACGGCCTGCAGGGTTCGGGCGGTCTTTATACCGTGGAGAGCGGTGACACGGTCGGCAGTCTGGCGGCGCGTTATGACCTGGTGGCACAAGATATCATCTCTGCCAACGATCTGGCCGCGCCTTACCGCCTGAACCCGGGCCAGCGGCTGGCGCTGCCGCCGCCGCGCACGTACGAAGTGCGCAAGGGCGACACGCTGCCGCGCATCGCCCGCACCTTCAGCGTCAGTCCCAGCCAGATCGTGCGCCTCAACCGCCTGAACGCGCCCTATGTCGTGAATACGGGTGATATCCTGCGCCTGCCGCCGCCGATCGCGCTTTCGCGCGCCGAGCGGGAAGGGGTGATCGTGCGCCGCGAGCGCCCGCCGCTTATGAACAAGCCCGCTTATGCCTATAACGACGAGCCGCGCATGCCCGCCTATCAGCACGGCGGTTACGGTGAAGCGCCGGCGCCGGTTCATTCCGCGCCGCTGACCCGTCCTGATACCGTCCAGCGCGAAGTTCTGTCCGCGCCCCTGCCGCCGCCGTCCTATCCGCCGCCCGC
>CAZNYM010000012.1:0-25895 GCA_964577255.1 uncultured Pseudobdellovibrionaceae bacterium | reverse complement strand
CTGCAGGGTTACGGCAACATGGTGCTGCTGCGTCATGCCGACCGCTGGCTGACCGCTTATGCTCATATGGGCGAGATCATCGTCCAGCGCGGCGACCAGGTGCGCCAGGGCCAGACCATCGGCACGGTTGGGGCGACCGGCGGGGTGGACGTGCCGCAGCTGCATTTTGAAATCCGGCGTGGGACCGAGGCGCTCAACCCCGAACCCTTCCTGCAATAGAGCCGCGAGGACCGCCATGGCCGAGATGATCTTCCCCTTCTTCTTCTCCCTGGCCCAGCTTTTCATGCTCGGCACGGCGCTGATCTTCGCCGTCATCGGCTTTGTCATCACCTTCGCGCCATGGCTGCAGCAAATCGGCGCAATACGGGTCAAGGGGCGGGTCGTCGGCATCAACGCCGTTCAGGACAAAAGCGAGGACGCGCCCCGGCCCAGCAAGCGCATGCCCCATGCCGGGGAAAAATATTACCGCGTTTATGAATACACCACGCCCGATGGTGTCAGGCACGAAGCCGAAGGCAACACCGGCACCAACCTGCTGGGGTCGAACCTGCCCGGCGATTACGCCGTCTTGTATCTGCGCAAAGACGATTACGAAGGGCCGTCCGAGGAAGGCTATTTGATGTTCTTCTTCGGCCTGCCTTTTCTTTTTGCCGGCCTGTTCTTCGCCTGGTTCAGCGTGCGCCAGATCGAAATCAATCCGCCCAGCATCGCTGCGGCTGCCGTTCTGCTGACATGGTTCGGCTGGAAGATCGCCAAGGGGATCAAGCCGCGCCATCTGTGGGACAACCGGGAAAGTTTTCTTGCCAGGAAGAAAACCAAACGGGCGGCCAAGCGTGCCGCGCGGGAAGGAAGGCGCTTGAGCGAAGCCGAACTGAAGGAGCGCATCCGTCTTTACGACAAGGGCATGAGGGCCGCTCTGCCTTTTTATTTCCTTCTTGCCGCGGCGCTTGTCGCGGGCGGTGCGTTCATGGGCCAGTCGCAATACCGTTTCGAGCGCGCCGCGCTGGAGGCGCCGGGGAAAGTCGTCGCGCTTGAAACCCGCAACGAAGACTCTGTGGACGGGGATACCGTTTATTACCCGGTCGTGCGTTTCACGACTGAGGCGGGCCAGAGCGTCAAGTTCCGCAGCCGCAACGGCAGCGATCCGCCCCTTTATCAGAGAGGGCAGGCGGTGAACGTTCTTTATCTTCCCGATAACCCCCAGGAAGCGCGTATCGACATGGGCTTGCTCAATTACGGCTGGGCGGGCGGGCTGGGCGGGGCGGGCACGCTGTTCCTGTTCTTGTTCCTGCGGGCGCGGTCCGGGGTCGCCCGGCGGCAGAGGCTTTAACGGGCCAATTCCCGGGGGAAGGGCGCCTGCTTCGCTCTTGTTTTTGGCGCGGTGGCGGCTATAGTGCCCGAAGTTTCCACAAAATAAAGGATTCTGACAATTATGCCGATCTCCGCCGCCCATGCCGCCGCGCCCGCCCCGGCGATGACTGCCGCGCCCGATCCGGGCGAGATTTTCATGTTCAACATGGTGCTGATCGTCATCCTGGTGGCGCTCTTTTATGTGCTGATGATCGTGCCGCAGCAGCGTCGTTTCAAGGCGCACCGCGACATGCTCAACGCCCTGCAGAAGGGCGACCGGGTTCTGACCGCCGCCGGCTTCATCGGCACGGTGGAGAAGGTCGTCGAAGGTAAGGATGAAGTGGTGATCGATCTGGGTGAAACCAAGGTCACGGTGCTGCGTTCGACCATCCAGACCAAGATCACTGACAAGAAATAAGGCCGCCTTATTCCATGCTTCACATTCCCCGCTGGAAAATCATTCTGATCCTGCTGATGTGCGCGCTGAGCTTCGCCTACAGCGCGCCCAATCTTTTCAGTAAGGAAGCGCGGGAATGGGCCGCCGCCAGCCTGCCGTCGTGGATGCCGCATAAAACCGTCAATCTCGGCCTCGATCTTCAGGGTGGATCGCACCTGCAGCTGCAGGTCGAGGTCGCTGCGGTCCTGCGCCAGCGCACCGACGATTTCACCCAGGCGCTGCGCCCCGAACTGCGCAAGGAAAAGATCGGCTACACCCGTATAAGTGCGCTTCCGGACGGTTTCCGCCTGACTCTCAAGCCCGGGCAGGACATGGCGGCGCTGCGCAAGATCGTCCGC
This sequence comes from uncultured Pseudobdellovibrionaceae bacterium, assembly GCA_964577255.1. GTDB lineage: Bacteria > Pseudomonadota > Alphaproteobacteria > Micavibrionales > Micavibrionaceae > Micavibrio_C. The sequence continues at coordinate 23,750 of CAZNYM010000012.1, read as the reverse complement.
GGCGTTGATCCGGAATTGGTGTTGACCGCAAGCGATGACGGCGAAACCCTAGAGGCCCGCCTGACTCCTGCCGCGATCAAGGCGATCGAGGATCAGGCGATCGAGCAGTCGATTGAAATCGTTCGCCGCCGCGTCGATGAAACCGGCACCCGCGAGCCGATCATAGCCCGCCAGGGGAATGACCGCATCATCGTGCAGCTGCCGGGGCTCGACGATCCACAGCGCGTCAAAGAGATACTGGGAAAGACCGCGAAGCTTAGTTTCCATCTGGTCGATACCGGCATGAGCGGGGTGGCCGCGGGCAATACCAGAACGCTGCCCTTCGCCGAAGAGCCGGGCCAGACCATCACCATCGACCGCAAGGCCATGCTGACGGGCGACATGCTGGTCAACGCTCAGCCCGCGTTCGAGCAGGGCATGGCGGTGGTCAGCTTCCGCCTGAACGCCATCGGCGCCAAGCGCTTCTGCGAAGTGACCCGCGAAAACGTCAATAAGCCTTTTGCCATCGTGCTCGATGAAGTCGTCATCAGCGCGCCCAATATCCGTCAGGCGATCTGCGGTGGATCGGCGATCATCTCGGGCAGTTTCACCGTCGATGAAACCAACAATCTGGCCATCCTGCTGCGCGCGGGCGCGCTGCCCGCGCCTCTGCACGTGATGGAGGAGCGCACGGTCGGCCCTTCGCTCGGGGCGGATTCGGTCGAAGCGGGCAAAATCGCTTGCCTGGTGGGCGTACTGTTTGTCGTGGTCATGACGGTCGGTGTTTACGGCCTGTTCGGTGTCTTCGCTTCGCTGGCGCTGCTCATCAATATTGCGATGATCTTCGCCATCATGTCGGCGCTGCAGGCCACCCTGACTCTCCCCGGCATCGCCGGCATTGTTCTGACCATCGGCATGGCGGTCGACGCCAACGTGCTGATCTTCGAGCGCATGAAGGAAGAGCTGCGCTCCGGCCAGTCGATCATGGCGGCGATGGATGCGGGGTATCAGCGGGCGCTTTCTACCATTACCGATTCCAACCTGACCACGTTGATCGCGGCTCTTATTCTATTTTCCTTCGGCACTGGGCCGATCAAGGGATTCGCCGTGACCATGTCGATCGGTGTGGTGACGTCCTATATTTCGGCAGTAATGATTACGCGCCTGATGGTGCTGGCGTGGCTGCGCTGGAAAAAACCGGCCGCGATCCCGGTATAGACGGAGTTAACGACGATGATCCTCAAACTGATCCAGCTTGTTCCCGACAACACCAAGATCGATTTCTTCGGTCACCGCTATTACGGCCTGCTGGTGTCGTGCATCATCATTTTCGGCTCGTTCGGCCTGATGTTCACCAAGGGCCTTAACTTCGGCGTCGATTTCACCGGCGGAACAATGATCGAGATCCAGGTCAAGCAAACGCCGGATCTGGGGCATCTGCGCGAAGTGATGAACGGGCTTGATCTCGGTGATGTATCGCTGCAGGAATTCGGCGCGCCGACCGACCTCATGATCCGCCTGCCGCAGCAGGAAGGCGGGCCCGAAGCGCAGAAGCAGGCCGTTACCACCGTCACCGACTCTCTCAATAACACTTTCCCCGGCGGCGTTGAGATCCGCCGCATCGAATTCGTCGGACCGCAGGTCGGCGAGGAGCTGAAAAAAGCCGGATTTCTCGCCATTATCGCCTCGATGGCCGGTATCATGGCCTATATCTGGTTCCGTTTCGAATGGCAGTACGGCGTGGGCGCGATCATAGCCCTTATTCACGACGTCGTCGGTACGCTCGGGCTGTTCGCCCTGACGCAGATGCCGTTCGATCTCTCCACCCTGGCGGCGGTGCTGCTGGTGGCGGGTTACTCGATCAACGATACCGTCATCATCTATGACCGCATCCGCGAGAATTTGCGCAAATTCAAGAAAATGGCGATCGACCAGATCATCAATCTGTCGATCAACCAGACGCTGGCCCGCACGGTCATGACTTCGGGTACGACGCTGCTGGCTATTTTCTCGCTGTGGCTGTTCGGCGGCGAAGTGATCCGCGGTTTCGTGGCGGCGCTGTTCTTCGGCATCGCCATCGGCACGCACTCTTCCTACTTCATCGCCTCGCCGATCCTGGCCTATCTCAACCTGCGCCGCTCCAAGCCGACGGAAGACGGGCAGGGCGGCGCGGTCGGCAGCAAGGCCTGAACGCGCGATGGACATCACGCCCCGCCTTGCACCAGGCTTGCAGGTGATCCAGGGTTTCGGCGGCGGGCGCATCCGTATCGGCGCGCAGGTTTTCACGGCGCCCATCCTCGTTTTCCCTGATGAAATCCTTCCCTGGCCCGCCGCCGCTGCGGGCCTCGATGAAGCGGCTTTCGCGCCGCTCCTGGCCTGGACCGGTGGGCTTGACGTCGCGGTGCTGGGTACCGGCCGCCAAGCCGGGCTGGATACGGTCAATCTCTGCCGCGCGCTCGGCAATCGCGGCCTTAATATCAGCGCGATGGAAACAGGGGCGGCGTGCCGCACTTATAATGTGCTTCTGACTGAGGGGCGCCGCGTCGCGGCCGCCCTTATACCTTATTAGGCGGCGGGCTTGAGCGCGCGGGGCGGGGGTCCCGGCCGGCGCACGGGGATTCTGTAGCTGGGCTGGCCGATCCCGAAGCCTGTGATCCGGATCTGGTGGTGGTCGCAAGTGACCAGGGAGAACGCGCCTACGGGCGTCTGGTCGCCCATGTCGTGAACCAGCGATTGCTGGGTGATGACAGGAATGCCGTTATGAGTCTCGTAGCCGGCGGCGTGCAGGTGCCCGCCCATCGCCAGCGCCACCTGATCGCTTTCCTTCATCAGCGCCGTGATCCGCGCGCAATCCTCGTCGCGATAGGCGTTCGGTGGCGCGTGCGAGAACACGAGCGTCGGCAGGTCAGTCGCGGCCAGATCGCAGACGAGCCATTCCAGGCTTTCCGCGTCCAGGATCAGCTTGCCGTCCCTGTAGTTCGTGACGTCGGGATTCCACAGCGCCAGATGAAAGCCGTTGAGATCGAAACTGTTCGATTCCGGGGCGAAGCCCAGCAATATATGGTTGTCGAGCGCGCTGATGTTGCGCAGATCGTTATTGCCCATTACACCATGGCAGGGGGCGGCCGCTTCGGCGTATTTTTCGCGCAGGCGGCGCAGGAAGCTTTTGTCGAGATCGTGCGATTGGCTGGTGATGCGGTCGCCCAGGTCGAGAATCAGATCAGCCTGGAATTCGTTGGTCGTTCTTACGAAATTTTCCACGAGCGCGGGGGCCCGGCTGCCCAGGCGGCCGGGCGTATCGAATCCGAAATGGATGTCGGTGACAACGGCTATACGCAGCAAGTGATACTCTCCCTGAACAATTCTTATTATTGGTCGGGAGGGTATGACAAACCGGGTCCTCTGTCAAAGGGGGCGCGTTTTCGCCTCAGGCGGCGATTTTCAGAGGACCTTTTTCGAACAGCGACCCGACATAATCCCAATTTATCAGGCTGTCTGCGAAGGCCTCCAGGTATTTCTGCCGGGCGTTGCGGTAGTCGATATAATAGCTGTGTTCCCATACATCACAGCCCAGCAGGGGGGTCTTGCCTGCGATCACCGGGTTTTCGCCGTTGGGGGTCTTGAGGATCTCGAGCTTGCCGGAAGCATCGAGCGCCAGCCAGCACCAGCCTGATCCGAACTGGGTCATGCCGGCTTCGATGAATTTGCCGCGGAAATTGTCGTAGCCGCCAAGGTCGGCGGTGATCTTTTTCTCAAGCGCGCCGGGGATTTTTTTCCCGCCGCCCTGCGGTTTCATCCAGCTCCAGAAATGGACGTGGTTGTAGTGCTGGCCTAGCTGGTTGAACAGGCCGGCCTTGCTCTTGTCCTTATACGCCGCGACCATCGCTTCCTCGAGCGACAGGTTTTCAAGCCCCGTGCCCTTGATCAGGTCGTTGCCCTTGTCGATATAGGCCTTGTGGTGCTTGTCGTGGTGGAATTCCAGCGTCTCGCGCGACATGAAAGGGGACAGCGCGTCGTAAGCATAAGGCAGATCGGGCAGGGTGAAGGGCATGGCGTTTCTCCGTGGCTTTTTGTCAGGCAATAACCTATCGTCTTGGCGGTGTTTGGCAAGGGCGATTTTGAAAATATGAAAAAAGAAAGGGGCGGTCTGCCGTATAGCGGCGCATGGCTGCGGGCGCACGATCCCGATCGTTTCCTGCTCAGCCTGACGGCGCCGCCGGCGCGGCGTCCGGCCCTGTGGACGCTTTACGCTTTTTACGGCGAGATCGAACGCACGCGTGCTGTCGTGCGCGAACCGCTTGCCGGTTTAATCCGTCTGCAATGGTGGCGCGACGAGCTTGAGAAAATGGCCGCGGGCGCGGCCTGCGAACCCCATCCGGTGCTGACGCCGCTCGATGCGGCGGTGAACGCGTTTTCCCTCGACCGGGATATGCTCCTGCGCATGATCGAGGCACGCTGCCGGGCGTTCGAGGATCATGACACGGTCACGCAGGATCCGCTTGCGTATCTGCGCGAAGCGCATGCGCCGCTCGTGCGCCTTGCCGCGCGGATTGACGGCACGCCCGCCGACCCGGCGCGCGAGGAAGAGCTGGGACAGGCTTATGCTCTGGCTCTGCTGGCGCGGCAGGGCGCTTTGGGCGACAGGGCACAGATCGAAAAAGCCGTCGCCGCCCTGGCTTTCAGGATGGACCGACCCGCCGAAAAGCGCCTGCGCGGCCTGCACGCGCTGGCCGCCCTGCACCTGATGGCGCTGGGCCGTGCCGGTTTTGACCCGCGCCACCCCGGCTTTCAGGAGCCCATTCCTTTTTTCGCCCTGCGCTATGCCCGGGCGGTTTATTTGTAAAACTTTAAGATTTGCCAATGATACCAGTTATTTGCTATACTTTCCTTATATTGGGAATTCACTGGGTTTAGGGGATAAACTATGGCTGTACCACCGGTATCCGGCAACAATCCTGCAGGCGGAACGGGTAAAACCGCGCCAAATGCCGAAGTGCCGTCCACCAGAAAAGCCGGAGAGTCTGCGGAAACGCAGCAGGATCCGGTTGATATCCGTATGACCGCCGCCGCTGTCAGCCGCGCCCTGCAGGGCAGTTTCGATACCACGCTCTCGGCGCAGCAGCCCGACGAAGTCGCGGGACTCGCGCGCGATACGTCCGCGCTTTTGTCGGCGTCGTCCTTTACGCTGGGTCTTGATACCGGGCGTTCCTATTAACCTTCGCGGTTAAAGTCCTTATAGCTTTTTTCTACAATGCCCCGCGCGAGCCGCTGCGGCTGCCCGGTTCATGCCAGGAAGGGAATTTTTCCTCGCGCGGGCGTTCCTTCTTCTCCGGTTCGGCGGGAATGACCGTGGCGTCAGGCGTGGGTGGCGGCGCGTACTTCGCCCGTTCTTCCGGCGTGAATGGTTTGTTGAGCTCGTTCAGCGGTGCGGCCCGGCCGGCCGGCCGGGCGGCGGAGGCGGCGGGATTCTGCTGGTTCTGCAGCACGCCGGGAATTTCACTGCGTCTTTCCGGTGCACCGTCCTTCACCGCCGGTTCGCGGATCGGCTGATTGATGATCCGGCGCACGGGCCCCTTGGCGGGGGCCTGCGGATTGACGCGCTGCTTCAGGTGGGTCTTAAGCTGCTGCCGCTGATTTTCGTTGAAAGCCGCCTTGGCCTTGACCAGGTTCGCGAGCGCCGGACGGTTCTTCAGGGCGATCATCGCGCCCGCGTCCTTCATTTTTCCTGCGGTCCAGATTTTGGGCTTGTCGGGCTGCATCGTGGCGCCGCGGATCATCGTGCCATGGCCTTTGGGAACGCGGGCGCGCCCGCGCGCGTTTGAAACGATCACTTCGCCTTCGCTGACCAGAACGCCGTAGGCGCCGTCGATCTCGCCGCCCCAGAAGGTGGTGCCGCGCACGCCGATCGAGCCGTAGGGGAAATTGACGCTGACATCGGCACCGGGCGCCTTGCCGATCAGTCCCGTGACGAATTCAAACGCGCCGCGCACCGCCGTGAAACGGCCTTTGCTGGCGACGGCTTCGCCGTCATCCAGCAGATATTCGTCGATGCGGAAAGAGGCGTTGGCCCCGAGCGTGATCTGGCTGTCGTCGATCAGGAGTATGAAGGCGCGCGAATCCACACCAGTCTCCACCGTCTCGCCCGTATACAGCGCCGCTTCGGCGGTCGCGGGCCGGGGCGGTTTGTCGGCGGCTTCCGGGTCGAGGATATAGGCAGCCCCCTCGACTCCCTGGATCGTGCCGATTACAGGGCGTTCTTCCTGTGGCTGCGCACGCGCTGCGGCGGGCAGGAGCAGAAGCAGCATGAAACAGGCAAAAACGACGCGCATGGCCAGTCTCTCTTTCACCAGCCGGATTGTCGCACGGGGACGGGGGCAGTTCAATACGGCAGGGCTCAGGCGGCGCGCCTGTGTGCATCCTGCGCCGCCAGCCACCGCGTCATGTCGGCAAGCGCCCGGCCGGTCAGGGCTTTTCTCTTGTCGCCGCCGCGCAGGGGGCGGCCGCGCGGATCGCGTTCGTCAAGCGCGGGGAACAGGCCGAAATTGATGTTCATGGGCTGGAAGGTCTCGGCATCCGCACCGCCGGTGATATGGTTGAGCAGCGCGCCCATGGCGGTGGTGACGGGCGGCGCATCCAGGCGCATGCCGCGTTTTTGCGCCAGGGCAAAACGCGCCGCCATGATGCCCACGGCCGCGCTTTCGACATAACCCTCGCAGCCCGTGATCTGGCCCGCGAAACGAATATGCGGCTGCGCCTTGAAGCGCAGTTCTCCATCCAGCAGACGTGGCGAATTGATGAAGGTGTTGCGGTGCAGGCCACCCAGGCGGGCGAAATTGGCGTCCTCCAGACCGGGGATCATCTTCAGCACGCGGGTTTGTTCGCCGTATTTCATCTTCGTCTGGAATCCGACCATATTATAAAGCGTACCCAGGGCGTTATCCTGGCGCAGCTGCACCACGGCGAACGGGCGCTTGTCCGTGCGCGGGTCGCGCAGGCCCACGGGCTTCATCGGCCCGAAGCGCAGCGTGTCGGGGCCTCGGCCCGCCATCACCTCGATCGGCATGCAGCCTTCGAAATAAGGCGTGTCTTTCTCCCAGTCTTTGAACTCGGTTTTCTCGGCCTTCAGCAGCTCGTCGATGAAGGCGTAATACCGGTCCCGGTCGAGGGGGCAGTTGATGTAATCCTTGCCCGATCCCGCCGGCCCCTTGTTACCGTAGCGCGATTCGAACCAGGCGACATCCATGTTGATGCTTTCGCGGTAGACGATCGGGGCGATGGCGTCGAAAAACGCCAGTTCACCCTCGCCGCCCGCTTCGCGGATGGCCTGCGCGAGCGGCGCGGATGTCAGCGGGCCGGTGGCGATGATGACGCTGCCCCAGTCGGCGGGCGGCAGGCCGGTGACCTCGGCCCGGTCGATGGTGACCAGCGGATGTTCGCTCAGGGTTCTGGTGATATCGGCCGAAAACAGGCCGCGGTCGACCGCGAGCGCGCCGCCCGCCGGCACGGCGTGCCGGCCACCCATTTTCATGATCAGGGAGTCGCACAGGCGCATTTCCTCGTGCAGCAGGCCGACGGCGTTTTGCTCCTTGTCGTCGGAACGGAAAGAGTTCGAGCATACAAGCTCGGCCAGCATGTCGGTTTTATGCGCCGGGGTTGCGCGTACCGGGCGCATTTCATGCAGGATCACGGGCCAGCCCTGACGCGCGATCTGCCACGCCGCCTCGCTGCCGGCCATGCCGCCGCCGATGATGTGGATCGGCTTCAAATCTTGATCTTGGGCGGGCATTGCTCGGACGTCCTGTAGGTTTCGATCTGGGTCAGAACAGGGGCCATGATGTGGTCAAGGAACGCCTTGCGCCCCGCTTCATGGAAGTTCAGTACATGAGAAACGTGATTGAGGATGCCGTCGCGGTAATAGTTCCCGATGGAAAGCGGTTCGATATCGGGCAGGACGCTGAGGCCCACGATCACGCCGCGGCCGTGGCGCTTGGAAAACGCCGCGACAGGCTGGCCCGGCGGTTTGGTAAAGCGCCCCAGAATCTCGAGATCGGGATCATTGATGTCGTCAGGTGTAATGACGGGCCCGTTGCCGTAGGCGATCAACGCCGTTTCTTCACCGTTGAAGGTCAGCGGCGCCATGGCAAGGCGGCTGCGGCCGTTCTGATCCTTCCATACGTGGCTCAGACCGTCCTCGAGCGGGCCGGTGGCGGTGGCGTTGAAAAGATAGCGCGCGGGCTGGCGCTCTCTTTTTTCACCCCATGACGGCGCGTAAACGGTTTCGCGGCAGATGAAATAAGTGCCTGCGCACAGGGTCATGAGAAAACGGCCCTTGGCCACGGCATTGGTGATGCGTTCCATGCCTTCTTCCCCGATCTGCCCGGAATAGGCGGACTCGTCGCCGATAATGCCGGGGATAACCAGCCCGGCAACGTCGGTCTGATTGAGAATTCCCTTGTGAACATCTTCGCCGCCGCAGGTCTCAACCGCGATTCCGCGTGGCTGCATATAAGTGTTCATCATCGCTATGACGGAGCTGCTGGCCGTGGGCTGCTGGCTGTAAACAAGGACTCTCATGGGCGTTGCATGCTCCTTTCAAGCAGGCTGATCCAGATCTTACGGTTAAGCGTATCGTAGGCCTTCAGCGCGGCGATGGCATCTTTCTGGCGGGTATAGGCCGTATTGCGGTGCTGATAAGTGGCTTTTTCAAGCAGAAGACTGGCTCGCTCCAGATGTGGGCTGCACAGGACGGCCTTGCCGGCGCCGACGCGGGTTTCGATGATAGCCGGGGGCCGGCCTTCCAGACTGCCGTAGCGCGCCAGCACCGTGACATTGGCGCTTTCTTCAAAAACCGGGCCGCCTTCGTAGCAGACGGTCGATTCGATCCGCGTGCGGCCGTCGTCGTAAGCCAGCGGCACGGCGGCCAGCCATGATTTTTTGAAATCGCGCTCTTCGATGAAATCATAGACGGGCCCGCGCGCCGTGACAGGGGCGAAAGCCAGTTCGCGCGCGCCGGTGATGGCGGCGGTGCTTTCGTTCGCGGCCCATTCCAGCGCCCGGCAGCCGTAATAGGCGCCGGCGCAGATGCCGAGATACGTGCCGCCGTTTTCGACATAGGCGCGGATCAGGGCGTTGCCCGCGCCGTTGAGTTTTTCGGCGTAATACAGGTCCGCGCCGCCTGGCATGATGAACAGCCCGACGCGGGGATTGAGAAGACCGTCCAGAATATCGTCGGCGTCGGCGTAACCCACATTGTCTGCGCCGTAGAGTCCCGCCACGCTCTGGTGCAGCAGGGCCTGGTTATGGACGTAATCCTGATAGATCAAGATGTTCGGGATCATGGGGGGAGTTCATAGCCTATTTTGCCGCCCGGGGCAAAAATTTATTCCGAAAACTCGGCTAGCTCGGGCACGCGGGAAAAGGCGATCTTGGTGCCGACATAGCCCGCGCGGGTGCGGGGCGATACGCCCAGGCGGATGGTTTCGGCGCCGTATTTCTCGTTCAGCCGGTCCATGGCACCGGACAGGCGTTCGTCGCGCCGCCGCTGCGGGCCGCCGGTGTCGAACAGGTCGCCTGTGATCTCCTCCGGTCGGCGCAGGCCGTGCAGGGTCACGGATACCTTGCTTATGCGCTGCGGCCGGGTGTCGGCCAGCATCTGCGCCCATATCTCCTCGAGCGCGCGCAGGAAAGTGAAATTGTCGTGCACCGGTTCAAAGCGCGCTTCCATCGCCCAGCGCGGGCCGTCGATGACGCGCACGCTGACATGAAAAGCGGTAGCGAAGAATTCCTTGCGGCGTAGGCGCGTGGCCGCCTTGACCGTCAGGCGCCGCGCCACCAGCCAGGCGGCGGCAGGGCGGCGTAGTTCGGGGTCGAGAATGCGGCTATGTCCCAGCATGGAAGGATTGGTTTTGATGTCGGGAATGTCATAGCCGCGCAGATTGTACCAGAAACGCTCGCCGGCCACGCCGCCCCAGATCCTGCGCGCGTGCCTGGGATCGAGATTCCAGAGCTGTTCGACCGTCTTTATACCCGCTTTGTGCAGCCGCGCTTCCATGCTCACATTGATGCCGGGCAGGTCGATGAGATCGAGTTTCAGAAGCGGGCCGGGCAGGGCGGCGGGGTCGAGCACCACCAGCCCGTCGGGCTTTTGCATGTCGGTCGCCACTTTGGCGAGGAAGCTGTTGGGCGCGAGGCCGATCGAGCAGCGGATATAGGCGCCGACGTTTTTTCGCAGACCTTCCTTTATCCTTTGCGCTACCGCCGTGGCGGCTTCAGGCGTACGTCTGCCGGGGGGCAGGCGGCTTGACAGTTCGTCGATCGACCAGATTTTGTTGATGGGGGTGTGGCGGATGACTTCTTCCTCGACGCAGTGGTGATAGCGTACATAGGCTTCATGACGCGCCAGCACGCAGCGCAGCTGCGGGCACATTTTTTTCGCTTCATAGATCGGCGTGCCGGTTTTGATGCCGTACGCCTTGGCTTCGTAGGAGGCGGCGATCGCGCAGGTGGAATCCGTGTCCATCGGCACCACGGCCACGGGCCTGCCGCGCAGGGCGGGGTTGTCCTGCTGCTCGACGCTGGCGAAATAGCTGTTGAGGTCGAGGAACAGCCATTCGAGGGTTTCGGGTTTGCGCATATTCCTTAGAATGTGCACGTTTTTGAGAACAAAACAAGAACAAAAGAGAGGTGGCAGGGAAGCTTCTGTTTTGCCGGGATTTTTCAAATGGCGGGCGGCAACCCGTCTTATATATAATTGAGGTGTACAGGAGAGAGGCATGGAAGCCGGCAATTTACCTATTTCTCCCAGCGCGTTCGCTATGTGGCGGACGGTTTTCGCCCTGGCGCACGCCGCCGAGGTGGTGACGCCGGAGGAGAAGTCTTTTCTTGAGGCGGTGCTGCAGAGGGAACCTTTCAGCGACGCGCAGAAGGCGGCCTTGCGCGCCGGACTCAAGACCCCGCACGACATCGCCGCCCTGTTCGAGCAGATCACCGACCAGGAAGACCGCACCCGCTTTTTCTACCACGCCCGCCAGCTGGTGTGGTGCGACGGCGATTTCGGCGCTCAGGAGCAGGAGATTATGACCCGCCTGGAGCGCATGCATGTGGGCGCGCTCGATTTCAATCGGCTGATGCTCAATGTCGGCCTGACCCTGGACGACGATCAGAAAAGCCGGATCGCTCAGGAACGCCACGCCGTCCTGAACAAGAACACGTCGCAGGGGTTCTGGGCTCGCATTTTTTCGCGTCTGAGCGGCACATAAATGCCACAATTTCTTTCTACAGCTTGCCGGCCCTTGTGGAGGAGCGCATGAAAGCTTTTATCGCCCTGTTTCTGATGAGCGCCGGACTTCTGGCAACGCCGCCCGCGCGGGCAGAGGAGGGCGCCGCGCACGCGCATCACGAAGAGGTTCCGGCGCCGCGTCCGCAGGGCGCTTTATCGACACCGTTCGAGAGCCTGTTCACCGTGCGGGAAACCGGGCGCGTGATTCAGGACATGGCGGCGGCTTCCGACTTTTCCGGCATTGCCGCCGAGGCGGACAATCTGAAGAAGGCCATCGCCTACCTGCGCAATACGATCCGTGACGCCGAGGAAGATCTCAAGCTCGAGGCGCGTGAAAATCTCGACAATTCCCTGGTGCAGATGGACATGGTCGCCGACTCTCTGGCCGCTGCGGCGGTGGCCGGCGACAAGGCGGCGCTTGACGGCGTCGTGGTCGGCCTCAAGGGCGCCATCGATCTGCTGCTGGTCGATCTGCCGCCGGGGCTGGTGGAGAAGCTTTCCGGCTTTGCCGTGCGCGCCGAACTGGTTGACACGCCGCCCTTGCAAAAAGGCGTGCCGGGCAAGGTCGTGCTGCGCCTCAAACATGTCAAGACCGGCAAGCCGGTGATGATCGATCAGCTGGACGTGGTACACACCGAGCCCATTCATCTTCTGATCATCGATCCCGCTTTTTCCGATTATACTCACGCCCATCCCCAGGCGGTGGACGCGCCGGGCGAATATGGCTTTACCCTGACGCCGCAGACGGATTGCACCTACCGCATGTGGGTTGACATCAAGCCGGTGAATGAGAAGCCGCATATGCTGACGGTCGATATTCCCGGCACACGCGGCTGCCTGACCGAGGCTGTCGACCGTGCCGAGGCATTGTCGGCGCAGGCAGGCGGATACACCGTGAATCTCGGCTTCGACGGCGCGCCGCGCGCCGGTGTGCCGCTTGCGTTCAAGCTGAGTGTCACGGACGCGCAGGGGAATGCCGTGACCGCGTTCGAGCCGGTGATGGGAGCGAAGGCACACCTGGTAGGGTTCTATGACGATTTCCGCACCATCCAGCATGTCCATCCCACCGATGAAACGAGCGACGATCTGGATTTCTCTGTCGCGCCCGCCCGGGAAGGGTTCATGAAGCTGTTCGCTCAGATCCGGCTGAACGGGCAGGATCTTTATTTCCCCTTCGGCATGACAGTTGGGCCTTAAGGCTCAGACTTCGTAGAGCATCGACAGGTATTTCTCACCCCGGTCGCACAGGAAGGTGAGCACCGTTTTGATCTCCGGGTGGCAGCGCTTTATTTCCTGCGCCGCCCAGACATTCGCGCCTGAGCTGGGGCCGACGAAAATCCCTTTTTCCTTGGCCAGGCGCGCGGCGGCTTCGATTGCCACGGCGCTTTCCACCCCGACGACGCCAGTGACGATATGCTTGTGGCGTTCGTAGATGGTGGGCACGAAACCATCCGATATGCCCTCGATCTTATGGTCGCCAACGATGCAGCATTCCAGCGTGCGCGATTCCGCCGGTTCCATGGCGAAGACGCGCAGGGCAGGATTGTGCTTTTCCTTGAGCGCCATGGCTGTGCCGATCAGCGTACCGCCGGTGCCGACGCCCTGGACGATGGCGTCGATCTTCACACCGGCGGGAATCTGGCCCAGGATTTCCCGGCCCAGCCAGTCGCGGTTTTCCTCGACGTTCCATTCGTTGTCGAACTGCTGCGGGCAGTAAAAGCCCGACTGTTTGCCAAGGCGGATCGCCTCTTCCCGGGCTTCGTTGACCTGGAAATGCCCGACATGGCGAATTTCGGCGCCGAAAGCGCGGGATATCTTGACGCGTTCGCTGGTATAGCCCTCGGGCATCAGCACGATCATTTTATAGCCGCGCACGGCGGCGATCATCGAAAGGGCGTTGCCGGTATTGCCGCTGGTAGCTTCGACGATGGTGTAGCCAGGCTTCAGGAGCCCCGTTTTCTCGGCCTTTTCGACCATGAAGGCGGCCATGCGCGCCTTGATCGAGCCGGAGGGGTTCATGAACTCGCACTTTGCAAGAATACCGCTTTCCAGCTCTATCAGCGGGGTGTTTCCGACCGTTTCGAGGATGCTTTTAATCATGATCTTTCAAGATTCAGGGATGGAAGCTTAAAAAACAAGGGGTTTCGCCTTGTTTTTGCTAGCTTTTTTCTGGATTTTTTTGTGCAGGTGCGTTATAGACCAGCCCTATTATGACAGAAATTCGCAACATCGCCATCATCGCCCACGTCGACCACGGCAAAACCACCCTGGTCGACAACATCCTCAAGCAGAGCGGAACCTTCCGGGAAAACCAGCAGGTCAGCGAACGCGCGATGGACAGCAACGACCTGGAAAAGGAACGGGGCATCACCATCCTGGCCAAATGCACGGCCGTGACGTGGAAGGGCGTCAAGATCAACGTGATCGACACCCCCGGCCACGCCGATTTTGGCGGCGAGGTAGAGCGGATCATGAACATGGCCGATGGCGTGCTGCTGCTGGTCGACGCGGCCGAGAGCGTGCTGCCGCAGACCAAGTTCGTGCTGGGCAAGGCGCTCAAGCGCGGCCTGCGCCCGATTGTGGTCATCAACAAGATCGACCGCCCCGACGCCCGCCCCGACGAGGTGCTGGACGAGATTTTCGACCTGTTCGTGGCGCTAGAGGCCGATGAAAAGCAGCTTGATTTTCCCACTGTATACGCTTCCGGCCGCGACGGCTGGGCGGCGCTGTCGCTCGAGGCGCCGCGCGAAAACCTGCATCCGCTCATGGATCTGGTGGTTTCCTATGTTCCCAAGCCGGACGTCAAAGTCGACGCGCCGTTCTCGATGCTGGCGACGCTGCTTGACCGCGACCCGTATCTGGGCCGTTGTCTGACGGGCCGCGTAATGTCCGGCCGCGCCAAGGTCAACGCCCAGGTCAAGGCCCTGAGCCTCGACGGCAAGACGGTCGAAACCTTCCGCCTGACCAAGCTTCTGTCCTTCAGCGGCCTGCAGCGCGTGCCGGTGAACGAAGTCGAAGCCGGAGACATCATCTGCATCGCCGGTATGGTGGATTCCAGCGTTTCCGATACGATCTGCGATCCGGCGGTGACAGAGCCCCTGAAGACCACGCCCGTAGATCCGCCGACCATGGCGATCACCCTTACGGTGAATGATTCGCCGCTGGCGGGCACCGAGGGCAAGAAACTGACCTCGACCATGATCCGCGAGCGCCTGATGGCCGAAGCCGAAACCAATGTCGCCATCCGCGTCCGGGAAAGCGACGGGCGCGATGCGTTCGAAGTCGCGGGCCGGGGCGAACTGCAGCTGGGCGTTCTGATCGAAACCATGCGCCGCGAAGGGTTTGAGCTTTCGGTATCGCGCCCGCGCGTGCTGTTCAAAAAAGACGAACAGGGGCAGTTGCTTGAGCCGTATGAAGAGATCTTCATCGACGTCGACGAGCAATATACTGGCACGGTGGTCGAGAAAATCTCCCTGCGCAAGGGCGAGATGACCGACATGCGCCCGAGCGGTGCCGGTAAAACCCGTATCACATTCATCGCGCCCTCGCGCGGGCTGATCGGCTATCAGGGCCAGTTCCTGACCGACACGCGCGGCACGGGCGTCATGAACCGCCTGTTCCATTCCTACGGCCCGTTCAAGGGCGAGGTGGCAGGGCGCCATCACGGCGCGTTGATTTGCACCGATATCGGTGAGGCCGTCGCTTACGCGATCTTCAACCTGCAGGACCGGGGTATCATGTTCATCGCGCCGGGCGACAAGGTCTATCAGGGTATGATCGTGGGCGAGAACAGCCGCGACAACGATCTGGACATTAACGTGCTGAAGGCCAAGCAGCTCACAAACATCCGCGCCGCCGGCAAGGATGAAGCCGTAATCCTGACGCCGCCGCGCAAGATGAGCCTTGAGGAGATGATGTCGTATATCAACGACGACGAACTGGTCGAGGTCACGCCCAAGACTCTGCGCCTGCGCAAAAAATACCTCTCGCCGCAGGAACGTGAAATCGCCAAGAAGAAAGCCAACAAAGAGCGCGAAGCCGGCGCGGCCTGAGGCGTTTTCCTATTTCAGGATCGTGCGGAAGACGGCCAGGGGTATGCCCTTGGTTTCGTAGAGGTCGTCGCCGTTGCGCCGCAGCGTGAGAACGAAGCCGTTCTGGTCGAATATGCCGGCGCCTGTATCAATATTCCCTGAACGCAGATGAAAGACGGAGGAGAGCATTCCTTCTTCGGCGCCTGATTTCATCAGAAAGCCTTTGACCAGGGTTATGTCCGTGGCGTTGCGCGCTGCGTTTTCGCCGGCGCGGCCGAAGACGAGCGGCATGGCGACCGGCGTGCCTTCTTTCGGATCGTTCCGGCGGCTGACGTCGGCATAGGGTGCCATGAAACTCTCTCTCAGCTCGAGAATGGCCAGGCCCTGGTTTTCGTAAGCGGTTACTTTTCTCAGACCCGATATCTCCCCGCTTGCGGGGCGGGTGATAACAAATTGCCCCAGATCCGCATCTTGCAGGTTTCGCGTGACGGTTAGAACCGTCTTGGGTGAGATCAGCACGGCCGCGCCGCCGTCGTCTTTACCGGGCGCGGAAACAACGAGGGCCGTGTCCTTTATCAGGTCGACGACCCGGTCGCTGAAGGCAAAGCTCTGCGCCAGCAGGTGAGCCAGATATCTTCTCATGAAGGCCATTATTGACATAATACATGATATGTCAACCTTCAAATGTGCCGGAAGCCAGGCGCGGGGTGCCTGGGCGAGGTTTATGTTGAAAAAACAGGGGTTTTCTGCTCTTTTACCGGCCTGTAACCGGGCGGGTCCCCCCTGGAGGCTGCCCGGCGTTCCAATGAAGTAAAGGAAACGAAACCATGTCTGAGCAATATGCTTTGAAAGCTGAAAAGAAAGAACGGGCCGGCAAGGGGGTCGCCCGGGCACTGCGCCGTGAGGGCCGCATTCCCGGAGTGATCTATGGCGACAAGAAAGATCCTGTCTCCATCTCTCTTCCGGTCAGAGAAGTCACTAAAGAATGGATGAAAGGCACGATGTACACGCACCTGTGCGAATTGACAGTCGGGAGCGAGAAAAACCTCGTCCTTTGCCGTGGCGTGCAGGTCCATCCCGTGACCGACCAGGTCGAGCACGTCGATTTCCTGCGCGTTTCGCCCAAGACAAAACTACGCGTCCATGTGCCGGTGCGCTTCATCAATCAGGACAAGAGCCCCGGCCTTAAGGACAAAGGCATTCTTAACATCGTCAACCACGAGCTTGAGATGCTGTGCCCCGCCACGGCCATCCCCGAGTTCATCGAAGTTGATGTGGCGCCGTACAAGATCGGCGACCCGATCAAGCTGAGTGCCGTGAAGATGCCGCAGGGTATCGAAGTCGTCACGCACGAGGACGATCTGACCCTGGCGACGATCACGCCGCCGAAACTGGCCGACGAAGTCGCTGTGTCGGCTGCTGCGGCAGGGACGGAAGCGGCGTCCGCCGATGCGGCTGCTAAACCCGACGCCAAAGC
This sequence comes from uncultured Pseudobdellovibrionaceae bacterium, assembly GCA_964577255.1. Lineage (GTDB taxonomy): Bacteria > Pseudomonadota > Alphaproteobacteria > Micavibrionales > Micavibrionaceae > Micavibrio_C. The sequence goes on along the minus strand of CAZNYM010000012.1, from coordinate 6,985 downwards.
GGCTGCGGCCAAGCCGGATGCCAAGGCGCCGGCTCCGGCAGCCAAGAAATAACGCAAGGGGGAAGGCGGGCGCGGCGTTTAAGGCCAGGCCCGCCTTCTTTCTCGATCCATGCTGGGTATATTCGGCAAGACCTCCGGCGGCCAGAACGCCGTTCTGCTTGTCGGCCTGGGCAACCCCGGGCCGCAATACGAATTCAATCGTCACAATATCGGTTTCATGGCGCTTGACGCGATCGCCGCGCAGGAGAAGGCGGCACCGTTCCGCGCCAAGTTCCAGGGCCTGTGGTCGGAGCTTGCCGGCCCGGCGGGCAAGGTCTTTCTGCTCAAGCCGCAGACTTACATGAACGAGTCCGGCCGGTCGGTGGCGGCCATGGCGAAGTTTTACAAGATTCCACCCGCGCGCATTTTCGTGTTTCATGACGAGCTCGATTTGTCCGCCGGAAAAATCAGGATGAAGCAAGGCGGCGGCAATGCGGGGCATAACGGCCTCAAATCGCTCGATGCGCATCTGGGCACGGCGGATTACTGGCGCGTGCGACTGGGGATCGGCCATCCGGGCGAACGCGAGCGCGTTCACGGCCACGTGCTGGGCGATTTCGGCAAGAGCGAACGCATTTGGCTCGACCCGCTGCTGGCGGCGGTGGGGCAGTACGGCCTGCTTCTGGCGCAAGGCAAAAGCGATGAGTTTATGAGCAAGGTCGCCGCGGCGACGAGCAATGAAGGAAAATAACCATGGGTTTCAATTGCGGTATCGTCGGTCTTCCGAACGTGGGGAAATCCACGCTGTTCAACGCGCTGACGGCGACGGCGGCGGCGCAGGCGGCCAATTTCCCTTTCTGCACCATCGAGCCCAATGTCGGCCGCGTGGCGGTGCCCGATGAGCGCCTGCAGAAGATCGCCGTCATCGGCAAGTCGGCCAACATCGTGCCGACCCAGCTTGAGTTCGTCGACATCGCCGGGCTGGTGAAGGGCGCTTCCAAGGGCGAGGGGCTGGGCAACCAGTTCCTGGCCAATATCCGCGAGACTGACGCCATCATCCACGTGCTGCGCTGTTTCGACGATTCCAACATCATCCATGTGATGGACTCGGTCGATCCGCTGCGCGATACCGAGATCATAGAAACCGAACTGATGCTCGCAGACCTTGAATCGGTCGACAAGCAGGTGAGCAACGTCGCCAAGAAGGCCAAGGGCGGCGACAAGGAAGCGAAAATTCTCCAGCCGCTGCTGGAAAGGATCAAGGCGGCGCTTGAGGCCGGAAATCCCGCGCGCACTGTGAAGGTAGAGGAGGACGAGGAGAAGCTTTATAAAATGCTGCACCTTCTGACCTCAAAACCCGTGCTTTATGTCTGCAATGTTGCCGAGAGTGATGTGCAGGCGGGCAATGAATGGACGAAGAAGGTTCAGGAGAAAGCGGCGAAAGAGGGCACGCAGGCCGTCATCATCTGCGCCGAGATTGAATCGCAGATCGCACAGCTGGGCTCGGAGGCAGAGAAAAAGGAATTTCTGGAATCGATGGGCCTGGCCGAACCCGGCCTCAACAAAATCATCCGCGCCGGCTACAGCCTTTTGGGCCTGCAGACGTTTTTCACCGTCGGCCCCAAGGAAGCGCGGGCCTGGACCGTGCGCAAGGGTGCCAAGGCGCCCGAGGCTGCCGGCTGCATCCATACCGATTTCGAGAAAGGCTTCATCAAGGCCGAGGTAATCGCGCTTGCCGACTACGTCGCCCTGGGCGGCGAAGGCCCGGCCAAAGAAGCCGGCAAAATGCGCCAGGAAGGCAAGGAATACGCCGTGGTTGATGGTGATATTATGCTGTTTAGATTCAACGTCTAAATGATCAAGGTAAAAAATTTCCTAGCGATAGCGCTTGCGACCCTGGTGTTCTGTGCCTCCGCGCGGGCGGAGGAGCCTGTGCCCGCTATCCCCGAGGATGTGCGCGTCTTTCTTGCCCGCGTCACGCTTTGCAGCGGCTGGATGGGGGGTATCGATGTTGCCGTAAAGAACAACCAGGAAGAATTCGAGGCTATCCCCGAGCCGGTGATGCGCTGGGCCGGAGAGAATTGCTCTTATGAAGAGATCGAACAGGAGGCGCTGGCGCTTTCGCAGCGTTATGCCCGCGATCCTCTGGTGCTGTTCGCGCTCGAGCACCTTCCGCCGTACAAGGATTAGGCGCGCGGTTGCTACTCCGCCGCCGGGCTGATGAGGTCGAGCAGCACTGCGCTTTCCGGCCAGGCGGTGCGTACCGATTCCCGCGCGATCCAGATACCGGCCAGGCTTGCCAGAAACAGAACGAGGGCGGCAGCATAGCCCATGAGCGCCATGCGGCCGGAGGGATTCGCGGTGGCGCCCGGCAAGGCGGGCAGATCGCTGCCCGGTGGCAGGGGTTTGACGGCCTCGGGGATGGATTCAAGGATTTCCTGAAACCGGGGGTTCGTATCGTTTTCTTCCGCTGGTGGCGGCTCCGGTTCGGCTTCCTGAGCGCTTGAACTATCGCCTTCAGGCGTTTGAAACCATTCATGATTGCACAGCTTGCAGCGCACGCGTCTCCCGGCCGGGCCCAGGGCCTGGTTGGGGACGAGATAACGTGTTCCGCATTCGCTGCAGCTCAGGATCATGCGCGCAAGCACTCTGTGGATAGGTGGCGGGGGAGGGCATTCGCCGACATGTCTTTGAAAACCCCTTCTTTTATCTTTATAAAGTGGGTTTCGGCGGCCAGCAAGCCGCCTCACAGGTGTTCATTCATGATTACGTCAATAAAACCATTCGCGCTGTCGCTTTTTCTGCTTTGTCTGCTGCCGGGGGGCGTGGCGCGGGCCGCCGATTGCGCTGCGTCCGATCGGGCCTGCCTGATCGGGCAGCTGGAGGCGACGGCTGCCGCCATCACCGACGACAACTGGCGCGACCAGACCTACCGCGAGCTTGCCAAGACCATGGCGGGCGAAGGGATGATCGATCCGGCGCTGGCTCAGATCGCGAAGGTGAAAAATCCCGACACGCAGGCCATGACCATTCGCGGCATCGGCATGGCGGCGGCGGATCTGAAGCTTGCGGCGGAAGCTTACAACGACCTGTTCGCCAGACTGCGCGCCGAGGCCGACAAGATCGCACACGCGCCTTCGCACGCGATCGCGCTGACTTATATCGGCATGGCCCAGGCCTTCGCCGGGCAGAACGAGGCGGCGATGGCCACGGCGGCCTCGATGGAGAATCCAGCCCTGCGCAACAAGGCTTATGGCGAAGCGGCCGAAGTGCAGGCCGAGCGCCGCGACATGCCGGCGGTGTTGGCGAGCCTCGCCGCCATCGACGATCCGGGGTATAGGGACAAGGAAGCGATGGTAATCTCGGGGATCCTGGCCGACCGCCGCCATGACGACGATGCACTCAAGGTCGCGGGGCTGATCAACGATCCCTATAAAAAAGGCCAGGCTCTTCTGCATATCCTGACGCGGCAGAAGACTCCTCTTAAAGAAAGTGCCGCGCCATGATCCGTTTCGAGCATGTCGGGTTGCGCTACGGCATCGGCCCCGAGGTGCTGAGCGACATCAGCTTCACCCTCGAGCCGGGGTCGTTCCATTACCTGACCGGCCCGAGCGGTGCCGGCAAAACCTCGCTCATGACCCTGATGTATCTCGGCCGGCGGCCCACGCGCGGCGTTATCACCATGTTCGGGCAGAATGTGGGGGCGTTGCCGCGCGCGCAGCTGGCGGCCCTGCGCCAGCGCATCGGCGTGGTGTTCCAGGATTTCCGCCTGCTCAATCACCTCTCGGCCTTTGACAACGTGGCCCTGCCCATGCGCATCAACGGCCGACCCGAGGAAGAAATCCGCAGCCATGTGCGCGAACTGCTGGAGTGGGTGGGGCTGGGCGAGCATATCGACGTCCTGCCCGATACCCTGTCGGGCGGACAGCAGCAGCGTGTGGCGATTGCCCGCGCCATCATCGCCCGGCCGCGTCTTCTGCTGGCGGACGAGCCTACCGGCAACCTTGACGACGAGATCGGAGGGCGTCTGATGGGCCTGTTCGAGCAGCTGAACCGCATGGGTACCACCATCGTCATCGCCACCCACAGCCAGGCGCTGATGGACAAGTTTCCGCATCCGCGCATGGTGCTGACGCAGGGGCATATGAGCATCGAGGAGCCCAAGGGCTTCCTGCGCCGCAAGTTGGAAGGGGTGTTTTAACCATGAAGCTCTTCGCCCGTAAGGAAAAGATGCTGGGCAAGGCCGAAAAGCGCCGTGGCTACGACCTGCCGCTGCAGCGCGATGGTGGCACCGGTTTCGTGGTGACACTGAGCGCGTTGATGGTCTTCATGGCGTTTCTGGCGCTGGCAGCCTCTTTTATCCTGGGTGCGATGACGGCGCGCTGGAGCTCGGGCCTCGAGGGCGCCATCAGCATCGAGATCCCGGCCGAGGACGCCGCCGGAAAAATCCGCAGCCGCGAAAGCCTGATCGAGGAGGCGCGTAGCATCGAAGGCCTGGCGGCCGCGCATCCCGGCGTGGAAAGCGCCCATGCCTTGAACGCGGAAGAGATTACGGCGCTGGTCCTGCCCTGGCTGGGGGGCGAGGCGCAGAGCCTTTCCAACCTTCCTCTGCCGGGGCTTGTCAGTATCAAGCTTGCGTCCGAAGCGGCGCCTGCCGACATCCGTGTGCTGGAGAAGAAGATCAAAGCGCTGGCGCCGCAGGCCCGCATCGATCGCCATGAAAGCTGGCTCGGCGATGTGCTGCGTTTTACGGGGGCCCTGAAGCTGGGTGCATACACACTGCTGCTGGTGACGGGCGCGACGCTGGCGATGGCCGTGGCCGGGGCGGTGCGAGCGCGCCTGGCCGTGTTTGCCGACCAGGTGGAGCTTCTGCACCTGATGGGGGCAAGTGACGGCTATGTTTCCGGCCAGTTCCAGCGCCACGCGTTTCATCTCACCACTGCGGGCGCGCTTGCGGGTGTGATGGCGGGCGCTCTTGTGCTGATCGTCATGTCGTGGATGGGCGGGCGGATGGACGTCAGCCTTGTGCCTTCTTTCCGGCTTCAAACGATGCAGATCGTCATGCTGGCCCTGCTGCCGGCTGTGACCGGGCTGATCGCGGTGGTGACCACGCGCCGCACCGTGCGCCAGGTCCTGGAGCGCATGCCTTGAGCGCCGCCCGGCCCCTGTCATTCGGTCGCTGGGCGCTTTATCTGCCGCTGGCGGTGCTTGCCCTGTGGCTCGCGGGGTTCGGGTTTTTCGCTGCGCATGTCATGGGCATGCGCATCGCCGATGAGAAAACCCCGGCGGACGCTATCATCGTCCTGACCGGGGGATCGCAGCGCGTGAACAAGGGACTTGATCTGCTGGCGCGCGGCGAGGCACCCCAGCTTTTCATTTCCGGCGTTGGGGAGGGTGTAAAGCTCGAGGAGATTCTCGATTTCTGGGACCGGCCGATCATAACGCCCGAGAAATCGGAATGTTGCGTCGTGCTGGGGCGCCGCGCCCGCAATACCTTCGGCAACGCTTTTGAGGTCAAGGAATGGGCCGACAAGGAAGATATGAAATCCATCCGCCTGGTGACGTCGGACTACCATATGCCTCGCGCGCTGGTCGAATTCCGCAGCGCCATGCCGGACCTGACGATCATTCCTTATCCCGTGCGCGGTGTCGGGCGGGATGGCGAATATTTCCGGCTGCTGTTCGGCGAATACAACAAGACGCTGCTGGCCATCCTCAACGCCTGGCGATCGTGAATGATGCTTGTCCGTTCGATATTGTTCAATCTGGTTTTCTACGGCGCCACGGCGGTGGCGTGCGTTTTATGTCTGCCGGGCCTGCTCCTGCCCAAGCCCCAGGCGATGCTGATCGTCAGGGCCTTCGTCGGCACCGTTTATTTCCTCGAGCGCCATATCCTGAAGCTTGATTTCGAGGTCCGGGGGCGTGAAAACCTGCCCGCCGGCTCCTTCATCGTCGCGGCCAAGCATCAGTCGGCTTATGAGACCATGAAGCTGCATATTCTTTTCGACGATCCGGCGATCATTCTCAAGCAGGAATTGCTTTCGATCCCTCTGTGGGGGCGTTTTCTCGCCAAGACCGAGCCGATCGCCATCGACCGGAGTAGGGGGCGCGATTCTATTCTTCAGGTGATTGAGGGAACGCGCCGTGTGCAGGCGCAGGGTCGGCCGATCGTGGTTTTTCCACAAGGCACGCGGGTGAAGGTGACAGATACCGTCAAGGAAAAGCCCTACAGGAACGGCGTCATGCGCATGCGCGAAGCTACAGGCATGAAGGTGATACCGCTGGCGCTCAATACGGGCGTTTTCTGGCCGCGCGGATCGTGGCGAAAGCGTTCGGGCCGGGTGATATTCGAATTCCTGCCGCCGGTAGAGACACTTGAAGAGCTTCAGAATGTGCTTGAGACGCGCTCGAAGGCTCTGGAAGGTGAGGCGGCATGAAAAGAAAGATCTTTTTTGCGGTTGCGCTTGCGTCATTGGCGCTCTTCGCCGCTTACGGTGTCTGGTGGCACGTGGCGGCCCGCCATGTTGCGGATTTTCTCGCGGCGCAAAACCAGATCCAGATCACGGACCGGAAGATCAACGGCTTTCCCGGGCCGCTTACGCTGACGGGCGCAAACCTGACCTATCAGGGTTCCGGCTGGCAGCTGCAGGCCCCCGTTTTCCGGCTCCAGGCGCTGCCTTTCCCCGGCGCTTCGGTCGATTTCTTTTTCCGGCAGGGTATAAAAGTTGCGGGCTTGCGCGAGGACGATCTCAACGCGCTTGATTTCATCGAGGGACGGTTGCGGCTACCCGCCGGCATGCCGGCGGAGGCGACGCGTGCCGCCCTTGCCGCCTGGCAGGCGCAGGGCGGGCGGGTGGAAATCCCCTCTCTGGTTCTGGGCAAGGGCGATCTGAAGCTGCGCGGTCAGGGTGTCATCACGCTCAACGCCCTCTTGCAGCCGGAGGCGAAGGTTAACGCCCGGGTGTGGGGCTTCACGCCGTTCATGGATTACCTGCGCGCGCGCGGC
>CAZNYM010000011.1:30208-44836 GCA_964577255.1 uncultured Pseudobdellovibrionaceae bacterium | reverse complement strand
TCAGAACCTCGCCCCAGCTCTGCCCGGCGGCGAACGCGCACGGAGCGGCAAGATTGATGCCCGCGTCTTGCACAATCTTGCGCACCAACGAATAGCCGTTGGAATGAACGCCCGACGACGCGAGACCCAGCACGATATCACCCGGGCGTGCCTGGTCGGGCATCAGGCGTTGCGCGCGCTCGACCGCACCCACGGCGAAACCGGCTAGGTCGTAATCGCCCGGCGCGTACATGCCCGGCATCTCGGCGGTTTCGCCGCCGATGAGGGCGCAGCCCGCCTGCTCGCAGCCGCGGGCGATCCCGGCGATCACGCGCGCCGCCACGCCCAGATCGAGCTTGCCGCTCGCGAAATAATCGAGGAAGAACAGAGGCCGTGCGCCGCTCGTCAGCAGATCGTTGACCGACATGGCTACCAGGTCGATCCCGACCGTGTCGTGCAGGCCCGTCTCAATGGCGAGTTTAAGCTTGGTTCCCACGCCGTCGGTCGAGGACACCAGCACCGGATCGGCAAATCCCGCCGCTTTCAGGTCAAAGGGTGCGCCAAACCCTCCCAGCCCCTCCATCACGCCGGGAACGGTGGTGGCACGGGCCAGCGGCATGATCGCATCCACCAGGGCGTCGCCCGCATGAATGTCCACCCCGGCGGTTTTATAGGCGCTTTCTTTCATTTGGACTTCATCCTCCGGACACTATATATATCTAGCGTATTCCTGCCCCGGCCCGGAGGGGTTTTTATCATGCGCACGCTTTTGTGTCTGTATTCGTTCTTTCTGGCCGTTTTCCTGGCCTCATCCCTGCCGGCGCGGGCGGCGGACGATCCGCTTTTTACCGTCAGCGGGGTGACGGTCGACGTCACCGCCGAAAGCGCCATGGCCGCGCGCGACAAAGCCTTCGCCGAGGCACAGGCCAAGGCGTTCCAGACCCTGGCCGAGCGCCTCTTGCCCGCCGGCCAGACCGAAGGCCTGGCGCTGCCCGATGCCCGTACGCTTTCGACCCTGGTCGACGATTTCGAGGTGACGGGCGAGAAACTTTCCCGTGTGCGCTATATCGGCACCTACACGTTCCGCTTCCGCGCCGCCGAAGCGCGCCAGCATGTCTCCGGCCTGAAGCCGGCCGCCGCCATGACCAGCGTGGCGAGCAAGGCGGTCCTTCTCATCCCCTATTTCCACGGGCCGCGCGGCATCGTGCTGTGGGGCGAGGGCAATCCGTGGCTGGCGGCCTGGAGCCGCGGCGACAATTTCCAGGGCCTGGTGCCGCTGCAGGTGCCGATCGGCGACCTGGCCGACGTCGCCGACATGGGCGATGACGAATCCATGACCTTCGATCCCGGGCGTCTGCGCAACATGATCGCCCGTTACCGCGCGGGCGAGGCCATCATTGTCATGGCCAAGCCCTCCGCCGTGCGGACGGCCGGCGGCCCGGCGGCGGTCGACCTGTCCATCTACCGCACCGACCGGGGCAGTGCCGAGTTCGTCAAAGGCCTGCATGTCGGCAGCAAGGATATCGTCGGCAGCGAGACGATCTACGACGCCGCCGCGCGCCTGGTCCGCCAGACCTTCCAGAACGACTGGAAATCGCGCACTGCCGCCCTGCCTGTCGCCGCGGATGCCCTGCCCGTTGCCGTGCGCGCCCGCGTGACCTTCGGCTCGCTACGCGAATGGACCGCCATTCAAAAAGCCCTGCGCGGCATCCAGGGCCTGAATTTTTCCGTACTTTCGATGGGCACGCGCGAGGCCCTGGTGACGCTTGAAAGCACGGCCGGCCCCGCCTGGCTGAAGCTGGCTTTGAGCCAGGCCGACATGGCCCTGCAGGAACCGACAGTGATGGTTGACCCTGCTTACGGCTACGATTACGGCGCGCAGAACCTCACGCCTTACGAACTGATCTATCGCGGCGCCGCGGGCGCTTACGCGCCGTGACGGCCGCGGCCCGCCCGCAGCAGCTGCCGCTTGCCTTGCCGCACCGGCCGGCGCACGGCCGCCATGATTTTCTGATCGCGCCCAGCAACGAAGACGCCGTCGGCTGGATCGACCGCTGGCCCGCCTGGCCTGCGCCTGCGCTCGTGCTGCACGGCCCGGCGGCCTGCGGCAAAACTCATCTCGGCGCGGTGTGGCGCGAACGCACACAGGCAAGAACCGTGTCGTCGGCGCGGCTGGGGGCGGAAAGCGCCGCCGATATTTTCTCCGACGGCGCGCCCTTGTTCATCGACGCGCTCGATCCCGCCATCGGCGACCGCGCGGCGGAAACCGCCCTCTTTCATCTCTACAATCTCGCGCGCGAACATCAATCTACCCTGCTTCTGGCGCTGCGCAACCCGCCGGGGCGTTTGAACTTCGCCCTGCCCGATCTCGCCTCGCGCCTGCGCGCCGCGCCCGCTGTCGGCATCGATGCGCCCGATGAAACGCTGCTCGGTGCCGTGCTGGTGAAGATGTTCGCCGACCGCCAGATCAACATCACCGACGATATCCTGGCCTACGTCCTGCAGCGCATGGAACGCTCTTTCGCGGCGGCCAGCGACCTGGTGGAAAAAACCGACCGGCTGGCGCTCGCGGAAAAGCGCGCCGTGACCCTGCCGCTCGTCCGTCAGATCCTCATCAGCCAGTCGACGCAAGATTGAAAAGCCGCTTAAGGCTGCAGGATATCGAGAACCGGGTTTTTGCCGTTCTCCAGATCGACCCAGCTTTCGACCGGGCAGGACAGCGCCGTCAGTGTGCCGCTCTGGTAACCGACCCCGATCAGCGCCTGCTGCCGTTCGTTGAGCCCGGCGGCCAGCGACAGCACCAGTTCATGAATGCAGGGATTGTGCCCCACCAGCAGCAGCGATTCCGTTTCATCCGGCTGGTCGAAAATGGCGCTGAGTACGATGTCGGTGTGGCGCGGATTATAAAGCCGGGGCACAGGCACGACAGTATGATTGAAAACATCGGCGACGATCTGCGCCGTCATCATCGTGCGCACGGCGTCCGAGGCCAGGATCGCCTGCGGCGCATGGTTTTTCGCCAGGCGCGCCGCCACATCCTTCACGCCCGCTACACCGTGAGCTGTCAGGCGCCGGGCTTTGTCGCCGTCGGCGCGCTCTTCCGCCTGGCCGTGCCGCATCAGCATCAGGGTTTTCATGATTTTCCGCCCGCGCGCGATTTGAAAATCCGTCCGTCTTTAAGCCCGAGCACGATCTCGCCACCTAAAAGCGCCAGCGCCTCGCGCCCGAACACGTCGTGCCGCCAGCCCTTGAGCGCGGGAATGTCCGCCTGCCCCCGGTCCATCGCCAGGATTTCAAGATCATCGGTGTCAGCCACCATCTTGGGCGCGACGCCGCTTTCGCTGCACTGGATGCGCAACAGCATCTTCAGCATCTCAAGCGTGGGCGTAAGCTCGGAAGGGAAACGCTCGCGCCGTTCCGGGCGCGGCACGTCGTGCGGGCCGTCGAGCCCCGCCTTGATGGCATCCAGCAGCGCCCGGCCCATGCGGCCCTTGGCCATGTCCGCCCCCACGCCGCGGATGCGCCCCAGCTCCTCGACGGTGCGCGGCGGATGCAAGGCGATGTCCGCCAGCACTTCGTCGCGCACGATGCGGTTGCGCGGCACGTCGCGCTCCTGCGCCTGCAGCTCACGCCAGGCCGCTATTTCCCGCAGCACCGCCAGAATTTTCGGCTTGTCCGTCTTGATCTTGATGCGTTTCCACGCCGTGCGCGGATCGTTTTCGTAGGTGGCGGGATTGGCAAGAATTCCCATCTCCTCCTCGAGCCATGAAACGCGCTTGCTCGCCTCAAGCTCGCCGTTGAGTTTTTTATAAACGGCGCGCAGATGGTCGACGTCGTCAAGAGCATAGGAAATCTGGCGCGAAGACAGCGGCCGGCGCGACCAGTCGGTGAACTGCGCGCCCTTGTCGAGCGACAGGCCGCACGCATCCTGCACCAGCGTATGATAACCGGTGGAATCGCCGTAGCCGCACACCATCGCCGCCACCTGCGTGTCGAACAGCGGCGCGGGCACTTCGTTCATCAGGTTGTAGAAAATCTCCAGATCCTGCCGCGCGGCGTGAAACACCTTCAGCACCTTCTTGTTGGCCATCAGGTCAAGCAGCGGCGCGAGATCGAGCCCCGGCGCCAGCGGATCGATCGCCACTGGCTCGCCTGCGGGAGGCGCCACCTGGATCAGGCACAGGCGCGGATAATAGGTTTTGTCGCGCAGGAATTCCGTGTCGATGGTGAAGAAGGGCTCTTCCGCCAGCGCGGCGCAGGCACCCGCCAGCTCGTCTTGTTTTGATAAAATCATGGCTCCTTTATGAACCAGCCGGGCCGCAGACTCAAAGACTTACTTGCACTTATCAAAAACTTCTTGGCCGCACCCGCTCTTTGTGGTTAATAAGGGGGGTTAATTGCTGATATATAAGGATTTTTGGACCATGCACGCCTATCGCACCCACACCTGCGGCGCCCTGCGCAAGGCCGACGCCGGCCAGACCGTCAAGCTGTCGGGCTGGATTCACCGCAAACGCGATCACGGCGGCGTGCTGTTCATCGATCTGCGCGACACGCACGGCCTGACCCAGTGCGTGGTCGACCAGGACAGCCCCCTCCTGGCCGAGATCGAGAAATGGCGTCCCGAGTCCGTCATCACCATTGAGGGCCGGGTCAAGAACCGCCACGCCGGCACCGAAAACGCCGAGCTCGCCACCGGCGACATCGAAGTCTATATCGACAAGGCGATCGTGCAGTCCGCCGCTGACGTGCTGCCGCTGCAGGTGGCCGATCCCGACGGCGCGGGCGAGGATCTGCGCCTTAAATACCGCTTCCTCGATCTGCGCCGCGAAGGCATGCACAAGCGCATCCGCCTGCGCAACGATCTGATCGCTTCGCTGCGCCAGCGCATGCGCGGCCAGGGCTTCCAGGAATTCAACACCCCTATCCTCACCGCCTCCAGCCCCGAAGGCGCGCGCGATTACCTCGTGCCCTCGCGCCTGCATCCGGGCAAGTTCTACGCCCTGCCCCAGGCGCCGCAGCAGTTCAAGCAACTGCTGATGGTGTCGGGCTTCGACCGCTACTTCCAGATCGCGCCCTGCTTCCGCGACGAGGACGGCCGAGCCGACCGTCTGGCCGAGTTCTACCAGCTCGACGTCGAGATGAGCTTCGTCACCCAGGAGGACGTGTTCGCGACCATGGAGCCCGTGATCGGCGGCGTGTTCGAGGAGTTCGCCACCTGGACCGGCGCCAAGCACGCCGTCACGCCGTGGCCCTGGCCGCATCTGTCGTGGAAGGACGCCATGCTGACCTACGGCTCCGACAAACCCGATTTGCGCAACCCGCTCAGGATCGTCGACGTCACGTCCGTCTTCGCGCGCGAGGACGTCACCTTCAACGCCTTCAAGGGCGTGCTGGCCAAGGGTGGCGTGGTCCGCGCCATCCGCGCGCCGGGCGTATCCGGCCAGCCACGCAGCTTTTTCGACAAGCTCAACGACTGGGCGCGCGGCGAAGGCGCGCCGGGCCTGGGCTATGTCGTGATCGAAGGCGCCGAAGGCAAGGGCCCGATTGCCAAATTCATTCCCGCACCGGCGCAGGAAGAATTGAAAAAAATAGCCGGCCTTGCCGATGGCGACGCGATCTTCTTCGTCTGCGATACCGAAACCAAGGCCGCGAAATTCGCCGGCAAGGCACGCGACAAGATCTGCGACGATATGGGCATCCGCGAGAAAAACGCCTTCCGCTTTTGCTGGATCGTCGATTTCCCGATGTACGAACGCGACGAGAAGACCGGCAAGATCGACTTCGCGCACAACCCCTTCTCCATGGTCGCGGGCGGCCTCGAGGCGCTTGAAAAGCAGGATCCGCTCACCCTGCACGCCTATCAGTATGACTGCGTATGCAACGGTTTTGAAATCGCCTCTGGCGCGATCCGCAACCACAAGCCCGAGATGATGGAAAAGGCCTTCGCTCTCGCCGGCTACGACCGCGCGGTGCTCGAGAAAAAATTCGGCGGCATGCTCAACGCCTTCAAATACGGCGCCCCCCCGCACGGCGGCTGCGCGTTCGGCATCGACAGGCTGGTGATGATTCTGGCCAACGAACCCAATCTGCGCGAGGTCTATGCCTTCGTCATGAACGGCGCCTACGAAGACCCGATGATGGCCGCACCCTCCGAGCCCTCGCCCGAGCAGCTGCGCGACCTGCATCTGAAAGTGGTCATGCCGGTGAAATCGAAAACCGAAGCGGCTTAATCTCCTGTCGTCACTCCGGGCGCAGCACAGCCAGCGCGGCGCCGAGCGGTCCGGCTTTGGCCTGTTCTTCCGCCTGCGCCTGGACGCTTTGGCTGTCGGCCGGGAACACCTGGAACAGGGCTGCGATCAGCCGGTCGCGGGCGGCGTCCTCGATATCCTGCAGCGCCGGATCGCCCGACAGCGCCACCAGGCTTTTTCCATCTTCTCTCCCGGCCTCGATGTCGCCTGCGTGCCAGCATTCGCCGATGATCCGCAGAGCGCCGCGCCGGTCGAAGGAGAACACGTGCAGGGGATCGGTCTTCTCCTCATCGGTCAGACCCATCGCCTTCGCATCGTCTACCGCGGCCGCGAGAAAGGGCCACAGCAGACCGTCACGCTCCTCGAGAACGTCGATAAAAAGGCCGAGATTGACGATATGATCCTTCTCGCACTGCAGAGAGAAGAACTGTCTCATGCTCTGCTCGTCCCACCCACCTTTGTGCCCGAAAACCTGCATCAGCGTCGCTCTCTTGTCGATGATGCGGAAACGCAGATCGAGCCACGCCCGCGCCTGCGCCACCAGCCTCCTGTCGGCGGTGTCGGCGAGAACGGGCATTGTCTCCTCTATGCTCTTGCCGCCGATCAGCGCGTTTTTCTGCAGCGTCGCGATCTGCCCGAACAGATAGGGCGCGGCCACGCCGAGCCCTTGCTCAAACTCGCGCATGTGCTCGCGGGTGTGGCGTATCAGCGTGCAGAACTCGGCGACGTAACGGCAGTGGAAAATCCGCTCCGTTTCCTTGTCGTCCGCGCCGTCATGGATGTCGTCCTCGGGAATACCCTGATAGGTCAGATGATGTTCCTGTGCCGGCGGCATGCCCAGCTTTTCCATGGCCTGAAAATAAATGTCGCGCGCTTGCGTGAAATCCATGCCGGCCCGCCGCGCCTCGCAGAAGCTGCGCGCCAGCACCAGAAACGCCTGGGCCTGCCGGGCCGATTCGTACACGAACAGGTCGTTGGTAACGATCCCGAATTCCTTCTCGCGCCGCGCCAGCACCTGGCTCGGCAGCGCGCGGCCCAGCTGGTCGATCCACACGCCGAGCGCACCATAAGTCGAAATGCGCGCCCGTGCGCAGGCATAGTGAGCTTGCTCGTCCATCGTTCCCTGTCTTATTTTGTCATAAAGTTATAGACCCGTTTCTCCCTAAAGGCAACCATCCCTGCCGCCGCCTGTCCACATATCCTTGCCCATGGCTTTACAAGGGCAGCGGCGGGCTTTAAGGGAATGCGGCATGGAGATCGTCACCGCTCACGCCGGGCTGAAAGACGCGCAGCGCGGCGCGGTGCTGGCGATCGGCAATTTCGACGGGCTGCACCGCGGCCACGCCGCCCTCATCGACGCGACGAAAAAGCTGGCCCGCCGCCTGGGGCGTCCGGCGGCGGTGATGACGTTCGAACCGCACCCGCGCCGCCTGTTCCGTCCCGATGACCCCCCTTTTCGCATCACCCCTGCCGCGGTCAAGGCGCGCCGCCTGGCCGCAAGCGGCATCGACCTGCTCTACGCCCTGCCCTTCACCTGGGATTTCGCCAGCCTGAGCGCGCAGCAATTTGCCGATGATATTCTCAAAAAAGGACTCGCGCCCGCCGCCATCATCGTCGGTTCGGATTTCCGCTTTGGCCAGCTGCGCAAAGGCACGCCCGCGCTGCTGCAGCAGGCCGGGTTCGACGTCACCGTGCTGGAAAAAGTAGCGGACGAGGACGGCGCCATCATCTCCTCCTCCACCATCCGCCAGGCGCTGCAGACGGGCGCCATCGACCTTGCGGCCGATCTGCTCGGCTGGCCGTGGGAGATCGAGGGCGTGGTGCAAAAAGGCGATCAGCGCGGACGCGCGCTCGGCTATCCCACCGCCAACATCGCGCTTGATGAAACCCTGCATCCCGCCTATGGCATCTACGCCAGCCTCGTGCGCCTGCGCGATGAGGGCGAGCGCTGGTATAAAGCCGCCACCAATATCGGCATCCGCCCGATGTTCGAGGTGAAAGTGGGCCAGGTCGAAAGCCACATCTTCGACTTCGACCGCGACATCTACGGCCAGACCCTGATCGTGCGGCCTGTCGCCCGCCTGCGCGGCGAGGCCAAGTTCGACACCCTCGCCGCCCTCACAGCCCAAATGGCCGAGGATTGCCGCCAGGCCCGGGCGCTCTTGTCGACCGTGCGGCAATAACCCTTCAAACCCTTGATTTTTCAGGGCCGGAGCGCCATAGTGCCCCCATGACCGACGCCGAATTTTACAAGCAGACCGTGTTTCTGCCGCAGACCGATTTTCCCATGCGCGGCGACCTGCCCCGGCGCGAACCCGAGATCCTGAAAGAGTGGCAGGCGCTCGACCTCTACGCCCGCCAGCGCGCGCAAGGAAAAAGCCGGGAAAAATGGATCCTGCACTGGGGCCCCCCCTACGCCAACGGCCACGCGCACATGGGCCATGCCTTCACCAAGTCGCTCAAGGATGTCGTCAACCGCTCCTACCAGATGCTGGGGTACGACGCGCCGCTGATCCCCGGCTGGGACTGCCACGGCCTGCCGATCGAATGGAAGATCGAGGAAAAATACCGCGCCGAGGGCCGGAACAAGGACGATGTCGACATCCTGACCTTCCGCGCCGAGTGCCGTGCCTTCGCCAAGCAGTGGGTCGACATCCAGTTGTCAGAATTCCAGCGCCTGGGTGTGAACGGCGACTGGCAGGACCCCTACCTCACCATGACCAACGGGGCCGAGGCGCAGATCGTGCGCGAGATCCACAAGTTTCTTCTCAACGGCTCGCTTTATCGCGGCGTCAAGCCGGTGATGTGGTCGACGGTCGAGAAAACCGCTCTGGCCGAGGCCGAAGTGGAATACAAGGAACATAAATCCATCACCGTGTGGGCCAAGTTTCCGGTGCGCAAAACCGGCTGCAAGGCTGCTGAAGGCGCCTCTGTCGTCATCTGGACCACAACGCCCTGGACGCTGCCCTCCAACCGCGCGCTCGCTTGCGGTGAAAAAATAAAATATGGCGTGTTCCGCGTCGCCAAAGGCAGCGCGGAAAATCCCACCCGCGCCCGCGAAGGGGAAAAGTTCATCGTCGCGCTGTCTTTGGCTGACTCCGTCAAACAAGCGGCCAAAATCGAAGCCTGGACGCTCGAATCCGAGCTTGAAGGCGCACAGCTCGTGGGCACGATCTGCGCCCATCCGCTGCACGCTCAGGGCTACGACTATGAAATCCCTATGCTGGCGGGCGGCTTCGTCACCGAGGATGCCGGCACCGGCTTCGTCCACATTGCCCCCGGCCACGGCGAAGACGACTACTATCTCTACCTCAAGCATTTCGGCGCGCGCGACATCCCCGACAACGTCACCGACGACGGCAAGTTCCGCGACCACGTGCCGCTGTTCGCGGGCAAGGAGATCTACACGCAAAAGGGCGAAATGGGCGACGGCAACTTCGCCGTGCTCAAGGCGCTCGACGAAGCGGGCGGTCTGCTGGCCAAGGGCTCGGTCAAGCACGAATACCCCCATTCCTGGCGCTCCAAGGCGCCCGTGATCTTCCGCACCACGCCGCAATGGTTTATCGCCATGGACGATGGCAATAAAATCCGCGAACGCGCGCTCGACGCGATCAAAAAAACCCGCTGGGTGCCGGCGCAGGGTGAAAACCGCATCACCGCCATGATCGCGCAGCGGCCCGACTGGTGCATCTCCCGCCAGCGCGCCTGGGGCGTGCCGATCGCGCTGTTCCTCGACAAAAAAACCGGCGCGCCGCTCCAGGATGAAACCGTCCTCAAGCGCATCGGCGACATCTTTGAAAAAGAAGGATCGGATGCGTGGTGGGCGCGTCCGGCGCAGGATTTCCTGGGTTCCTCCTACAAAGCCGCCGATTACGATCAGATCTTCGACATTGTCGATGTGTGGTTCGAGTCCGGCTGCACTCATGCCTTCGTGCTCGAGGCCCGCGGCCTGCCCTGGCCCGCCGACCTGTATCTCGAGGGCTCGGATCAGCATCGCGGCTGGTTCCATTCTTCCCTGCTCGAGGCCTGCGGCACACGCGGCCGCGCGCCCTACAAGGCCGTGCTCACCCACGGCTTCGTGCTCGACGAAAAGGGCTACAAGATGTCGAAGTCGCTGGGCAACGTCGTCGACCCGCATGAGATGATCGGCCAGCACGGCGCCGACATCGTGCGGCTGTGGGCGCTTTTGTCCGACTACAGCGAGGATGTGCGCATCGGCAAGGACTCGCTGAAGCTCACCGCCGATCTTTACCGCCGCCTGCGCAACACCTTCCGCTACCTGCTGGGCGCGCTCGAGGGCTTCACGCGCGAAGAAATGGTGCCAGAGACCGAAACCGCGAACATGCCCGCGCTCGAGCGGCTGATGCTGCATCATCTGGCCGTCCTCGATCAGGATATACGCGGCTACATCCGGAACTACGAATTCGGCCGCCTGGCGCACCGCCTGCATAATTTCTGCGCGGTCGAACTGTCCGCCTTCTATTTCGATATCCGCAAGGACCGGCTCTACTGCGACCGGCCCGACCTGTTCGAGCGCCGCGCCTGCCGCACGGTCATGGCCTGCCTGTATGACTGCCTGGTCAGCTGGCTCGCGCCGCTTTTGTGCTTCACCGCCGAGGAAGCCTGGCGCTTCCGCCCGCCGGGCGTGTTCGGCGCGGAGCCAAGCGTGCATCTGCGCACATTCCCCGCCGTGCCCGCCGCCTGGCGCGACGACGCGCTGGCGGCGCAGTGGGAAACCATCCGCGATCTGCGCCGCGTGGTGCTGGGCGCGATCGAGCCCAAGCGCGCCGACAAAACCGTCGGCTCCTCGCTCGAGGCGCATCCGCACTTATATATAAGCGCCGAACAGGCCCGCGCGCTCGAGGGCGCCGACATGGCGGAAATCTGCATCACCTCGCAACTGACCGTGCACACAGGCGCCGCGCCTGCGGGCGCGTTCACGCTCGCCGACGTGCCGGGCGCGGCCGCCGTGTTTGCCAAGGCCGAGGGCGAGAAGTGCCAGCGCTGCTGGAAGATCCTGCCCGATGTTGGCAGCGATCCCGAATACCCGCATATCTCCCGCCGCGACGCCGATGCGGTGCGCTGGTACGTGCGCAACAGGAAGGCCGCGTGATGATTACCTTCTCTCCGCTTGCGAAAAAGGGTCTGATGCTGGGCGCCGCGCTGCTGATTCTGGATCAGGTCAGCAAATTCGCCGTCCAGGCGTTGCTCAGCGCCCGTGCTGAAGATCCACCCTGGCTCGAGATCGCGCCGTTCTTCAACCTGGTCACCGTCTGGAACCGGGGCATCAGCTTCGGCCTGTTCAACCACGGCGACCCGCTGCCGCCCGCTGTCTTTATCATCCTGTCGCTGGCGATCTGCGCCGGTTTTTTCGTCTGGCTGCGGCGCGTGGCCGATCCCCGCCTGGCACTCGCCCTGGGGGCTGTCATCGGCGGAGCCCTTGGCAACGTCATCGACAGGCTGCTGTACGGCGCGGTGTTCGATTTCCTTGATTTCCACGCCTTCGGCTGGCACTGGCCCGCCTTCAACGTGGCCGATTCCGCCATCGTGCTGGGGATTGCCTATGTCATTATTGATGGTCTATTCTTCGACTCCCAACGTAAAAAAGACGGTTCATCCCATGAGCAGACAACGCCTTAACCCGCTGACCCTCTCCCTGTGCGCCGTGCTGGCCTTAAGCGCCTGCGAAGGCACCAAGAAGCAGCTGGGCCTCACGCGCTCAAGCCCCGACGAATTCGCGGTGGTGAAGCGCGCGCCGCTCGCCATGCCGCCCGATTTCAGCCTGCGGCCGCCGCGCCCGGGCGCCCCGCGCCCGCAGGAGCAGGCCGTGAGCCAGCAGGCCCGTGAAGCGGTGTTCGGCGCCCAGGCCCCCGCCGCCGCGCCCGATAACGGCGAAACAGCGCTACTGCAAAAAGCGGGCGCTGTCGCGGCCGATCCCGCCATCCGTCAGACTCTCGACCAGGAAGCGGCGGCGGCCGGCCCGGAGAAAAAATCGGTGCCGGAGAAAATCCTGGGCATCAAGCTGAGCGGCGCAAGCGCCAAGAGCAAGGACGTTCTCGATCCGAAAGAGGAGAAGGAACGGCTTGAAAAGGAAAAGGCGGCTGCGCAGATCGCGCCCGCTGCGCCCTGATTACGTCCGCCGAAACCGCGGTCCGGTGAAGCACGGCAGGCCGGTAAGCTCGCTCGTATAAACTGCCTCGGCACAGGCGCGGGCTGAATCAGCCATGTCGCTTGCCCCGCCAATCATATGTTCGGCGACCCTCAGCACCATTTTCGACTGGCTGCCGCTTTGCTCCGCGAAACGGTCGCACAGGAAATAAAAGCGCAGCGCCGCGACGGCGCTTTCGGAAGCGGCGTGCGCATACGCCATCTCATTATGGGCCTGGATTTCGCTCGAGGCCTGCAGGCTGCTGGCCACGCCCTCCACTTCGTCCTCAAGAGCGTTGTCACGCATTATCTGATCGAAGCTATGGGGCGCCAGAAAACTATCGATCGCTTTTTTGTACGCGGCAATCTCGCCTATCATGTCGCCGATGCGCGGCGTGCCCCGGGCGGGGAAAAAAGGAATGCAGAGATCAATCGCGCGCCCGACCTGCGCTACGGTTCCTCTTTGAATCGTCAGGTCGATCTGGACCGGGCCATCGAAACGGCTGCCCAGGAAACTGGCCGCCAGCAAACGGGCGCGCTCGTGCGCGTCGCGAGCGCAGATCATGCCCAGGCGCAGCGCCTCCCCCGTGGATTTCTCGAAATCGCCGGCCATCTTGTCGCGGTAGTTCCAGTAAGCCTCGCCGTTGGCGGTGCAGGCGTCGAAGATCAGGCCCAGCTCGAGAATCCCTAGCACGCGGCGGGCCGGCGGCCCGCCCGTCAGCGTTTCACCAAGGACCTCTATGCCGCGCGTGGCGCGTTCGACTGCTTCATTATAAAAGGTCGTAAAATTCCCTGTCATGCGCTCATCTCTCATCGATTTTTTATGTTATGTCAATAAATGCCTTGTCGCCGGCTCTTTGCGCCTCGACCTTTATCCATTACACCTATTCCCCATGAAATTCTTTCTTTTTTTCCTGGCTTTCTGGGCGTTGGGCGCGGGGCCGGCACGGGCCGCGGAAACCAAAGTCTACAACGCGCAAACCTTCACCCTGGAAAACGGGCTGCCGGTGGTCGTCATCCCCCTGCACCGGGCACCCGTTGTCACCCACATGGTCTGGCTGCGGGTCGGCAGCGCCGATGAAACGCCGGGCCAATCGGGCAAGGCCCACTTCCTCGAGCACATGATGTTCAAGGGCACTACTGCCGCGAAGCCGGGCGAATTTTCCCGCACCGTGCGTGCGCTGGGGGGCAACGACAACGCCTTCACCGCCTACGACTACACCGCCTATTTCGAAACCATCGCCCGCGAACATCTTGAAAAGATGATGGCGCTCGACGCTGACCGCCTGCAGAATCTCAATCCGCCGCCGGTCGATTACGCCTCCGAACACAAAGTCATCATGGAGGAGCGGCGCGAACGCACCGACAACGATCCTTCCGCCGCACTGATGGAGCAGATGAAGGCCGTCCTGTTCATCAACCATCCCTACGGCAATCCGGTAATCGGCTGGATGCACGAGATTGAAAACCTGCAATGGGCCCAGCTCAAACCGTTCTACGATCAATACTACGCCCCCAATAACGCGCTTGTGGTGATCGCGGGCGATGTTACGGTTGAGGACGTAAAGCCGCTCGCGGAGAAAATTTACGGCACATGGCCGCGCCGCGACGTACCGGAACGCACCTGGCGCGCAGTGCCGCCACTGCCCGCGCCCGCGCATTTGACCCTGCGCCATAAAGATGTGCGCCAGCCCGCTTTCATCCGGCTTTACCGCGCGCCGTCCGCGCGCGCCGACAAAACCGCCGCGTTCGCGCTCGACGTCCTGCAGGACATCATGGACGGCGGCGCCGCCACCCGCCTTTACCAGGCGCTGGTCGTGCGCGGTAAGCTTGCGACCGGCGTTGGTTTCTCTTACGACGGGGTCGCCTGGGATGAAGGCACCCTGACCCTGAGCGCCACGCCCGCGCCGGGTGTGACCCTGGAAACGCTCGAAAAAGCCCTCGATGCCGAACTGGCCTTGCTGGTGAAGGACGGCGTCACCGACGCCGAGATTGCCGAATCCAAGGCGCGCCTTAAGGACGCCGCGGCGTTCGCCCGCGACAGCCTGACCGGCCCCGCCATGGTGGTGGGGCGCGGCCTGATCTCCGGCCTCACACTGGACGACATCGAATACTGGCCGCGCACGGTCGACTCGGTTCTGAAATCCGACATAGAAAAAGCAGCACGGCAGATGTTCGATCCTGCCGCGCCTGGCTACCGGCCGCCTGTCAGCGGCTATCTACTCCCGGCGGAGGCCACGCCATGAAAATC
>CAZNYM010000011.1:0-30198 GCA_964577255.1 uncultured Pseudobdellovibrionaceae bacterium | reverse complement strand
ATGAAAATCCTGCTTGCCTTCCTGCTGATGATGTTCGCGGCCCTGCCGGCACGGGCCGAGAAATTTCTTGATATCCAAGAGGTCACGAGCCCCGGCGGAATCAAGGCCTGGCTGGTCGAGGATCACAGCGTCCCCGTCATTGCGCTCGAATTCGCGATCCCCGAAAGTGGTTCGGCCCGCGACCCGATCGCCAAACAGGGCCTCGCCCGCTTCGTCGCCAGCACGCTCGATGAAGGCGCGGGCGATCTCGACGGTACCGCGTTCCAGAAGGCGCTGACCGATCATTCGATCTCCTTGAGCTTCGGCGCCAGCCGCGACAATTTCCGCGGCTCTCTGCGCACCCTCACACGGCACCGGCAGAAGGCTTTCGACCTGATGGCGCTCGCTCTCACCAAGCCGCGCTTCGACGCCGAAGCGGTTGAGCGCATGCGCGCCGCCAACATCGCACGCGTCAAGGGTTCGCAGACCGATCCGGAATGGATCGCGGCCCGCATCCTCAACGACCGCGCCTACGGCACGCACCCCTACGCGCTCAACAGTGGCGGCACCATAAGCGGCTACGGTGCTGTGACGCCCGATGATCTGCGCGCCTTCGTGCGCGACCGGCTCGTGGGCGGGCGCCTTGTGATCGCGGTCGCGGGCGACATCACCCCGGGCGAACTCGCGGGTGTACTCGATAAAATCTTTGGTGCCCTGCCGGCGAATGGGGCCGTCGAACCCCTGCCGGCGGCGGCGGTTGAAAATCCCGGCACACTGGCGCTGGTGCGACGCGACATCCCGCAGACCGTCCTGCAGGGTATGATGCCGGGAATCCCGCAAAACGATCCCGATTATTACGCCGCGCAGGTGATGGATTTCATCCTGGGCGGCTCGGGCTTCGGCTCGCGCCTGACCGAGGAGATTCGCGAAAAGCGCGGCCTCACCTATGGCATCTACACCTATCTCGCCGATTACGACCATGTCGACGTCTACGGCTTCGGCACCTCGACGCAAAACGGCAATGCCGGACTGATGCGCGATCTGATCCGCAAGGAATTCGAACGAATGCGCGAAGCGCCCGTCAGCGCGCAAGAACTGGCCGACGCCCAATCCTATCTCACCGGCGCAATGCCGCTGATGCTTTCGTCCACCAAAGCCATCGCCGAGCTGCTGATGGGCATGCAGCTCGATAAAAAGCCGCTCGATTACCTCGATGGGCATAAAGCCCGGATCGAGGCCGTCACCACTGCCGACGTGCAGCGCGTGGCGCGGCGCCTGCTCGATCCTGCCGCCGTAACCTGGGTCGCCGTGGGGCAGCCCGAAAATCTCAAGGCCGATAAAATCTATGACGTCCTCCCCCATGTTGACTGACGATCCTGCCTGGCAGGCACTGGCCGCCCACGCCCGCGCGCTTGAAAACACGCATCTGCGCGATCTTCTGGCGGCGGATGCCGGGCGCTTCGCCCGCTTCAGCTTGCAGATCCCCGGCCTTCTGCTCGATTACAGCCGCCAGCGCCTCGACGAACGCGCTTTGGCGCTTCTCTTTTCCTTCGCCCGCGCGCGCAGGCTCGAGCAATGGCGCGACCGCATGTTTGCGGGCGATAAAATCAACGGCACCGAAAATCGCGCCGTGCTGCACACCGCCCTGCGCCGCCCGCGCGGCGATAAAGTACTTGTCGACGGCGCCGACATCATGCCCGAAATCCATCAGACCCTCGAGCGCATGAAAGCTTTCTCCTTCGCCGTGCGTTCAGGAAGCTGGAAAGGTCACACCGGCAAACGCATCGACACCGTGGTGAATATCGGCATCGGCGGCTCCGATCTCGGACCGCGCATGGTGTGCGAAGCCCTGGCGCCGTATCAGAATCCGGCGTTGCGCGTTTTGTTCGTCGCCAATGTCGACGGTGCCGACCTCGCGGCGGCGCTAGCCGTCTGCAACCCTGAAACCACGCTGTTCCTGGTGGCGTCCAAGACCTTTACCACCCAGGAAACCATGGCTAACGCCACCACCGCGCGCGCGTGGCTGCTGGCGGCGCTGGGCGGCGATGAAAAAGCCGTCGCCCGTCACTTCGCCGCCTTGTCCACCAACCGCGACGCGGTCGCGGCTTTCGGCATCGCGTCCGACAACATGTTCCCCTTCGGGGAATGGGTCGGCGGACGCTATAGCCTGTGGTCGGCGATCGGTCTTTCCATCGCGCTCGCTATCGGCTTTGAGAATTTCCGCGAGCTGCTCGACGGCGCCCACGCCATGGATCGCCATTTCCGCGAAGCGCCGCTCGAAGCGAACATGCCGGTCATCCTCGCGCTCGCCGGCCTGTGGAACCGCAATTTTCTTGGCATGGAGACGCTTGCCGTGCTGCCCTACGACCAGCGCCTTGCGAGCCTGCCGCGCTTCCTGCAGCAGCTCGACATGGAATCGAACGGCAAAAGCGTCGACTGCGACGGGCGCGCCGTGTCCTATGGCACCGGCCCGGTGCTGTTCGGCGAGCCCGGCACCAACGGTCAGCACGCCTTCTACCAGCTCATCCATCAAAGCCCCGATACGATCCCCTGCGAGTTCATCGCCGCCCGCCGGCCGCACCATGATCTCGCCGGACATCACGAACTGCTGCTCGCCAACCTGCTGGGCCAGATCCAGGCTCTGGCCGTGGGCCGCACACAGGCGGATGCCGGCGGCGCGCCGCACCGGGCTTTCGCCGGCAACCGGCCTGCGTCTGTCCTGCTGCTCGACCGGCTCGACCCTGGCCACCTGGGTCAGCTCGTCGCCCTGTACGAGCACAAGGTCTTCGTTCAGGGAATACTATGGAATATCAACAGCTTCGATCAATGGGGGGTCGAGCTGGGCAAGACCCTGGCCGGCGAAGCCCTTGCGGCCCTGCGCGGGGAAAAACCGGCTTCGGGGCTGGCCGCCCTTCTGCGGGGCGCGGGCTAACCGGCTGAAATTCATAAAATTTTAGAGAGAATCAAGTATCCTAAGAGGCGTGTCCGGCCGGGACGGTACCTGGGCCGGGCGAGGGCAGTTTTTTACCGTGGTGACCGATGAGCACGCCTGCGCCGGCCGTCAACAATACGCTTGAGAAGATCACCCAGCGCGAGCTGGATGACGTCATCAAAAAGCACGAAACCTACATCAAGGGGATTCGGGGCGGCGCGCGCTGCGTGCTCAAGTTCAAGGATCTTTCGCGCCTCGATTTCCGCGAAGCCGATTTTTCCCAGGCCGATTTCACCGGCTCGCTCCTGATCGGAGCGCAGCTTGGGCGCGGCAAATTCCGCGGCGCCTGCTTCTTTGCCTGCGACATGCGCAATGCCAACCTTGAAAACGGCGATTTCTCGCGCGCCGATTTCCGCGGCGCCTACGTGGCGGGGGCGAACCTCACCGGCGCCGATCTCAAAAGTGCCGATTTGCGCGAGGGCCGCCTGATGGAAAAGGACGATGACGGCCTGATGGCCGACATCCCCCGCCCCGGCATCCCCGCCGAGAAAGTGCACAAGACCGTATTCACCGGCGCCAAACTGTCGGAAACCAACCTGTCCGGCTCGCGCGCTTCGGCGGCCGACTTCTCCGACGCCGATCTTTCCGGCGTGGTAATCCAGACAGCCGATTTCAGCGGTGCCAACTTCGAGGGCGCGAACCTCAGCGACGCCGATCTAACCGGCACCAATCTCAGCAACGCCAATCTGCGCTCCTCGATCATGAGCGGCACGGTGCTGCTGCAGACGGAAACTGGTGGCGCCAATATCAAGGAAGCCCTGACCGACGAATCCATGGGCACCAAGATCGAAACGCTGGGCAAGACCCTGCCCGACCTGCTCAAGGACCATTCGGTCTGGGTAGCCGCCGCTGGCAAGGAAGGCAAGCGCCTCGACCTCAGCGGCTACGACATGCGCAGCGTGGTGGGAATCAAGAATTATTCCCTCACTGCCATCAAGGCGATCGGCGCCAACTTCCTGCGCCAGGACATGGAAAGCATCGAGCTGCAAAGCGCCATCCTCGACCGCAGCGATTTCCGCGACACGCTGCTGCGCCGCGCCGATATGCGCGGCACCTCGCTCAAAAACGCCCAGCTTTCCCGCGCCGATCTTTCGGAAGCGAATTTCGCGCCGCTGCAATTCACCAACGAAGACGGCAGCAAATGGCTGCAGCGGGTCAATCTGAGCGGCTCCAACATGCGCTACGCGGTCCTGCGCGGCACCAATCTGGCCGACGCCATCATGATGGGGGTCGATCTGTCCTACGCCATCCTGATTGACTGTGACCTGCGCCGCACCGACCTCACGGGCGCCATTCTCGATGGTGCCGACCTGTCCGGGGCGCTTCTGACCGGCGCCACCATCGACGCCCGCTACCGCAAATAAGCCCCCTTTCCGGCCTTTCGCGCCTGTGGTTATATAACCCCATGCGCATCCGCTATCTGCCTGAAACCCTCATCAACCGTATCGCGGCGGGGGAAGTGATCGAGCGTCCGGCCGCCGCCGTCAAGGAGCTGGTCGAGAACGCGATCGACGCAGGCGCAACGCGCATCGACATCGCCCTGCGCCAGGGCGGCAAAAGCCTGATCCGCGTCGCCGACGACGGCACCGGCATGACGCCTGAAGAACTGACAGCGGCGCTCGACCGCCACGCGACCTCGAAATTGCCCGGCGACGATCTTCTCGCCATCGACTATCTCGGCTTCCGCGGCGAAGCGCTGCCCTCCATCGCCGCTGTCAGTCGCCTGCAGATCACAAGCGCGACCGGCCCCGGCCGGGCCTGGCAGATCGCGGCCGAAGCAGGCCGCAAGGGCGAACCTGCGCCGGCGTCGCGCGCGCGCGGCACCACGGTCGAAGTCGCCGATCTTTTTTTCGCCACGCCCGCGCGCCTGAAATTCCTCAAGACAGACCGCGCCGAATATATGGCGGCGCGCGACATGGTCCAGCGCCTGGCGATGGCCTGGCCGCGCATCGGTTTTTCGCTCGAGCATGACGGGCAACTCTCGTTCCGCTATGCGCCCGAAACCGCCGCCGATGACGGCGAAGCCTTGAAAAGCCGCCTCAGCGCCGTGCTGGGCCGCGATTTTTACGCCAGCGCCTTCGCCGTGCTGGCCGAGCGCGAGGGGCTGCGGCTGCACGGTTACGCCGGCTTGCCGACCTACGCGCGCGGCACCGCGCAGGACCAGTATCTGTTCGTCAACCGGCGCCCGGTGCGCGACCGCCTGTTCCAGGGCGCCGTGCGCGGCGCTTACGCCGATGTGCTGGCGCGCGACCGGCATCCGGCGCTGGCGCTGTTTCTCGACGTCGACCCGCAGGAAGTCGACGTCAACGTCCACCCCGCCAAGGCCGAAGTGCGTTTCCGCGACGCGGCGCTCGTGCGCGGCATGATCGTCAGCGCGCTCAAGCACGGCCTGCACCGGAACGGCCAGAGCACCGCCGCGCCCGTTTCCGGCGCGGCCCTTTCGATGTTCCGTCCGGCCAACGCCCCGGGCGTGCCGCCGCCTTACGCCTCCTATACGCAAACCGCCCTCGCCGAGGCGGTCTATAATCATTACGAGCCCCTGGCCACGCACGCACCGTCTGTCCGGCCGCAGGCGCAAGGCGAACAGGCGCCGCAGACTTTCCCGCTCGGCGCCGCCTGCGCCCAGGTGCATGAAAACTACATCATCGCCCAGACCGCCGAAGGTCTTGTGATTGTCGACCAGCACGCCGCGCACGAACGCCTCGTCTATGAACGCTTCAAGGCCCAGCTGGCGTTGCAGGGCGTGGCGCGGCAGGGTCTGCTCAGCCCTGAAATCGTCGATCTCGACGAAAACCGCACGCTGGACATGGTGGAAAACGCGGCCGACCTGCTCAAGGCCGGGCTTGAGATCGAACCGTTCGGCCCGACCTGCGTCGCGGTGCGTGCGGTGCCGGCGCTGCTGGCTGATCGCATCGCGCCCACCGTCCTGGTACGCGATCTCGCCGATGAAATCCGCGAGCATGGCCATATCGGCGGTCTTGAAGAACGGCTCAACCACATCCTCGCCACCATGGCCTGCCACGGCTCGGTGCGTTCCGGCCGGCGCCTGAATGTCGAGGAGATGAACGCTCTTCTCCGCCAGATGGAGGAAACCCCGCTTTCGGGCCAGTGCAATCACGGCCGCCCGACCTGGATCGGCCTCAGTCTCGCCGATATCGAAAAACTGTTCAGCCGGCGCTAGAGGAAACGATGACCGGCACCGATAAAATCATTCTTTCCCTCTACATCGCCGTCATCGCCGGCATCGCGCTGCAATTCGCCGTCATGTCGCTGGCGGCTCAGATCGCGGGTGGGCTCCTGTTTTTTGCTGCTCTTATCACCGGCTGGCTTTTGCGCCGGAGGCAGCCGGCGAACTCGCTGCGCCATTCCCACACACTCTATATAAGCCATACGGTCTGGGTGGGCGGGCTCGTGTTGGCGCTCTGCCTGCCACTCGCAGGCCTGGCGGTCAGCTTTTTTGCCGACCCTGCCGCCATCGGGGCCATGACGGCCCGGTTCATGGAAACCTACAGGCTGAGCCAGAACGATCTCCACGCCGCCCTGCACGCCTACATCATGGACAACTTCCTTTTGATGATAGCGGCGGCGTTCACGGGCATCGGCCCGGCGCTCGCCTATTTCACTTATCGCTTTATAAAAGGCATAAGCCTCGCCGTTGCCGGCAAACCCGTCCCCCACCCCCGGACGTGGCTGTAAGACTTCTTTACCCGTTCCCCACCAGGTCAAAGGCCTGCATCTCGTATAGGTTCCGGTACTGCGAGCCCGGCCGCGCCACCAGCTCCGCGTGCGTGCCCTGCTCCACGATCAAGCCGCCCGCAAACACGAGGATGCGGTCGGCTTTCTGGATGGTCGAAAGCCGGTGCGCCACAGTGATGGTCGTGCGCCCTTCCATCAGGGCTTCAAGCGCCTTCTGGATGTAATGCTCCGAGATCGAATCCAGGCTCGAGGTCGCCTCGTCCAAGATCAGGATCGGCGCGTTCGCCAGTATCGCCCGCGCGATCGCCACGCGCTGGCGCTCGCCGCCCGAAAGCTTCACGCCGCGCTCGCCCACCAGTGTCTCTTAGCCTTGCGGCAAAGCAGTGATGAAATCGTGGGCGTAAGCCTTGCGCGCAGCGTCCTCGATCTCCGCCAGACCCGCGCCCGGGCGGCCGTAAGCGATGTTTACCGCCAGCGAGCGGTGGAATAAAATCGGGTCCTGCGGCACGAGCGCGATATGGCGGCGCAGCGATTCCTGCGTCACGGCGGCGATGTCCTGCCCGTCGATCAGGATCCTGCCACCCTGAACGTCGTAAAGGCGCTGGATCAGTTTGATGAACGTCGATTTGCCGCTGCCCGAGGGGCCCACCAGCGCGATTTTCTCGCCCGGGCGGATGTCGATATTGAAACCGGCGAAGGTCGGCCGCTCCTGCCCCTTGTAGGCGAAGGTGACGTTGTCGAAAGTGATGCCGCCCTGGCTGATGCGGATCGCTGGCGCGCCCGAGGCGTCCCTGACTTCGGTGTCCTGCAGCCAGAAACTGATGGCGTCTTCCATCTCGCTCACTGATTTCTGCAGGTTGGTGATATGCATGCCCACATCGCGCAGATACCCGCCGATGATGAAAAAGCTGGTCAGCGCCAAGGCGATGTCACCGGGGCTCGAGCGCCCCTGCTTCCACATCCAGATGGTTAGAAGGATCATCCCCGTCATCATGACGACGCGCAGAAGACCGCGTGACAGATCGACGGTCTGTGCCGTCTGCCAGCTTTTGATGGCACGGCGGCGCCACAGCGTGCTGACCTCGCGGAACAGCCCGTCCTCGCGCTCTTCCGCGCCGAACGCCTTGATCGTAGGAATGCCGGTCATGATGTCGGCCAGGGTTGCGCCCATTTTCGTGTCGGCGCGCGCCGACTCGCGAAACAGCGGCGCTAGCACGCGAATGGACATCAGAATGCTGAAGATCGCGTACAGCAGCACCATGAAAGACGCGAACAGGCCTACCTCCGGCAGTTTCAGGATCAGCATTGCGCACATCGCCACGGTGATGACGACCGCCGGCATCAGGCCCATGAACAACGTGTCCTCGAACACGTCGAACGACCACATGCCGCGCGTGATCTTGCGCACGGTGGCGCCGGCGAAACTATTAGCGTGCCAGTCGGCCGAGAAGCGTTGCACTTTCTGCATCGACTCGCTGACGATCTCATAAAGATTGCGGATGGCGAAAATGTTCCACAGGTACATCGACCCCGCGCGGAGCAAGTGAAACACCAGGCTGATGATCAGGAAAACGAAAAAGAACTGCATCGCTCGGCCGTAGGAATCGAGGTTTCCAGGCGCGCCCTGCGCCAGCGCGTCCACGATCTTGCCGACATAAACCGGCACCAGGGCGTCGATCGCTGTGGCCGTAAACATCAGCGCCGCCGCGCCAGCACCGAAGCGCGCATGGCGGCGCCAGTAATGGGCGGCGAAACGGATCACGTCCTTGTATGTCACGTTGCTGTTCTTCATCTTTTCAATCATCACATGGCCAGTGGCGGCGCGAAAGGCGGCGACAGGCGCAAAGACACTCCGGAAATACGGCACAAGGGAAAGGAAAATGTGCGGCGAAGAAGCGTCCGGCGGCCTGTCGAAACCCCTTAAAATTCAGGATTTCCGGGCCTTTACAGGGTTTCCTAGACCAGGAAAAGCCCCGCGCCGGGACCGGAAATGACGGGTGTACTCTTGACGGCGTAAGCCATGGTCATTTCCATTTTTTGTTGCACAGAAACCTGACAGTAACAAAAATTTTTCCGCAGCGCAACATCTTCGTAAACGCGCGGGCGTTCACGCCGCTTCAAGCAGGCTTAAAAAGCGCGCCAGCGCCTGCAGTTCCATGTACACGGCGCCCGTTCTTTCAAGGGATTCGCCATAGATTTCGGCCTTGTGCTGCTCTTCCATATGCATGAGCGACCACACGTCGTCCGCCGAAAATTCTCGGGCGGCAAGACCCAACCCCAGCACCAGCGAGCCTGCTGCTTTCACAGCAAGATAAAGCGCGAGGAAGCGCT
The DNA here is from genome assembly GCA_964577255.1 of uncultured Pseudobdellovibrionaceae bacterium. Taxonomy (GTDB): domain Bacteria; phylum Pseudomonadota; class Alphaproteobacteria; order Micavibrionales; family Micavibrionaceae; genus Micavibrio_C. The sequence goes on along the minus strand of CAZNYM010000011.1, from coordinate 21,200 downwards.
GATCATCAAGAGCCCGCGCTTCTACTGCCACGGCTTCGTGCGCGGCTTGGGGCTGCGCGAGCGCGTTCAGGCCCGTGGTCGTCTTCAGAGTCGCGCCATAGCGCCCCGCGAACCAGCGCAGCGGTACTGCGAACGCCGCTTCCTGCCGGGCCGCCAGCTCCGGAGGATGAGCAGCGCGATAGCACAGCAGATCAGTATCGAGATAGCGCATCATCTCCGTTTCCAGGGCAGGGCGCTGCTCCCCCAGACGGTCGAGCACCGTGACTGCGATCTGCGTCAGGGGCATGCGGGCCGGCACGATGTCTTTTTCCTGCGCCTGCCATTCGGAGGCGATGGCTGCCGCGAGCCGTTCGGAAGAAACCGTCAACGTGCGGCCAGCGGGCGTGCGCACCGGTTTTCCGTCGAGGGTGATCGTGAATTGCACCGCGTCTGCTTCTACGCCCGCCTGCCGGTAAAATCTCTTCATGGCTCTGCCTTGCAGGGCGCAAGATTGACGCTCAGCTCATCGCGCCCGAGAGTCATGTCGCCCGCCAGGCATTTCTCCCGGCGCACATCGGGCAGCGGCGGCACGGCGGTCGTGCGCCCCTGGGCCAGAGAGAGCAGCAGAACGAGATCGGAAAGCGCCTGCGCCCGAGCCGCATGGCGCCCCTGGAGCCGCAGCGTGCCGGTCAGAACTTTGCCCCGGCGCCGCAAATCGGCCTCCAGCACGCCGGGCCGCGTCACAAGAATCCCAAGCGCTTCCGGCACGGTGAACAGGTTCACGCCCGACACCGCCACCGCCGTCTCGACCGGCAGGCGCAAGGTAAAGGGCCGTTCCTGGTAATGCCCGGACAGGGTGAACGCCTTCTCCTCCGCCGACAATCCGGCGCTGTCGATCACCACCGCCCCCGGCAGATGCCCGCCCGGCATCAAGTGCAAGCCGGAAAGCATCAGTTCGTGATAACGCCGGCGGTTGAAGAACACATCCCAGAAATTCATGCGTATGCGGAGGTGCGCGAGCTTCGCCCGCGGCGCGCCGGCGGAATCGGTGAAAGTGGTATCGCCGATGTCGATGCCGGCTATGGGGAAAAAGCGCATGTCGCGGAAATCGCCGATCTCGGCGGTCATGCCCGAAACCTGGCTCAGGTAATCCTGCATCCCCAGGCGCAGGGGCTCGCCGTTCCCGCCCAGGCGCGACAGCACCCACAACGCAATGACGCTCAGAACGAAAAGCCAGAACACGATCCGGCGCACAAGGCGCAGGCGACGGCGCGTGGGCGTGTCGGGCTTCTCCTGCTTTTCCTCGTAAAACAGCACCATGGCCGCGCTAATCCTGATCGGCGAACGGATCGCCCTTGTCGTTGTGATCGAACCCCAGCGCCTTCCAGGTCTTTTTCAGGTCGGGCGGCAGCGGTGCCGTGATGTCGATCGTCTTGCCAGTCGCGGGGTGCTTGAATATCACCCGGCGCGCGTGCAGATGAAGCCGCCCGGCGATCTCGACGTTATCTAGCAGCTCGTCGTCGCGGCCGTATTTCTCATCACCCAGAATCGGGCATTTCAAGCCCTCGGCCGCGTGCACGCGGATCTGGTGCGTGCGGCCGGTGCGCGGCCAGAACGCCATGAAGGCCGCCGTCTTCCCGGCGTGTTCTATCAGCGCGAAGTCGGTAATCGACGTTTTGCCTTCATCCTCGTCGACGATCATCTTGTCCTTGGCGTTGCCCAGGCCCTTGTTGAGCGGCATGTCGATGCGCCCTTCATAGGTTTCGGGCGCAGGCGTCACCACCGCCCAGTAATATTTGCGGATGCCGCGTCCCGAAAACATGCGCCCAAGCGCCTGCGCCATCTTAAGCGACCGCGCCACCAGAAGAACGCCCGATGTGTCGCGGTCAAGACGGTGCACTAGGCGCGGCTTCACGCCCTTTTTGCTCGTCAGGCTTTTAAGCAGTCCGTCAACATGGCGCATGATGCCCGATCCGCCCTGGCACGGCAGGCCGAAGGGCTTGTTGAGCGCGATGATGTCGCCGTCGTCGTAAATGATAAGGCTTTCAATGTAGGCCTTGTCGTCGCCCTGCGGCCGGAACTGGTCGCCGCGTTTATCGCCGCTTTTGATGTCTACGGGCGGAACGCGCACCTTCTGCCCGGCCACCAGGCGCGTTTCGGCCTTGGCGCGCTTGCCGTCGACGCGCACCTGCCCGGTACGCATCAGTTTTTGCAGTAGCGCATAAGGAACGCCCGGCAGGCGCTTTTTCAGCCAGCGGTCGAGGCGTTGGCCGTCATCGTCGTCCTGCACGTCCAGAAGCGCGGCCTCGCTCATCGCATGCCTTGTTCGGAATGGGTGACGGGCGGCTCATCGGCGGGCGGGGTCCAGGACATGTCCTTTTTCACCTGCTCGATATCCATCGGTTCAGGCGGCGGCGGCACATCAACCGGAGCGCAAGCGCCCGCAAGCCCGGCGACCAGAACGGTTATCATCAAAAAAGTCATTCTTTTCATGGCGTTAACCTAACATGCTCCCGGCAGGCTGTCATTATATCTTTGCCGGGCCGCGAAAGCGCAAACTTGCGGGATCTACTTTTTCTGCTCCCGCAGCTTCCGCCAGTAATCCAGGCGTTTGACGACCTCGCGCTCGAAGCCGCGTTCGAAGGGCCGATAGAATTCCTGGCGTCTCATGCCGTCGGGAAAATAATTCTGGCCCGAGAATCCTTCGGGCGTGTCGGGGTCGTATTCATAGTCTGCCCCGTAGCCGAGGTTTTTCATGAGCTTGGTCGGCGCATTCATGATATGCGCGGGCGGCGCCAGCGATCCCGTATCGCGCGCGGTAGCGCGTGCCTGATTGTAAGCCGCGTAGGCCGCGTTCGATTTGGGCGCGGTGGCGAGGAAGATCACCGCCTGCGCCAGGGCCAGCTCGCCCTCGGGACTGCCGAGCCTTTCGTAAGTCTCCCACGCGCTCACGCAAAAGGGCAGCGCCTGCGGCTCGGCCATACCGATATCCTCGACCGCCATGCGCACCAGGCGCCGGGCGAGATAGCGCGGATCTTCTCCCCCCTCCAGCATGCGCGCGAACCAGTACAAAGCGGCGTCCACATCCGATCCACGTACCGATTTATGCAGCGCCGAGATCAAATTGTAATGGCTGTCGTCGCTTTTGTCGTAAAGGGCAGGACGGCGGTTGACCAGGGAAGAAAGCGCGGCGGGGTCAAGCGTTTTGCCCTGTGCCAGAACCTGCTCGGCGATGGTCAGGATATAGCGGCCGTCGCCATCCGCCATCGCGCGCAGCGTGGCGCGCGCTTCCTCTGTCAACGGTAGCGTGCGCCCGGCATCCTCCTCCGCGCGCCGCAGCAGCACTTCAAGCGCGTCGTCGTCCAGGCGCCGCAGCACGAATACCTGGCAGCGGGAAAGCAGCGCGGGATTGAGCTCGAACGAGGGGTTTTCCGTGGTCGCGCCGATCAACGTGATGGTGCCGTCCTCGAGAACTGGCAGGAACGCGTCCTGCTGCGATTTGTTGAAGCGGTGGATTTCGTCGACGAACAATAACGTTCTCTGGCCGTTGCGGCGGCGCAGGCGCGCGGATTCGAACACGCGCTTTAAATCCGCCACGCCCGAGAAGATCGCCGAAATCTGCTCGAAATGCATATCCGTCTTGCCGGCCATCAGGCGCGCAAGGGTGGTCTTGCCGCAGCCGGGCGGGCCCCAGAGGATGAGCGAAGTGACGCGCCCCTCCGCGATCATCTTCCACAGGCCCGATTCCGGATTGAGCACATGCCCCTGCCCCGCCACCTGAGCGAGATCGGCCGGGCGCAGCCGGTCGGGCAGCGGGCGCGGCCCCTCATTGGCGGAAACGGCGGCACTGGCGGCAAAAAGATCGGGCATGCCAATCTATATAGAACGTTTGGCGAACGATGACAATCCAGGACGCGGAAAGGCCTAGCGGATGATGATCTGACGCTGGCGGCCGTCGCGCGAGAGCACGATCTGCCAGGCGCGGACGTTGCCGTCTTCCAGAACTTCGCGCAACGTGGCGACAGCGTCGATGTCGCGGCCGTTCACCGCCACCACCCTGTCACCGGGATCGGCAAAGCGCAGTGCGCCCGAACGACCGTCGACGTCGACGATCACCACGCCGCCCTCGTCCTCGCGCAGGCCCAGCTCCGCCGCCACCGCGGGATTGAGGTTGGCCACCTTCACTCCGGCAAGCGGATGATAGCCCTCCAGCACGGTTTCGGCGCGCGGCGGCTCGTCCGGCGGGGCAATCGCCTGCACGGTCACCGTCCCGGTGCCACCCTTCTTGCGCACCACATCGAAACGCGCTTCGGAGCCCAGCGGAATGGTCGCCATGCGGAATTTCAGTTCGGCCGGATCGCCCACGGGCCGGCCGTTGATGCCGATGATGACGTCGCCGACATCAAGCCCTTCCTTGCGCGCCGGGCTGGCGTTTGAAAGCGCCGCCACCAGCACGCCGCGCGTATCGGCAAGCCCGAGCGATTCGGCGATGTCGCTGGTCAGTTTCTGGCCGGTGACGCCCATCCAGGCGCGCACCACGCCGTGTTCCGAGCCCCGGCCCGCTTTTTCGGCCGCGATCACGCTCGCCACCATCTCCGAAGGAATGGCGAAGCCGATCCCCAGGCTGCCGCCGGTGCGCGAGAAGATGGCTGAATTGATGCCAACCACGTGCCCATCCATGGCGACGAGCGGCCCGCCGGAATTGCCGGGGTTGATGGCGGCATCTGTCTGGATGAAGAAATTGAAGTCGTTGATGTTGAGCGAGGAGCGCGCCAGCGCCGAGACGATGCCGCTCGTCACCGTCTGGCCGACACCAAAGGGGTTGCCGATCGCCAGCACCATGTCGCCCACTTCCAGCGTTTCGCTGGGCTTGAGGGTCACATAGGGCAGCTGCTCGCCTTTAGCGTCGATGCGCAGGAGCGCAAGGTCGGAGGCATCGTCGGCCAGCACCTTGCGCGCCTCGTATTCCTTGCCGCTGTTGAGCACCACCTTGATCTCATCGGCCCCGCGAATGACATGGGCGTTGGTGACGATCAGCCCGTCCGGCTCCATCAGCACGCCCGAGCCCAGGGAATTTTCCACCTGCCGGCGGGTCAGCCCGCCCATGCCGAAGCTCTGGCCGAAGAAATGCTCGAAGAACGGATCGTTCATGAAGGGGCTGTAGGCACGGGCCACCACCCGGCTGGTATAGATGTTGACCACGGCGGGCGACACCTGCTTCACCAGCGGCGCGAACGACAGTTCGGCCTGCGCGCGAGTGGCGGGCACGGTCTTGTCCGCGTCCTGCGCCCAGGACGGCAGCGGGGAGAAAAACAAAAGCGCGAGGGTCAGGAGAAAAGCGTTTTTCATGCCCGCAACCATGCCAAAAAAAAACGGCCTGATTAAGGCCGTTTTTTGCAATCCTGTAAAACGTAAAATCAGCCGCCGCGCTGCGATCCGCGCGGGCTGCGCGGCGCTTTGGGCGATGCCGATTGGCCTTCCTTCTTGCCGCCGGCGGCTTTCTCGGCCTTGGGGGCCTTGGGCGCGGCGGGTTTTTTCGGGGCCTTGGCGGTTTTGGGGGCGGCTTCGTGTTCGGACGCCACGATCTCCTCACCCGGTACCGGACCGCTGTCCTTGCCCTTGGCGGTGACATCGCGGTCGATCAGCTCGATCACCGCGATAGGGGCGGCGTCGCCGTAGCGGAAGCCGGCCTTGAGCACGCGGCAATAGCCGCCGGCACGGGTCTTGTAGCGTTCGGCCAGCACGCTGAAAATCTTGTCGACCTGATCCTTGTCGCGCATGATCGCAATCGCGCGGCGACGATTGGCCAGACCGCCTTTTTTACCCAGGGTGATGAGTTTTTCCACGAACGGGCGCAGATCCTTGGCCTTGGGCAGCGTGGTGATGATCTGCTCGTGCTTGATCAGCGACGCCGCCATGTTGGCGAACATCGCCTGGCGGTGCGGGGTCGTGCGGTTCAGTTTGCGTTGCTTGATACCGTGATTCATCTCCGGTCTTCCTTTCTTCTCAGCTTGCGGCCTTCCGCGGAAGGGCCATTACGTTCTCTGCCGACATGTCGCCATGGAAGGCAAAGGCGGGCACCGTGCCCTCGGTAAAGACTAGAACGGCTCGTCCACTTTCTTGGCGAGGTCCTCGATATTCTCGGGCGGCCAGCCTTCGATCTGCATGCCCAGATGCAGACCCATGGTCGCCAGAACTTCCTTGATCTCGTTGAGCGACTTGCGACCGAAGTTTGGCGTGCGCAGCATATCGCTTTCCGATTTCTGAACCAGGTCGCCGATATAAACGATGTTATCGTTCTTGAGGCAGTTGGCCGAGCGGACCGAGAGCTCGAGCTCGTCGACTTTGCGCAGCAGATTACGATTGAACGGCAGTTCGTCGCGCTCTTCGCGCGCTTCTGCGGTCTTGGGCTCTTCGAAATTGATGAATACTTGCAGTTGATCCTGCAGGATGCGTGCGGCGTAGGCCACGGCGTCCTCGGGCGAGATGACACCATTGGTCTCCACGTGCAGGGTCAGCTTGTCGTAGTCGGTGATCTGGCCCACGCGGGTGTCTTCCACCTCGTAGGACACTTTACGCACCGGTGAGAACACGCTGTCGACCGGTATCAGGCCGACGGGCGCTTCTTCCGGGCGGTTCTGCGCGGCGGGGCGGTAGCCCTTGCCGGTGTTGACTGCCATTTCCATGTTCAGCTTGGCACCCTTGTCGAGCGTGCAGATGACCAGGTCCGGGTTCATAATTTCGATGTCGGCGCCCGCCTCGATCATGCCGGCGGTCACTTCGCACGGGCCTTCGGCGTGAAGGCGCATGCGCTTGGGTCCCTCGACGTGCATGCGCACGGCGATGGCTTTGATGTTCAGAATAATGTCGGTGACGTCTTCGCGCACGCCCTCGATCGAGGAAAATTCATGCAGCACACCCTCGATCTGCACTGAGGTCACAGCCGCACCCTGCAGCGAGGACAACAGAATGCGCCGCAGAGCGTTGCCCAGCGTCAGGCCAAAGCCCCGCTCCAGCGGATCCACGACGATTTTACCCGCGCTGCGCGCGTCCTTGCCGTGATCGACATCGACTTTGTTCGGCTTGATCAGTTCCTGCCAGTTTTTCTGAATCATAGTCATCTTTCCTTTTCTAACGTCATCCGGTTCTTAGCCGGCCTCTGGTTAAATAAAACTTTTACTCCCGGGATCCCCGCCTTCGGGGGGATGCCTTCGGCGATCACACGCGGCGACGTTTGCGCGGTTTGCAGCCGTTATGCGGCACCGGGGTGATGTCCTTGATCGCGCGAATCGAAAAACCGATCGACTGCAGCGCGCGCAGGGCGGATTCGCGGCCCGAGCCGGGGCCCTTCACCGTCACATCCAATTCGCGCATGCCATGATCCATCGCCTTGCGGCCAGCGTCTTCGGCAGCCATCTGGGCGGCGTAAGGGGTCGATTTGCGCGAGCCCTTGAAGCCCATCGTGCCCGAGGACGACCACGAAATCGCGTTGCCTTGAACATCGGTGATGGTGACGATGGTGTTGTTGAAGGTGGCGTTGACGTGCGCCACGCCCGCCACGATGTTCTTGCGGGCTTTTTTCTTGGCTTTGCCAGCGGCGGGTTTCGCGGCGGCGTCTGCTGTTTTTTCCTGTGCCATGGTGTCTTACAATCCTGAAATGTCGAAAACGTTATGAACGGGGTGGCCCAATTATTTCTTGGTCGCCATTTTCTTGCCGGCAACCGGTTTGGCCGGGCCCTTGCGGCTGCGCGCATTGGTGCGCGTGCGCTGGCCGCGAACCGGCAGGTTGAGGCGGTGACGCAGACCGCGATAGGACTTCATGTCCATCAGGCGCTTGATGTTCATCGACACCTCGCGGCGCAGATCACCCTCGATCAGGAACTTGCCTGTTTCGATCTCGCGGCGGATGGCGTTGAGTTCGTCCTCGGTCAGCTGGTTCATGCGGCGAGCATGGTCGATGCCGCACGCATCGGCGATTTTCTTGGCGGTGGTGCGGCCGATGCCGTGAACATAGGTCAAGGCGATAATGGCGCGCTTGTTGTCGGGAACGTTAACACCTGCGATACGGGCCACGTTTCATACTCCTTCTTTGTGATATCGAACCAAACCGTAAAAGCCTCGACCAAAAGTCCGGGCCGCCGGTTTGTAAACCAACGCTTTGGCTCAGAAACAAGGGCTGACGCGAAAGCGCCTTCCTTATAGGGAAGTGCGGCGGATTATAAGAATCCTTAACGCCCCGTCAATCAAAAAAGCTGTGGATAACCCGGTTTTCTTGTTTAATTATGTAAATATAAAATGGGGCCAGGAAGCCCCCCGCAAACCTCTCAGTTCCGGGTCCGCAGGTCTAGGGCCAGGTCGATGGCGTACAGCATGTTCACAGCCCCCTGCATGACCCCCTGGGGGTGGTTGAAGATGTAATCCCCCGCCCCCATGAACCCGGCGCCCGCCAGCACATAATCGCGGCATTCGTCGTTCGTCATGGGGCCTTCGACGATGGCGGGCTTCTCGGTCAGGGTCGCGCACCAAGCCACGATCTCCTCGGGCGGCAAGCGCACGAAACCGGGATATGAGAAGGACAGGCAGTCGGCACCGCGCGCCAGCGCCTCCTCGGCCCGCTCCTGGGAAAGATAGCAGTGCATGCCGACGATGCGTTCTCCCAAAAGCTCGCGTGCCTTGGGAATGTCGGCCACGCGCTCGAGCATCACGCCGTCGAACCCGAGTTCGGAAGCCAACACGTAATCGTTGCGCAGCAGGCACGCCCAGCCGGCGGCCTGCGCCAGCGTCGCGACCGCCTTCGCCTTTTCGACGAAATCGGGCTCGCTCTCTTTATAAGCGAGCTCGACCGCGTGCATGTTCTTCTCGTATTCAGAATGGGTCGTAACCGTGAACAGCTGACGCAGCTTCATCACCAGGTCGGAAAGCACTATGCCCGAGGGCAGCACGACATACAGTCCACATTCCGGGGCGCCTTTTTTTACAGTTTTACTCATTCAGGCGGCGCGCGCCTTCTGCAGGATCTCCTCGATGGCCTTCTCGACCTCGGTCACGCTCGCCATACCGTCGATGCTATGTAGCTTTGCGCGGGCGCGGTAATAGGGAACGATCGGCGCCGTCTGGTCACGGAAGATCCCCAGGCGCTTGCGCAGCGTTTCCTCGTTGTCGTCGGCGCGGACCGGCTCGCCTCGGGCCTGCGATTCCCTGATGCGGGAATGAAGCCGGGCGACCAGCGCCTCTTCGTCCACGCGCAGCTCGATCACAGCGGTCAGCGGGCGGCCGTTCTCCCCCAACATTTTATCGAGCGCCTCGGCCTGGGCGGCCGTGCGGGGGAAACCATCGAAGATCACGCCCTGGCGGCAGTCGGGCTGGGCGATGCGTTGGGCGATCATCTGGATCACGATCTCATCGGGCACAAGCGAGCCGGAATCAACAATCGCTTTCACCTTCTTCCCGAGTTCGCTGCCGGCCGCCATCTCGGCGCGGAACATGTCGCCGGTGGAGAGCTGCTTCAGGCCGAATTTTTCCTCAAGCTTCTTGGCCTGCGTACCCTTGCCGGCGCCCGGCGGACCGAGGAAGATCAGGATCATCGCGTGCGCGCCCCTCTCAGCTTGGTCTTCTTGATCAGGCCCTCATACTGGTGGGCGATCAGATGCGAATGAATCTGCGCCACCGTATCCATCGTAGTCGTCACGACGATCAAAAGGCTGGTGCCGCCGAAATAAAACGGCAGGCTGTGCTGGGCGATCAGGAATTCCGGCAGCAGGCAGACGAACACCAGATACAGCGCCCCCACCGTGGTGATGCGCGTCAGCACGTAATCGAAATAATCGGCCGTCGGCGCGCCGGGGCGGCAGCTCGGGATGAAGCCGCCGTAACGGCGCAGCATGTCGGCATTTTCCTGCGGGTTGAAAACGATCGCCGTGTAGAAGAAGGCAAAAAACACGATCAGCGCACCGTAGAGGAACATGTAGGTCGGCTCGCCGTGCTGCAGCCAGCGGGCGATGGTGGCGGTGATGTCGCCGCCCTCGCCGCCACTGAAACCCACCAGGGTCAAAGGCAGGAGCAGGAGCGAAGAGGCGAAGATCGGCGGAATCACGCCCGCGGTGTTGAGCTTGAGCGGGATGTGGTTCTGCGAAGCCATCTGCATGGCCGTGCCGGTCTGGCGCTTGGGATACTGGACCAGGATGCGGCGCTGGGCGCGCTCCATGAACACGATGAAGGTGATCACGGCCACGATCATCACGGCGATGACCAGCAGCATGACGAAGCTGAACTGGCCCTGGCGGCCGAGCTCGAGCGTGCTGGCGATGGCGCGCGGCAGCTCGGCGACGATACCGGCGAAGATGATGAGCGATGTGCCGTTACCAACGCCGCGGGCGGTGATCTGCTCGCCCAGCCACATCAGGAACACGGTGCCGCCCACGATGGTGATGACGGTAGAGATGCGGAAGAACATGCCGGGATCGATCACGGCCGTGCCGGAGGACGATTGCATGCCTTCAAGCCCGACGGCCAGGCCGTAAGCCTGAATGGCGGCCAGCAGCACGGTGAAATAACGGGTGTACTGGTTTATGCGGATACGGCCGCTCTCGCCCTCTTTCTTGATGGCCGAGAGGCGCGGCGAGATGGTGGTCGCCAGCTGCATGATGATCGAGGCAGAGATATACGGCATGATGTTAAGCGCGAAGATGGTCATCCGCGAAAGGGCGCCGCCCGAGAACATGTTGAACATGTCCAGAATGCCGCCGCCCTTCTGGTTGAAGATGTCCTTCCATACCGCCACGTCGATGCCAGGAATGGGGATATAAGTCCCCAGACGGTAAATGAGCAGCGCACCCACCACAAACAGCAGGCGGCGCTTCAGTTCTTTGGCTTTGGAAAAGGCACCCCAGTTGGCGTTCTGGGCCAGTTGTTCAACGGCGGAAACCATGCGCTAACACTTTCAAAATCTGAAGAAAACGCGAAAAAAACCAGATGGGTTTTAATTACCGGGATTCAAGCCCTGCTTCAAGCGAAATGCGGGCTTAAGGGCGTCTATCCCTATGCAATTCCGTCATGCAGCGCGGAAAAGCGAAAACCGGCCGCAGGGCCGGTTTTCAAAACGCCATGCACGACTGAAGCGGAAAGCTTATTCGTCGTCGCCGACCTTTTTGATCTTCTTCTGACGCTTGGCGGCGCGGCCGCGGGTCTCGTGAACCTTGGGCTTGAGTACGGTGATCTTGCCGCCGACTTTCTCGACCGCGGCTTGGGCCGATTTGGTCACGCCGTTGGCAACGATCTCGACCTTGCTCTTGAGGACGCCGCCGCCGATGAGGCGGAAGCCTTCGGTGCGGGGACTAAGGATACCGCTTTCCAGCAGGGCGGCGTGGTCGACCGGTTTCTTGGCGTCCAGCTTCTTGCTGGCCAGGGCATTTTCAAGGTTGCCCAGGGTGATCTCGCCGTATTTTTTTGAGAAAATATTCTTGAAGCCGCGCTTGGGCAGGCGGCGGTACAAGGGCATCTGGCCACCTTCGAAGCCTTTTACGGCCACGCCGGTGCGGGCTTTCTGACCCTTGGTGCCTTTACCGGCGGTCTTGCCCTTGCCCGAGCCGATGCCGCGGCCGACGCGGATGCGGTTGGCGGTCGAGCCGGCCTTGGGTTGGAGTTGATTGAGTTTCATGGCAGTCGTCACTTTCCTTCAAAAATCGTTTCAGGCCGCGTCTTCAACACGCAGCAGGTGGCGAACCTTGTTGATCATGCCGCGCACGGCCGGAGTGTCCTCGAGCACGCTTTCGCGGCCGCGCTTGTTCAGGCCAAGGCCGATCAGGGTCGCGCGCTGCGAACCTTCGCGGCCGATGGGGCTGCCGGTCTGGACGATGCGGATCGTCTTGCCGGCGGTTTTTGCTTTGGCGGCGGGTTTCTTGGCAGCCGGTTTTTTCTGTGCTTCGGTCATGATCTAAACTCCGGTTTTCAAATCCTATTCGGCATCCGCGGTCGCGCCCGCGATTTCGGCGGCGGAACGGCCGGCTTCGCGGCCGGCGATGACGTCGCCCACTTTCTTGCCGCGGCGAGCCGCGACCTGACGGGGGCTTTGCATTTTCTTCAGCGCCTTGAAGGTGGCGTTCACCATGCTGTGCGGGTTGCTGGAACCGTTGACCTTGGCCACCACGTCCTGCACGCCCAGGGCTTCCATGATCGCGCGCAGCGGACCGCCGGCGATGATCCCAGTGCCGGGGGGCGCCGAGCGCAGGCTGACGCGGCCGGCGCCTTCGTTGATGGTGATGTCGTGATGGATCGTGCGGGCTTCGCGCAACGGCACGCGGATCATGCTGCGGCGGGCTTGCTCGGTCGCCTTCTTGACGGCGTCAGGCACTTCGCGCGCTTTGGCGGTGCCGAAACCGACCCGGCCGCGGCCGTCGCCCACGACGATCAGGGCGGCAAAGCCGAAGCGGCGGCCCCCTTTGACCACTTTGGCGACGCGGTTGATGCTGACCAACCGCTCGACGAGTTCGCTTTCTTCACGCTGTTCCGGTGCACGAGCCATTGTTTTGATCCTTTTTCCTTCTGTAATGCCTTAAAACTCGAGGCCGCCGGCGCGGGCACCCTCGGCGACCGCCTTCACGCGGCCATGGTAAAGATAGCTGCCGCGATCGAACTGAACGGCCTTCACGCCGGCCTTGATCGCACGCGCGGCAACAAGCTTGCCGACTTTCTCGGCAGCGGCTTTATCCGAACCCTTCTTCAGGCCGGCTTCCTTGTCGAGCGAGGAGGCCTGGGCCAGGGTCGTGCCCTTGAGGTCGTCGATGACCTGGGCGTAGATCTGTTTGTTGGTGCGGTGGACGCTCAGGCGCGGGCGCGTTTCAATCAGCCCGGCTTTCATGGTGTTCACAGCCCGCAGCTTGTTGCGGGTACGGAACGTGCGTCTTTGTTTCGAGGTCAGTTTCGTTGTCATGGTCTTACCTGCTTACTTCTTCTTGCCTTCCTTACGCAGCAGCCGCTGGCCGGCGTAACGGATGCCTTTGCCTTTATAGGGCTCGGGCGGTTTCATGTTGTAAATGTTGGCGGCGGTCTGGCCAACCAGCTGCTTGTCGATACCGGTGATCGCGAGCTTGGTCTGCTTGTCCACGGTGATCTTCACTCCTTGCGGGATGGCGAAGTTGATGTCGTGGCTGAAGCCCAGCTGCAGCACCAAGTTGCTGCCCTGAAGATTGGCGCGGTAGCCGACGCCGTCGATCTCGAGGTTCTTGGTGTAGCCGGCGCTGACGCCCTGGACCATGTTGTTGATCAGCGCGCGCATGGTCGCCCACAACGCGCGGGTGGCGCGAGTTTCGTCCTTGGGGCTGACGGCGATCTGCTTGCCGCCGCCTTCGGAATCGCCCAGGGTCACGGCCACGTTGTCGTGAACCTGCATAGACAGTTCGCCCAGCTTGCCCTTGACCTTGACTTTCTGGCCCTGCACTTCGGCGGTTACGCCGTCGGGCAGTTTCACGGGGTTTTTACCAACTCTCGACATTTTATTGTCCTCTTTCTATCTCAATACGGCCGGGTGTCCCGTTTAGAACACCTGGCACAGAATCTCGCCACCAACGTTCTGCTCGCGGGCTTCGTGATCGGCCATCACGCCGCGGGGCGTGGACACGATCGTCAGACCCAGGCCGTTGTAAAAACGCGGCATGGCCGCCATGCCGGTGTAAACGCGGCGGCCGGGTTTGGAAATGCGCTTGACCGTTTCGATCACGGGCACGCCCTGGTCGTATTTCAGTTCAATGGCGATATCCTTCTTGCCCTGGCCGTGGTCGACCAGTTTGAAGCTGCGGATAAAACCTTCGCGGGCCAGCACTTCGAGCACGGCCTGCTTGAATTTAGAAGCGGGAACATCGACAACTTCCATACCGGCTTTCTGGCCGTTACGGATGCGGGTCAACATGTCTGCCAAGGGATCGCTCATAGACATCTTAAAAATCCTCCTGCCTTACCAGCTCGATTTCGTCACGCCGGGCAACTGACCCGCTTGCGCGAGTTCGCGCAGGGCGTTGCGGCACAGTTTAAACTTGCGGAAATGACCGCGGGGGCGGCCCGTCATCTCACAGCGGTTGCGGATGCGGATCGCTGCGCCGTTGCGCGGCATTTCGGCCAGCTTGAGGGTCGCCTGAAAGCGTTCCTCCGGCGAAAGCTTGCGGTTGGCGATGATCGCCTTCAGCTTGGCGCGGCGCGCGGCGGCCTGCTTCACCATCTTACGGCGCTTGTTGTTGCGATTGACTGAACAGATCTTGGCCATTGTTAAGGGGTCCTTTCCTTACCTAATTCTTAATTGCTGCGGAACGGCATATCGAAACCGCGCAACAATTCGCGCGCTTCATCGTCCGTTTTCGCCGACGTGCAGATGATGATATCCATCCCGCGCACCTTGTCGACTTTGTCGTAGCTGATTTCCGGGAACACGATGTATTCCTTGATGCCCAAGGCGTAGTTGCCGCGGCCATCGAAGCTTTTGCCGTTGATGCCGCGGAAGTCCCGGATGCGCGGCATGGCGATCGTGGTCAGACGATCGAGGAATTCGTACATGCGCACACCGCGCAGGGTAACGCGCGCGCCGATAGCCATGCCCTCACGGATCTTGAACGAGGCGTTGGCCTTCCGGACCGTGGTTTTGACCGCTTTCTGGCCGGCGATGCGGGACATATCCTCGACGACCTGATCCAGGATGCCGCGGTTCTGTGCAGCTTCCTTTACGCAGATGTTGAGAACGATCTTCTCCAGGCGCGGCACCTGCATGTCGCTCGTGTAGCCGTACTTCTTCTTCAGGGCCGGCTTGAGGTCCTTTTCGTAGCGCTGCTGGAAGCGCGGTTTTGCTTTTGCTGCTGTCATGATCTTAGCATCCGTCTTTCTTCATCATCTCTTCTTTATTAGGCTAGGGTCTCGCCCGATTTTTTCGCCACACGGACTTTCTTGCCGTCCTTGAGTAGTTTGTAACCGACGCGCGAGGGCTTGCCGGTCTTGGGGTCAGCCAGAGCCACGTTGGAAATGTGGATCGGGCGCTCTTTTTTCTCGATGCCGCCGGCCGAAGCCTGGGTCGGCTTGTTGTGCTTGACGGCTACGTTGACACCGTTGACCAGCACGCGCATTTCCTGCGGCAGTACTTTCAATACTTCGCCTTTTTTGCCCTTGTCCTTGCCGGTGAGCACGACGACTTGGTCGCCCTTTTTAATTTTCAATTTGGTAGCCATCACAGCACCTCCGGCGCCAGGGAAATGATTTTCATGTAAAGCTTGCGCAGCTCGCGGGTGACCGGGCCGAAGATACGGGTGCCGATCGGTTCGCCCGACTTGTTGACCAGGACGACCGCATTGGTGTCGAAACGGATCAGTTCGCCCGTCGCGCGGCGCATGCCATTCGCGGTGCGCACGATCACGGCGCGGTAAACCTCGCCCTTCTTGACGCGGCCGCGCGGGATCGCGTCCTTGATGCTAACGACGATGAGGTCGCCGATGCCGGCCACCTTGCGCTTGGAGCCGCCCAGCACCTTGATGCATTCCACGGAGCGCGCTCCGCTGTTATCGGCTACTTCCAGCCTGCTTCCCATCTGTATCATGATCGCTTACCTTTTATCTCTTCTGCGGTCCGTATTATTCCTTGGTCTTCTTCGTCTCTTTTTTGGCGGCCGGCTTTTTCGCGGGCGCGGCGGGCTTTTCAGCCTTGGGCGCTTTCGGCGCTTTTGCGGCGGCGGCCGGGGCCGGCGCTTTGGCCTTCACCGGCTTGGGTGCGGCGGGCGCGCCGCCCGTCAGCACCATCCAGCGCTTGCGCTTGGACAGCGGACGGCATTCCTGGATCTGCACCTTGTCGCCTTCCTTGCAGGCGTTGGTTTCGTCGTGCGCGGCGTATTTGTCCGATTTGCGGACGTACTTTTTGTACACCGGATGCATAAAACGGCGCTCGACCAGAACGGTCACTGTCTTATCCATCTTGTCGCTGACGACGACACCTTCAAGAACGCGGCGGGGCATTTTTCTCTTCTCCTATATCCTTTGCTCAGGCCTTGGCCTTTTTGGTTTTGGGCGCGGTCTTCTTGGCGGCAACCGGCGCTTTAGCCGACGATGCGGCGTTGCCGAGCGCCGTCTGCACGCGGGCGATGTTACGGCGCAGCAGACGGACCTGAACCGGGTTTTCCAGCTGGCCCTGCACTTTGCGCAGACGCAAGCCGAATTGCTCCTTCTTCATGTCGAGAAGCATCTTTTTCAGTTCGTCGGCCGTTTTCGTTTTCAGTTCTTCCGCTTTCATGGCGGTCTCCTTAAAATTCTCTTACTGTTGTCCAGCGATGCGGGCAATGAAACGGGTTGGGATCGGCAGCTTGGCGGCAGCCAGGGCCAGCGCTTCGCGGGCCACGGTTTCGGGGATGCCGTCGAGCTCGAACATGATGCGGCCGGGCTTGACGCGGCACACATAGAATTCGGGCGAGCCTTTACCGGAGCCCATGCGGACCTCGAGCGGCTTTTTCGACACCGGTACATCGGGGAATACGCGGATCCAGACCTTGCCCTGACGCTTCATATGACGCGTGATCGCGCGGCGGGCCGCTTCGATCTGGCGCGCAGTGATGCGCTCGGGCGCCATGGCTTTGAGACCGTAGGCGCCGAAAGCGAGCGTGGCGCCGCCCTTGGCATTCCCGTGAATGCGGCCTTTATGCTGTTTGCGGAATTTCGAGCGTTTCGGCTGTAACATTTTTCTCTCGTTCTATTCTTCGTTCAACTCACAAATCACTGGTTGCGCGGCATGCCGCCTTCGCGTTCGGTCAGGCGCTTGTCGCGGGCCATCGGGTCGTGGTCCATGATGTCGCCTTTGTAAATCCAGACTTTCACGCCGATGATGCCGTAGGTGGTCAGGGCTTCGGAGAAGCCGTAATCCAGGTCGGCGCGCAGCGTGTGCAGGGGCACGCGGCCCTCGCGGTACCATTCGGTGCGGGCGATGTCGGCGCCGCCCAGGCGGCCCGAAACGTTGACCCGGATGCCCAGAGCGCCCAGACGCAGCGCGCTTTGCACCGAGCGTTTCATTGCACGGCGGAAGGACACGCGGCGCTCGAGCTGCTGCGCGATGCCTTCGGAAACCAGTTGCGCGTCGATCTCCGGTTTGCGGATTTCGATGATGTTCAGTGCCACGTCGCTGCCGGCACGGGTGGAGAGGTCCTTGCGCAGTTTTTCAATGTCGGCGCCTTTTTTGCCGATGATGACGCCCGGACGCGCGGTGTGAACCGTGACTTTGGTGTTCTGGGCGGCGCGTTCAATGATCACGCGGCTGATCCCGGCGGCTTTCAGGCGATCCTTGACGTAGTCGCGCAGTTTCAGATCCGCCACCAGCCTGTCGGCGTAATGACGGTCGGAGAACCAGCGGGAATCCCACGTTCTGTTGATGCCGACGCGCAAACCGATTGGATTAACCTTCTGACCCATGATCGCTCCTTAAATTCCTTATGCTTGACGCTCTCTGACGACGATCGTCAGGCGGCTGAATTCCTTGACAACCGGCGCCGAGCGGCCGCGGCCGCGCGTATGCCAGCGTTTCATCTTCACGGCCCGGCCGACGGTCGCTTCCGAAACATAGAGGCGGTCGACATCCAGGTTGTGGTTATTCTCGGCGTTGGCGACAGCCGACTGCAGAACTTTTTTCACGTCGACCGCGATGCGGCGGGCGCAGAAATCGAGATCCACGAGCGCCTTGCTGCAGGCCTTGCCGCGGATCATCTCCGCCACCAGGTTCAGCTTGCGCGGGCTGGAACGCAGATATTTCGCGTAGGCGCGCACGGACTGGCCGTCGGTGGCCGGAACCGGCGCCTTCTTCGCGGCGTCCTTCACCGGTGCCTTTTTCGGGGCGGTTTTGCGGGCTTTTTGCTCCGCCTGCGGTTTTCTTGCTGCCTGTGCCATCGTCATCTACCTTTTATTTCGACTCTGCCTTTTTGTCGGCGGGGGTGTGGCCGCCGAACGTGCGCGTGGGCGCGAATTCGCCGAGCTTGTGGCCAATCATCTGGTCGGTCACGAGAACCGGGATAAATTTACGGCCGTTATGCACGCCGAAGGTGAGGCCCACGAAGTTCGGCAGGATCGTCGAACGGCGCGACCAGGTCTTGATCACTTCTTTTTTGACGGCCTGACGCACCTGCTCGACTTTTTTGAGCAGATGACGGTCAACGAACGGGCCTTTCCAAACACTGCGTGCCATAGTCTATAAACCTCTTCTTAAAACCTTACTTCTTCTTGCGACGGATGATGAAGCGATCCGTGGCTTTGTTGTTGCGCGTTTTGAAACCTTTGGCGTTGACGCCGGTCGGCGAAGCCCAGTGCTTGCCGCCCTTGGTGCGGCCGCCGTTCGGGTGATCGACCGGGTTCATGGTGATGCCGCGGTTGTGCGGGCGGCGGCCTTTGTGGCGGCTGCGGCCGGCTTTGCCGACGACTTCGTTCATGTGATCGGGGTTCGACACGGCGCCGACGCTGGCCATGCAGTCCTGGCGCACTACACGCAGCTCGCCCGAGGCCAGCTTGATCTGGGCGTAGCCCTGATCGCGGCCGACCAGCTGGCCGTAGGTGCCGGCGGAGCGGCACAGCTGCCCGCCCTTGCCGGCCTTCATCTCGATATTGTGAATGATGGTGCCGACGGGCATGTTCTTGAGCATCATCGCGTTGCCCGGCTTGACGTCGGCTTTTTCGCCGGCGATGACCTTATCGCCTACGCTCAAGCGCTGCGGCGCCAGGATGTAAGCCTTCTCGCCGTCTTTATAGGAGACGAGCGCGATGAACGCGGTGCGGTTGGGGTCGTATTCCAGGCGTTCGACCGTGCCTTCGACATCCCACTTGCGGCGCTTCCAGTCGATGATGCGATACCGGTGCTTCGCCCCGCCACCGCGGAAACGCACAGTGGTGCGGCCATGGTTGTTGCGGCCACCCTTGCTGGTCTGACCTTCGGTCAGCGCGCGCTCGGGCCCGCCTTTCCACAGCTCGGAACGATCAACGACCACAAGATGGCGTTGCGCGGGCGTGATCGGCCTAAAAGTCTTGAGTGCCATCGGTTTAACCTTTCCTCAAACGTCCTAATTCTTATCCTGTCTCATCAAGCGCCAGTCGCGATATCGATCGTCTGACCGTCTTTCAGCGTCACGATCGCTTTTTTAGCATCGCTGCGGAACACGCGGCGGCCCTTGACCCCTTTGGTCTTGCCCTTGTGGATCAGGGTGTTGACTGCGGTGACCTTGACGCCGAACAGCGTCTCGACCGCCGTGCGGATGTCAGGCTTGCGCGCCGTCAGCGGCACCAGGAACGTGACCTGGGAATTCTGCGAGCCCAGGGTCGATTTCTCGGTGATCACCGGGCGGCGGATCATGTCGTACATCCACGGGGCCGCGGCTTTCTTTTCGTCTTTCTTCGCTTTCGTCGCCATGATGCGCGCTCCTTAAACCTTAATCTTTCAGACGTTCCGTCAGCTCGCTGACGGCGTCTTTGGTCAAAACCAGCGTGTCGCGGCGCAGGATGTCGTAAACATTCGCGCCCTGGCTGGGCAATACGTCGATTTTCGGGATGTTGCTGGTGGCGCGGGCGAAATTCGCATCCACGCTTTTGCCGCACACGATCAGGGCGGATTCAATGCCCATCTTCTTGAGCGCGCCCGCCATCGGCTTGGTCTTGTGATCCTTGGCCTTGGCGTCATCCAGAACGATCAGCTTGCCGCTTTTGGCTTTCTCCGACAGCGCCATACGCATCGCCAGAGCCTTGATCTTCTTCGGCAGGTCGGTGGCGTGACTGCGCGGCGTGGGGCCGAAAATCTGGGCACCGCCGACGAATTGCGGTGAGCGCAGCGAGCCCTGACGGGCGCGGCCAGTGCCTTTTTGCGAGAAGGGCTTTTTACCCGTGCCGCTGACTTCACCGATTTCCTTGGTGTCGTGCGTGCCGGCGCGGCGCTTGTTCAGCTGATAATGAACCATGCGGTGCAGGACATCGGCGCGCACTTCCACACCGAAGATAGCATCGGCGAGGTCGGCCTGGCCGACTTCCTTGTTTTCAAGATTTTTAACGGACACTTTCATCGTCATCACCCTTGTTGCTCGGGAGCGGGTTGTTCAGCAGCCGGCGCTTCGGCAGAGGAGGTAGCAGCCGGTGCGGCGGCGCTCTTGAGGCCAGCGGGCTTGGGTGCATCCTTGGGCGCGGGCTTTTTCACGGCGTCGCTGATCAGGATCCAGCCCTGATCGGAACCGGGAACGGAGCCTTCGACCAGGATCAGGCTGTCGTCGGCGTCGACCGCGACCACGCGCAGGTTCTGTGTGGTGACCTGCTCGTCGCCAAGATGACCGGCCATTTTCTTGTTCTTGAACACTCGGCCCGGATCCTGGCGCTGACCGGTCGAACCGTGCGAGCGGTGGGACACGGACACGCCGTGGGTGGCGCGCAGGCCTCCGAAGTTCCAGCGCTTCATGGCGCCGGCGAAACCTTTACCGATGCTGATGCCCGTCACGTCGACGAACTGTCCCGGCAGGAAATGGTTGACCGACAGCTCGGCCCCGACTTCCAGCATGTTCTCGGGCGAGACGCGAAACTCGGCGACTTTCTGCTTGGGCTCGACTTTGGCCTTGGCATAGCTGCCGCGCTGGGCCTTTGCCACGCTTTTGACACGGGCCGTACCAGCGCCCAGCTGAACGGCGACATAGCCGTCTTTTTCCTGGGTGCGCACGCCCACGACCTGGCAGTTATCGAGTTTTAGCACGGTGACGGGGACCTGGCGCCCTTCGGCGTCGAATACGCGGGTCATCCCTTCCTTGCGTGCAATCAGTCCGGTTCTCATGTTCTTCTATCCTTGTCTGTGGCCTCAGGCCGCCATGGCCTGGTCCATGATCTTGATCTCGACATCGACCCCCGCCGGCAGATCCAACTTCATCAGCTGCTCGACCGTGTTGGGCGTCGGATCGATGATATCCAGGACACGCTTGTGGGTCCGCACTTCGAACGCGTCCATTGACTTCTTGTCGATGTGCGGGCTGCGCAGCACGGTGAAACGCTCGATCCGCGTCGGCAGCGGCACGGGACCGCGCACGCGCGCGCCGGTGCGTTTGGCCGTATTGATAATCTCTGAACTCGATTGATCCAGGACTCTGTGATCAAACGCTTTCAGGCGGATGCGGATAACTTGCGTGTCCATGGTTCTTTACCTCGGATACCCTTACTTCAAAATTTTTGAAACGACGCCGGCGCCGACTGTGCGGCCGCCTTCGC
>CAZNYM010000010.1:1111-47962 GCA_964577255.1 uncultured Pseudobdellovibrionaceae bacterium | reverse complement strand
TATGTGCGGCATTATCGGCATATTGAGCGCGAACGACGTGGCGCCGCGCCTGATCGAGGGTCTCAGGCGCCTGGAGTACCGCGGTTACGACAGCGCCGGCATCGCTACGCTGGCGGGCGGCCAGATCAAGCGCTGCCGCGCCGAGGGCAAGATCGTCAATCTCGAGGAACGCCTGAAGAAAGAACCGCTCAAGGGTGCTATCGGCATCGGCCATACGCGCTGGGCGACCCATGGCGGCCCGTCAGAGCGCAACGCCCACCCGCACGCCACCGACCGCGTGGCGGTGGTGCATAACGGCATCATCGAGAATTACGCCGCGCTGAAGGAGGAGATGGAATCGCTCCAGTGCCGCTTTGAAACCGACACCGACACCGAAGTGGTGGCGCATCTGGTGACGCACAATTTGAAACAGGGCATGAAACCCCAGGAAGCGGCGCTGGCCGCTTTCAAGCGCCTCGAGGGCGCTTACGCGCTTGCCCTGATCTTCGCGGGCGAGGACGATCTGATGATCGGCGTGCGCCAGGGCACGCCCCTTGCGGTCGGTTACGGCGAGGGCGAGATGTTCATGGCTTCGGATTCCTACGCGCTCGCGCCGATGACGCGGAAAATCTCTTTCCTCGAGGACGGCGACCGCGTGGTGGTCAGCCGCACGGGCGTGACGATTTACAGCGGCGACGGGAAAACCGTGGAACGGCCGGTCCGCATCACCGCGCAGTCGGGTGCCACCGCCGGCAAGGGCGATTACCCGCATTTCATGCTCAAGGAGATCCACGAGCAGCCGGCGGTGATCGCCGACACCCTCAATTCCTTCATCAACCCGGCGACGGGTGCGGTCAATCCGCCTGCCGCCATCATCGCCGTGCTCGAGAAAACGCCGCGTCTGACCATGGTAGCGTGCGGCACCGCGCATTACGCCTGTCACGTGGCGAAATACTGGTTTGAAAAATACGCCCGTCTTCCGGTCGACATCGACATCGCTTCCGAATTCCGTTACCGCCACGCGCCTCTGACCCCGGGCGGCACGGCCTTGTTCGTGTCGCAAAGCGGCGAGACGCTCGACACGCTCGAGGCCCTGCGTTATTGCCGCCGGGAAAAGCAGACGATCATGGCGCTCGTGAACACCATCGAAAGCACGATCGAGCGCGAATCGGACCTGGTGCTGCATACGCTGGCGGGGCCCGAGATCGGCGTGGCTTCGACCAAGGCGTTCACCACGCAGCTTGCGAGCCTCGCCTGTCTGGCGCTGGCGCTCGGCATCCGGCGCGGCACGGTGAGCGGGGAAGACGCCGCCCGCCTGACCAAGGCGCTGCGGCGCCTGCCGGTGCTGGTGGCCGATGTTCTGAAGGACGTGCAGCCGCAGATCCGCGCCGTCGCGGAAGAGGTGGCGCCGGCGCGCGATGTGATATATCTCGGCCGCGGCGCGCTTTATCCGCTGGCGCTCGAAGGCGCGCTCAAGCTTAAAGAGGTTTCCTATATCCACGCCGAGGGGTTCGCCGCCGGCGAGCTCAAGCACGGCCCCATCGCCATGATCGACGAGAAGGTGCCGGTGGTGGTGATGGCTTCGGGCGCCGACCCGCTGCTCGAAAAAATCTCCTCGAACGTGCAGGAAGTGATGGCCCGGGGCGGGCGCATCCTTTTGGTGACGGACGAGGCTTGCGCCGCGCATTTCGCCGACAGGACGGCATGGCAGATCGTCACGGGCGCGGCCGATCCCTTCATACAGCCGATCCTTTATGCCGTGCCGGTGCAGCTGCTGGCCTATTATGTGGCGCTTGAGCGCGGCACCGACGTCGACCAGCCGCGCAATCTGGCCAAATCGGTGACAGTGGAGTAGAATCCCCGGCATGAACGCTGCCGATCCTTCTCCCATCCCCCGTTTCTTCTGGCTATGGCTGGTGCTGGCTTTCATCGCCGTGCAGGTTGTGCTCGAGGCGACGCTGTCGCCTACGGTGCTCACGGTGCTGATGTCTGAAACCGGGCCGCATGAATTGCTGCAGTTCACGGTGATCGCCGGCGCTTTCATCGTCGCGCTCATGACCCTGCGCCTGATCGATGCGCGGCGGCAGCCCTGGCTGTTCGCCTGGGTGGCGGTGGCGGCGCTGTGCGCGTTTTATGTCGCGGGCGAGGAGATCACGTGGGGCCAGCGCGTGTTCGGTTGGGTCACGCCCGAATACTGGGCGCAGATCAGCGACCAGAACGAAACCAACCTGCACAACACATCGTCATGGCTCGATCAGAAGCCGCGGGTTCTGCTTGAGATCGGCATCGCGGTGGGCGGGATCATTATACCTTTAGTGCAACGTTTCCGTCCGCAGGCTTTGCCCGCGCGTTTTGCCGTAATTTATCCCGATCGGCGCCTGTTCGTCACGGCGGCGGCCGCGATCGGACTTAAACAGGCAGACACGTTCGCAAAAATGTTTGATATCAGACTGTTCGAGCGCGTGAGCGAGGTGCAGGAGCTGCTGTTCTTTTATTTCGTGCTGCTGTATCTGCTGTTTCTTAAGGACCGCCTGGTCCGCCGTCAGGAAGGGATTCCCGCTTCACCGGAAACGAATTCCCAGTTATAAGGGGAACTATAAGAAAATCCAGACTTGTTGTTTTTCCGTCCCCGTCTTTAATGGGGCGAAACTGGCAAGACCGGGTATTGAACAGGAACAGGGAATCGCATCGTGACGGGGACAGGGGAGCAGCCGCCACCGCCGCCTGACGAGGGGAACGCCGCCGCGCCGCCATCGGTGCCGGAGGCGCCTTGGTATGATCTCGAGGAATTCGCCTCGATGGCCGGGTTCCGTCAGGGACTCGGTTTTTTTCACGACCACGGGGAAATACGCTGGACCAACACGGTCACCAATCTGGCCTCGGGGATCGTGCACGGCTACCGCTACAAGGTTGAAAAGAATCCCGAGGACGGCGCTCCCGCGATCGCCCTGCAGCACTGGGTGCACTGGCCGAGCGGCCAGGCACCGGCGGCGGAGGCGCGCAAGCACAATCCCCACATCCTAACCATCCGCACGGAAAACCGCGTGGACGAGTACGGACGGACGCAGATCCGGCCCGTGGCCGCCGTGTGGATGGGAAAAAACTACGAGGATCCCGAGGACATCACCCGCTTTTTGCACGTGATGCAGGAGATGGCCGGAGAGATCCGCGAAAACATCCTGAGCAACGTGACGCGCCGCACCGCGCCCGCGGCCGCGTTCGGCGCCCGGGCGCGCGTCAGCCAGACGCAGCAGCGCGACGAGATCCCCAACCTGCATTACATCAGCCAGCTGTGCGGCGTGAAGGCTCCGGCGCTTGAGGGCATGAACGACAACGGCGAGTTTCGCTGGTATCCTTCGCGCAGCGCGCCCGGTAAGGCGGCGCCCGTGTATCCGGCGCAGCTGCTGCGGCCGATGCTGGCGCTTGAATACGACATCGTCAAACGCGGCGATAAAGAGCCGTTCTCGCACACTTACACGGCCCGCAGTCCGGACGGCACCGGCTTTGACGGCGCCAGCTGCCAGTACGAGCCGGTTGAAAACGGCTTTGAAGTGTCCTGCCGCGTCTGGACCACGGCCAAGGGCAACAAACAGGAAGCGGTTCTTTATCGTGTGCGTTTTGCAGAGGAAGCCGGCGAGGAGAACAGCCGTTCCTTCCGCTTGGCGGACATGGAGATGCTGGGCCACAAGCCCGATATCCGCAATCACAAGGGCGTGGCGCGGGCGCTGCGGGCGATGAAATACATCCACATGGCGATCCAGCGCAGCGAAGCGCCGCACTTCGCCGACATCCTCCATGAAAACGACCTGAAATTCTTCATCAGTGGCCCGCGCCCGCCGGCAGAAGGCCCGCGCACGATGATCCAGGTGTTCGGCGCCAACACCGACGCGCTGTTCAGCGAAAAGGAAAAAGGCATCGGCAGCAACGGCATGCTGTTCGTGCGCGATTTCGTCGAGGACGGGGAGTGGGTGAAACTCGGGATCGGCGTCGACTGGGGCATAACTTTCGGCGACGGGCGCAAGGAATTCGCGCACAGCACCATGCATAATTTCGGGCGCTATGTCCGGCACCCGTCGATGTCCGATCTGAACCGTTTCGTGGAAACTTTCATCAATTTCGAAACCCACGAGCACGAAGACCATCTGCGCGGCATTGCCCGCCTGGCGAAATTCGGCTATGACCTGCCGCCCCTGGTGATGAACACGCATTCAAAGCGCGTGCTCAAGCGCATGATGCAGGAAGAGCGTGTGCCCAAGGCTTTCCGCGAGGATCTGCTCGAACGCTGCCACATCATCGACATGGACGACTGGCGTGACATGACCAAAGAAGAGGCGGAGAGCGTTTGCTCCTACGCCTATGGCAACACGGTGATCGAACAGGGAACGGAGGCGATCTGGTCGGAGGAAGAGCAGCGCACTAAATATTTCCCCTATCTGCAGGTGTACGACAAAAGTCACCCCGAACATAAAATCCCCGTGCGGGTAGGGCCGGCCGGGCACTCGGCCTATGCGCTGATGTTCGAGATCGGTGGTGTGCTTTATACCGGCGATTACAAGCTGGATCAGACGATCCCTGCCGCCGTGCGCACCGACCTCGACTGGCTGCGGCGCTGCCGTGACACCGCCGCCGTGCACGTGATGGAAACCACCAACGCCGGGCGCAGCAACGAAGATAACCCGACCCAGGACGAGATCAGAGGCAATCTGAGGAAGATTTTCCTGCACGAGCGCCGCCACCGCATTTTCTACGACCTGATCGGCTCGAACGCCATCAACATGAAACTGTGCTGCGAGGCAATCGGGGAGGCGCGCGACGAAGCTGCCGCCAAGGGCGAGCCACCGCCCTTCAAATACATCATTTTCGCGGGATCGTCGGTACTGAAGAAATACGGCGACCTGAATTTCACCGACGGTCTGAGCGCGATGATGGAAGAGCGATACAACATCAAGACCCTGCGCATAACCTCGCCCAAAGCCCAGGAGCTGCTTTCCGGCCAGAACAACGATGGCAGCTACGTCGTCATCCATACCGGCACGCAGGACGAGGAGATGTCGATTTCGCATCGCATTTCCCGCGACCTGCACGACCTGATCTTCCTCAAGCCCGGGGATGTGATGATCCGCGCCCAGACCCCCATTCCGGTAGGCGGCAATTTCCGCCGCCGCATCGAGCAGAACAACCGCCTGCGCTTCGATTTCGAATGCAAGGTCTATGACGCCGTGGACATGGCCAATGACGGCTTTCACATCTACGCTTCGAGCCATGCGAGCCGAGCGGATGCCCGCAAGATTCACCGCGAGACGGGTGATCTGCAGAAAGTCCTGCATCACGGCGGCCCGCACCAGCTGGCGTCGATGGAACTGCTGATGGCCGAAGAAAAAGCGCGGGCGATCGTGCCCGACAAGCAGGTTTTTTATAAGGTCGATCATGCCGGCCGCACTCTGTCGGTGGCGGGGGAAACGCCCGAGGAACGCGTGGCCTTCCGAGAGATCCGCCGCGACCCGCGCGAATTTTTCAGCAAGCACCGCCAGGAAGCCCTGCTGAGCCGCGTCAAGGACCGCTGGAGCGGCCCGGTGGCGGCCGTGATGTACGAATTCCTGAATTCACAGGAGCGCAAGGAGAAGGAGCGCCTGAAGCCGACCGCGCTCAGCCGCGGCGCCAACCTGACCGACGCGTTCCAGGCGGCGGCGGACGACACCGGCGCCTTTCCGCCGCTTGGCATCTATCACCCGAGCGTCAGCCGGCCCTATCACGACGCCAAGAATATCAAGGTTCTTGTGATGATGGATACCGAGACCACCGGCGTGGATCCGGTCACCGATGTCCACACCGATGCGAGTTTCGTCGCCATCGATCATGAAGGAAAGACCCTGGGCAGCCGGACGCTCAAGCACGGCATCCCCGCCTACAAAACGCCCGCGCTGGGCGCTCTCGCCGTCACCCGCAACGACAATCCCTGGGACCTGCATAAGGGCATGCCGTTGCGCGAGTATGTGTACGAGCTAAACAGGTTGTACCAGACCTGGCCACAGGAACTGACCCAGGACAAGGATGCGCGCGCCTTGTGGTGCGGCTGGCGCAACACCGAATTCGACGACCTGATGACCATGCGCATGATGGGCACGGCCCTGGCCGCCGTGAACATGAAGCCGATGTCGACCTTCGGCAACCTGTCGATGGATCTGTATCACGTTTATTCCGCCTATCTGGCGCTGCATCCTGACAAGATCGGCGGCGAAAAGGACGACAAAGGCAATTACATCAAGAAGCTGGGCGCGGCGTGCCGCAGCAATGGAATCGAATACGATCCCGACAAGGCGCACGGCTCGCTTTACGACGCCGAACGCCTGGTGCCGCTGATCGAGAAATTCAAGGCGGTCGATCCCGAGCTGTTCGAGCAGATGATCATCAACAGCGATTTCAGCACCCGCCGCCCCAGCCCCATGATCGATCAGATCCTGGGTATCGGCCAGGACATCAACGGCCAGAACCCCGTGTTCGGCTATGTCGATCCGCGCGATTACACCTGCCGTCCGCGCCTGGGGGCGCTGGTGACGATCGACAAGGAGACCAACGGCGCCATCGTGCTCGACCTCGCCCGCGGCGACCCGCAGCAGTTGGCATTGATGAGCGATGAGGAATTGATCGCCCTGATGAAGAGCCCGGAGAACCCCTTCAGCCACATCAAACTGGGGCGCACGCCCTGCCTGTTCCCGCCGCAGATGGTATGGAACAGTCCCGGTGTGCGCAGTCGCGCAGTGCAGACCCTGCCGCGCGCCACGCTGCTGGCCCGCGCCCGTGCGCTGCGCGAGATCGGCCATGGCGGCGTCGATATGCAGCATAGTCTCAAATGGCGGATTTTCAGGCTCTATCCGCACATGAAAAGGGGCAACGCCGAATGGTGGAAAAACAAGAAAGCGCCCGTCGATGAAAGTTTCCCGCGCTCGGTGGCGCTGCCGGGCCAGAAGATCGGCGCGCTCGCGGACATTCTCAACCCCAACAACAGCGTCAGCAGCCGCCATTACAAGGCGGCGGCCAAGCTGATCCGCGACCTGCAGCCCAAAGCGGAGGAGTTCGAGAAGGGATTCGACAAGAAGGCATACTGGGCCTCGGCGCTCCAGCGCATCGACGACATCGCCGAAGCGGCCGGCGACGACGACAAGATGATCAACGATCTGCGCTTCCTGATCCAGTGGCAGGCGCACGACGTCAATCCGCGCCTTTTATCCGCCGTCGACCGGACGGTGATCGAGGCACACAAGGCCGTCATGGTCCACGGGCCCGACAATCCGACCTTCACAACACTCAGCCGCTTCGTGCGCGAACTGGTCGAACTTGAGGAGAATCCCGAGGAGCGCCGCCGCCTGCTGGGCGAGGGCGAGGAAGCCGAGCGCGCCTGGCAGACCATGAAGGAAAGTTTCACCCGCTACGCGCGCGATCTCTCGGAGAGCAAGCGCTTCGAGCTCAATGAAAAACGCCGCGCGGCGCTGCGCGAGCGGCGGCGCCAGGGGCGCGATTTCTCGGTCTAGATTTTCTTCAGAACCAGCGTGCGCCAGTCGCCGCGGTCGTAGCGGGTTTGTTCGCGCAGTCCCCGCGCCGCGTAGATGGCGGCGACATCGTCGCCCTGTTCGCACAGCATGCCGGAAAGAACGACCACACCCGCCGGCGGCACCCGCGCGCATACGGCATCGGCCATGTCCTTCAGCGGCCCGGCCAGGATGTTGGCGATGATGAGCGGGAAGGACGCGCCGTCGGCAAATTCCGCCGCCGCAAAACCGTCGCCCGCGAAGATTTTAAGCCGTTCCGGCGAGAAACCATTCAGGTCGCGGTGCGCAGCGGCGACGTTCACCGCTTCGGGGTCGATGTCGCTTGCCCACACAGGCGCATCCCACAGGCGGCAGGCGGCCAGCGCCAGAATGCCCGAACCCGTGCCGACGTCGAGAACGCGCGCGGGATCAAAACCCCGCCGGGCAAGATCCGACAAGGCTTCAAGACATCCCGCCGTGGTGCCGTGCGTGCCGGAACCGAAGGCGAGCGAGGCGTCGATCTGCAGCGGCAGAAGTCCAGCGGGAACTTTTACGCCTTCGCTGTCATGCGAGCCGTAGACATAGAACACGCCGATCGCCAGCGGTGGAAACTGCCGGTATACCTGCGCCAGCCAGTTACAGTCCGGCACAGCCGTCACGGATAAGGACGTTCTATCCCATTCTGAAAGATCGATGTCGTTAAGCGCCGCGAGCAGCGAAAGGCGCGACACCGCCTCGGCGGCGTCGGGTATATCGGCCATCAACCATGAAAGGATCCAGTCGCCGCGGTGATGATTGTTTTCGCGCAGGCAGGAGGAGGAGAGCGCGTCGCCATCAAAAGCCTCGAGCAGGAAAAGCGCCTGTTCTTCCTCGAGGCCCGGCGGCAGCGCCGCACAAAGCGTGTAAAGAGCCGGAAGCGCCGGCGCGGCGGTGCTTCCGGCGGTCAAGGACTATTCCTTGGCGTCTTCCTTGTCGTCGAGTTCTTCTTCGTCCTCGTCGTCAAGGTCGTCGTCATCCATGTCGTCGTCGATATCATCGTCGATGTCGAGATCGCCGTCTTCGGCTTCATCTTCATCGCCAGCTTCTTCGCTTTCGCTGACCTCCTCGAGGCTGACAGTTTCACCGTCGCCGGCTTCCATTTCCTCGTTTTCGTTCACGGCCTCGGCCGCTTCCTCGGCCGGACGCGGGGCCTCGTCGTCCTCGACCAGGGTGTTACGGCCCTTGCGGCTCCGCATTTTGATCTCGGGGTTGAACTCGGTCTGGCAGCCGGGGCAGACCACCGGGCGCTTGTTAAAGTCATAATAACGGGCACCACAACTATGACAAACACGCTTGAGGCCACGGGGGGCTACGGCGACGGGCATGTCGTTTTCTCCTTCAGACAGCTAATCGGAAGCCTTTTGCTGCCCTATCCGGCGGCGATTGTCAAAGGTTTTAAGAGGGCTGGGCGCCGGCCAGGCTCCCTGGCCCCGCATCGGCGGGCTTATATATTTACTTCCTGTAAGGTAATGTGGGTTAGGCTTGGAGCCTGTCCTTCGTCCCGTTCCCCCGGAGCTTTTCTATGGAAAAACCTGTCGTCATCTGCGGTTACAAGCGTTCCCCCTTCCATTTCGCCAACAAGGGCGCGCTCGCCAGGGTGCGGCCCGACGACATGGCGGCCGCGGTCATACAGGCCCTGGTCAAGGAAACGGGCGTGAATCCGGAGCATGTCGAGGACTTCCTTCTGGGCTGCGCCTTCCCCGAGGCCGAGCAGGGCTTCAATCTGGCGCGGATCGTGGTGCAGCTGGCGGGCCTGCCCAACAGTATCGCGGGCGTGACGCTGAACCGCTTCTGCGGCTCGTCGATGACCTCCATCCACATGGCGGCCGGTTACATCCAGATGGGCGCGGGCGACGTGTTTTTGTGCGGCGGCGTCGAATCGATGACGCGCATTCCCATGGGCGGCTTCAACCCGATGCCGAACCCGCGCATGATGCAGGCCTGCCCGGCGGCCTATATGGGCATGGGCGAGACGGCGGAGAACCTGGCGAAGAAATACAGCATCAGCCGCGCAGACCAGGACGCCTTCGCCCTGGCCTCGCAGCAAAAAGCGGCCAAGGCGCGCGACGCCGGCAAATTCAAGGATGAGATCGTCCCCATCGGCGATGTGAAGGAGGATGGCTGCATCCGGCCCGAAACGACGCTTGAGGGACTTTCCGGTCTGCGCCCGGCTTTCGATGAAAAGGGCAGCGTGACGGCGGGCACCGCTTCGCCGCTAACGGACGGCGCTTCGGCCGTTCTGGTGGCATCCGAGGACTACGCGAAAAAGAACAAGCTGCCGATGCTGGCGCGCATCGTATCGACCGGTACCGCCGGCTGCGACGCCTCCATCATGGGCATCGGCCCGGTGCCGGCGACGCAAAAGGCGCTCGCGCGCGCCAAGCTGACCATCAAGGACATGGATTTGATCGAGCTCAACGAAGCCTTCGCTGCGCAGTCGCTGCCGGTGATCCGCGACCTGGGCGCCGATCTGTCAAAAATCAACATCGACGGCGGCGCGATCGCCATCGGCCACCCGCTCGGTGCCTCGGGCGCGCGCATCACCGGCAAGCTCGCGACCCTGCTCGCGCGCGAGAAAAAGAAACGCGGCCTCGCCACCATGTGCATCGGCGGCGGCCAGGGCGTCGCGATCGTGCTGGAGCGTGTGTAAATGACCATCAGCAAAGTCGCCGTTATCGGTTCGGGCGTGATGGGCAGCGGTATCGCCGCCCAGATCGCGAACGCGGGTGTGCCCGTGGTGCTGCTCGACATCAAGCCGTCCGACGGTTCAAATCTGGCGGCCAAGGCGGTCGAGCGCATGCTCAAAGCCGACCCCGCACCCTTCATGCTGCCGCGAAACGCCAAGCTGATCACCACCGGCAACATGGAGGATGATCTCGGCCTGCTGGCTGATTGCGACTGGATCGTGGAAGTGGTGCTGGAGGATCTCAAGGTCAAGCACGCGACCTACGAGAAGCTGCAGAAGCACCGCAAG
The DNA here is from genome assembly GCA_964577255.1 of uncultured Pseudobdellovibrionaceae bacterium. GTDB lineage: Bacteria > Pseudomonadota > Alphaproteobacteria > Micavibrionales > Micavibrionaceae > Micavibrio_C. The sequence goes on along the minus strand of CAZNYM010000010.1, from coordinate 37,444 downwards.
AAGGGCTCGATCGTATCGTCCAACACCTCGACCATTCCCCTGCACATCCTGACCGAGCCTTTCGGCGACGCGCTGGCGAAGGATTTCATGGTCACGCACTTTTTCAACCCGCCGCGCTATATGCGCCTGCTCGAGATCGTGGTCGGCGCGAAAACGCGGCCCGACGCGGTCAAGACCATCGTGGAATTCTGCGACATCCAGCTGGGCAAGGGCGTGGTGCGCTGCCACGACACGCCGGGCTTCATCGCCAACCGTCTGGGCGTGTTCTGGATGCAGTCGGGTCTCAACCACGCGCTCGACCAGAAAGTGCCGATCGAGGTGGCGGACGCCATCATCGGCAAGCCGGTCGGCATCCCCAAGACGGGGATATTTGCCCTTGTCGACATGGTGGGTGTGGACCTGATGCCGCATCTGTCGGCGTCGATGCTCGCGACCCTGCCTAAGGACGACGAATACCGCAAAATCTACCGCGACGTGCCGTTTGTGAGCGGCATGATCAAGGCGGGCTATAACGGCCGCAAAGGCAAGGGCGGCTTCTTCCGCCTCAACACCGAAGGCGGCAAGAAGGACAAGGAAGCCTACGACATCAACGCGGGCGGCGATTTCAACGAAAAGAATTACAAGAAGGCCGACAAACCCAAGCTCGCGTCGATGGACGCGGGCAAACAGGGCCTGCGCGCCGTCGTCACGGCGGACGATGCCGGCGGGCGCTATGCCTGGGCGGTGCTGCGCGACACGCTCGCTTATGCCGCGTCGCTGATCCCCGAGATCGCCGACGACGTGGCGGCGGCCGATGAGGCCATGCGCCTGGGCTATAACTGGAAGAAGGGCCCTTTCGAGATGATCGACGATCTGGGCCCCGCCTGGTTCGCGGACAAACTCAAGGCCGAGGGCCGCCCGGTTCCCGCGCTGCTACAGAAGGTGGGCGCGGGCACGTTCTATAAGGTCGAGGGCGGCAAGCTGCATTTCTTCGGCACCGACGGCCAATATCACCCGGTCGTGCGCCCCCAGGGCGTGCTGCTGCTGCGCGACATCAAGCTGTCTTCAAAACCCGTGTTCAAGACGTCAAGCGCCGCGCTGTGGGATGTCGGCGACGGCGTGCTGTGCGTCGAGTTCACCGGCAAGATGAACGCGCTCGACGAGCAGGTGTTCGAGGTCTACCACCACGCCATCAAGCTGATCGGCGACGGCAAGGGCGCGCACAAGGCGCTGGTGATTTACAACGAAGGCTCGGTGTTCTCGGCCGGGGCCAATCTGGGTCTGGCCATGTTCGCGATGAACGTCGCGCTGTGGCCGCAGATCGAGGAGCTGATCAGCGGCGGCCAGCGCGCCTACAAGGCGCTCAAATTCGCGCCGTTCCCGGTGGTGGGGGCGCCTTCGGGCCTGGCGCTCGGGGGAGGCTGCGAAGTGCTGTTGCATTGCGACCACGTGCAGGCGCACGCCGAGACCTATACCGGACTGGTGGAGGTCGGCGTGGGTTTGATTCCCGGCTGGGGCGGCTGCAAGGAGATGATTTTGCGCTACATGGCGCGCGAGCGGCGTCAGACGCGGCACAATGTGCGCAGCGTTACCGGCAAGGACAGGATCTGGTTCGCGCCCGACATCTCTCCCATGGGGGCGGTGCGCCAGGCGTTTGAAACCATCGGCACGGCCAAGGTCGGCAAGTCGGCGGCGGATGCGCGCGAGATCGGTTATTTCCGCGACACCGACGGCATCACCATGAACCGCGACCGGCTGCTGTTCGACGCCAAGAAGAAGGCGCTTGAACTGGCGAAGGATTACAAGGCGCCGGAACCGGTCAAGGACATGCGCCTGCCGGGGCCCACGGCGAAATATGCCCTCGACATGGCGGTCGCGGACCTGCGCAAATCCGGCAAGGCGAGCCCCTACGACGTCGATGTGTGCGACCGGCTTTCGGTGGTGCTCTCAGGCGGTGAAAAGGCCGATATCACGGTCATGGTTTCCGAGGACGACCTGCTCAAGCTCGAGGTGCGCGAGTTCGCCAAGCTGGTGCGCAACGAAGGCACCATGGCCCGCATCGAGCACATGCTGAACACGGGCAAACCCTTGAGAAATTAACATTTTGGGACGAATTGTTGCTTGTCATAAAGTTTGACAAGGCGGGGGCCTTGGGTTATCCTAAGCCCCACTTTGCCATTTAAGAGGGAATGCCATGACCACTGCCGACGCCATGAATGAAGCGGCAATTGCCGCCCAAAGAAAAGAGACGGTTCATTTCGACTTCACGCTGAGCAGCGGCGAGAACGCCCAGCTGCGCGCGGCGGCGATTATGGCGCGCGTTACGGAAGCCGATTTCATGAAGAAAAGCATCGGCGGCGGCCATGCCATTAACACTCATGAACTCGATAGAGCTCTTACGGCTCGTGAGAAGGAACAGACTCCCCAGGGCGTATCGCGCGGCGTACAATTCGAAATGACGCCGGGTGATATTGAAAAATTCACGGACAGAGCCAAAACCAAAGGGCTGACCGTCAATGAGCTCGCGGCCGCCTATGTCATGTATCTGGTGAATAACCCGGAGCACCGCCAGCGTGTGGCCGGGATCGCCCCGCGCGTCTTTTAATCGCGTATTTTCCTTCGCGAAATCTCTGATAAACTCCTTGCATAACGGCAAGGAGTTTTTTCATGGGATTTTTCGGCAAGGACAAGGAAGAAAAGGAGGCGGAGAAAAAGGCCGCCAACCGCGAAGCCCTGAAGGCGCAGGCGCTTGCCAACATGCGCGGCGCGCGCGACCGGCTGGGGGACGACACCATCCAGGAGATCGCGGCCGCGCTGCGCAACGAAAACAAATCCGCCGGCAAGCGCGCCGAGGAAAAAATCCGCAGCCTGGACAAGGACAAAGTCGTCGACCACCTGAAATGGATGATCGACGAGGACAAATAAGCTCGCTACTTTAAGCTGAAGCCGTGCGGCAGCAATTGCACGGGACTGGCTTCGGCTTCCATCTGCGTTTCCGAGACAGAAACGACTTTCATATCAGGGGCCGCGAATTCCGCGATAAACTGACGGCACTTGCCGCAGGGCGTGCAGACATGGTCTTCGGCCATGCCGGTCATGCCGCCCTGCACAGACAGCTTCTTGAGGCGTGCCTGCGGGCCCAGGGCCATGACCATGTTGCCGATGGCGCAGGCCTCGGCGTGCAGGCCGTCATTGCCGGACAGCTCGACATTGAGGCCGTTGAAACGGTGGACATGCATGTCCATATCGCGCAGGAGAGCCTGCTTCATTTTATCGTCCATGGAATCGCAAGGGATGTTTTGCCGCAGGATAGCGAGATCGTGTTCGATCAGGCGCATGTCGTAAGCTTCGATCACCACACCGACACGGTAGGTCGAATAGGGCGCCACCGCGAACAGGCGGCTGCGTAGCAGATTATGGTTGTCCCGGTGATCGAGGCCCTGCGCGCGCGGCTGGCGGCTTGCGAGCTGGCCATGGAAGCCGGATACGTCGTTGTAGTAAACCTTCATATCGGCCAGTTTTTGCGCGTGCGGCAGAAGGTCGGCGAGCCGGTGCGTGGCCCGAATGCCTTCCGCCGGCGTGGCGAAGCGCAGCACCGTCTGGCGGCTGCCGAATTTGTGCAACCACTCGAGGCTGCGGGCATCGGGGACGTAGGTCGAGGGGTCGGTGGGATCGAGATCGGGTGTCATGAACACGGCGTCGCTGATGCGTTGCAGTTGTTCTTTGTGATCGGCCCAGGGTTGAGCCGAAAAAAGACGGCCCAGCGCCACCTCGACCGCGCTCAGGCCGTCGTAATTGATGGTTTCGATGCTGCAGCCGTCGCTCATCTCGCCACGCTCGGTCCGCAGCATGACACCGGCGGGGCGGTTTGAGTGAGGCACGTAGCTTTTTTCCATCGCGCTCTGCGCCCACGGCAGCAGGTTTTCCGGTTTGATATGAGCGTAATAGGTGATGAAGCCGTCGGCGGCGCGCGGCGGGATGAAGTCGTCCTGTTGAGAGCCGGAGGTCATGAAACCCTCTCTTATTCATAAGAAAAAAGGAAAAATAATAAAAAATATAAAAAAACACAATAAAATATTAATATAGCCGTTTATTTAATTATAATAATGGGATAGGGAGGATACGTCACGGCGCTCAGCCGAGAGGCCGGGCGCTGTCCCACAGGAAATCAAACTGGCGCTTCTGGTATTCGGCCAGGTTGCCGTTGCGGATGATCATCACCTGTTTCTTGTCGAACAGCATGATGGCGAAGCAGTTGTGATAGACGAGCGAGGGCGTGACCGCCGAGAACAGATGCGCGGGCAAAGCGCGGTGCCAGGAAAGGGGGCCCAGTATGTCCCTGACGGGGGTGCCCTCGCGCACCAGCACGCGCTGGCGCTTGCCGGCGGCCTTGAGGCGTTCGATGTTGCTGAGGACGACCTGTCCGGTGGTTTTGTCCATGATCGAGAAATCGACGCCGTTGATCATCACTTCTTCCGCCCCCGAATGCAGCAGGGTTTCGAAATAGATGTCGGGCATGCGCGCGGCGATGTCTTCGCCCTCGATGATCTCGAGGCTGTCGGGGCGCAGGCGCACGCCGCCGTCGATGAATTCGATGCCGGCCTGATCGAACGCCGTCAGCAGGCTGTCGAGGGTGGTGTCGTTGGGGCGGTGGCGGGCGGTTTCGATATTGGCGATGGCGGCCTGAGACAGGCCGGTTTTCTCGCCCAGGTCGGTCTGGCTCCATTCCAGGAGCGCGCGGGCGGCCTTGATCTGCTGCGGGCTGATCTTGCTGAACATCAATCCATGTTGCACAGCGGCCCCGAAAAAGCAAACGCGCACCAGGAAGGGGTTCGGTGCGCGCTTGCCTACACTTGCATTTTGGAGAGATGTAGTCGTTACTCTTAACATCAATATATTATAATAAACTAATATATGTGTCAACTCCTTATTCTATAAGAGATTTTTTAGCCATCTCTTGTTAAGCTTTTTTGCCTATAGTGTTAAGGTATTGAGACTCTTAGGGAGATTCCCCCCATGCCCGTTTTCAAAGCCCCCCTGGATAACATCCGCTTCGTGCTGCACGACGTGCTGGGGGTTGAGCGCCTGTCATCCACCCTGCCCGTCTTCGCGGAGGCCACCCCCGACATGATCGACCAGATCGTCGAGCAAGGCGCGCAATTGTGCGAGGAGGTGCTGTTCCCCCTGAACCAGAGCGGGGACAAGGAAGGCTGCCAGTACGAAAACGGCGTGGTGCGCACGCCCAAGGGATTCAAGGAAGCCTACAAGACCTTCATCGCCGGCGGCTGGACCGGCCTGACCGCCGATCCTGCCTATGGCGGCATGGGCATGCCCAACACGGTCAACACGGTGATGCAGGAGCTGATCTGCGCCGCCAACATGTCGTTCGGCATGTATCCAGGCCTGTCGCACGGTGCTTACGAAGCGCTGCACGAGTTCGGCGACGACGCGCAGAAGGCGACCTATCTGCCCAAGCTAATCACCGGCGAATGGTCGGGCACCATGTGCCTGACCGAACCGCATTGCGGCACCGATCTGGGCCTGATTAAGACCAAGGCCGTGCCCAACGCCGATGGTTCCTATAAAATCAGCGGCACCAAGATTTTCATTTCCGCGGGCGAGCACGACCTGACCGAAAACATCATCCACCTGGTGCTGGCGCGCCTTCCCGACGCGCCCGAGGGTGTGAAGGGCATATCGCTGTTCGTCGTGCCCAAGTTCCTGCCCAAGGAGGAAGGCGGCACGCAAAAGCCCGGCGCGCGCAACGGCGCGACCTGCGGCTCGATCGAGCACAAGATGGGGATCAAGGCGTCCTCGACCTGCGTGATCAATCTCGAGGAAGCGCAGGGCTGGCTGGTCGGCGCGCCGCACAAGGGCCTCAAGGCCATGTTCACGATGATGAACGCCGCCCGCCTGGGTGTGGCGATGCAGGGCCTGGGGATCGCCGAGGTGGCGTATCAGAACGGCCTCAACTACGCGCGCGAACGGCTGCAGATGCGCGCCCTTGACGGCGTCAAGGCGCCCGAGAAACCCGCCGATCCGATCATCGTCCATCCTGACGTGCGGCGCATGCTGCTTACCTCCAAGGCTTTCACCGAGGGCGGCCGGGCGCTGTCCTACTGGGTGGCGATGGCGCTTGACGAATCGCAGCACCATCCCGACCCGGCGCAGCGTCAGCGTGCCGACGACCTGGTGGCACTGATGACACCGGTGCTGAAGGCCTATCAGACCGACATGGGATTCGAGGTCGCGAACCTGGCGATCCAGATCCACGGCGGCCACGGCTATATATGGGATTACGGCGTCGAGCAATATGCCCGCGACGCGCGCATCGCCATGATCTACGAGGGCACCAACGGCATCCAGGCGCTCGACCTAGTCGGGCGCAAGATGAGCGAAGGCTATGGCCGCCTGCTGCGCCAATTCTTCCATCCGGTGATGGATTACATCGAAAAAAACCAGAACGACCCAGCGATGCAGGATTACATCTTCCCGCTGGCCAAAGCGTTTTCCAAGCTGCAGCAGGCTTCGGCCACTGTCGCCATGAAGGGCCTAAAGAACCCGAACGAGGCCGGCGCGGCCTCGACCGACTATCTGCGCATGTTCGCGCTGGTGGCGATGGGTTACATGTGGGCGCGCATGGTGCAGGCGGCGCAGGCGAAGCTGGCGGCCGGCGCCGAGGATAAGAAGGCTTTTTATGAAAGCAAGATCCTGACGGCGAAGTTCTTCTTCGACCGGCTTTTGCCCGAGGCCGATGCGCGCTTCAAAGCGCTGCAGTCCGGCGCGGACAATCTGATGACGCTGGAAGCGGCAGCGTTCTAACGGCCCGCATTGACATATTTTTGCAGCCCTCCTAGTGTCTCCCCATGGGAGACAAAGCCGTCATTTTCGATGCCGACAACACGCTGTGGAAGCTGCAGGCACTGTATGACGCGGCGCGCGCGTCTTTTCTCGACTATATGGACGATCTGACGGATGCAGGGCGCGCGGCCGTCCGCACGGAGCAGCAACGCGTATCGGCGCTGCTGGTTCATGAAATCGACCCCGCGACCGGACAAAAATATCTGTACACGGCCGCGCGTTTTCCCGCGAGCTTCGAGGCCGCGCTGCTTTCCTTTCATTCCAGGGCCACCGATGCCGAAAAGGCCCATGTTCGCCTGTTGGGAAACAGCGTGTTTGACCGCAAGGCCGCGCCGATGGAAGGCGTGGGCGCGCTGCTGCGCGATCTCAAACAGGCCGGATACAAGCTGATTATCCTGACCAAAGGCGAGCGCTGGGTACAGGAGAAACGTCTTGCCGAATTCGATCATACCGGGCTGTTCGATGATGTATGCATCGTCGATGATAAAAATGAAGCCGTTTTCCGCGCATTGATTGATGCGCATGATATCGATATCGATCGTTCATTCAGCGTTGGTGACAGCGTGAAGGCAGATATTATTCCCGCCGATTCCGTCGGGCTGAACACGATTTTGCTTCGTTCGCACACATGGGCGCCGGAGGCCGAGGGGCCCGTTCCGCCGCGCGCGGCCACCGTTCACCACCTTCATGAAGTTCTTGGCGTTATTTCAGAGAAAGAAAAGAACATGGAACAGGGAAAGACAGATAACCAATTGAAACAGCGCCTGCGCTCGGCCTGGAGCGCCGTTACCAGCAGTGATCCGGCGCGCTGGTCGCCGGACAACCCCGCCTGGGGCCAGTGCGCCGTAACATGCTGCGCCGTGCAGGATCAGCTGGGGGGCGAGATTGTGTGGGCGGAGGCCGTTTTGCCCGGGGGCGAAAAAGTGTCGCACTATTTCAACAAGATTAATGGCCAGGAAGTGGATTTCACACGCGAACAATTTCCGGACGGAACCGTCATTCCGGAGGGTGTGCCCAAGACAAAGGAGTTTGCGACAACGCGGGATTATATTCTCTCCTTTGAAAAAACAAGAGAGCGGTATCTCCAACTCAAAAAAGAGATGGCATGAATATCGCCGACGATCTGCGCGGCCAGAGCTGGTCGGTGCAGGAAAATTATTTCGATGAAAATCTGATCGCGGCTTTGCGCGAGGATCTGGCCACGCTGCAACAGGCCGGGATGCTGCGTGCGGCGGCCGTCGGGCGGGCGCAGGACCGCGCGCAGCGCGCCGACATCCGCAATGACCAGACGCTCTGGCTCGCGGGGCAGGGGACGGCGCAGCAGGATTATCTGCGCCGGATGGACGATCTGCGCGCCGATCTCAACCGGACGCTGTTTTTAGGTCTCAACGGCTTCGAGGCGCATTACGCGGTTTACGACGCGGGCGGGTTTTACAAAAAGCATGTCGATTCCTTTCGCGGCCGCAAAAACCGCGTGGTCTCGACCGTCACATACCTGACCCCCGGCTGGCAGGAGAGCGACGGCGGGCATCTGGTGCTTTACCACCCGCAGGACGAAGACCGGGAAATGACAAGGATTCTGCCGCGCGCGGGCACGCTGGCCGTATTCATGAGCGAGGAGATCCCGCACGAGGTGCTTCCGCCCGCCCGCCCCCGCGCCAGCATCGCCGGATGGCTGCGCTGTGATAATCTGCTGGTACAACAACCCTCTTGAGTCACGCGCGCAGCGTGCTATCGTCCCTGCATAACAAAAAATTTTCACAGGGAGAACAATCATGAAATCAATCTTCGGTAAATCTTTCGCCGCGGGCGCGGTGCTGGCCGCTTCGATCGGCGGCACGCAGGCGGCCGGCCTGGTGGGCACGTATAACGCGCAGGCCTGCACCAGTGACGGTCATACCGCCCACGCGCGCTTTGCTATTCTGGCCGATGAAAAAAGCCCGGCGCTGGTGCCGGGTGACATGGCGCAGACGCTGAAGGACATGCTGGCGAAGGCCGTCAAACCCTATACCGGCGAACAGTTCAGTACCGGCAACCAGGACTTTGTGCGCGACATCCTGCAGGCGATGAAGGACAAGAGCAAGGAAACGGGCTTCGGCATCGCCGGCGAGCCCGGCGACGTCACGCCCGGCTGCAAGCCGCAGTAAAAAACCAGTTTTTCTTGGAGAACCGCAGGCCGGAGAGGTTTGCGGTTCTTTTGTTTATGGTACAATCGGGCATGGACCTTGATTCTCTCACCGAAAAAATCCGCTCCCGCCTCTCCCGCGCTGCCGGCATCAACGCCCGGGTCAAGTTCGATTTCGGCGAGGACGGCATCATCCTGGTTGACGGCACGCAAAGCCCCGCCGCGATCACGCACGAGGACGGCGAGGCCGACACGGTGTTCCAGTGCGCGGCCGAGACGTTCGACGCCATTCTGGAGGGGAAGCAGGACCCCAACCTGGCCTTTATGATGGGAAAACTGAAAATCCGCGGCTCGATGGGCATCGCCATGAAGCTGAACGCGGTGCTGGAAGACTAAGAATCTTCTTTCACCCTGCGGCCCTGGATCCTGGTTTTCGCCGAGATGACAGCAATAGTTGTTAAAACTTGTAACTCACGCCCACCGCCAGCAGGCTGACGCTGCCTTCGGTGGTGGCATTGATTTCCGCGAGGCTTGAGTTGCGGGTGAGATTGATCCGCTCCTGGCTGATGTCGATATAGCCGCCGGCCACATCGAGTACGACATCATCATTCAGCTCGTAGGAGAAACCGGCCGTGAACCAGGTGCGGTCGCCGTCGGGCGTGCGGCTGGTGCGGGCTTCGTCGCGCGTGGGGGTTTCGTCGAGCTGCAGGCCGCCGCGCACGACCAGCCGGTCGCTGAGCGTGTATTCCGCGCCGATGGCATAAGCCCAGGTGGTTTTATAGTTCTGCAGGGTCGCGGCCACGGCCACGCCGTCATCGCGCTGCGGCGCGATTTCCTGGAAGTCGTTCCAGCCGAACCAGGTAGCCTGGGCGTTGAAGCGCAGGCGCGGGTCGACCTGATGACTGATGCCGAAGCTGGCGATATCGGGCAGGTTGAGGTCGGCCGTGCCGCTTTCATCAAAATTGCCGCTGCTCAGGCTCTGCACGGCGATGCGGCCCTTGAGCTCGTGGCGCATTTCCGAGCGGTAATGCGCGCCGATCACGGTCGAGGGGATGGGGGTGTAGTGCAGGCCGATATTGTAGCCGTAGCTCCAGTCATCGCCCTCGAGGCTGCTTTCACCCTCGGAAGCGATGTTGCTGACGGCAGCGCGCAGCGTGGCGTCGGCGTATTGAATGTCGATCCCGCCGCCGATCGCAAGCGTATCGGTGATTCTGAAGGCGGCGGTCGGGGAGATATTGATGGTTTTCAGGTGGGTTTCGATCGAATCGTAGCGACCGAACCAGTCTTCGTTGTATTTGTTGCCGAGGCCGAAGGGGGCGTTGATGCTAAGCCCCCCCCACACGCGCCCGTCCATGAACGGCCAGGCGATCGCCAGCGCGGGCACCACCTTGGGCCGGTAGGGATTGCCGCCGTCATTGCCGCCCAGCGCCGCGACGCCGCCCGCGCCGGGGCCGTTGAAGTCGAAGGTCGTGCCGTCATCGTCCATTTTCACGATCGGGCTGATGACCGTGCCGCCGCCGCTGACCATGCCGCGCTCGAGGCGGGTCATGGCGGCCGGGTTGGAATAGGCGGCCGAGGCGTCGTCCAGCACCGTGACCGCGCCCGAGAACGAGGCGCCCAGGCCCGCGATCGAGGTTTCCTGCAGGTAAAAGCCGGCGGCGTGCGCCGGTCCGGCGGCGGAAACGGCGGCAAGGCAGAGGAGGGATGCTGAAAGCTTGCTGAGGGCTGCGCGCATGATGTTCTCCCTTTGGTGGAAATCACGGCGCCGATTCTAGCGCGGTTTACAGGTTCTGCAAATGGCCCTGTATGCTTTTGGCGATGTTATCCGCCGTGTCGCCGGGGTGGAAAAGCGCCACCGTTTTGCCTTCCGGATCCATGAAATAGAGGAATGAGGAATGGTTGACCATATAATCGCTGAAGCGCGGATCCTCGATCTTGGCAGAATAGACCTTGAAGATATCCTCCATATGCTTGATCTGCGCGACCGATCCGGTCAGGCCGATCAGGCGCGGATCGTACTGGTCGGTGTAGGATTTCATGACTTCCGGCGTGTCGCGCGCGGGATCGGTGGTGACGAAGAGCGGCGTGACCATCCCCGCCTCGGGCCCCAGCAGCTTCAAAATCTGCGCCACTTTTTTCAGCTCGACCGGGCAGATATCGGGGCAGAAGGTGAAGCCGAAAAAGATCAGCGTGTAGGAGCCGAGGAAAGTCTTCTCGCTCACCGCCGCGCCGTTTTCGTCGATCAGTTCGAAGGGGCCGCCCAGCGCCAGCCCGGCCACGCCCGCGTTCGGCTCGATGGTTTCAAGCGCCGGCTTGTTCACCGCCATGCCGGCGGGACGGTTCGCCTGCAGGGTGCCGGCATAGCCCGCGAGCGCCGCCAGCGCCAGCACGCATAAAATAATCGAAATTTTGAGATGGGGACGCATGGGAAGCCCTCCGCGAAGCTTGCGTTTTCCTGTCTTCTCATATTCAATGAGGCGCTCCAACACAAGGACAAACTGCGATGGATGCCATTCTGGCCCGCACAGCCGCGCTGCTGAAGAACGCCTATGCGCCTTATTCCGGATGTCCGAGCGCCGCTGCGCTGGTGGCGGAGGATGGCCGGGCCTGGTTCGGCGTGACGTGCGAGAACGCCGCCTTCACCGACGGGTTCGAAGGCGTGGAAACCGCCATCGGCGCGATGGTGGTGGAGTCGGACTGGGTGGAAAGCGACGCCCTGCCAGTCATCACCGATGTCATCATCGTCAACGGCGAAGATAAAGCGGACAGACTTCCCGCCGTGGTGGCGCTGGCGCGCCTGCGTCAGTTCTGCACGGCTGCAACCATGATCCGCCTGGCTACGCCCATGAGGGGCTTCGGCGGCACGCACCGCCTAGGCGACCTGATGGCTTACGCGTCCGCGCTTTCCTTCGCGCCGTCCGTTCTCGAGGAAAAGAAAAAAACCCGGCAGGATATGCGGCGCGGCGCGGGCAGCCCGGCCGATGACTCGCTCCTGCGCCTGCGCACCGCCATGACCGGTGCCTATTGCCCCGTCAGCGGCTATTCGATCAGCGCGCGGGTGACGACGACATCGGGTGCGCATTTTTACGGCGCCAACGTCGAAACCGGCGCCAACATATCGATGCACGCCGAAGCGCTGGCGATCGCGGCCATGGTGACGGCGCTCGGGCCCGCCGCCCGCATCGCCAACGTCACGACGCTGGCGCGGGGCGACCCCGGCTTTCCCTGCGGCGACTGCCGCCAGAAGATGAACGAATTCTGCACCCCGCGCACGGATTTCACCGCGCTGACGCTCGCGGGCGCGGCGCAGACGGTCGCGCTTGCGGCGCTGCTGCCCTATGCATTCGTGGTTGAGAATCTCGAGAACGGACGCCGGGAAATCGTATCAGGCGGGAAGTAGGCTTTTCAGGACCTGCGCGCGCGGCACGGCGGCGGCGAAGATTTTGTTTTCAGCCACAATATGGGCATAAGGCGCGGTGTAGCCGCAGGCGCGCGGGTCGGCGTAGGCAGCGCGATCGGCGTATATATTAATATGCACGGGGTTGCGAGCGTCCAGCAGGCCGCGCAGGCTTTTGGCGCGCGATTCAAAATGATGCGCACCATGCAGCACGACATAGGGACGGTCTCCCGCTTTCTCGAGAATAGCCTGGTGCAGCAACGTGTCGTCGCTGCGCTTTTGCATGATGTCGACCAACTGCTGATCGGAAAGCAGTTTTCTACCGACCATGTGATCGGTGAAGTCCTTTATTTCTTCCGGCGTCAGTTGCGCCTGCATCTGATCGACCGCATGCACGGCGATACCGCTCATGCTCATCATACGCAGGCCGCGCCACATGTTCCTGATGACGGCCATGTTTTCCTTCGGCTGAAGCCAGGGTATGACAAAGCTCGCGGCCAACTCGTTCGGGCCCAGCAGGCCCCGCGCCGTGCCGTCGAGCAGCTTCTGAAATGCGGGCGGTGCTTCGATGAAAACGGATTTTTTGCCGGCGTTCCTGAGATATTCCACATTCTTCAGGCCGAAAAAGAACAGCATGCCCTCGGGACGGTTGTGCAGCGTATCACCCACCAGGGTGACCGGGCTTTGTGCGTAAAGCCCGGGCAGGGCCGTGGCGGCGTCCTGCATGACCGCTTGTGCCAGCGCGTCATCAGGGGAGGCGCAATCCGTCCCGCGCGCCTTGCGGGCAAACGCGGCGACGGCCGCGCCCGCCGCCAGAGCCAGTAAAACCTTACGCCTGTTCATGGTGGGGAGGTTAGCAGAGGAAGGCGGCCCGGCGCAATCAAACTCGCCACAGAAAAATCCGGGAGCGCGAGGCTCCCGGAAAAGGTGTGATTGGAGGAGGAAATCAAAGAACGTCGAGCATCTTCGCGACCAGCGGGTGGCGGACGATGTCGGCCGCGCCCAGGCGCACGACGCCGATATCGGACACCGCTTCGAGCTTGCGCGCGATCGGCCCCAGGCCCGAAAGGCCGTCGAGCAGGTCACTCTGGTCGGGGTCGCCGGTGATGACCATGGTGGAGTTCCAGCCCAGCCGCGAGAGCAGCATTTTGAGCTGGGTGTAGGTGCAGTTCTGCGCTTCGTCGATGACGACGAAGGCATTGTTGAGCGTGCGGCCGCGCATATAGCCGACGGGGGCGATTTCGATCGTGCCTTCCTCGAGATACTGTTTCACGCGCTTGCCGCCCAGGCGGTCGCCCAGTGCGTCATAAAGCGGGCGCAGATACGGAGCCATTTTTTCGTGCATGTCGCCGGGCAGGAAGCCGAGCGATTCGCCAGCTTCCATCGCCGGGCGCGAAAGGATGATGCGTTCGACTGCGCCTGCTTCCATTTTTTCCACCGCGGCGGCGATGGCGAGATAGGTCTTGCCCGTGCCCGCCGGACCGATGGCGAGGGTCAGGTTGCGCGCGGCGATGGACTCCATCAGGCGGGTCTGGCCCTCGGTGCGGGGCTTGACCTTGCGGATATAGGATTTGTCGCGGTTGTCGTCGATCCGCGCGGCGAAATTGTCGTCGAGCGGATCCCATCCCGGATGCCTGACTACATTCCCCCTCTGTTCCGACCGTAAAAGCGCCCGTTTCTGGTGTTTGTTCGACTTGTCGTGGCGGGTTCTTTTCGGCATGGGAGAAGGCTCCTTTCAAGTGAGAGGGGGCGAAAAAAAGCGACAATGACGGGGAGGGCGGCTTCGGGGGAAGGCGGCGCCGGAAACGGCAGGGGGAGGAAAAGCAGGGGCGGGGGACAATGAATATCCTTGGTGCAATTCTCTACGCCGATTGTACCCGATTCGCAGGGCGGGTGTTAGGGTTTCGCGGGGCGGTTTTTTAACGCTTATGGTTTAATTGTGGCAGCATTCTGATTTTATTAGAAAAAACCCGAATCGTCCTTTACTTTTTCCGCAAAAAGATAAACATATCTCATCCATTATAACCCTCTCTACTCCAGGAGCTTGACTACAATGAAAAAAGTCCTTCTCGGTGCCGCGTCCCTGTTGGTGCTCGGCCTTGTTAACCCGGCCGTTGCCGAAGATCACGGCCATGACGCCGCGGCGCCTGCCGCCGCTGCCGCCACGACCGAAGCCGCGCCCGCCGCTGAAACGGTTGCCGCCGGCACCATCGTCGACGTGGCGACCGCCAACGCCGACTTCTCTACCCTGGTCAGCGCACTGACCGCCGCTGAGCTGGTTGAAGCCCTCAAGGGTGAAGGCCCCTTCACCGTGTTCGCGCCCAGCAACGCCGCGTTCGCCAAGCTGCCGGCCGGCACGATGGAAGATCTGATCAAGCCTGAGAACAAAGAGAAGCTGCAGGGCATCCTGAAATACCATGTCGTTCCCGGCAAAGTGGCTGCGGCCGATGCCAAGGGCACGACGGTCGAGCTGACCACTCTGCAGGGCGCGATGGTCAAGGTTGACGGCACCGGCGAGATGGTCAAGGTGGGCGATGCCACCGTGTCTTCCGCCGATGTGGCGGCCTCGAACGGCGTGATCCACGTGATCGACACCGTGATCATGCCGCCCCCGGCTGAAACCACCCCGGCCGCCGGCGAGCCCGCCCCGGCCGCAGAAGGCGCGCATTAAGCTTTTTCCGCTCTAAAATCACGAAAACCCCGGTTTTTTACCGGGGTTTTTTGTTGCCCGCGCCCGGCCGATGGTGTTAGCCTTCGCTGCAGGAACAAGAAAAGAAGTCCGGGGAGACACGCATGGGATCAACGAACAGGGTTCGCGGCTTTTTACCGTCATTTTTTCTCAGTGTCGCGCTGGCTTCCGGTGCCGCGGCCGCTGCCGACGAGCTTCCCCCCGGCTCCGTTTACCGCCCCCGGACCGCTCCCTCCGCTCCCGTGCCCGAAGCCCGCACCCCCGCGCCCGGATCGCCGGCAGCGCAGGCCTTGCCGCACGGTCATCCCGCCCTTACGCCCGAGCAGATCGCCGCGGCCGAGCGCATCGTCGCTTTTCAGCAGCAGCTGCGTGAAAAACAATTTTCCTCCTGCTCGTCCCAGCGCCTTTCGCGCCTGATGGTGGAGTACGAGGATTTTGTGGCGCAAATTCCCGGTTTCGTCGCCGACGGCACGCGAAGATCCATTGAGCGCTTCAAAAGCGACAGCGTGACAAAAAACGGGGAAGAGCCCGATGAGGAAGAGATCAAGATATTCACGACTTACGCGGAAAACGGGCTTCGCCGGCGGTATGAAGGGTTTCTGACCAATTTCTACGGCCAGGCCTTGTTCGACCTGGTGGCGTGTGACCGGAACATTCCTTCCGAGCACTTCATAAAGCAGGAGCGCACCCAGGCCGCCGCGCCGGGACCCAAAGGGGGGACGAGCCCGCAATGAACGGCAAGGGATTTTGCATCGTCGCGACGTTTATGCTGGCTGCCGGCGGTTGCGCCGTGTCCGGCCCGGCGCTTCAGCCCCTGGAGGCGCAAAGCAACCGGATAGCAGGGCTTCATCCTTATCCGCCTAATCCCACCGAGAAGGAACGCCGCCTTGAACTGACCGAGGTACGCAAGTCTCTCAAGCGCCTCTCTCTCAGCGACTGTGAAGCCACATGGGCGGCGCCTTTCGTGCTGGAATATGATCGTTTGCGCAGTAACTGGGCGTTGGTGCAAAAGGAGAACAATCTTTCTGATGAAGATATGGCGCGGGGTGTCCAGAAAGCCAGCGCCCAGTATCAGGGACAGATTCTGGCCAACATGATTGCCTGTCAGCGGAACCTGAAGCCGGAGTCGCTTTTTGCCGAGCCGCCCCCGCCGCCGCAACAAGCGGAGGGGCCGCAATGAAGAAGAGTTTCGCGGCCGGTCTGGCGTCTTTGGCCTTCGGCATCGCGATGGGGCTTTCGCCCGCCTTGCGCTCTTATCCCGTACTCGGCCACGGCGGCACGACCACGGAACCGGGGCCGGACCCGGGCAAGATGGTCGCCATACGTATCGAGCTGGGTGATCGTCTGATGGCGGCATTCGGTAAGACGCGGCCCTTGACGCAGAGAGATTTATGCGCGGCCACCAACCTGGCGCAGCGCCTGGGGCATGACGAGTATTTCGAGCGCTACGACAAGGATCTGTTTTACGCCAGCCTGAAACCGGACGTGGCTGCGAATGTTGCGAGCGACATCGATCAGAAGCAGAGACTTGATTCGCTGGTGATCCTTTTGGCCTGCGACCGCGGCCAGCAGATCCCGCAGGAGCACATGCAACCCCTGGACTACGTCATGCTGATCAACGGTTACAGCGCGCTTGGTCAGGCGGATTTGCGGCCGTAATTCCCCGAGAACACGTCGTCTGAGAACACTTCCTCCCAGGTGCCCTGGGTCGAGGCCTTGGAATATTCCGTGGCGCGGTTCTCGAAGAAGTTGGTGTGTTCGGCGCCGTTGAGCATGATATCCATCCACGGCAGCGGGTTTTTACCTATGTTGAAAGCAGGCTCGAGATTGAGCTGCTGCAGGCGGCGGTCGCCGATATAGCGAATATACTGCTTCACGTCTTCGGGCTTCAGGCCCTCGACTTCGCCCTGCTCGAAGGCGAGGTCGATGAATTTATCCTCGAAGCCGATGATGGTCTTGCAGCTGTCAGTGATTTCCTTCTTAAGGCCGGCATCCCAGATGTCCTGGTTCTCGGCGATGAAGGCGTTGAACAATTTGATCATCGACAGGCAATGCAGGGTTTCATCGCGCACGCTCCAGGTCACGATCTGGCCCATGCCCTTCATTTTGTTGAAGCGCGGGAAATTCATCAGGATCGCAAACGACGCGAACAATTGCAGCCCTTCGGTGAAGGCGCCGAACATGGCCATGGTCTTGGCGATGTCGCGGCGGGATTTCATGCTGGCGTTCTGCATGTAGTCGAACTTGTCCTTCATCTCTTTGTACTGGAGGAAGGCGGAATATTCGACCTCGGGCATGCCGATGGTGTCGAGCAGGTGCGAATAGGCGGCGATGTGCACGGTTTCGATGTTGGAGAAGGCGGAGAGCATCATCTGCACCTCGACCGGGCCGAACACCTGGGAATAATGCTTCATGTAGCAGTTGTTCACTTCCACGTCCGATTGCGTGAAGAAGCGGAAAATCTGCGTCATCAGATTTTTCTCGGATGCGGTCAGCTTGTTCTTCCAGTCGCGCACATCCTCGGCGAGCGGCACTTCCTCGGGCAGCCAGTGGATGCGCTGCTGCGTCAGCCACGCTTCGTAGCACCACGGGTACAGGAAGGGTTTGTAGACATGGCGCTCCTGCAGGAGGGGCGAGACGGCGCCGGTGACGTCATCCTGAAGGGTGGGGGTCTTAAGGGCGGACTGGGCCATGGCAAAATCTCCTGAGGAAAGGTTATGGGAATCAGATAGGCGATTTCAGAGACAAAGGGGAGTCTGTTTGCAGAGTTCTCCACAAGCCAGATTGTCCATAGATGGTATATGAACGATTATAAACACACAATAGGTTGTGTTTTTCCGTCCACAGGCCTTTTCAGGCGGCGACGACGGCCCGTTCCCGCTCCTGCCGGCGCATCCGGTGCATCATCTGCAGGAATTTATAGGGCGCGCGCATGGCGGGCAGCACGATGTCGCCGACGAAGCGCGAATCGAGCTTCAGGCGACCATAGTTGAAAAACCGTCCGAACAGGCCGTGGTCGACGGTCTCGGCGCGGATTTCGGAGAGATCCACTTCCTCGACCTCGATGAACAGCAGGCCGGTTTTATAGATGATGCGGTGGCTGGTGAGGGCAATCTCGGAGGACATGTATTTGAACAGATAGACGAGAAAGACCATCAGCCCCGTGCCCACCATCATCCACACGATCCACTGAAAGGGCGAGCCAATATTGTAGCCCATGACCATCACCGGCGCGAGCTGGTCGCAGCACGGCGCGCCTATTGCGTAAGACAGACCCGTGCGGATCGCCTCGGCAATCGTCAGGAACAGGAAAAACCATATGACGCCCTGGACGACATAAACCCAGTGCAGCCGCGCCACGCAGCGGATGCGTTCGTCGTTGTCGACGATATGCTTGCTGATGAAACTCATGTCATTCTCCTTTGCTCAGGACGGCGTGAGCCGTGCGGATGAGAAGCTGCGCGTCGTTCATGGCCTGAAAGCGCGGCGCCAGCGCCGTGCGCGGTGTCGGCAGGGCCGGCCAGACCCCTGTTTCCTCGAACATCACCTTATAACCTTCACGGCGAAAAACATCCATGATTTCGTGGTGGCGCAGGCGGTTGGTGTAAAAACCGGAACGCACGAAAAAATCGCTCTCCCACAGCGCGTCGGAAAAGCGCAGATTGTTGAGCGCCTCGGCCAGGTGGTCTTTATAATTAATGTTGTGCGAGGCGCGGCCGGCGGGCTTGAGCAGGCGGCGCAGCTCACGCATTTCCTCGGCGAATTCATGCACGCGCACATGCTCGAGCACCGAATGCGACCAGATGAAATCGACACTGTTATCCGGCAGTTCGCGCAAGCTGGCCAGGCCTCCGGTAAGGTAAACGGCGTTGCAGAGGCGCAGGATGTCTTCGAAGCTCCGCGCGCTTTCGATATCTGGGGCGTTCATGCCTTTTTCGCGCAGTTCGCGCGCCAGCGCCTTGTAAGCGGCGGGATCGCGGTGGGCGAACGCGCCGACATCGATGAGATAGACCTTGTCCGCCCCCGCCCCCGCCGCGAGCAAAGCGGAAGCGATGCTGTCGCCCGGCCCCAGTTCGAGCGCGGTGAAGCCGGGTGGAAAACCCTGCGGGAAGGCGTGGCCAGCATGCAGGCGAAAGATCTTGGCGGCGTAATGAGCGGTGTCCATTTTGCCCAGGCGGAAAAGCCCCAGCTTCTGCCACAGTGCGTAGCCAAAAGGCAGTCGCGAAAGAACGATCTTGGCGGCGATTTTCAAAGGCCAGAGAAAGCGGTTCATGGCGCGGACGCTCCTTCGTCAAGGCGGCGGCATATGGTGTACCGGACCGACTGCACCCCCTGCTTGCGCTGGGCGATTGTGAAGGGGCCGGTGTCCCATACGGTCAGGTTTTCATCACAGCGGTAATGCTTCCATATGTCGGAAAACCCCGGCGCATGACGCAGGAAAAAATCCTGGAACACGACATCTTTTTCACCTTCGGCCTGCGCCATGTCGGCCAACAGCAGCAGGCCCGGCTTGTAGCGCGCGAAATCTTCGGTGACAAAACCCGCATACTTGGCGGCCAGGCGGTCGAAAGCCGCGCGCGACATGGTGCTCTCGCCCTTCTGCTGCAGATATTCGTCGCGCAGCAGGCGCGGCAGGAACCAGTGGAAGGAGTAAAAACGCGAACCCACTTCGGTGCCGGTGTAAAGTGCGAGCTTGTACTGGTTGGCCTTGTTGCCGAACAGAAGGAAGGTGCAGGGTTTGGGACAGGCGGCGATCTTTTGCGCGAGCGGGCTTGCGCGCAGCTGGGCGATGGTTTCAACCCCGGCACCAGGCCGCACGGTGAAAAAAGTCACAGTGGCCAGCAGTATCAAGATCAGAAGAGAACGGGCCGGGATCGCTTTTAGCCAGCGATCCATCCCGGCACGAATCAGAATCGCCAGCGCCAGGAAAAAGAAAACAAGCGTTGGCAGCAAGTGATAATTGAAAGCTTTCATCTGTGTTGCGTTGCAGACGAAACACAGCAGGGCCACGCCTCCGAGGGCGGCAACAAGACGGCCGCTGTCGAAATCGGGCTTGATAAGAAACCCAAGACCGACGAGCGTCACGGCCAGCACGAAAAAGAGCGTCCATTCCGCCCCGGACTGATAATCGAAAGGCTGGTAGGCCAGGTAGATTTCAAGAAAATCGGGGAAGATGGCGGCGATATAATCGTGGAAGAAGACGAGACAGACAGCGGCGTACAGGATCGTGCATGCCGCCAGGGCGATGAAGTCTGGATCTCGGGTCAGGCTCCATACCCGGCGCGTGTAAAACATGCGGTGGAAAAGGAAGAACACAGGGATCAGACCGTAATGCGGCTTGATGAGGACAGCGAGGCAGCCCGCGAGCAGAACAAGCGGGCCCTGAACGCGGCCGAACGGTACTTTCAGGGTGATGAGATATTGCGCGATGATGAAAGGCCACAGCCCCAGCACGATGAACATCTCGCGCTCGGCGAAATCGAAGGTGAATACGGAGCAGACTGCAAGCAGGAAAGCGGCGGTGAGAAAATCGGCCTGCGCCGCGTAGGGCGGGCAAAGGCGCAAAAGCCGGTAACCCGCCAGCGCCGAAAGCCCCGTGAGGATCAGGGCATAAAGATAGACCGCCGCACCCGGCGCCAGCCCCAGATGCATGTGCAGCAGCGCCGGCAGCGCGTAAAGCCACTGCGCCAGCGGCGGATTGGCTTCGTAGGCGTCGTTCAGGGCCGTGCCGCCGGCCAGCAGCCGTTCCATCACCGTCAGAAGCCACGACACGTTGGTGGTCAGAGGCAGGCTTGCAACATAGGGCGCCCAGATGAACGCCAGCACGGCCAGCGCGGCGACCACACAGACGTGGTCGCGCAGGAAAGAGGGAGCGGTTATGGCAGATGTTTTCATATTGTTAAAACTTGATCCTGGTCGCTCAAAAGCTATATCTGAGATGCTCTGGCAAGTCATCTGTTATGGACATGGAAAGGAAACCCCGATGTACAAGCTTTATTATTCGCCCGGCGCCTGCTCGATGGCGGTGCATGTGATTCTCAACGAACTCAACGTGCCCTTCGAGGCGATCAACCAGAAGGACAAATTGAAGGATCCGGAATTTCTCAAGCTCAACCCGCGCGGGCAGATCCCGCTTCTGATCGCGGACGGCGAACCGGTGAAAGAGGGCGCGGCCATCATCACCTGGCTGCTCGACACGCACGACAAGGAAGGAAAGCTTCTGCCCAAATTCGGACTTGCGCGCGCCAAGGCGCTTGAGTGGCTGATGTGGGGTAACGCCAGCCTGCATCCGGCAAGCGGGCGCATGTTCTGGCTCAACAAAGTTAATCTTGATGACAAAACCAAGGAAGAGCTGAAGAAGCTTTTCCTCGAGCAGATCAACGCTCTGTGGCAGGAGGCTGAAGCGCGCCTGGGCAAGACCAAATATCTCGCGGGCGACCAGCCCACCGCGGGCGATATCCTGATGACGGTCATCGCCAACTGGGGCCTGGCCGCACCCGGCCCGAATGTCAAGCGCGTGCTGAAGGACATCAGCAACCGCCCGGCTTATCAGAAAGCGCTGGCGGCCGAAGGCGTGCAGTACAAGGCGGCGGCTTGAGGAGATGATAGAAATTAGATGATGGATGATGGAAACTCTCCATTATCCATCATCTGTTTCGCTCCTGCAGATAGGCCTCCACCAGCTCTTTTTCCCCCCGTCCCGTCAGAATGAAATCGCCCTGGCTGCGCAGGGCTTTTTGCAGCTGCGTTTTATACTCGTCGCGCGACACTTCATAGACGCCGAATTGTTTGAGATGATCGTTGATGAACTGGGTATCGAGAAGCTCAAAGCCTCCGGCCCACAGCCGCGCGCACAGATGCACGAGCGCGATCTTGCTGGCGTCGTCGGCGCGGGAAAACATGCTCTCGCCGAAGAACGCCCGCCCGAGCGCCAGGCCGTACAGTCCGCCCGCGAGTTTTCCATCCTGCCAGGCCTCGACGCTGTGCGCGTGCCCGGCGCGGTGCAGGCGGAGGAACAGATCGCGGATCACGGGGTTGATCCAGGTCTGCGGGCGGCCGGGCGCGGGCGCGGCGCAGCCGTCGATCACGGCCACGAAAGCGGTGTCGATGCGGATTTCGTAGGGATATTGCTGTACCCGGCGGCGCAGGCGGGCGGGGATGTGCAGGCCGGGAAGGGAGAGCTGGCCGCGTTTTTCCGGGTCGTACCAGTAAATATCTGAAGAATCACGGCTTTCCGCCATCGGGAAGTAGCCGCAGGCATAGGCGTTGAGAATGTCGGCGAGGGTCAGCTCTTCGGTCATGGCCCCCTAATATACTGATAAATTTGTAAAATTAATACTTTTTGCCTATAATGGTGGGAATTAAAAATAACGGTCCAAGAGGGTGTTTTGGCCGACAATTTAAAAGACAATCAAGCGCAACCCGCGCCGCGGGTCTATGCCACCCCCGCCACCATGCAGGCGCTGGGGTCGCTCGCGCCCTTCATACAGGAGCACCTGCCGCGCATGGCGGGGCGGAGCATGCTGATCGTTTCCGCCGCCGATGTGGGCAAGGATGAAAAAGGCTATTACCCGCTGCGCCCTGTGGCGCAGGAAGCTGAAAAAGCTCTGGGAAAAGATCTGCCCTCTCTGTCTTATGAATTTGATAAAGATGACGGGGTGGGCGCCCAAGCGTACAAGAAACTGGCGACAAACGGAAATATGAAGCATGTGTTCACCGGAGCAGATGTCTGCGTTATGACCTTGCCAGACATGGACAAGCCGCCGCATATTTTTGTCGCCAAGGCAGCCGGCTATCTTAATGAATCAATGGCGCAGTATTTTTCACCCATGGTAGGAAGCCGCGATGAGTGGAACGCCTTTATACTTATGCATGAAGGATATCACTGTCAGGATGACCGGCCGACAGTGAAAAGTTCTCTTGGCCAGGCGCTTTTCAAGGAATCAATTCTACAGCCCATGGCAGAGGCCGATGCCGACAGAGGAAGTTTCGATTATTTGAAAAAAACCTTCAAGAGATCGGCGCTGGCGGACAGAGAGACGATCATGAAAGACGCGCGCACGATGGCTGAATTGGGCGTGCCTTTCACAAGTTCGGTCGCCACAGCCTCATACGCGAATCCCGGGAATCCTTCCAGTGTCGCCTATAAGCTGCCGAACATGATTGTTTTTGACAACTATCTCGCTACAGATCATATAACGGGGCCTTTTGACCCCGCCGCGCCCGTGGGTACGCCTTCGCTGCGGCAGGCGTTCGAGGGCATGGCTCGGGTTAACAGCGCGACAGCGTATCTTCTGGGTACAATCAGAGACGATCCCTCCCTGGAGTACAAAAAGACAGAATACGAAACCGATGCCGCTTATGAATTCAAAAGAATGGTGTTTCAGGGGGAAAACCAGCAGGCGGAAAATCCCGTGCGGGCGCTGGCCGCTTTCGATGTCCTTAACAAGCGCGGCATTTTCAGCGAAGACACGCCCGAAGGTATTTTCGCCCGGCGCATCGGCGAAGCTTTCAACCGCACCGCCCCCGGTTTGCGGCAGTCTTCGGAATATAAAGAGACGCGTGCCGCGATTGAGAAATTGCCTGAAAATGTTTTGAAAAAAGCAGAGTATCTGGCGATTGAGGATTCAGAAACATTACGCGCACTTTTGCAGCCCCTGCCTTCGCTGGCGCCGCGTCAACCCTGACGCCCGGCCAGTTTCTTTTCCAGCCAGTGGATGTTGTATTCGCCCGAGATGAACTCGGGCTGGTCGAGAATCCAGTGATGCAGCGGCAGCGTGGTCTTCACGCCCTCGACCACCGTTTCGACGATGGCGCGGCGCAGGCGGCGGATGCATTCCTCGCGCGTGCGGCCGTGCACGATCAGCTTGCCGACCATGGAATCGTAATAAGGCGGGATGGTGTAGCCGCCGTAGATCGCGGAATCAAAGCGCACGCCCAGGCCGCCCGGGGCGTGGAACTGGGTGATCTTGCCGGGCGAGGGGGCGAAGGTCTGCGGATCCTCGGCGTTGATGCGGATCTCAATCGCGTGGCCGCGAAAACCGATCTTGCCCTTCTGCAGGGTCAGCGGCTCGCCGGCGGCGACGCGGATCTGCTCGGCGATCAGATCGAGGCCAGTGATGGCCTCGGTGACCGGATGCTCGACCTGGATGCGGGTGTTCATTTCCATGAAATAGAACTCGCCGTTCTCGTACAGGAATTCGATGGTGCCGGCGCCGCGATAGCCGAGCTTGCGGATCATCTCGGCGGCCAGACTGCCGATGCGGTCGCGTTCTTCGGGCGTGAGCGCGGGCGAGGGCGCTTCCTCGACCAGTTTCTGGTGGCGGCGCTGGGTCGAGCAATCGCGTTCGCCCAGATGCACGGCGTTGCCGTGCGTGTCGCCGAAAATCTGGATCTCGATATGGCGCGGCTTCTCGAGGAATTTTTCGACATAGACGGTGTCGTCGCCGAAATTAGCCTTGGCCTCGGCGCGGGCGGTGTTGAAGGCCTCGGCGAACTCGGCTTCGGTGCGCACGACCTTCATGCCCTTGCCGCCGCCGCCTGAAGCGGCCTTGATGAGGACGGGGTAACCCGCTTCGGCGGCGAAGGCCTTGCCTTCCTCGACGCTTTTGATCGCGCCGTTGGAGCCGGGCACGACCGGCAGCCCCAGCTCGCGCGCGGTCTGTTTGGCGCGGACCTTATCGCCCATCATCTCGATATGCTCGGGCTTGGGGCCGATGAAGGTGAAGCCGTGCTCTTCGACCATGCGGGCGAACTGCTCGTTCTCTGACAGGAAGCCGTAGCCGGGGTGAATCGCATCCGCGCCCGTCACCGCGGCGGCGGAAAGAATGGAAGGAATATTCAGATAACTGTCGCGCGCCGGCGGCGGGCCGATGCACACGCTTTCATCCGCCAGGCGCACGGCCATGGCGCTGGCGTCCGCCGTCGAGTGCACCACCACGCTTTCGATGTCCATCTCGCGGCAGGCGCGGATCACGCGCAGCGCGATCTCTCCCCGGTTGGCAATCAGAATTTTCTTGAACATGGGGGGATTCCCGGGGGCTTATTCGATGACCATCAGCACATCGCCGTATTCGACCGGCTGGGCGTTGTCGACCAGGATCTGGGTGACGGTGCCGCCCTTGCTGGCCTTGATCGGGTTCATGACCTTCATCGCCTCGATGATGATAAGGGTATCGCCCGGCTTGACGGTCGCGCCTTTAGTGACGAAGGCGGGGGAATTGGGGTCGGCCTGCATATAGACGGTGCCGACCATGGGCGAGGTGACCGCGCCCGGATGGTTCTGTGCCACCGTCGCGGGAGCCTGTGTATTGGCTTTTTTGGGCACGGTGGGGTCGGAGTCCATCGCCGGCAGGGGGGCGTAAGCGACGCCGTTGCTGCCGCGGCTGACGCGCACGGACTGGTCGCCGTCGGTCACTTCGATTTCCGTGAGGCTGGTTTCATCCAGAAGCTTGGCCAGTTTGCGGATGGCCGGTTCGTCGATTTTCATGGGCACGGGCGGTGGCACCTTCGGGCCTTAAAACGCATAAGCAGAGTTGGAAACACAAGGGCATGACCCTACGGAAAACCGGGGCAAAAGTCAAAGAGGGCGCATGGGAATGTTCTGTTAATTAACGATTTTTGCCAGTTCTTCCAGGGCTTTGACATAGCCCTGCGCACCCTGCCCCCTGATCCGGACGGCCGCCAGATCGGCGATGAAGGAGCGGTGGCGGAAAGGCTCGCGTGCCTCGGGGTCGGAGAGGTGAACCTCGATCACCGGCACCGTGTGTAGTTCGAGCGCGTCGCGCAGGGCGACCGAGGTGTGGGTGTAGGCGGCCGGGTTGATGACGATGCCCGCCACTTTATCGAGCGCGTCCTGGATCCAGGTGACAAGCTCGCCTTCATGATTGGACTGGCGGAAGTCGAGCGCGAAGCCGTGGGCGCGCGCCGCCGTTTCGCACAATGATTTTATATCGGCAAGCGTCTGGCTGCCGTAGATCTTCGGGTCGCGCCACCCGAGCATGTTGAGATTGGGGCCGTTGAGGATCAGAACCGTGCGGGTCATAAAATCACCTCACCTGTGCGCGGCGAACATCTTATCGAAGTCAGCGGCGGTGAAAAGCGGGCCCGAAGGCTGGTAAATGGTGTTGCCGATCATGAAAGTGGGAGTCGAGTTGACGCCCAGCACCATGGCCGCATCCATGGTTTTGACGATGGCCTTGCTGGTGTCGGCGCCTTTCATATCTTCGCGCAGGCGGGTGGCGTCGAGCCCCAGTTCAGCCGCCAGCGCGTCGATATCCTTGTCTTCGACCGGCTGCTCGCGCGCGATCAGTTTTTCATGCGCGGCGGCGAATTTCCCTTGCTTGCCCGCGGCCAGCGCCAGCCGCGCTTCCAGTACCGACGGATCGCCGAAGATGGGGAAAAAGCGTACGACGAGCTTCACATCCGGGTTGCGCGCCAGAGACTCGCGCACGGCAGGCGCTGTGGCGCGGCAGGCCGGGCAGCGGTAATCGAGGATTTCGACGGCTGTAATTTTGCCGTCGGCGGCGCCGATGAAGGAGTCGAACGCTGGCTGATGCAGGGCGCTTTGCGCGCTGTGCACCTGCCACAGGCGGAAGCCCACGGCGGCAGCCACCACGAAGACCGCGATATAAAGAAGGCGCAGGAACATTATTCTTTGGCCTTACCGCCGTTGTTCTTTTCCTTCATTCTGGCGCGGGCCTGGTCGAGCGTGGCCTTCATGCCCTCGTAATCGGTGTAGCCGGGCACCAGCACTTCGCCGAAGATGAAGCCCGGCGTGCCGGAAATCCCCAGCTCCTGCGCCAGACGCACATGCTCGTCGATACGCTGCGTGATGGCGGGATCGGCGGCGTCTTTCTTGAGCTTGTCGACGTCAAGGCCGACATCCTTGGCGATCTTGGAAAGGTTTTCCTCGTCTTTCATGCCGCTGAATTTCATCAGCGCCTGGTGGTAGGGGAAATATTTCCCCTGACGCTCGGCCGCCAGCGCCCATTGCGAAGCCATGCGCGAGCTTTCGCCCAGGATCGGCAGGTCGAAGAACACGAAACGCACGTTCTTGTCTTCCTCGACCAGCTTGGTGATGCCGTCGATGGCTTTCTTGCAGTAACCGCAATTGTAATCGAAAAATTCCACGACCGTGATATCGCCCTTTTCGTTGCCGATGAAGGGGGCCTCGCTTTTGAACACGGCGTCATGCTTTTCCTTCAGGCGCTGGGTGAAGGTTTCCTGCTGGCGGGTGGCCTGCTGCGCGTCGTAGGCCTTGAGCGCCTCGACCACCACATCGGGGTTGGCGACCAGATATTCCTTGATGATGCTTTCGACCTGGCTGCGCGACATGTCCTCGGCGGCGGCGGGCGCGGCGGCGTACAGGGAACAGGCAGCGGCGGCAAGCAGCAATCCGCGAACGGGCAGGGTCATGATCATCATCTCCTTGAAACGGGCACAACGGCATTAATCTAGCGTGGGCGGAACGCCGCGGCTAGGGCTTACTTGTAACTATTCTTCTTCGTCTTCCCCGTCATTTTTGACGCTGTCGACCGCCTTGAGGATGTCTTGGGCGCGCAGCCAGCCGGGCGAGCCCTCGGGCAGGGCGGCGGAAGCGGCCTTGGCGAGGCTGCGGGCCTCGTCGCGGCGGCGCAGGAGGAACGCTTCCTCAGCCAGGTGCAGGCGGGCCAGCGCCTCCTGGCCCTGACGGCCGTAGGCGGTGGCCAGCAGGCGGTGCAGGCGGCTGTTGCGCGGTTCGTCCCGGGCGGCGCGGGTAAGGTCGTCGACGGCCTGCTGCAGCCGGACTTTGTCGTTGCCGGCGGTTTCGATCAGCGCGTGGGCGTAGGCGATGCGAATCAGCGCCGCGTCGGGTTTTTGCGCCAGCGCCTTGCGGTAAAGCGGCACCGCTTCGCTCACGCGGCCGAAATCGACCAGCATCTGGCCCTTGAGCTCGAGGAAATAGGGGTTGGCGGGTTCGCTTGCCAGCAGCCCGTCGGTCAGGCGCAGGGCATCCTGCACCTTGTTCTGGCGGTAGGCGGCGATGGCGCGGGCGTAGCGCGCGGGGATGCCGTTGTCGCGGTCGTTGTAATTCCACGCCGCGCGTTCGGGATGCAGGAAACCCGTCAGCTTGGCCACCATGCGGGCATGTTCGGCCGCGACGCCGGATGAGAACGGCGTATCGCGGTAAGGCGAACGCGCAAGCCCCGCCTCGAGCGAGCTCACGCGGTCGCGGGTCAGCGGGTGGGTGCGGATATATTCCGCCTGCTGCCGCGCCGGCACCAGTTCGTCGTCCTCGAGTTTTTTCATGAAGCTTGCCAGGCCGGCGGGGCTCATCTGCGCGCGCTCGAGGAAAGTGAGCGCGGCCTGGTCGGCGCTTGATTCCTGCACGCGGCTGAAGGCCATCAGGCGGTTGAGCGCCCCGGCCTGCGATCCCGCCGACACGGCCGCCGCTGCGCGTCCGTCGCCGGTGACGATAGCGGCGCCGATCCCGAGCACGGTGCCGAGGATGCTTTCATAGGAAGCCGTTTCCATCGCGTCGCGGCTGCGGATCAGGTGCCCGCCGCTGATATGCCCGAGCTCGTGCGCCAGCACGCCGATCACTTCGGCGGCGTTCTCGGATTTCAGAAGCAGGCCGGTATAGATGAAGATGTTCTGGCCGCCGGCGACAAAGGCGTTGATGCTGTCGTCCTGCACCAAGACGATGCGTACGGAATCGGGATTGAGCCCGGCCGCACGCATGACGGGCTCGGCCCAGGCGCGCAGCGTCGCTTCAATTTCCGTATCCCTGATAATGCCGGCCGGTGCCGCTGCCTGCGCCGCGGCGGGCGCGAGCCACAGGGCCAGCAGGCAGATCACTATTCCGAACGGGCGGCGCATGGTCTTCATTATCGCCTCTAAATTTGTTGCAATCATGGCGGTCGAAAAACGCCGGTCACGGTGTATAAGGTAATATGCCTGCTTTGCTCTATCAATGGATCGATCTTTTGTGGCTGCCGGTCGGCCTCGCGGCCGTACACAAGGGCCAGCGCCTGCTGACACTGGGTTTCATCGGTACCTGCATCCTGATGCTGCGCGCCCAGGTCGAGCTGATGGAGCATATAGGCTACGGCCGCGGGTTTCTGCCCGGCCTGCTTGAATCCGCGGTTTATCCGCGCGGCCTGGCGGTCTACGGTTTTTTTATCGCGCTTTTCCTGCTGCTGGCGTATCTTTCCCCGCGCACGGGCGGCGTGATCTATCTGGCCGCCGCGATCGGGATCTTTTTTGTGAGCTTCTGCGTTTCCATGCTGGTGATGTTTTTATGAGCGACAAGCAACCCCCCCGCAAGAATGCCCGCACGGCGGTGCGCGTAAAGACGGCGGCGCGTCGCAAGGCGTCCTCGACGCGCTGGCTCGAGCGCCAGCTCAACGACCCCTATGTGCGCCGGGCGCAGGATCAGGGCATGCGCTCGCGCGCGGCTTACAAGCTGATCGAGATGGACGAAAAGCTGCATCTGATCAAGAAGGGCGCGGTGGTGGTTGACCTGGGCGCGGCACCCGGCGGCTGGTCGCAGGTGGCGGCGCAGCGCGGCGCGGGCAAGGTTATCGCGCTCGACCTGCTGGCGATGGACGAACTGCCAGGCGTGACGTTTCTGCAGATGGATTTCATGGACGAGGACGCGCCCGAGGCGCTGGTGGCGGCTCTGGGCACGGGCGCCGATCTGGTGCTGAGCGACATGGCACCCAACACCACCGGACACCGCCAGACCGATCATTTGCGCATCATGGCGCTGGCGGAAGCGGCGTACGATTTCGCCATCGAGGTGCTCAAGCCCGGCGGCACGTTCGTGGCCAAGGTGTTCCAGGGCGGCACCCAGGCCGACCTGCTCAAGCGCATGAAGGCCGATTTTAAAACCGTGAAGCACATCAAGCCCCCCGCCAGCCGCAAGGATTCATCGGAGCAGTATGTGGTGGCGACGGGGTTCCGGCGTGAAGACAGCGTTTAGGCCCGCAGCCGCGCGGCCATGCTGTCGTAGCTTTCCAGTGTATCGAGAGGCCCCAGGCCCGCGACCGTGAGCGGCGTCGAAAAGATGCGCCGGGCGACGCGGGCGATATCGGCGCAGGTGAGAGATTCGATCCTGCGCAGGCGTTCCTGCACGTCGGGCATCTTGCCGGTGTGGATCAGTACTTTGGCCTGCTGGTTGGCGCGGCCCATCATCGACTCGCGGCCCATGACGATGCCGGCGCGCATCTGCGCCTTGGCGCGGGCCAGTTCTTCGTCGGTCACCGTGTCGGCCACTTTGAGAATTTCCTCGCAGATCACCGGCACAAGCTCGGGCAGGCGCTCGGGCCCGGTACCGGCATAGACGGAGAACTGCCCGTCATCCTGATAGGCGCTGTGGAAGGCGAACACGGCGTAGACGAGGCCGCGCTTTTCGCGCACTTCCTGAAACAGGCGCGAGGACATGCCGCCGCCCAGCAGCGTGCCGAGCGCACTTGCCGCGTGGATATCCTTGTCCTGACGCGGAATGCCGCGCCAGCCCATGACCAGGTGGCTTTGCTCGAGCTCTTTTGATTCGCGGCGGTCGCCGCCCTTATAAGCGGCTTCTTTATGGGCACCTTTCTGATCGGGCGGCAGGGCCGTGAACAGATCAGCTACGCGCCTGACGAATTCATCATGATCGACGTTGCCGGCCGCAGACACAACCAGGCGTCCCGGCGTGTAAAAGCGCGCCACGTATTTCTGCATCGTGCCGCGGTCCATCCCGCCGACGATTTCGGCGCTGCCCAGGATCGGCGCGCCCAGCGCCTGCCGGGGATAGGCGGTTTCCTGATAATGATCGAACACCAGGTCGTCTGGCGTGTCGGCGT
Source organism: uncultured Pseudobdellovibrionaceae bacterium (assembly GCA_964577255.1). Lineage (GTDB taxonomy): Bacteria > Pseudomonadota > Alphaproteobacteria > Micavibrionales > Micavibrionaceae > Micavibrio_C. The sequence continues at coordinate 6,563 of CAZNYM010000010.1, read as the reverse complement.
TCATGCCAATCTCCTGCAGGATCACGTCGCGCTCACGCTCGATTTCGTCCTCGGGCATGGTCGAGTTCTGCATGATGTCGGCGAGGATGTCGAGCGCCAGCGGCACATCTTCTTTCAGCAGGTGGATGTGATAGGCCGTCAGCTCGCGGCTGGTATAGGCGTTGACCTGGCCGCCCACATCCTCGATCTGCTCGGCGATCTGCGCGGTGGTGCGGGTGGGTGTGCCCTTGAACATCATATGCTCGACCATGTGGGCGACGCCGTTCTCCTCCATGTCTTCGTGGCGCGTGCCGACATCGGCCCACACGCCCAGGGCAACGCTGTCGACGGAATCGACGCTGTCGGTGATGACGCGCAGGCCCGAAGGCAAGGTGGTGAGCTTTATGGACATGCCTATTACTTAAGGTTTCGAGGGCGTTTTGGCAAGCGGCTAGCCCGGGCGGGCGTTCTGGCGGATGAAGGTTTTGAGCTTTTCGAGATCGGCCGCGAGCGGCGTGAACATCTCGGGCCGCTTCATGATTTTGGCCAGGGATTCAGGCAGCGGCGGCTCTTTGCCCGTGGCCTGTTTGACGGCGTCAGGGAATTTGGCCGGATGGGCGCAGCCCAAAATTACCATCGGCGTGGCCGGGTCGCGGTTCATGGCCTGCACGGCGGCCGACAGCGCCACGGCGGTGTGCGGGTCGATGGTCAGGCCGGTCGAGGCGTGGCATTCGCGCACCATTTCGATGGTATTGAGGTCGGCGCAGCGATAGGCGCAGAAGTCGGCCTGGGCCCGCTCGAGCACGGCCGGGGGCACGGTGAAGGATTTCTTGTTTTTGAGATCGTCCATCAGCCGCACGACGGCCAGGTGATCGCGGTCGAGAGCTTCGCACAGATAACGCTCGAAATTGCTCGAGACCTGGATATCCATGCTGGGGCTTAGGGAAGGCACGACGGATTCGACCGTCATGCTGCCGGTTTCGAAAAAGCGCGTGAGAATGTCGTTGCGGTTGGTGCCGATGACGAGCTGGCCGATGGGGAAGCCCATGCGCCGCGCCACCCAGGCGGCATAGACGTTGCCGAAATTCCCCGTCGGCACGGCAAAGGATACCGGCCGGTGCGGCGCGCCCAGCGCGCTTGCCGCGGCGGCATAGTAGGCGACCTGGGCCATGATGCGGGCGAAGTTGATCGAGTTGACGGCGGAGAGGCTGAGGTCGCGGCGCAGTTTTTCGTCGGCGAACAGGGCTTTCACGAGCGCCTGGCAGTCGTCGAACGTGCCCTCGATGGCAACATTGAAGACATTGTCGGCCTGCACGGTCGTCATCTGACGCCGCTGGATTTCCGAGGTGCGGCCCTGGGGATGCAGGATGAAAATGTCGGCGTTCTTGCAGTGACGGAAAGCCTCGATCGCGGCCGAGCCGGTATCGCCCGAAGTGGCGCCGACGATGGTGATCTTCTGCCCGCTTTCGCTCAGCAGATGATCGAACAGGCGCCCCATGAACTGCAGCGCGTAATCCTTGAAGGAAAAGGTCGGGCCGTGGAACAGCTCGAGCAGCCAGGCATTCGGCCCGATCTGGGTCAGAGGCGCGATAGCGGTATGATCGAACACGCCGGGGCGGTAAGCCTGACCCAGCAGTGCGAACAGCTTTTCAGACTTAAGCGCGCGGCCGATGAAAGGCTGCATCACCCGCACGGCGGTGTTGGTGTAGGACAGGCCGGAAAGCGCTGCCATGATGTTGTGGTCGAACTCGGGCCAGCTGTCGGGGATGAACAGGCCGCCGTCGGGGGCCATGCCCTGCATCAGAACGTCGGTAAAGTTTTGCGGCTGGCCGCCGCCGCGCGTGGAAATATAGCGAATCATGCCCCTATTTCAGCACAGGGGGGCAGCAAAGTCATGGGGTATAGCGGCTATGTCAGGGCATCATCCGGCGCATGATCATGGCGCGGCAGGTGTCGTCCACCACGTTGTCGTGCCATTGGTCCTGAACCATCATGGTCGCGCGCTTGTGCAGCTGGCCCTGGTTGCTCGCGATCTCCCAGCATTCCGGATTTTCAAGCGCCATGGTGTCCAGCGCGTTCTTGATGTTGAAGACCAGAGGCTGGATCTGGCCCAGCGTGTCGATCGGCGCGCCCAGAGGCCGGAAAGACAGGCCGAGGCGCTTAAGCGTGCGCAGTTGCTGCGGGTCGATGCCCATGACGACGTCAAGCGCCCCGGCGTCCATCACGGCGCCGAAGGCGGCGCGCAGGAGCCCAAGCGGCGCGTAAGGAATGCGGCGGCGGAAATAGCGGCCCATGCTTCTGACATGGCGCAGACCTTCCTGGAAATTCTCGGCTTCGTAATAAGCCGGCAGGATCTTGCCATCCATCGGCCGGCGGCGGAAATTCTTCACCATGCACAGACGCGAGATTTCGCACAGATTGCCGATCTTCTCGTCGATCAGCAGAAGCGGGTGATCGCAGTTTTCCTGCAGCGGAAAACTGTCGTCGGGATTGACGCGGTTGGGCGGGATCACCCGCACGGTGCCCACGGCTTCGCCGCTGGCTTTATGCATCAGGAGGAAATGGCGGGCGCGCTCGTCGTAGGAATCGGTTTCAAGGCCTTCGGGCCCACCCGGAATGATGAAGCGGTTGTCCTCGCAGTAAACCTGATAGCGCAGACGGAAAGCCTGCTCGCGCAGAAGATTGTTACCAGCTTCCACCACTTCGAAGGTCTTTCGATAGGCGTCGGCAAATGTCCGCAGCTGCACCACGCGCAGCACCGCTTGCATCACGCTATCCTGGGGCATGGTTAAAACGCCTCGTCTTTTTCACGATCCACCAGATTACAGTCTAAGGGATGGAGCTTTAACGGATCGATAATCTTTGCCCGGCTTTGAAGCATGTTTCCGCCAATTTTGCCTAAAATGCAAAACGCCCGGCAGGCCTGGGGCGCCGGGCGTTGCAAAGAAAAACGGAGCGCTTAGTGGCAATGGCCGCCGCAGCACCCGTCCTTGGGCTTGGTATGGTCTTCTTCTTCGTGGTGATGGTGATGACCGCCACCACAGCAGCCTTCTTCCTTGGCGGCTTTTTTCTCGCCGTGGCAACAGCTGCCCTCGGCGGGGGTTTTGCCCGGCTTGCCGCCGAGCAGGGATTTAATCATGTCCAGCATGTGCGTTTCCTTTGGTAAAAAATCACAAGGCTTGTCTCTACTGATATTGTATAGCATAAGCGCAAGAAAAGCCCCCCGAAAAGGTTAAAATGGCGGAAAATAAAGCCTATGATGTGATTATTCTGGGTGCCGGCGCCGCCGGCCTGATGTGCGCGGCGCGGGCCGGGCAACGCGGACGGCGGGTGATGGTACTCGACCATGCCGCGCGCATCGGCGAGAAAATACGCATTTCCGGCGGCGGACGCTGCAATTTCACCAATCTTCATTGCACGCCTTCCGCGTTCCTTTCAAACAACCCGCATTTTTGCAAATCGGCGCTGGCGCGCTACACGCCGCGCGATTTCATAGCGCTGGTCGAGCGGCATGGCATCGCCTGGCATGAGAAGACACTGGGCCAGCTTTTCTGCGACGGCCCTTCGACCCAGATCATCACGATGCTGGTGCGGGAAGCGGCGCAGGCCGGCGGGATCATCCGCGACAACACCGCGGTGGAAGGCATCGAACGCCAGGGAGATGTTTACAGCGTAAAAACGTCCGCCGGTATTTTCACCGCGCCGCGTTTGGTGGTGGCGACGGGCGGGTTGTCGATCCCCAAGATCGGCGCCACGGGTCTGGGCTACGACATCGCGCGACGTTTCGGCATGCCGGTGATCGAACCGCGTCCGGCTCTGGTGCCGCTGGTCTTCGCCGAAGCGTTGCTGCAGATGACCAAGCCGCTTTCCGGCGTGGCGGTGCCGCAGGCGCGCGTGATGTGCGGCAAAGCCGCATTCAACGAAGCGCTTTTGTTCACGCACCGGGGTCTGAGCGGCCCGGCGATTTTGCAAATCTCGTCTTACTGGCGGGAAGGGCAGACGGTGCACGTCGATCTGTGCCCCGGCGTGAAACTGGCAGAAGCCTTGAAGCAGGCCCGCACGGAGAGTCCGAAGAAGAAACTGCGCACGGTGCTGGGTGCCTGGCTGCCCGAACGCGCGGCGTCTTTGTTCGCCGCGCTGGCCGGGCAGGAGGATGCGGCCATGGCCGCGCTTTCGGATAAAAAACTTGCCGCTGCCGCGTTGCCGCAAAACTGGGAGATAACGCCGCAGGGGACGGAGGGCTACCGCACCGCCGAAGTGACGGCGGGCGGGGTCGATACGGCGGCGCTGTCCTCGCAAACCATGGAGGCGCGTGAGGTTGCCGGGCTTTATTTCATCGGTGAGGTGGTGGATGTGACCGGATGGCTGGGTGGTTACAATTTCCAGTGGGCGTGGAGCTCGGGCTGGGTTTGCGGTGATTCTGTATAATACAAAGGGTATTTCTTCCGGTTTTCCGGTCACCATGCTAAGGCTTGTCGATCAATAGAAACAACAAATACGACAACAGGGACTATCCATGACCGCTTCCTTTGCCGCCGAGGCGTTTTTCGCCGCCACCGGCCTGACTTCGCAGCAAGCCTACAACGAAACGCTCGCTATTCTGGGCAGCGCCGATATCGGCGAGCTGTTCATGGAGCGGGGCGAGCTCCAGGAACTGTCCTGGCGCGACGGCAAGCCCGTGGGCCTGAGCACCAGTGCGAGCCAGGGTTACAGCGCCCGTTTCATAAACGGCGAGAAAACCGGTTTCGCCTTCAGCGAGAATTTCAACCTGTCTTCCCTGCGGGCGACCCTCAAGGCCGCACGCCAGAACGCTGCTCTCGGCATCGCGCCCGCGCCCGCGACGGCGCCGGTTTACCAGCAGGGGCTTGAGGATGGCGACCGCCTGAGCCTGCCGACGATCTATTCGCCGCATAACCCCCTCCTGCTGCTGCCTGGCAGCGAGCGGATCAAGCTTCTGAAGGAGACCGAGGATTATATCCGCGCTCAGGATCCCGCCGTGCAGAGCGTGAGCCTGGCTCTGGCGATCTCCCTGCGCCATGTCCATATCATCCGCCATGACGGAGCCACTTTCACCGATCTCCGGCCCTTCATTCAGGGCCGCGTCACCGTGGTGGTCGCCGAGAACGGCGCGCAGGAAGACGCCATAAAAGCGGTGAGCGGCTGCGCCGATCTGGCGCGGATGCTCGAGCCTGCCACCTGGCATAAGATGGCGGATGACGCGCTCGCCACGGCGCGGGCCAAGCTGCATACCGAGCCGGCGCCAGCGGGCGAGACGACGGTGGTGCTGGGCAACGGCTGGGCGGGCGTGATGCTGCACGAGGCGGTCGGCCACGGGCTTGAAGGCGACGCCATTCGCAAGAAACAGTCGGTCTATGCTGGCAGGATCGGCGAGCGCGTGGCGGCGCCGGGCGTCACGGTGGTCGATCAGGGAAACATCCACGGTTCGCGCGGTTCGTTCATGTTCGACGACGAG
>CAZNYM010000010.1:0-1101 GCA_964577255.1 uncultured Pseudobdellovibrionaceae bacterium | reverse complement strand
CCCGCGCGTGAAAACGTTTTGATCGAGGACGGCATTCTCGTGCGCTATATGCAGGATCTCAAGAACGCGCGCCTGATGAATCAGGCGCCCACCGGCAACGGCCGCCGGCAGAGCTTCCGTCACGATGTCATGCCGCGCATGACCAATACTTTCATGCGCGCCGGCACGGCCACGCGCGAAGAGATGATTGAATCGGTCCATGAAGGACTTTATGTCGTCAGCCTGGGGGGCGGCGAAGTCGACCCCGCGTCGGGCCGTTTCGTTTTCGACGTCAGCGAAGCCTACAAGATCAGGGACGGAAAGCTTGGTGCCGGCGTGAAGGGCGCGGTGATGGCCGGTAGCGGCCCGGAGCTGATGCAGCGGATCGACATGATCGGCGACGATCTCGAGATTTTCCGTGAAACCGGCATGTGCGGCAAAAGCGGGCAAAAAGTACCCGTCACGGTCGGCCAGCCTTCGGTGAGGATGCACGGCGTGATGGTCGGCGGCACTGACGCAGGCCCGAAATAGCAGGTCTGTGATCGTGGTTTTCAGGGGTTTGCCCTGTAGCGCAATGATAGTATCATGATCGCGGCCGAGACAGGCTCTTTCCGTATCAGATTTGCAGAGTTTAGTGAAAGCTCCCTCCGATGTTCTCCAAAGTCGATCCCGGCACCGAGCAGGAAAACCCTTCCCACGGAGGCCAGGAACAGAAATCATCCCGTCGGCTGTGGTTATTGGCGCTGGGGTGCGTGGGTGTTGTCTATGGCGACATCGGAACCAGCCCGCTTTATGCCTTTCGCGTCGCCATTGATGCCGCCAAGGGGGATGACGCCGCTTCAGTACCCGAGGTTTACGGCGTGCTATCGCTGATTATCTGGGCGCTTGTCATCATCGTGACCCTTAAATATGTGTTTTTCCTGCTTTATGCCGACAACCGCGGCGAGGGCGGCACCCTGTCGCTGATGGCTTTGGTCCAGCGCAAGATGAACAAGGCGCCCTTTGTTTTGACCATTCTGGGCATGATCGGCGCCGCTTTGTTCTTCGGTGACGCGGCCATCACGCCTGCGATCTCCGTGCTTTCGGCGGTGGAAGGACTGAGCCTGGTCACGCCCGCGCTTG
>CAZNYM010000009.1:34249-48228 GCA_964577255.1 uncultured Pseudobdellovibrionaceae bacterium | reverse complement strand
GATTTGTTGTGGTAGATTGTCGTGACGAACCCGATATCCCTGTTTTTTGTCTGAATCCTGCCGATGAGAAAGGGGATGTAAAAATTACCTTGGATGTTGGAAAGATCTCACAGCAGCTAGAACAACAACTGACGGGGCCGGGGTATCGTACTACTAAGGTATCGCAACCCGGAGCTTTATTAATAAGCGTAGTGGCCAGCGCTGCCAATAAGTAAATGAGGCTTTTCAGATTTTCTCATTCACCATTTCTGATCACCGCCCCGGCGTCAGCGCCGCCGTCCGCCCATCACCAGCGGGGCAGGCGCTCAGGTTATCAAGCCGTCTGAAAATCTCGGCGCGGGGTGTGCCGGCCTGGCGCAGCAGCGCCACCAGCCCGCGCGCAACGGTCTCCCGTTCTTCCGCCGTCATGTCGGCGGCGGCCCGGCAATCGGCCTCGTTCTCCATCGCGGCGGGGTCGCCCGCGGCCTGCGGGCCCAAGTGGCGACGCTCGAAATGGGCGCATTCATGGCGCAGGGTGAAAGTCCGGAAAGCGGCCGGGAAACCGTCAAGGCGGCTGTCGTACCGGATCTCCGCTTCATCGTAAAAGGCCGAGGCCAGAAGGCCGCCCGTTTTCCTCAAGGCGTCGGGTGAAATCGCACGGAAGGCTACTTCCTGGCCGTCGTCGCGGTGGCAAAGCGGCGTTTCGGCCTGGGCCGGAGCGGCGGCGGCGAGAAAGCTTCCCGCCAGAAGCGCGGTGCCCAAAAGCGAGGTACAACGCGCTGAAAATGATGAGTTTTTAAGCGCAAGCGCCACTGTATTCCATCCCTGTTCGCATTTTTTATTATTGTATGCATGGCAAGGGTAAGCCCAGCGCGGCCGTTTTGTCCAGAATATAAAACTATTCCTCCCTCGCCGCCTTCTTCAGCGCGTCCCGGGAGACTTGATGTCAGATTTTCCAATAAATATTTCTCCAATAGCCTTTCGCCCGGTGCCATGCAAACACTTGATGCAGGCCTGGAAACTCACAAGTGACTTCTATCGCTAAGGTCTGGGAGATACAGGCGTATTTGTACCTGGCAAGGGTATTGTCCCGTCATTATCCTGCCAAGCATCCTGAATATGGTCATGGGATCCTAATTTTAAAATCACAGGCTTTTGGATCATTAAAGCAGTCGCTACGCCTGCTGTTTCACATGCTGTAAAAACAGACAATGAAATCAAAGATGCTTTAGCGAAATTTTGTGCCACTGACTTTTCAAGGTATGCCCAGCCTTTGGTGCTAAAAAGAAGAAGACCGGACAATAATCCCATCTCGGTAAGCAATAAATCCATAGCGTTGGGATCTGCAGGATTCTTCTCGGTTGTATGGTAATATTCGCTAGATAGTCGGAAAAGCTCCGAAAGAGTAACAGCGGAGCCTATCGCGGCACCAAAAAGTTTTCCATGTTTTGCGTAGGAAGGACAAGAGCAACCAAGGGTTGCAGAACATTGTGTCATTGCTAGACTCCTCTTAAAAGCAGAAAAATTTTTGGGGAAAAGAAGGCCGAGAACCCCCAAAAAAACTGCCTAAAATATATATTTAGAGGGTCTAAAAGTCAATCTTTTTTGAACTTTTAAATGTGTTTTTCTTAAGAATTCTACAGAACAAGCTGGCTGATTTTATTTCAGCAATTAGGCGCTGGTCAGGCTTGGGAGTAAGAGCATTCGTTACTCTGCCATATTCTTCAACATATAAAGGATTTGGAGCGCTTCGCGGGGCGAGAGGGTATCCGGGTCGATCTCCGCCAGCGCCTGCGCGAGTGCGGAAGATTCCGGTGGGGCCGGTACCGCCTCTGTCCCGGGCGCGGCGTCGAAGAGGGGAAGGGGCTCGCGCTTGGTCTTCTCAAGCTGGGCCAGCACCGCGCCCGCGCGCTTGATGACCGCGGGCGGCAGGCCGGCCAGGCGCGCCACGTGCAGGCCGTAGGAGCGGTCCGCCGCGCCGGGCGCGACCGTGTGCTGGAATATGATGTCGCCCTTCCATTCCTTCACCTGCATATGATGACAGGACAGCGCCGGCAGCTTCTCGCGCAGGGCCGTCAGTTCATGATAGTGCGTGGCGAATAGCGTGCGGCAGCGGCCGGTGTCGTGCAGGTGTTCGACGCAGGCCCAGGCGATCGAAAGCCCGTCGAAGGTCGAGGTGCCGCGCCCGATTTCATCGAGGATGACCAGCGAGCGTTCGGTCGCCTGGTTGAGGATGGTGGCGGTCTCGACCATTTCCACCATGAAGGTCGAACGCCCGCGGGCCAGGTCGTCGGCCGCGCCCACGCGGCTGAACAATTTGTCGACCGCGCCGATATGGGCGGCCTGCGCCGGCACGAAGCTGCCCGTCTGCGCCAGCAGCACAATCAACGCGTTCTGGCGCAGGAAGGTCGATTTCCCAGCCATGTTCGGCCCCGTCATCAGCCACAGGCGATGGGCGGGCCCGAGGTCGGCGTCGTTCGGCACGAACCCTTCCTGCGGCGCGGCGGACGATTGCTCCACCACCGGGTGGCGGCCCTGGGTGATTTTGAAATGCAGGCTGCCGTCCACCTGCGGGCGGACGTAGTTCATGGCCTCGGCCAGCGCTGCGAAACCCGCCGCGACATCGAGCGCCGCGAGCGCCCGCGCGAGCGGGCCGATCAGGGAGGCCTGCCGCTGCGTTTCGGCGGTGAATTCGGCGAACAGCGCCAGTTCCAGCCCCAGCGCCCGTTCGCTCGCCGAGGCGATATCGCGCTCCAGCGTCGAAAGCTCGGGCGTGGTGAAGCGCGCGGCGCTCGCCATCGTCTGGCGGTGGATGAAGGGATGAGAGGACGGCGCCGTGCTGCCCGGATGGATCATAAGCTTGTCGGCGTGGCGCGACGTCACTTCGATGAAATAACCCAGCACGTTGTTGTAGGTGATCTTCAGGCTGTCGATGCCGGTGTCCTGGCGGTAGCGGGTTTCAAGTGCGGCGATCAGGCGGCGGCTGTCGTCGCGCAGGGCGTGCAAATCGTCAAGGCGCGGGTCGAACCCGGCGAGGATGAAGCCGCCGTCGCGCGCCAGCACCGGCGGGCTTTCGCTCAGGGCCTGGCGCAGCCGGTCGGCATAGGCCTGCAGCGCGGGGGGCTGGCGCAGGGCCTGCGCCGTTTCTTTCAAAGCGGGGGGCAATTGCGGCGTTGCTGCCAGAAGGCCAAGGATTTTTCCGGCGCCATCAAGCCCGTCGCGCAGCGCCGCCAGATCGCGCGGACCGCCGCGCCCGACCGTCAGGCGGGCCAAAGCCCGTTCCATGTCGGGCGTCCGGCGCAACATCTCTTGCAGCGTTTGGCGCAGGGCGGGATCGTCTTTCAGCGCGGCGACTTCGTCGAGGCGGGCATTGATCTCGGCCACGTCGCACAAAGGCGCGCTCAACCGCGCCTGCAGCAGGCGCCCGCCCGCCGCGCTCACCGTGCGGTCGATGGCGGCCAACAGGCTGCCGGCGCGTTCGCCCGCCATGCTGTGGGTGATCTCGAGGCTGCGGCGCGTGGCGGGATCGATCGCGAGCGTGCCCTGGGCGCTCACGCGGCGCAACGGGTGGAGATAGGGAATTTTGCCCTTCTGCGTGCGGTCGACGTAATCGATCAGGGCGCCTGCCGCCGCCAGCTCCGTCTCCGTGAACGCGCCGAAGGACTCAAGCGCCGCCACGTCGAAGAGGGTTTCAAGCCTCCGGCGGGCATTCGCGGCATCGAACAGGCTCGCGGGCTGGCGGCTGAGCACAGTGCCCGCGTTTGCCAGGCCCGCGGGCTCTTCCCCGTCGGCCAGCAGGATCTCGCGCGGGGCGATGCGCGCCAGCGCGTGCGTGAGCGAAGCCGCCGTGACAGGCTGAGTGAAGAAATCGCCGGTCGAAAGCTCGAGCCACGCGAGCGCCGCTTCCTTGCCACCGCCGACATAGGCCGCGAGGTAATTGTTTTCCCGCGCTTCCAGCATTGTGTCGTCGGTCAACGTGCCCTGAGTGACGATGCGCACGACATCGCGCCGAACCAGGGCCTTGTAGCCGCCGCGCTTTTTTGCCTCTTCCGGGGTTTCCACCTGATCGCAGATCGCCACCTTGTGTCCGGCGCGGATCAGCTTCGCCAGATAGGGCTCGAAAGAATGGAACGGCACGCCGCACATCGGAATTTCTTCGCCCTGGGTCTTGCCGCGGCGGGTGAGGGTGATGTCAAGAATGGCGGCCGCGCTCAGGGCGTCGTCGAAGAACAGCTCGTAAAAATCGCCCATGCGGTAAAACAGCAGGCAGTCGGGGTGCTGCCTTTTTACCGCGAAATACTGCGCCATCATCGGCGTGTGCCCCGCCGGATCTGTGTCCGGATCGTCCTTTTCTTTCCTGCGCGCGCCGCCTTTCATCGTCACTCGAGATAGAAATCGATGGTGCTGACCACGCGGATCAGCTTGCGCTTCTGATTGTCGGCCGACATATATTCGGACGTCCCCTGGTCGAGCGGCAGGATCTGGAACAGCCCCTGCGAGGCGTTGCGGATCGCGCCCACCTTCTGGCCGGAATCGGCGGCGAATTTCTGGGCGCTCGCCCGCGCCGCCTTGGTCGCTTCGGCGATCATCTCGGGCTTGATGTCGTTGAGCTGCGTAAAAATGTAGGTCGGCGGCTGGGAATTGCCGATCGACACGCCCATGCGGATCAGCGAACCCATGTCGCCCACAGCCTGGTCGATTTTATCTATTTTTGGCGTGCGGATGCGAAAGCCGGCGGTGATGATGTAACGGTTCTCGCCGATATTCTCGGGCCGGTAGCTCTGCGCCAGCAGATCCTGCAGCTGCAAAGGCTGTTTCTCGATTTCGGCGGCCTCAAGCCCATGGCGGGTGAGGAAGGTGACGATCTTCTCGTTCTTGTCCTCCATCTCGGTCTGCAGCGCGCCCAGATCCTTGCCGGTGACGGCATGCTGCAGCGTCCAGGTTGCTAGGTTCGCTTCCACCTCGCGCTCGGCCAGCCCCTTGACCGTGACGAAGCGGTCGAAACTGCGGAAATTGCGCAGGCCGCTTTCGATGAACAAGCCCGACAGTAAAAGCGCCAGCGCGCACAGCGCCACCGCGGCCGCCATGCAGCAGCAGGATTTGAGGGAAAAGCAGAATTTCGATTCAAGGCCCGTGTTCATGACATCATCCTTTCGTGCCGGTGGAGCCGAATCCGCCGCTGCCGCGCGCGGTTTCATCAAGAGATTCCTGAACGTTCCAGGCAACGGTGCCGTATGCCGCCACGACCATCTGCGCGACGCGCATGCCGCGCTCGATCACGAACGGCTCGGCGCCATGGTTGATCAGGATTATCTTGACCTCGCCGCGGTAATCGGCGTCGATGGTGCCGGGGCTGTTCAGGACGGTGACGCCGTTCTTGGCCGCCAGTCCCGAACGCGGGCGCACCTGCGCCTCGAACCCCGGCGGCAGGGCGATGGACAGGCCCGTGGGTACAAGCGCGCGGCCACCCGGCGGCAGGATCAGGGGCGTGTCGATCGCCGCGCATAAATCCATGCCGGCGGCGGACTCCGTGGCGTAGGAAGGCAGGGGAATATCCTGCGCATGGGCGTGGCGGACCACGCCGACCGTGACACTCTTCATGAAAATAGCCCCGTCTGTTGAGAACGGGGCTATTCTAGCGAATGGACGATCCCGCGTCGATACGGGATTTAACGGCTCTTAGTGAGCGCCGGACTCGTCTTTCTTCTCTTCAGCGGCCGGGGCGGCTTCCGTAGTAGCGGGAGCGGCTTCAGCAGGCGCGGCGGTTTCGGCAGCGGGCGCAGCAGCATCGGCAGCCGGAGCGGCCGTTTCAGCGGGCGCGGCCACATCGTCGCAGGAAATGGTCGTGGCGGGCTGGCCGGTAGCGGCGGCGTCAGCCACGGCTTTCGCAGCGGCGGCTTCGCACTCGGCTTTCTTCGCGGCGGCGGCTTCAGCTGAAACGGCATCCACAGCGGCGGTAGCGGCGTCAACCGCGGCGTCCGTCACGGGGGTTTCGGCCGGCATTTCGGCGGGCGCGGTTTCGGTGGTCATGGTGGTTTCGGCCATGCCTTCCTCGCCGGCAGCGGGTTCGAGCTGGATCACGGTGTCCGCACCCGTCTTGCCGCTGAAATAGCTGTCATAGACGAAATAAGCGCCGACCAGGCCGGCGATCATCACGGCGATAGCGGGAAGTACATTACGAAAAATATTTTTCATGGCTGAGGTGTCTTTCTTCACGGGTTGTGGTGGCGTTCAGGGTCGAAAACTGGCCGCAGGCGAACCCGAAGGCCGGAATTTCCACAATTTCTAGAAAAAGCCCGGCGGAAAATCAAGTGATCTGCGCTAAAAACCCCCGGAAAATATTCACGATCTTGCGTCAGGCCTTCAGGCCGGCGTGAATCGCGGCAATTCCAAAGCTGAGGTTGGTGAAATTCACGGCGGAAAAGCCGGCCTCTTCCATGCGGCGGGCCAGTTCGGCCTGGGGTGGGAAGCGCCGGATGCTCTCCACCAGGTACTGATAGCTGCCGCGGTCCTGCGCTACCATCCCGCCAAGGCGGGGGATAACGTGGCGCGACCAGGCGGCGTAGGCCTTCGCCAGCGCCGGATCCTCGACCCGGCTGAATTCCAGGCAGTAAAACCGCCCGCCGGGGCGTAGCACGCGGTAAGCGTCGGCAAGGGCCGTGTCGATGCGCGTGACGTTGCGCAGGCCAAAGGCGATCGTATACACATCCTGCGAATTGTCGGTGAAGGGCAGGCGCTCGGCGTTGCCCTCGACCCACGACAGGCCGGACAGCAAACCCCGGTTGAGAGCGCGCGCGCGTCCCACTTCCAGCATCGCCGGGTTGATGTCGCACACCGTGATGCGGGCCCGGCCGCCCGCGGCCTTGTGCAGGCGGAAGGCGATGTCGCCGGTGCCGCCCGCGACATCGAGATAATCGAGATCCGGACGTGGCCGGATCATGCGGATCAGGCGGTCCTTCCACACCCGGTGCACGCCGCCCGACATCAGGTCGTTCATCAGGTCGTATTTCTCGGCGACCGAATCGAAAACATCGCGTACCAGCCCGGCCTTGCTGTCCGCGTCGACAGGCCTGTCACCGAACCACGTGCTTTCCGGATTTTTGCGGTGGGGGCTGATCATGGCCGCGGCGGTCTTAAGCTAACGCTGTACTGTGCAGGTTTGCCGGAATCAGGATCTCCGCAATCATGGATAATGTCCATGCGCGGCGCGCCTTCAGCATCGCAGACCACGGACGAAGATCTATTTTCTAACACTAGAAGATGCCAGTGCTCGGGCAACTCCATACAGAGAGAGGCTCCAAAAAAATTGAAGTTTGGGCCTATCACGCTTCTTTCTGTTTTGTCGTACGTTCTGACAAGATGCCTCTGCAGGAAGGCTTCGGCGGCATCGATCTCCTGCAGGCTTCCAGCGATCATGAAGCTGCGCATGGGGGAAACTTTATATTCTGATGCTTGTGTCGTTTCGGGCATGTTGGTGTTCTCTACAGTTGAAGTGTGCCGTACGGCGGAAGATCGATCATACTGCCGATGATTCCGGCCGTACGCTCGAAATTGGCGATGGCCCGAGCGATGGAAGCTGGGGTCATGTAATCATTGTCATCCCATAAAAGCGAGGGATCTTTTTTCCATTGTGCCGCGAGCAGGGGCGGTACGCATGATGCCTTGATCAAAGTATTCATGAACGTGCCCGTGGCATAGCTTCCGGGCGGCAGATTTCCGGACAGATGATAGGGGCTGCCCCGCTTGCGGTCGAAAAGAACCATTTTCTGCCGCTCCGCAGTCGGCGTGTAAACCGTAAGGCGGTGCAAGATAATAACCTCGAAATGGGCGCGTTCGTTCTTTTCCGGGTTGTCTTGAGTATGAACGAAACACACGCGCTCACGGCCATTCTCGTCCACGGCCAGGCTGAAGTCCCGTGACGGGTCGATGTCGATCCGCCAGCCATGGGGAACGCAGGCCATATAGCTTGCGCCGTGGAAATCGAGATTCCTGCCGATCTGGGTGATGCTGTGATCCCACAAGCGGAAATCCCAGCGCCTAAGGATAGGTTCGATCAGGCGGATGTTCTCCTCCGATCCCGCCAGCATGAAAGGCAGGTGGCGCGGCCGCGGGGCAGGGTTGGCGCTGGCGCTGAAGGCGTTACTCATCATTGAAATTCGCTTCACGGCGGTTTAACGTTCCGGGCAGTTTACTGATCGGGCGGCGTTACGCAATATTTTTCATGGTTATGTTAATAAAATGAAGCTTTTCAAGGCGATGGCCACGGTGGCGGGGCTGACCGGGCTGTCGCGGGTGGCCGGGTTTGTCCGCGACATGCTGACCGCCGGGGTGCTGGGGGCAGGGCCGATGGCCGACGCCTTTTTCGTCGCGCTGAAAATCCCCAACTTCTTCCGCCGCATCACCGCTGAGGGCGCCTTCGGCATTTCCTTCGTGCCGCTTTATTCCGAAACTCTGACCAAAGATGGGGAGGCGCAAGCCGCCTGCTTCGCCAACGAAGCGTTTTCCCTCATGCTCTGGATCTTGAGCGCGTTCACGGCGCTGGCGCTCCTGGCCATGCCGGCGGTGATCTTGCTGATCGCGCCAGGTTTCAACAGCGACCCCTTGCGCTTTGACGTTGCGGTCGAGCTGACGCGCATCACCTTTCCCTATCTGCTGCTGATCTCGCTGACCTCGCTTCTGGGCGCGGTGATGAACGCGCACGACCGCTTCGCGCCCTTCGCGGTGGCGCCGGTACTGTTCAATCTCTGCCTGATCGGCGCGATTTTTCTCGAGGGCTTCTTCGCCGATGCCGGGCAGGCGATGGCCTGGGGTATCTGCGTATCGGGATTCCTGCAACTGGGCCTGCTTTATGTATGTGCGCGGCGCATCGGCTACCGCGTACGGCTGGTGAAGCCGCAGCTTACCCCGCGTATCCGCAGGCTTTTCAAGCTCATGGTGCCCGGCATCATCGGCGCGGGGGTGGTGCATATCAACCTGTTCGCCGACCTGATTATGGCGTCATTCCTGCCGGTGGGCTCGATTTCCTACCTTTATTACGCCGACCGGCTCAACCAGTTGCCGCTTAGCATGGTGGGCATCGCCGTCGGCACCGCACTTTTGCCTATGTTGTCCAAGGCGCTCGCCGCCGGGGACATGACCGAGGCGCGCACGCTTTACAACCGCGCGCTCGAGGTCACGCTGTTTTTCGGCATTCCCGCCGCCGTGGGCCTGTTCCTGGCGGCCGAACCGATCATCAACGTGCTGTTCCGCCACGGCGCGTTCGACCAGGGCGACGCTGCCGTGACCGCCATGGTGCTGCGCTGCTATTCCATCGGCCTGCCGGCCTATGTCGCGGTCAAGGTACTCGCCACCGCCTTCTGGTCGCGGCAGGATACGATCACGCCCGTCAAGATCTCCATCGTCACCGCGCTTACCAACATCGTCTTGGCCGTCATTCTGATGCAATTCATGGGTGTGACCGGCATTGCGCTCGCGACCGGGATCGTGGCCTGGCTGCAGATCGTGCTTTATCAGCTCTATCTCAAGGGGCATGAAGCCGCCGTTTATGATGAGCGCTTCCGCCGCACGGCGCCCTGCATCGTCGCTTCCGCAGGCGCTATGGCGGCCGTGGTGTTTGTGATCGACTACGCGCTGGCGGGCTTCGCCGCCGGAGGATCGCTGCACGAGGCCGCGGCGCTGCTCGCAATTATCGGCGGTGGTGGTCTTACGTATGCCGCCGGGGTCGTTTTCACCGGCGTCATAAAACCTCGCGAATGGTTTAACTACATCAGGAAGAAACAGGCATGAGCACCCGCCGCATCCTTTCGGGCATGCAGCCCACCAACCGCCTTCACCTCGGCAATTATCTCGGGGCGTTGCGGCAGTGGGTTGATCTGCAGAAGCAGGACTATGAATGCCTGTTCTGCGTCGTCGACCTGCACGCCATTACCATGCCCTATGACGCGGAGCGCCTCGCGCCCGCCACGCGGGAGATCGCCGCCGCCTATATCGCCGCCGGCGTCGATCCGGCGCGTTGCGCCATTTTCGTGCAATCCGCCGTGCCCGGCCATACGCAGCTGATGTGGTTGCTGGCCACTATGGCACAGATGGGCAAGCTCGAGCGCATGACCCAGTTCAAGGACAAGGCCGGCAAGAACGCCGAGCGCGCAGGGCTGGGGCTGTTCGCCTATCCCGTGCTGATGGCGGCCGACATCCTGCTTTACAAAGCCACCCATGTGCCGGTGGGCGAGGATCAGAAACAGCATCTGGAGCTGGCCCGCGATATCGCCAGCACTTTCAACACCCGCTATGGCGTCGATTTCTTCCCCCAGCCCGCGCCGCAGATCATGGGCGAGGCGGCGCGCATTATGTCGCTGCGTGATGGCACCAAAAAGATGAGCAAGTCGGACGAGTCGGATTATTCCCGCATCAACCTGACCGACGACGCCGACACGATCGCGCAGAAGATCCGCAAGGCCAAGAGCGACACCGAACCGCTGCCCGATACGCTGGCCGGGCTGAAGGGGCGGCCCGAGGCCGACAACCTGATCACGATCTACGCCGCGCTCGCGGGCAAAAGCCGTGAGGCGGTTATCGGTGAATTTGCGGGCAAAGCTTTCTCGGTTTTCAAACCTGCTCTGGCTGATCTCGCGGTCGGCGTGCTGGCGCCGATCACCAGGCGCATGAACGAGCTGCTGGCCGCGCCCGATGAAATCGACCGCATCCTGGCGCAGGGCGCCGTCAAGGCCCGGGCGATCGCCGGGCCGGTGCTGGACGATAGCATGAAGATCATGGGGTTCTGGCGCGGCTAGGGTGCGGGCATGCCGCCCACCGCGGGTGGGGTCGCGCCGGTCAGGGTCTGGATATCGGTGCCGTTGAGCATCATTTTGCCTTCGGGCGTCAGTTCAAAATCGTAGGAGCGGCGGTTCTTGTTGGTGGGGTCTTCCTTGCCCACCATGCGCAGCATGGTGAAACCCGAAAGCGCCTGCTCCGCCCGCGCCTTGCGTACGGCATCGATGGTCGGGTTGGCGATGCGCTCGTTCAGCCCGGCGATGATCACATCGATCCCCTCGACGTCCATGCGCGCCGTGCCGGTCGCCCCCATCAGGGCCTGGGCGTTGGCGGTCACGTCGCCCTTGAGGGTCAGGTTGTAGTCCTTGTTGCTCATCCCGGTGTCGCGCAGCGACAGGGTTGTGCCCGCCTGGGTCAGAATTTGCGGCGCGGTCATCATGGTCTGCAGCATCGTCATCTGCGCGGCGCCGGGGTTGGCAACGCTGTGATCGAGCGCCTGCTTGCCCAGCTTGCCGATGTCGCGGAAGGGCAGGTTATTGACCGTCATGTCGATGTTAAGAGTAGAAGGCGTCGCCTGATCGAAGGTCGGGGGCGGCGGGTCGATCGCCAGATCCTTCATGCTGACGGTGGTCTGCATGGTCAGCTTGGGATCGCGAAAACCTTTCATGCTGAAAAACACTGTCAAATCGCCCAGATTGACGTTGGTCGGGCCGCCGCCTGGCGTCTTGTTAGGCTGACTCAGCGAAAAACCCTGAGTGCTGATCTTCATGTCGAAGCCGTCCCACACCGAGGTCATGTAATTGAAAAACAGGTTGTAGAGGCCTTGGGCATGCGCGCCGCTGACATTCACCCCTTCGGGGCCATCGAGCTTCGCGCTTTCGGCGATGGCTTCGACCTGGTCCTGAAAGGCCAGATGATCGGTGAAGGAAAAGCCGTAAGTGCCCATGTCGATCTGCATCGTCTTCAGGGTTGCTTTGCCGCTGGTATCGGGTTCCACGACAACAAGGTCGTTCAGAATGACTTTGGCCGGTCCGGACCAACGCTTGGTTCCCGCGTCTTCCATCAGTTCATACGTGTATGAAACATCGCCGATCGTGGCGTTTTTGCTGCCACTGCCACCTTCTATGCTCAGGTTTTTATAGCGGGCGTCCATCTGCAGAAAGTTGCGGAAGTTCTCGTCATAAACGGCAGCAAACATTTGTTCGCCTATGCGCAAGACACCGCTGTTCTGCCCGGCCGCATCCCTGAAAACGATGGCGGTCGGTAGCGCGGCGGTGAAGTTCCAGCGTCCCGGCGGCGTGCCCGGTGCGGCGTTGATGGCGATGATCCCCAGATCAACGGTCGAGCGGTCGCGTGCAATGTATTTCATGTGCGGCAGGGTGATGGCCAGGTACGTGCTGTTCTGCTCCACGGCCACTGCGCCCTCGAAAGTCAGCTGCACACCCCGGGCGGCTTGTTTTTGCTTCAGCTGCTCGAGCGTTTCTGTGATCTGGGCTTTCAGCCGCTCGCTGGCGGCAGGATCAAGCGCGGCCTGGGCCGGCGCCGCGAACAGGGCCACAAGAAAACACAGAGTCAGCGCGCGAAACAGGGTCAATTTTTCCTCCACTATTCTCAAGACCCCTCTATTTATAGGTAAAAAGGGGCGTTCTCAAGGCCGACTTGCACGGGCCAGCAGAGGCACGTATATTACACATAAATCCCAAAAAAGCCGCAGCCAGACCAGAGTACGAACCTTAATGCTTGAAGCTCAGCCCAAACAGTTTCGCCTGAAAGACGACGGCGCCATCCTGTTTCAGCCCGATGCCACCAATCCCCTGCCGGGCGAGCCGATCGCCCGGGCGGTGCGCGGCGTTTCGCTGCTCGATCCCGGCGTCGAGATGCTGGATGCCGACATCCTGCGTATGACTGACAAGGATGCGGCGCGCGACAAGGTGGAATCCTGGCTGAAAAGCCATATCGAAACAGTGCTCGAGCCTCTGGTCGCCCTGCAGAACGAAGAGGGCATGAGCGAGCCGGTGCAGATCATCGCCGGGCGGGTGTTCGAGGCGCTCGGAATCATACCGCGCGGCGATGTTGAGGAAGCGATCGCCAAGCTCGATCCCGAGGGTCGCAAGCTGCTGCGCGACAGGAATATACGCCTGGGGCCGATACTGATCTTCATGCCTGCGCTCAACAAACCTGCCGCCATACATTTGCGTGCTGTGCTGTGGACGCTGTGGCGCGGCGGCGCGCTGCCGCCGCTTCTGCCCGCAGACGGCATGGTATCGATGCCGATCGAGGGCAAGGGCGTGATCGATCCGCTGTTCTTCCGCGCCATCGGCTATCCTGTCTATGGCCCCCGCGCGGTGCGCATAGACATGCTCGACCGCGTCGTCAACGCCGTCTACGACTCGGCCAAGGACGGCGTGTTCGCCGCCCGTCATGAAATGGCGGAATGGCTGGGATGCCCGATCTCCGATCTTTATGCCGTGCTTGAAGCCATGGGGCACAAGAAGATCGAGGAAGCGCCCGCGCCTGCACCCGTTGCCGAAACACCTCCTGTAGAAGCTGCGGCGGTGGCGGAACCCGTTGCCACTGAAACTGCGCCCGTAGAAGAAAAACCTGCCGGCGAAACGCCTGTCGCCGCGGCCCCGGCACCCGCCCCGGCCAAGCCGGTGCTGGCGCGGTTCCGGCTGCGCCGGGGCAAAGCTTACGGCGGCGGCCAGCGTCCGGAAAGACCGGCACGCAAGCCGCGCGCGGAAGGCGAGAGCAAACCCGAAGGCGACAAGGTCAAAAAATTCGGCAAGAAGCACGGCGATAAAAAAGATCGCGGCGAGCGCAAAAAGAAAGAGGAGCAGCCGCGCAGCTATAGCGCAGCCGCGCCCGCGCCCCGGCCTGAGGACTCGCCCTTCGCCGCCCTGCAGAATCTCAAGATCAAATCCGGCGGGGGATCGTAGGGTGACGAGACTGCTTCTTCTGCTCGCGGCCCTTTTGCTGCCGGTCGCGCCGGCGTGTGCAGAGCAGACATCGAACCAGTTTTCCGGCGCCTATCTCCTTTATATATGCGAAATGGACGACAAGGGCGCCGAAAAGGTCAAGGGCGGCCATACCGCCTGCCAGGCCTATATCGCCGGGGTCATCGATTATCACCGCATGCTGCAGTCGATGGGCCTGGCGCCGGAGCTGAATATCTGCGTGCCCACCGGCGCCGCGATGAAGGACCTGCACCGCGCGGTTCTGGCGTATTTACG
>CAZNYM010000009.1:28119-34239 GCA_964577255.1 uncultured Pseudobdellovibrionaceae bacterium | reverse complement strand
TGACCGCACCGAGCATGATAGTTTTATAGCCGCGCCCGCCGTGACGATGGCGCTCTATAAAGCTTACCCCTGCAAGCGCAAATGACGCAAAAGCTGACCGACCCCATCCACCAGGAAGCGCCCGACCGCCTGCTATACCCCGGCCTCGTCGATGTTCTGTGTCACCGCTATTTCCCGGTCCTGAGCCTGACCTACATCGCCTCGGTTGTGGGGATCGCGATCAAATCGACCGGGCCCGGCAGTGGCTTCCTTTTCCACCTGCTCGAGGATCCGCAAGTCTATCACACGGCGCTGTGGGTGGGTTTGTGGGTGTCGGTGCCCGCCTTGTCGTGGATAGGGATCAGCAACGCGCTGCACATGCGCTCCGCGGCCGACCTCTGGTACAAGGTGATGGCCGCGCTGATGGTGGCGACGGTGTTCCTGAGCCTGTTTTTGTTCCCCATCGGCGAAGTGGGGTACGAGGTGCGCATGTTCCTGCTTGCCTCGATCCCGATTTTCATTGTCCAGTACGATTTCTTCGTCAAG
The DNA here is from genome assembly GCA_964577255.1 of uncultured Pseudobdellovibrionaceae bacterium. Lineage (GTDB taxonomy): Bacteria > Pseudomonadota > Alphaproteobacteria > Micavibrionales > Micavibrionaceae > Micavibrio_C. Next base: position 33,714 of record CAZNYM010000009.1, on the reverse strand, counting down.
GAAGGCCTGCCGCCCGCCGCCGCCTGGCCGCTTACGGTCGCGGGGATCACACTTTTGGTCTACGGCCTTATTCTCTAGCCGCCGAACTGGTTGAAAATCCACCCCAGCAGCAAAATCTGCGGCACACTGACAAGCGGCAGGAGCAAAGCCGCCTTCCAGCTTCTGGTCAGGCCGCGCAGCACCATGATTTCGGTGTAATCCGTCGCCACGCCGGCCATGAGGAAGGTAAAGCCGTTGCCGGGCGCGCCCGCGCGGGTGACAAGCTCGGCGCCGATGGGGGTCGAACCCTCCGAGCACACCTCGACGATAGTGGTGACCAGCAGCGTCAGGAACAGTCCCATGATCGTGGGGCCGAAATAAGCGCCCAGCATTTCCGTGGGCACGAAAGCGCGGATCAGGCTCGCCAGGATCGCGCCGAAGAACAGCCAGCGCATCACCATTACGCTTTCCTTCAGCCCGTCGCGCAGCGTTAGGCCCAGCCAGCGCGGCGTGAAGCGGAAGCTTTTCAGACGGGCGCGGGCATCCGCCTTGATGTCGAAGTCCGCCGGCAGCGCCACAGTATGCGGATTGGCGGGCAGTTTGCCTTTCTTCTCGAGCAGCATGAAGACGAAACCCGTGACGAAGGCAATCACCACCGACCCGGCGATGAACGCGAGCGTCCAGGGCAGGCCGATCAGGGCGATGAGGATCAGCGTCAGGCTCAGCGAGTTCCACGGGCTCGCGATCAGGAAAGTCATGAGTTGCGCGAGCGACGCGCCGCGTTCGTAAAGCCGCGCTCCCACCATCAATATGCCGTGCGAGCACAGATCCAAAAGCAGCCCTGCCAGCGCCGCGCGCCACAGCCCCGCTACCTTATCGCCGGGGCCCAGCAGTGCCATGAAATATTCGCGCGGCACCCGGCCCATCAGCCCGACCGCGACGATGCCGAGCGCAATGCCCCACCACATCGTTGTCATCAACGTTACAAGCGCATGGGCGAACGGCGTCAGGTAGGAAACATCAAGTCCCGCGAAATGGACGATGAAGGCAACGGCGATGATCGCCAGGCCGCCGTAAAGCAGCCCGTCGAACTGCGCCTTGTGCGCGTGGCCGTGGTCGTCGCCGGGGGTGGTGGGGCAGCAGGAGGACATAAACTAACCTATATCCTTCTTATATAGGGGGGAAGCGGCCCAAAGGCGATGACGGAGAAGGAGGCTGGTCGGGGCAAGAGGATTTGAACCTCCGGCCTCTACGTCCCGAACGTAGCGCTCTACCAAGCTGAGCTATGCCCCGGTGGAAACAAGAGTGTATAGGGGGCGGGCCCCTGATTATCAAGCTCTTAAGCGCTTTTTATTGACATAATGTTTACAACGCTCCATTTTCCATTCTTGGCTCAGGGCGGGGGCGGTGCTATGCCATCTGGAAACAGGGAGTTTTACTGATGATCGCCTACGATGTTCCCCGCCATGTGCGGGTTCTGATGTGCAGCCGCCAGGCCGAGGTCAAGGCGGCGCTGTGCAAGATCGCGAACGCGCATATGGAGATGATCCATCCCGCCGCCGGCATCGCCGTGCACGAAGGCGGGGTCAGGGTCAACGGCCGCGACATCGTCATCAGGCGCCATGAAATCCGCGATCTCGCAAACACGGAAGAAGATATCGTCACGGCGGAAGAGAACGCGGTGGCCGAGGCCGTGCACAAGGTGTCGCACATCATACAGACGCAGGGCATCGGCGCGCTTTCGGGGAAATACGGCGCCTGCGACACGGGGGAACCGCTGCGCGGCCTCGTGAAAACGCCGCCGCCGCGTTACCGCTTCGGCTAGATCTCAGTAATTTCTCTGAATGCTGAAATGCGCCAGCGCCGTCAGCGCCTCTTTGAACGGCCCTTCGGGCTGGCCCTTGAGCGCCTTGATGGCTTCCTGCGCGTAGCCCTGGGCGAGGTCGAGCCCCTTCTGGAAAGATTTGTGCTTTTTCAGCATGGCGAGCGCCAAGCCGAAATCCTCCTCGGTCTGGATGCGGTCGCTGATCGTGCGCTGCCAGAAGGCCTGCTCGCCCTCATCCGCGCTTTCAAGCGCGAAGATGATGGGGGCGGTCATTTTGCCCTCGCGGAAATCGTCGCCCAGCGCCTTGCCCAGCTTCTCGTGGTCTGCCGTGTAATCCAGCACGTCGTCCGCGATCTGGAACGCCATGCCGAGATTGTGGCCATAGGCGCGCAAGGCGGCCGCCGCTTCGGCGGGCTGGCCGGCGATGATCGGGCCGATCTCGCACGCGGCGGCGAACAAAGCCGCCGTCTTGGCGCCGATCACCTTTTTATAGACGTCGAGCGTGGTCTTGAGATTGTTGGCGGTGGAAAGCTGCAGCACCTCGCCCTCGGCGATGGTGGCTGACGCCTCGGAAAGGATGCGCAGGATGTCGAGCGAACCGTCCGCGACCATCAGCTGGAACGCGCGCGAGAACAGGAAGTCGCCCACCAGCACGCTGGATTGGTTGCCGTAAACGATATTGGCCGAAGGGTTGCCGCGCCGCTCGGCGCTTTCATCCACCACGTCGTCATGCAGCAGCGTGGCGGTATGGATGAATTCGACCGCCGCCGCCAGCGCAAAGGGGCGCGCGCTGTCATGGCCGTAAAGTCTGGTGCAGGCGAGGGTTAAAAGGGGACGGATGCGCTTACCGCCACCGGCGATCAGATAACCCGCCAGCTTCGGGATGATATCGACCTCGGATTTCATGCGGTCGATGATCAGTTCGTTGACCTTGCGCATGTCCCCGTTCACCAGGGCCGTGAGCCGGTCCAGGGGCGTGCCCTGATCGGGGGCGGGATTCTGCGCGGGTTTCAGCGACATGACGATCCGGTTAAAGCAGTTTTTCCTGAATGTGGCAACGGGATGTCATAGCATGAAAGATTGATAAGTTATAGAAAATTATATAGCGTGCGGCCTATGGTTGAACCCGTCGCCATCCATGTTCTCGACAAGCGTGTGCAGCTGCTCCAGCCTGCCGACGGCTTCCGCACCTCTCTCGATTCCGTGATGCTGGCGGCCGCGTGTCCCGCGCGCGCAGGCCAGCGTGTGCTCGATCTTGGCTGCGGCGTGGGCGGGGCGGCGTTCTGCGTGCAGGCGCGGGTGCCGGGTGTGCATGTGACGGGTGTCGACATACTGGCGGAAAACATCGCTCTGGCGCGCGACAATATCGCGCTGAACGGCGCCGCGGGCGCGGCCTCGTTCACGCAGGGCGACATCCGCGCTTTCAAGGCCGATGCGGTTTTCGATCATGTCATCGCCAATCCGCCCTATCTGGACGCGGGAACTTACACGCCCTCGCCCACGGCGCATAAAGAAGCGTCGCTCGGGCATACCGAGGACGATATAGGCGTCGAGGACTGGATCAACGTCGGATTCCGCAACCTGAAATCGGGCGGCAGCTTCACGGTCATCCACCGGGCCGATTTCACCGATAAAATCCTGCAGGCGCTGGGGCGGCGTTTCGGCGCGACAGAAATCTTTCCGCTGTGGCCGCGCGCGGGTGAGGCCGCCAAACGCGTCGTCATCCGCGCGGTGAAAGACCGGCAAAGTCCGGCCACGCTCCATGCGGGCCTCGTTCTGCACCAGGACGGCGCGCAGGATTACACACCCGCGGCGCAGGAAATCCTGCGCGGGATGAAGGCGCTGTTTTAATCAAACCGCCCGGATGTTCTTCTGCAGGAAAGCCAGAACGCTGTCGAGGCCGATGCGCTCCTGCTTCATCGTGTTGCGCTCGCGCACGGTCACGGTCTGGTCCTGCACGGTTTGGTCGTCGATGGTGAAGCAATAGGGCGTGCCGATCTCATCCTGCCGGGCGTAACGCTTGCCGATATTCTGCTTGATGTCGAGATCAACCGCGTAATGCTCGCGCAGCGCCATGTAAAGCCTGGTGGCGATGACCGGGTGCTCGTCCTTGGCCGTCAGCGGCAGGATGGCCGCCTTTTTGGGCGCGACCGCCGGGTGGAAATCCAGATACACGCCGCTCGGGCGGTTCGGATCGGGCGTGAACGCCTCGCAGATCAGCGCCAGCACCCCGCGCGTGAGCCCCGCCGCCGGCTCGATCACATGCGGGATGAAGCGGTTTTTCGGGTCGTTGGGGTCGGTATATTCCATTTTGACCTTGGAATGCTCCTGATGCTGCTTAAGGTCGAAGTCGCAGCGGTGCGCGATGCCTTCAAGCTCGCCGAAATCCGGGTCGGTGAAGGGGAAGCGGTATTCGATGTCGGCCGTGCCCAGGCCCGCCTTGGCGTAATGCGACAATTCGTCCTGCTCGTGGTCGCGCATGCGCAGATTGTCGCTTTTCAGACCGACAGAACGCCAGAATTTCTGCCGCTCGGCGTACCAAAAGTCGCGCCACATCTTCGCCTCGTCGGCATGGCAGAACCATTCCATCTCCATCTGCTCGAACTCGCGCGAACGGAAGATGAAGTTGCGCGGGTTGATCTCGTTGCGGAACGCCTTGCCGATCTGGGCGATGCCAAACGGCACGCGCACGCGGCTTGAATCGACCACGTTCTTGAAGTTGATAAAGACACCCTGCGCCGTCTCGGGCCGCAGATAGGCCTTCGAGTCCTCATCCGCCGCCGCCCCGACATAAGTCTGGAACATCATGTTGAATTGCTTGGGCGGAGTGAGGGTGCCGGGCTCTTTAGCGTCAGGAGCAAGAATGGCAGAATTGTCGACGTGAACACCAGGAAGAGGCATCCCAGTCATTCTTTCATAGTCAGCAATAGTTTTTCCCTTGCCAAATTTTTTAATTCTTTTCTCTATTTCGTTTTGATCTGCATCTTGAAGAAAACAAAACCAAATACCTTGTTTGTCTTTGGGAGCATAACCAATAAGGTGATCCGCGCGGTACCGCAGTTTTGTCTCCCGGCAATCCACCATCGGGTCGCTGAAATTGCCGGCGTGGCCCGAGGCCACCCACACCTTGGGGTTCTGGATGATGGCGCTGTCCAGGCCCACGATCTCGACCGGCTGGCCGTCGGGACCCACGGGCGGGCACAGCACCATGGCGCGCCACCATAAATCGCGCAGGTTGTTTTTCAGCTCGACGCCCAGCGGCCCGAAATCCCAGAAGCCGTTCAGGCCGCCGTAAATGTCGGAAGCGCCGAAGATAAAGCCGCGCCGTTTGCACAGGGCGGTGATCTCCTTCATGTCCCTGGTCAGGGCGGCGGGGGCAGGGGCGGCTTGCGGCTGGCTCATAATACGATTTTCCCGGGGTTGAACCCGGGAAGATTAGGATTTTCCGGCCTTTTTGCAAAGCGGCATTTTGGAAAGCTACATATTGAAGGCCCAGCCGCCCGGGGTTTTGCGGGGCTTGGTGCTGTCGCCGTCCTCGTCGTCGTCATAGCCACCAGTCACGATCACGCCGCGCTGGCCGTTGTTATTCTGTTTCTTGTCGGCTGTGGGCGCTTCCCAGCCCGGGGGCGGGCTTGCGGGCAGGCGCAGGGCCGGGCGCTGGTCGTCGCGGCGCTGTTCTTCCCGGCGGTTGATGGCGGCGATGGTAAAGTCATCCATTCGGATCGTTCTCCCTATTACAGAAAGAATGATGACATGAAAAAGCCCGTTCCTACAATAAAATTATAGGAACG
>CAZNYM010000009.1:7953-28109 GCA_964577255.1 uncultured Pseudobdellovibrionaceae bacterium | reverse complement strand
GTCGCGCAGGACGGTCGCGCACCAGCTTTCGACCTCGTCCGAGCGGTAGTCGGTTTGCCGGGCATAGGCCTGGCACAGGGTGCGGCCGCCCGGGTGGCCGGCGACGGAGATGTCGTGTTTCCAGTAATTCAGCCCGAATGTCCTGGCGCAGCGATCCCAGTCAGGGGCGGAGGCGCTGGCGAGGTGGAGCAGAGGCGACTGGAGACTGCCGGTCTGTTGTGGCGGGGAACGGCCTTCAGCGGCGGCCGCTATGAACAGCTTGCAGTTCCGGATCGTGGCCAGGACTTTCTCTTCGGAGGGCTGCGTGATGTCTCTGGCAATCGCCGCAACCGGGGACGCGAGGGCAAACATGTTCCCGCTGGTCAGAGCGAAGCCAGAGACAGCACCACAGGTCATGCAGGCGGTGACAAAAAGTGTCGCTTTCCAGTTTTTGGTGACGCTGTAAAGAACATCGCCCCAGCTCTGATAGGTCAGAGAGAGGCAGAAGAGGCTCGCACCAGCCAAAATCCAGACGATAGTATCCTGCATGATTACTATTTTGCAGAATAAGAATTGAGAAGTGATTGATATTCAAAAAGAATTACTAAAATTTAGGGATAAATTCGGCGCAAAGGCCGGGCGGTGCACAGCCGGGCCCGGAAAAATGCTAGAAAGAGACATGACCGGTACGATCGCGATCCAGCAGGCCGGCCGCGACGACGCGTCGTGGCTCGAGGGTTTCGGCAGCACGCCCGACGACGACTGGCCGCGCCAGTTCGACGAGCAGGACAAGGGCACCCGCCTGATCTTCATCCTCCTCAGGGACGGGGTAAAGGCGGGCTATGCGATCTTCAACCGCGCGCCGCGCTATGCGCTGTTCCAGCGCCTGGGGATGCCGGAAATCCAGAATCTCTACATTCTGCCGTCCTTCCGCCGGCACGGGCTGGCGCGGGCGCTGATCGCCCGCTGCGAGGAGCAGGCGCGCCTCGAAGGTTTCAGCCAGATCGGCATCGGCGTGGGGCTGCATAGCGGTTTCGGGCCGGCACAGCGGCTTTATGCCGGGCTCGGTTATCAGCCGGACGGCAACGGCGTCACCTACGACCGCACGATTGTGGCGGCTGGAGAGCGGGTGGCGGTCGACGACAATCTAAGCCTGATGATGGTCAGGGATCTTTAGGAGCGGGAACGAATGGGCAAAAGCGTGTACAGCTTCGGCGCGGGCCGCAACGACGGCGACGCCGGGATGAAAAATCTTCTGGGCGGCAAGGGCGCCAATCTCGCCGAGATGGCGGGGCTGGGTCTGCCGGTGCCGCCCGGTTTCACCATCACCACCGAAATCTGCACCTATTATTATAAAAACGGCAAAACCTATCCCGATACGTTGCGCGACCAGGTCAGCCGCGCGCTCGGGCTGGTGGAAAAAGCCGTGGGCGCGCGTTTCGGCGACACGCGCAACCCGCTGCTGGTTTCGGTGCGTTCGGGCGCGCGCGCCTCGATGCCGGGCATGATGGACACGGTACTCAATCTCGGCCTCAACGACGCGACGGTCGAGGCTCTGGCGGCGCAATCCGGCCAGCCGCGCTTCGCCTGGGACAGCTACCGGCGCTTCATCCAGATGTACGGCGATGTGGTGCTGGGCGTGCCGCATCACGAGTTCGAGGATCTGCTCGATCAGGCCAAGCGCGACGAAAACGTGCGTCAGGACACGGCCCTGAACGAAGCAGCACTCGCAGCGCTGGTGCAGGCTTACAAGAAGCTCGTCCGCGAACGCACCGGCCGTGATTTCCCCGCCGACCCGCAGGAACAGCTGTGGGGCGCGATCGGCGCCGTGTTTGAATCCTGGATGACGCCGCGCGCCGTCACTTACCGCCAGATCCACGACATCCCCGCCGACTGGGGCACCGCGGTGAGCGTCCAGGCGATGGTGTTCGGCAACCGCGGCGACGACTGCGCCACCGGCGTCGCCTTCACACGCGACCCCTCGACCGGCGAGAATTATTTCTACGGCGAATATCTTGTGAACGCGCAGGGCGAGGACGTCGTGGCCGGCATCCGTACGCCGCAGGCGTTGACGGTCAGGGGGCGGCAGAAAGATGGCGGCGCGCTGCTCGCGATGGAAGAAACCATGCCCGCCGTGTTCCGCCAGCTCTGCGCCGTGCGCGACAAGCTGGAAAAGCATTACCGCGACATGCAGGACATCGAGTTCACGGTACAGAACGGCAAGCTTTACATGCTGCAGACCCGCGCCGGCAAGCGCAGCGCGGCGGCTGCCCTGCGCATCGCCGTTGATATGGTGAAGGAAAAACTGATCACGCGAGAAGAAGCGGTCGCGCGCATCGATCCTGCTTCGCTCGACCAGCTTTTGCATCCCACGCTGGATCCGCAGGCGCACAAGCATATCCTGGCGCGCGGGCTGCCGGCTTCGCCCGGGGCGGTCAGCGGCATGGTCGTGTTCAGCGCCGACGACGCCGAAACGCGGTTCAGGAAAGACGGCGCCGCCATCATCCTCTGTCGCCGGGAAACCAGCCCCGAGGACATCCATGGCATGCACGTCGCCCGCGGCATCCTGACCACGCGCGGCGGCATGACCAGTCACGCAGCGGTGGTGGCGCGCGGCATGGGCCGTCCCTGCGTGGCGGGCGCCGGATTGCTGCATATTGATTACGAGAAGAAAGAGATGCTGGCGGGCGGCAGCGTCGTGCGCGAGGGCGATATCATCACTGTCGACGGCGGCACCGGCGAGGTGATGCAGGGCGCAGTGCCCACCATCGAGCCCCGGCTGTCGGACGATTTTTCCACCATCATGCAATGGGCCGATGAGTGCCGCGCGCTGGGCGTGCGCGCCAATGCCGAAACCCCGGTGGACGCCCTGACGGCGCGGCGCTTCGGCGCGGAAGGCATCGGGCTTTGCCGCACCGAGCATATGTTCTTCGATCCCGCGCGCATCCAGCATGTGCGGGAGATGATTTTCGCCGCCGATGAAACGGCGCGCCGCGCCGCGCTTGAAAAGCTTCTGCCGGCCCAGCGCGGCGATTTCCGCGAACTGTTCGCCATCATGGAAGGGCTGCCGGTCACGATCCGCCTGCTCGATCCGCCTTTGCATGAGTTTCTGCCGCAGGACGACGACGATATCGCCGCCTTCGCTGCCGCTGCGCGCCTGGACCCCGTTCTGGTGCGCCGGCGTCTCCTCGAACTGCACGAAGCCAACCCCATGCTGGGCCATCGCGGCAGCCGCCTGGGCATTACCTTCCCCGAGATCTATGAAATGCAGGCCCGCGCGGTGTTCGAAGCCGCCCTGGAAGCGGGCGGGCGCGTCATGCCGGAAATCATGCTGCCGCTGATCTTCTCGCGCCAGGAATTGGTTTTCCTGAAAAAAATCATCGACGACACGGCGGCGCGCGTGTTCGCGGAGCAGAACAAGACGCTCGCTTATCTCACCGGCACGATGATCGAGCTGCCGCGCGCGGCGCTGATGGCGGGCGATATCGCCTGCGAAGCGGCGTTCTTCAGTTTCGGCACCAACGATCTGACCCAGACCGCGCTTGGCGTCAGCCGCGACGATGCCGGACGCTTCCTGCCCGATTACATCGCCCGGGGCATACTGACGCGCGATCCTTTCGTCACGCTCGATCAGGACGGAGTGGGGCAGCTGATCACGATGGCGGTCGAACGCGGCCGCGCCGCCCGACCGGGCCTCAAAACCGGCATCTGCGGCGAGCATGGCGGCGACCCGGCCTCGATCGCCTTTTGCGATCTGGCGGGGCTTGATTACGTGTCCTGTTCCCCTTACCGGGTGCCGATCGCCCGTCTGGCGGCGGCGCAGGCCGCGCTTAAAAATCCGCAAAGGCTCAGGGCGCGCAGAAAGAAGGCGGCCTGATCACAGCGGAAAAGGCACGTGGCTCACATATTCGTCCTGCAGGAGCGCCAGGCCGATATTCTCGCAGGACGAGCGCATCTCGCCGATCGTTTTGCCGTTGAGGTGAATAGTTGCCCCCGGCGCAAGCGGCTGGGTCAGGGTCACGGGATAAAGATGCCGCTTGGAAGCTCCGCGCAGCCGCAGCCGCGCGCTCAGTTCCTGCCCGGGGAAGCAGCCTTTTTCGAACGACAGGCCGTTGAAGCGGTCGAGGCAGGCTTCGATCGGGTTGGTTTCATCCACGTTCATGTCGCGGCTGCCGTCGGGGATCCCCAGGCGCAGCCGCTTTTCATCCCACAGGCTGAAATCGCCTTCCATGCCCGGCGGCGGGGCATAGCAGCGCCAACCGATATCAGGGTGTCGCGGATCGCGCAAACCGGGCAGGGGGCCCGGATCGGTGAAACAGGCATAGACGGGAAAAGAGTCCTCGACTTCAAGCGTCACCCGGGCGCGCAGTTTGTAGACCGACAGGCGCTTATGGAGATCGATCGCGCGCGCGCCACCCTCGCACTCCAGCCGATAGCCGTCCGTTATGGGGGTCACGAACATGTCGTGCAGGAAAAAGCCGCGCGCGCTTAAAAGGCAGGCGTAAACCGGCGCCCGCGCGATATCGCTGCTGAGCAGGTTCTGCAGAAACGCCGGCGCGTCGGGCCCCGTGACGCACACGCGCCCCCGGCCGGGCAGGCGGATAAAACAAGGCTTGGTTTCTGTCTGCATATTGCCTATGAACAACCTATGAAGCTTCTGTTTATCACATCCAGCCGGATTGGCGATGCGGTTCTTTCCACCGGGCTTCTGCGTCATATCATCGCCGCTCATCCGGACGCCCGGGTCACGGTGGCCTGCGGACCGCTGGCGCAAGGCCTGTTCGCGGGCGTGCCGGGGCTCGAGCGCGTCATCCCCCTGAAAAAGAAAAGCTTCAACCGGCACTGGTGGGAACTCTGGCGCATGGTCGCGCCCGTGCGCTGGGACATGGCAGTCGATCTGCGCAACAGCGCGGTGTCGCGCCTGATTCGCGCCCGGCAAAAATTCATCGCCGCCGGCAAATACGCCGGTCACAAGGTCGCGCAGAACGCCGCCGTGATGAATCTTTCCGCCGCGCCCGCGCCGCATCTGTGGTTCACCCCGGCGCAGCAGCAAGAAGCTGCGCGGCTGATCCCCGCCGGAAGCCTGGTGCTGGCGGTGGCGCCCACGGCGAACTGGGCCGGCAAGACCTGGCCCGCGGAAAACTTTATCGCGCTTTTATCTTCGTTGACGGTGGCAGGCGGCCCGTTCGCCGCGCACCGCGTGGCCGTGTTCGCCGCGCCAGGCGAGGAGGTGCAGGCCCACCGCGTTCTTGACACTCTGCCAACAAACCGGCGCCTGGATCTGATCGCGAAAACCGATCCCGGCACGGCGGCGGCGGCGCTGGCGCGCTGCGCGTACTTTATAGGCAACGATTCAGGGTTGATGCATTGCGCGGCAGCGGCGGGCGTTCCCACGCTCGGCCTGTTCGGCCCCACGCCCGCGGACATCTACGGCCCCTGGGGGCCCCATTGCCGCATCGTGCGCGCTGAAACGATGCAACAGATCGACGTCGGCAGTGTTACCGCCGCCATCCGCGCGCATCTGGCCGGTTAAACGGAAAACGTTAGTCGTTCAGGGAAGTCCAGTCGTCGTCTTTCTTGGGCGCCGGGGCCTTTTCCTGCTCCTCGGGCGACTTGATGTCGGTGATGCCCAGGGATTCAAGGAAGCTCAGGCGCGATTCGCGGGCCACGTCATACGGAACGGTTTTGATGCGCTCCCAGCCCTTGTTCATCATGCAGGTTTCGAAATCGTGATATTCGGTGTGCTCGGCATAGAGATAGCCTTCACGCGTGGGTGATTCCCATTCAGCCAGTTCGCCTTGCGGCGAAGCGGGATCAACCTGCCCGCCCACAACGTCGGCCGGCACGTTTTGGCGGACATAGCCCAGGCGCTGCAGTTCCTTGATTTCAGTAACGCAGCGGGCGATGTCGCGGTTCAGCGTCTGGTGCGCCTTGGGGCCCTGCATGTAAAGGGCCGAGGTGGTGCTGGTGCGCTGCCAGTACTGCGCGTCCTTGATCAGTTGTTCGGGGGAATACACTTGATGCGTGCAGGCAACAAGCCCGAGCAGGCCAAGGGTGCACAGGGTCACAGACAGGCTACGTTTCACAGTCATCATCTAATTCCGCCGGGAGCTGGTTAAGTTTTCAGTCGCCACAGGATAGCATACAGGCTTTTCAAGGCTCAATGTGATTTTGATAATCACGGCCATATTTGTCAATATACTGATTTTATTTGGATTTTTGCGCCGGTTCCGGGGCGATCCACCAGGTTTCCGGCACGATGCCATAGACCGGGATGGCTGCCGGATGGCGCAGTTTTTGGCTGTAAGCCACGAAATCCCGCCCGGCATAACCGAGCGGCACCATGTAATGTCCCGCCAGCAGGGCGGCGTCGAGGGCGCGTGCTCGGGCGGTCAGCTCCTCGTAAGTGGTGCTCTGGGCGATCGAGAGCGCCAGCTTGTCGATGGCGAGGTCGCAGATGCCGGCGAAGTTCCAGCGCGCGTTCTCCTTCGCCGCCGCGCAGCCCCAGTACAGAATCTGCTCTGAGCCGGGCGAGAGAGTCGAAAGCCAATGGTGTAGTACCATGTCGTAATCGTAACCGTTCAGCCGCCCGGTGAAGGCGGCGGCGTCCAGCGCCCGCACGCGCACATCGACGCCTAGGCGCTTGAGGCTGCGGGCATAGGCAAGCGCGATTTTTTCGTCGTCGGGCGCGCCGATCAGGATTTCAAAGCTTAAAGCCTTTGTCTTGTCCCTGGCGCTGACGCGCTTGCCGTCCTGCACCACCCAGCCCGCTTCCTTCAGCAGCCGGTCGGCCTCGCGCAGATGGACACGGTTTTCGGCCGGGGTCTTGTGCGAAGGCGGCGTCCAGCCGCCGGAAGCAAGGGCGGCGTTGGGGTAAAAACTGTCGATGCGCCTGAACAGGCCATGGAACAGGTTGGCGTTCATCCACTCAAAATCCAGCACCAGGCCCAGCGCCTTGCGTACCCGGATATCGTCGAAGGGCGGGCGTCGCGTGTTGAAAATGAAGGCGCGCACTTTCTCGGGCCGGCCGTGCGCGAGCGCCTCCTTCACCACCCGGCCGTCCTTCACCGCCGGGAAATCGTAGCCGGTGGCCCAGTTGCCGGCGTCGTATTCGCGGCGGAAATCGACGGCGCCGGCCTTGAAGGCCTCGAACGCCACGGTGTCGTCGCGGTAATAGTCGTAAATGATTTTGTCGATATTGTTGTGCCCGGCGTTGACGGGCAGATCCACCGCCCAGTACCCCGGGTCGCGCTGATAGACGATCTTGCGGCCGGGGTCGAGCGCGGCGATCTTATACGGCCCGTTGCTGACGGGGATGTCGAGAGTGGTCTGATCGAAGGCGCGGCCGCTCCACCAGCTTTTCGAAAGCACCGGCATCATGGCCAGGATCATCACGGTTTCGCGGTCGTGGCCGGGCCCCAGGGCGAAATGCACCGTGCGCGCGTCTTTTTTCTCCACCTTGCTCACCAGGCCGTACACGCGGCGCATGTTTGGACGGCCTTGGGCCTTGAGTGTCTCGAAGGTGAAAATCACATCGTCGGTGGTGACCGGGCTGCCGTCGCTGAAGCGGGCGCGGGGGTCGAGGTGGAAGGTGATCGCGCTGCGGTCGGCGGGTACGGTGGCGCTCTGCGCGATCAGCGGATACATGGTGAAGGGCTCGTCCCATACGCGCTGCATCAGCCGGTCGTAAACCAGCGACAGCCCCTGGGCCGGGATGCCCTTGATGTTGAAGGGGTTCAGCGTGTCGAACGTGCCGAACGCACCCTGCGTCATCTGCCCGCCTTTGGGGGCGTCCGGGTTGGCGTAATCCAGGTGCGTGAAGTCGGGGCCGTATTTCGGGTTGCCGTGCATCGCCAGGCCGTGAAGCGTTTCGGCGAGGGCGGGCGGGGCTAGCAGCGTCAGCAACAGCAGAAAAAACGGGATTATACGCATGAAGCCTACAGGAATATCTGGCTGTGGCGCTTGGTCATGTCCTCGATCTCGCGTTCCGAGAAATCGAAACTGCGGCCCAGCTCCTCGATCATCACCTGGCGCAGCAGGACGTTCAGGTCCTCCTGCGTTTCGCACCACAGGTCGAGCAGCGGGCGGCGGAAGATCATCAGCGTGTCGTCGTCGTTCGCGGTCTTGCGGGTGATGCCGGGCGCGATCTCGGCGCCGCTTTTGAACAGCGCCACCATCTCGAACGGGTCGTCGAGGTTCATCTCCACTTCCATCGTCTCGTCGGGCAGTTCCTCGACCGTAAGGGCCAGGGATTCGCAGAATTCCTGCAGTTCGTCGGGCAGGGACTCGGCAATGCTCTGGGCCAGCGCCTCGAGATCCTCTAGCGAGGGTGGCGCGGAAAAATTCATAATGATCTTATGCCGTTCCATCGAAGATTGACCTTGCAGCGGCGGCATGCCATTAAAAAAGTCCGTGAATGCCGCGAATCTGTTCAAAACTTACGACGAAACGGGAGGCAGGACAATGCTACAGACACCCCCCCAGGCAATCCCGCACGATGCCCTGCGCGTCGATATCAGGCAACTGCCGGGCTGGAGCTTGGACGACACTGGAAAGAAGATCGCCAAGACGTTCAAGTTCAAGAATTTTTCCGAAGCCTGGGCGTTCATGTCCCGGGCCGCCTTGCTGGCCGAGCGCATGGACCATCACCCCGAATGGTTCAACGTCTATAACCGCGTCGACGTGACTCTGACCACCCACGATGCCGGCGGCGTCACGGAAAAGGACATCGCCATGGCCTCAGCCATGAACGGGTTTTTGGTCTGACGTCCGCAGGTTGGGGGTGCAGCAGTATTGGCTCATGACCAGCCCCTCTTCGCCAAGCTCGGCCCAGGCCACGTGACCGCGATTTTGCAGGAGGGCTGAGATTTCCCCCCGGTGCTTCTCTATGAGAGCCGCCAGGTTTTTATTGGAGAATGCGCGCGGGGCTATGATGACGACAGGCGGCAGGACTTTTTCCGGTGCGTTCTGCAGCGCGCCGTAGGTACTTTCCAAGTGCTCCCTATAATCTCTGGCAATGACTTTGAAGTCGGTATCGGTGGTCAGAATGCCGCTGTAACGCTTACCGATCATATGTTTCCAGATATGCTTATAATCCAGATTGTTCTCGTCGTATAAACCCTCTGCGTAAACGTGCGATGATTTGCCGAGCAGAGGCACGATCTTGTACAGCAATTTGTAGGCGATATTTTCGTCGATCATCATCTGGGGCTTTTGCCGGCTGACGCCGAAAACATCGGCCAGTGTATGAGCCAGGAATTTGACGCGGTAGGCCCGGCAGGCCGTGATATCGCTAAAGCGGATGTGGGGGTATTTCTTCCTGATGTCCCTGCCGCTTTTGCCTTCGTCTAGCATGTTTATGACATCGGCGGCCTCGGCGAAGCTTTGCGGTATGGTCAGATGACCTTCCTCCACCTCCTTGCTGATCAAGGCGCGCTTAAGCGCCCGCGAAGGACGATTTTTGTCTTTTATTTCATGTGGTTCAGTAACTGTACTCATATTCCTGTTCGGATTTTTGATTTACAAGACGATGTCTTTTATCCAACTCCTTGTTTAATAGCAAGAATTTCTATTTTTTGCTGTTGGTAGTCAGTTGCGCCGGGTCCATCACGATCTCGATAAGGCCGGCGCGGCCCGGGCGGCCGAATTTTTCCCACAGGGCCGGGAAATCGGCGGCGCGGGTGACGCGCGCGGTCGGCAGGCCGTAACTCTCGGCTAGCTTCACGAAATCCGGGTTGGTCAAGGCGGTGGCGCTCGCCCGGCCGGGATAATGGCGTTCCTGGTGCATTTTAATCGTGCCGTACTGGCCGTTATTGCACACGATGATCAGGGGCGTGGCGCGGTGATGCGCGATGGTCGCCAGTTCCTGCCCCGTCATCATGAAACCGCCGTCGCCGCACAGCCCGACGACCAGGCGTTCCGGCCCGGCCGCGAGCGAGGCGGCGATCGCCGCGGGCACGCCATAGCCCATCGCGCCGCTGACCGGAGCCAGCAGCCGCCCGGGCCGGCCGTAACGCAGGTAACGCTGCGCCCAGCCGCTGAAATTCCCGGCATCCGTGGTGATGATCGCGTCGCGCGGCAACGCCTCGCGCAGGAAGGAGAAGATCAGCGTCATGTCCGCGCCGTTCCAGGCCGGTTTCGCCGCATCGTCGATCGCCGTCCAGTCTTCATACAGCCGGCGCAGCTCTTCCTTCCACCCGGCCCACAGCCGCCCGTCGAAATGGCGTGCAGCTTCCGCCAGCATCGCCGCGGCCTTGTTCACATCGGCGACGATGCCCAGAGCGGGGGCATAGACCTTGCCGATCTCGGCCGCGCTCTGGTGGATATGGATCAGCTTCGGCCCGGCCGCGCCCGGCGCGGGCAGGGTATAGCCCTGGGTGGTGATTTCATCAAGCCGCGCGCCGACGGCGATCAGCATGTCGGCTTCGCGCAACCGCTCCAGCAGGCGCGGATTGGGTCCGGTGCCAAGCTCGCCGACATAGTTATTGTCGCGATGGTCGAACAGATCGTGCCGGCGGAACGCCGCGCACACGGGCAGGTGGGCGACATTGCAGAAGCGGGCGATGTCGGCGCAGCCCTGATCGGTCCAGCCGCTGCCACCCAGCAGCACCACGGGCTGCCGTGCCTCGCGCAGAAGGGCGGTGAATTCCTGCAACGATGCTTTGCCGACATCGACGGGCTGCGGCGCTATCGGGTCGGGAACGGCAACATTCGCCGTGTCCACCAGCATGTCCTCGGGCAGGCTGATAACCACGGGTCCCGGCCGACCGCTTGCGGCCGTGGCCAAAGCGCGGCCCACCATCTCGGGCACGCGCGCGGCGTCGTCGATCTCCATCACCGCTTTGGCCAGGCCGCCGAACACGGCGCGGACGTCGATTTCCTGAAATGCCTCGCGCCCACGGTCGGCGCGGGCCACCTGGCCCATGAACAGGATCATCGGCGTCGAATCCTGCGTGGCGGTGTGCACGCCGATGCTGGCGTTGCACGCGCCGGGGCCGCGCGTGACGAAACACACGCCGGGCGCACCCGTAAGCTTGCCCCAGCTTTCGGCCATGAAGGCCGCGCCTCCTTCCTGGCGGCAGGTGACGACCTTGATTTCAGGATGGTCGAGCAGAGCGTCCAGCACCGCCAGATAACTTTCACCCGCCACGCACGAGACATGGCTGACACCGTACCGGGCCAGAGTTCTGACAAGAAGCTGTGCGCCGGTCGCGGATTTATCGTGCGTTTGCATGGTTTTAACTATTGTCGCCTCCCGGGTTTCATGAGAATCTTTAGGCGGAGAGATCGTATTCGTCAATCATGACCTATCAGTTCAGGAATGCCACCATTCTGGTTGTCGATGACATGAAGCCCATGTTGTCGCTGGTCGCCTCCATCCTCAAGATTTTCGGATTCAACAGCGTACATACGGCCAGCGACGCCGAAGAAGCATTCAACCTGTTCTGCCAGGTCAAACCCGACCTGGTTTTGACCGACTGGCTGATGGAACCCTTCGACGGCATCGAACTGGTACGACGCTTCCGCACCCATCCCAAATCGCCCAACCGCTTCGTGCCGGTGGTGATGATGACGGGCTACAGCCACCGCATACGCGTCGAAAAGGCGCGCGATGTCGGCGTCACCGAATTCCTGGTCAAGCCGTTCAGTTCGCGCGACCTGTATCTGCGCATCGAGCAGTTGATCGAAAAACCGCGCAAGTTCGTCGACACCGGCGAGTTTTTCGGCCCCGACCGCCGTCGCCGCAAGGGATTTGTCTATACCGGCGAGGGGCGTCGCGAAAGCGACGAGGAGCCGATATACGGCGATATGCCGCCGGGCGAAGATGCCGAGGCCGTGCTCAAAAATCTGCGCGAGCAGATCAAAAAGACCGGTGTGCCCGGCAAATATGACGATAAGTAATCAGGGCGGCGCGCGGCGATGACCAAAAAAGCAAAAACCAAGGCCAAGTTCTACAATCCGCCCAATGTGCTGCGGCAGAAATGCGGTTATGGCGGGATCGACCCTGCGCTGCTGGAAAAGTCCGATGCTTTTATCGCCCAGAACGACGTCGATTTCGGGCCGATCGCAAAGAAGATCCTTGAGCGCCTGGACAAGGGCGTCAAGCTCGTGCGCGACAGCAAAACGGCGCCGCTCATCGACATCAAGGCCAACGGCGCTATGTTCAAATTCGGCCTTCTGACGGAAGTCGCCGACATTGCTCTCAATTTTCTTGAAAACATCGATAGGCTCAATCCCGACGCGGTGGAGATCCTTGAAGTCAACCGCCGCACGCTGCATGTGATTATCGACAATAATCTGCGCGGCGGCGGCGGCGCTCATGGCAACGCCCTGCTGAAAGAGCTGACCGAGGCTTGCCAGCGTTACTACAAGAAGCATAACATGAACATGGAGTAAGGGCCTGATTCGCCCTGTTCACCGGGCGTTAAGCATTTTATGTTAAGCTGGAAAATAGAGGTTTATCATGGAGATACCCGCCAATATCGCCGCCGACCGCGCCCTGACCCAGCAGGCCGTCGCTCTTTCGGTCATCAAGCAGTCGGCCGAGCGCGACCGGGCGCTTGCGGGCATCCTCGAGCAGGCCGTCGATAACGTGCCGACCTCACCGCTGCGCGGCAGCCGCGTCAACATCTCGGCCTAGGCCGCCGCTTTTCTCGCCATCCGCGCTTTTGCTTTTTCCGCGCCCAGCAGGGGCAGCAGCACGCCCAGTTCGGGGCCGTGTTCCATACCCGTCAGTGCCTGGCGCAGCGGCATGAAAAGATCCTTGCCCTTGCGGCCGGTCTGGGTTTTGACCGCATCGGTCCATTGCTTCCAGGTGTCGGCGCCCCACGGCTCGGCCGGAAGCAGCTTGAGGGCCTGCGCGATGAAATCGGCATCCTCGATCACCGGCTGCACCGGGCCGTGCACCATGTCCCACCATTGACGGATGTCGCCTAAGCGCACCAGGTTCGGGCGCACCGCGTTCCAGAAATTCTCATCGAGCCCCGCCATGCCCGCCTGCGCCAGGCGTACATTGACCTGATCGAACGGCGTTTCGTGGATGATTTTCTGATTGAGGCGCAGCAGCTCTTCCATGTCGAATTTCGGCGTCCCGCGCGAGAATTTGGCGAAATCGAAAGACTCGACCAAGGGCTGCAGCCGCGCAAAAGGTTCGATCGGGTCGGATGTGCCCAGGCGCGCGAGCAGGCTTACGATCGCCATCGGCTCAAGCCCTTCCTCCACGCGCATATCCCGCACGCTCATCGAGCCCAGGCGTTTGGAAAGCTTGCCCCCCTCGGGATCGGAGAGCAGCGGCAGATGCGCGAATAAAGGCGGCTCAGCCCCCAGCGCCTTGAACATCTGAATATGCATGGCGGTGTTGGACACATGATCCTCGCCGCGCACGATATGGGTGATGTCGTAATCGATGTCGTCGATCACCGAGCACAGATGGTAAAGCGGAGTGCCGTCCTCGCGCAGCAGCACGGGGTCGGACATGGTGGTGGCGTCGAATTTCACCGGGCCGCGCACCAGGTCGTCCCACAGGATCGGGTCGTCGTTCAGCAGGAAGCGCCAGTGCGGCTGGCGGCCCTCTTTTTCGTACTTTGATTTCTGTTCGTCGCTCAGCTTCAGCGCCGCGCGGTCGTAAACCGGGGGCAGGCCGCGGGAAAGCTGGGTCTTGCGCTTGAGCGCCAGCTCCTCCGGCGTCTCGTAGCAGGCATAAAGCCGGCCATTCTTTTTCAAAAGCGCGATTTTCTGGTTGTAGGCGTCCATGCGGTCGCGCTGGCGCGCTTTCTCCTGCCACGGCAGGCCCAGCCACATCAGGCAGCTTTCGATGTCTTCCTCGTACTCGAGTTTGCTGCGCTCAAGGTCGGTGTCGTCGATGCGCAGCAGGAAATGGCCGTTGTGCTTTTTGGCGAACAGCCACGTGACCACGGCTGTCCGCACGTTGCCGACGTGCAGGAAACCGGTGGGGGAAGGGGCAAAACGAACGCGCACAGACACGGTAAACCTCGTTAAGCTGCCTGTTTAACAGGATTTTTCCGCTGTTTCCAGCGATTATTTTTTCTCGTTATAGCCGTTGGTCAGGGGATAGCGGCGCTCGCGGGCGAAAGCCCGGGCGCTGATTTTCGGCCCGGGCGCGGATTGATAACGCTTGTATTCCGCCCGCGTCAGCAGGCTGTCCACGCGCGCGACCAGATCCCGGGCATGGCCGGTCTCTTTGGCAGTTTCGCCGATGCCGCGATCTTTTTCGATCAGGCTTTGCAGGATCTCGTCCAGAACCGGATAGGGCGGCAGCGTGTCCTGGTCGGTCTGGTTGTAGCGCAGCTCGGCCGTGGGCGCCTTGGTCATCACCCGCGCGGGGATCACCGTGCCCTCGGCGTTGCGCCAGGCCGCGAGCTTATACACTTCGGTCTTGTAGACGTCCTTGAGCGCGTTGTAGCCGCCGCACATGTCGCCATAAAGCGTGGCGTAACCCGTCGCCATTTCTGATTTATTGCCGGTGGAGAGCACCATCGCGCCGGTGGCGTTCGAAAGCGCCATCAAAATCACGCCGCGCGCACGCGACTGCAGGTTTTCGTGAACGATGCCGGGGGCGTGCGGCGGCAAAAGCGGGGCCAGCGCCGCCTCAAGCGCCATGACGCTGTCCTTGATCGGCACCGTGTCGTAACGGATCCTGAGCAGGCGGGCGCTTTCGGCGGCGTCCTCCAGGCTCTCGGCCGAGGTGTAGATCGAAGGCATCATCACCCCGCGCACGGCGTCATGGCCCAGCGCGTCGGCGGCGATGGCGGCGGAAAGAGCGCTGTCGATCCCGCCCGACAGGCCCAGGATCACGCCGGGAAAGCCGTTCTTGCGCACGTAATCGCGAAGGGCTGCGACCAGAGCTCCGTAAATTTCCTCTTCCGGCCCGGGGCGCGCGTGGATGGTATCGGTCAGGCACAGCCAGTGGCCGTTGCCCGCGCGCTCCCAGACGGTGTGATGGATGTCATCGGCGAAGGCGCGGGCCTGCAGCACTGTGCCCCCTTTTTCATTGAGGATGAAGGACAATCCGTCGAAAACGATGTCGTCTTGCCCGCCCCACAGATTGAGGTACAGGAGCGGCAGGCTGTTTTCGCGGATGCGCGCCTGCGCCTGGGCCAGGCGCATTTCATGCTTGCCGGCGGCGTAGGGGCTCGCGTTGCTGACGATCAACATCTCGGCGCCTTCCTTCACCAGCTTGCCAGCGACGTCGGGAAACCAGAAATCCTCGCAGATCAGAAGCCCTATCTTATGCCCTTTGAGTGTCAGCGGGCTTGCGGGCGTGCCCGATTTGAACAGGCGCTTTTCGTCGAACACGCCGTAATTGGGCAGGTGATGCTTGTGAACCGTGCCCTTGATCTTTCCCTCGCCGATCAAATGCAGGGCGTTGTAAAGATGCTCGCCATCCTTCCACGGGCAGGAAATCGCGAGGTGAATCGCTGTGCCGGCGCTTTCCCTGACCAGCGTTTCTACGGCTGCGCGTACGTCGCGCTGAAAGGCGGGCTTGAGCACGAGGTCTTCGGTCGGGTAACCGCACAGCGCGAGTTCAGGATAGACGATAAGGTCGGTGGATGCCGGTGCTTGGTCGCGTACGGCCCGGATGCGGGCCAGATTGCCCGCGATGTCGCCTACGACCGGGTTGATCTGGGCCAGTGTGATATGCAATGCCGTCATCAACGGACCTCGCCATTATTCCGCGGCGAGGGGGGATGCCTTTTGAGAAGGGGCGAACCGGCCGCGCAGTTTTTTAAGCTCGTCCGCCACCAGAAAAGCCATTTCAAGAGCCTGATTGGCGTTCAGGCGCGGATCACAGTGGGTATGATAGCGGTCGGAAAGGTTTTCGTCTGTAATTTTTTCCGCGCCGCCGGTGCATTCGGTCACGTTCTGGCCGGTAAGTTCCAGGTGCACGCCCCCCGGCCAGGTACCCTCGGCCTCGTGCACGGCGAAAAAGCCCTTCACTTCCCGTAACACGTGATCGAAGCGGCGGGTCTTGTAGCCTGAAGCCGATTTCACCGTGTTGCCGTGCATCGGATCGCACGACCACGCCACCGCGCGGCCTTCGGCTTTGACCGCGCGCACGAGCGGCGCGAGCTTGTCCTCGACCTGATCATGGCCCATGCGGGCGATCAGGGTCAGGCGGCCGGGAATGTTGGCGGGGTTGAGCGTATCGATCAGTCGCAGAAGCGTGTCTGTGTCGAGGTTGGGCGGGCATTTGAGGCCGATCGGGTTTTTAATGCCGCGCACGAACTCCACCTGCGCGCCTTCGGTCTGGTTGGTGCGCGCGCCGATCCAAAGGAAATGGGCGGAACAGGCATACCATTCGCCGGTGGTGCTGTCGGTGCGGGTCAGCGCTTCTTCATAAGGCAGCAGCAGGGCTTCGTGCGAGGTGTAAAAATCGGTTTCGCGGATGGCGGGCACCTTGTCACCGGTGACGCCGCAGGCGGCCATGAACCCGAGCGCCTCGTCGATGCGCTGGGCCAGATCCTGAAAGCGCGCGTTCGAGGGGCTGTCCTTGGCGAAGTCGAGGCTCCATTTGGAAACGCGGTGCAGGTCGGCATAACCACCCTGCGCGAACGCGCGCAGCAGGTTGAGCGTTGCGGCCGACTGGTTATAGGCGCGCACCATGCGTTGCGGGTCGGGTTGGCGGTCAGACTCTTCAAATTCAAAACCGTTGATGATGTCGCCGCGATAGCTGGGCATCGTCTTGCCGTCGCGCGTTTCTGTGTCTTCAGAACGCGGCTTGGCGAACTGTCCCGCCATGCGCCCGACTTTGACGACTGGCAAGGCGCCCGCATAGGTGAGCGCCACCGCCATCTGCAACAGCACGCGGAAACTGTCGCGGATCTTGGGCGCGCCGAACTCGGCAAAACTTTCGGCGCAATCGCCACCCTGCAGCAGGAAGGCGCGGCCCGCCGCGACGTCCGCCAGGTGTGCCTGCAGGCTACGCGCCTCCCCGGCGAACACCAGAGGCGGCATGGCCTTGAGCGTTTTCTCCGCTTCCGCCAGCGCGGCGGCATCGGGGTAAGCGGGCAATTGCTTTGCCGGTTTGTCGCGCCAGCTTTGCGGGGACCAGGTCTGCGTCACGGAAACTTCCTTCAGGGATTCGATTACCGAAAAAACTAAGAAATTTTCTTTTGCGGCGCAAGAAAAACCCAGGCTTCAACCTTCTATCAATAAAGTCTAGGCTATTCTCCTGTATGTACGAGCTATCAAAGGAGCCGTCCTTGCAACCCGACCGCCGGCAATCGCCTCTCAATCAAGATGAATTTTCCAACATTTTCAATTGGTTGGAAGATGTCTGTGCCCGTGCCGTGCCGGAAGGTGGTTTTATTGACCATAATGCGATAACCGCACTCCTGCCGGCCCTGCGCCAGCGCTTCGCCGCCGACGGCGACCGCGTGTCCTCGGCGGCGGGGGTTTTGTTTGGCGACGACATTTCTGCTTATGGCCTGAGCTGCGCCACGCTCTTCAACCGCTGGGAAGCCGAAGGAGGTCTGCCAGGTCTGCCCGCGCTGGTGGCGCAGGCGGCGGCGCACATGGCGCTCGACCTGCAAAGTCTGCCGGTGCGCTGCGCCTTTCTCGCGGCCGTTCTCGCCGAATTGCCCAACACGCTGCAATACCACGGCAACGAACACTATCGTAAAGTTTTGTTCCACAGCATCCGCCTGATGGTCACGCATAACCGCCTGTTCAAGGGCACGCCGCGCGAACTGGACAAGGACGATATCGCCACGCTGCTTGCTGCCAGTTGCATTCACGATCTGGGGCATCAGGGCGGCGACAATATGCGCGATGCCGTCTACACCCCCGGCTACATGGAGCAACAGGCGATCGATGCCGCCCGGCCGTTCTTCACCGCGGCCGGCCTGTCTTCTGACATCACGGGTGCGATTGAAACGCTGGTGTTTTGCACCGACATTACTTTCTTCGCCGGAGACAACAGCCCCTGCGTGCGGATGAAGAAAATCTACCGCCATTATTTCTGGGAAGGCTACAACGAGGATGTATCCCTGCTGATGATGGGCAAGCTGCGCCGCTATGAAGACAATCCGAAAATGGCGCTGATGGCCATGCTGCTGCATGAAGCCGATGTCGGCACGTCGGCCGGCCTGTCCTACGAGCAGACGATGAAGGAAACCATCAATATCCTCGAGGAGCGCGGCCTGAAAAGCGCCGGGCCCAAGGTGGTGCTGGCGTTCCTGCGCGATCAGTTGGGCGAAACCATGTTCACCGAAGCGGGCAAGCAGATTTTCGGCCCGGTGATGGCGCAGGTGATCGTGCGCGCCGAGCAGGACATGGCCCAGGGCCGCAACAGCTTCTATTCCTGATATTCTTTTCCGGGCCAGCGCCGGTGCAGCCACAGCCATTGCGCCGGGCGCTCCGTGATCCAGCTTTCCAGCAGCGCGTGGGCCTGTTCTATCACGGCACTTTCCGGGAGCTTATGCTCCTGCGCGTCCGTGACCGGCAGCGGATCGAAATAAGTCACCTTGAAATGTGCGCCCTCAAGGCGTTCGCAGCGCGCGGGCACAAGCGGGCAGGAAAATTTCTGCGCCAGCTGCACGAAGGCGGTGCTGGTCATGGCGGGGCGGCCGAAAAAGAGCGCGGCGATGCCTTCGTTGTATTTCTGGTCGATCAGAATGATGATATGGCGGCCGTCCGCCAGCGATCCGACCATCTGCCGCGTGCCGCTTTTCGATTTGGCGTGGTTGCGGGCGGCGCCGCTGCCGTTGCGGATTTTTTCCAGCAGCCGGTTGGCATAAGGGTTGTTAAGCCGCCGGTAAACGCTTTCAAGCGGCACGCCGGCCGCGCGCGGGGCGTGAAAGGGCAACACTTCCCAGTTGCCGATATGCCCGGAAAAGACGATGCCGCCCCGGCCGTTGTCTTTTAGCGCCTGAATTTTCTCAAGGCCGGCGACTTCGGTGCGCTCGGCCGCGATCTGCGCCAGATGCGGGTATTCGGCCGCGACCCGCCCCAGGTGATCCCACATATCCTTTATGATTTCATCGCAGCGCGCGGATGAAAGATCCGGCAGCGCCCGCCTCAGCTGGGCGTAAGCCCGGCGCGTGGCGCCCAGGCGCGGGCCGATGGTGCGCCCCAGCCAGCCGCCGAGCGCCGAAGCGCGGTCGAGCCCGAGCGCCTTGCACAGAAAGAAGAAAAGATAGAGCGCAACGGCTTCAGGCAGGTACCGAAATTTTTTCATGCTGCTTTTTCTTGAGCTTGCGGACGATGAAGGCGGACAGCGCTTCTTCGTCGGTGAATTCCATGCCGATGGCCAGTACGCAAAGCTTGGTTTTCTTAATAAAAGAGGGCGGCAGGCGCTTGGCGTCCTTCTCGGTCGTGATCAGGCGCAGGCCGAGCGCCAGCGCGATGTCGCGAACCTCCTCGAGGTCCTCGGCGCTGTAGGGGTGATGATCGGGGAAGGGGATAAAATCGACGATATTCACGCCTAGATCGTCGAGCGTGCGGCGGAATTTCTCCGGCCGGGCGATGCCGCAGAAGGCGGCGTAGGAAAATTTGGTCTCGGGCGGGTTTTTCACGGTCGTGCGCACCGAGAAAACCGGCAGGCCGCTGCCGCGCAACGCAGGGGGCAGGGTCTGTGTCTGCCCGGTCATGATCAGGGCATCGGCGCGTGAAAGTGTTTCCTCGGCGGGCGCGCGCAAGGGGCCTGCCGGCAGAAGCTTGCCGTTGCCAAGGCCCGCATCGGTGTCGACCACGGCGAAGGAAAGGTTTTTCCGCAGGCTGTAATTCTGCAGCCCGTCGTCCAGGATGACGAGGTCATGGCCTGCCGCCGCCGCTTCCTGCACACCCGCCAGGCGCTTGCGCGCCACATAGACCGGGCCGTGGCGGGTCAGCAGCAGGGCTTCGTCGCCCACCTGCTCGTAGCCGTGCCGCGCGGCATCGACGCGCACGGGGCCACGCAGGCTGCCTCCATAACCACGAGTCAGAAAGGCCGGGTCGCCGGCAAGGCCATGTTTTTTCACGAGATCCATGAGCGCCATGCACACGGGGGTCTTGCCGCTGCCGCCGGCGACGAAATTCCCCACGCAGATGACGGGCAGCGGCGCCTTCTGTGGCTCGATGCGGGCGTTCCAGCGCGTGCGCGCGCCGTTGTAAATCCAGGCAAGCGGGCTCAGAAGCCAGGCTTTGCCATGGCTGGAGATCGTCGGCTTGTACCAGAA
>CAZNYM010000009.1:0-7943 GCA_964577255.1 uncultured Pseudobdellovibrionaceae bacterium | reverse complement strand
GCCAGGGAATTGCCGGTGCGTAGACCCACACCAAACCGACGGCGATGAGAATCGCGCCGAAGATCACGAGCATCCATCCCGGGCTGTTCACTTTTCTCTCCTGCCGCCGGTGCGCGGCGGCCTGATGGCCGCTTGGCGGCCTTTGGCGAACTGCGCGCCCTTGTCCTGCAGCTCTTTGAGGGCCTGCGGATGGGTAAGGAAGAACAAAAGATTTTCCCGCAGGGCGGCGGGCGTGTCCACGCGCAGGGCCGCGCCATCGCGGTTCATGTCGCGATAGATCTGCGCCAGGTTCTGCACATGCGGTCCGTGCAGGACTCCGCAGCCCAGCTGTACTGCCTCCACCGGGTTGTGGCCGCCGCCGCCGTCGTCGCTGAAGGAACGGCCGATGCAGGCGACAGGGGCCAGGCTGTAAAACAGCCCCAGCTCGCCCAGCGTGTCGGCGATGTAGATGCCGTCATCGGCGGCGGGCAGGTCACGGCTTTCGCCGCGCTGGCGGGTTTGATGGCCGTGGAGGCGGCACAGCGCGGCAATCTCCGCGCCGCGGCGCGGGTGGCGGGGAACGATGACGGTCAGAAGCCCGGGCAGCTTCTCCCGCAGCGCTTCATGAACGCTCAGCGCCAGATCTTCCTCACCGGCGTGCGTACTGGCGTAAAGCCATAGCGGGCGGCCCTGCAGCGCCTGGGTCAGCGCGGCGCGTGCGGCTGTGTCGACGGGCAGGGGGGCGGCCGCGTATTTCAGATTGTCTGTGCACACGACGTGCGCCGCGCCCAGAGCGCGATACCGCCCGGCTTCCTCTTCGGTCTGCGCCAGTACGGCGGAAAAACACGCCAGCAGCCGCCGGGCCAGGCCGCCCGTCTTCTGCCACCGGGAGAAAGATTTTTCCGACAGGCGGGCGTTGACAAGAAAGGCGGGGATGTTCCGTTCAGCGATTTCCAGCAGCATGCAGGGCCAGAGCTCCGATTCCATCCACAACACGATATCCGGCCGCCAGTGGTCAAGAAACCGGGCGGTCCAGTCGGGATTGTCGAGCGGGTAATACTGATGCAGCGCGCGGGGCGGCAGGCTCTCCTCCATCAGCCGCGCCGACGTCACCGTGCCGGTCGTCATCAGAATGTGAAAGGCCGGGTAGCGTTTCTGCAGCTCCGCGATCAGGATGCGGGCTGAAACGGCCTCGCCCACGCTGGCTGCATGGATCCAGAGCAGGGATCCCGGCGGCCGCTCCCGGCCCGGCACGCCGCGGCGCTCGGCGAGGCGGGCTTTATCTTCCTTACCCTGCAGCTGGCGGCAGAGCAAAAGCAACCGCAGGGCCGGAGAGCCGGCCCGGAGCAGCGTTCTGTACAGATTCTCCATAAGAATCAAGGCGATAACCTTATTTTAGCAGTTTTACTTTATCCTACAGATATAAGGGCCTGAAAACCCTTTTAAAAGCACGATCTGATCAAACGGAAAAATTCTCATGCGCCGTGTTACGTATACACAATCCTTCAAGAAAAGGAAAATCCGGCAGGAAGCGCTCGAAGCCCTGCGCACGGCGCGCGCGGCCATTGACCCTGAGACGCTGGCGATCGCCCGTGCTGCCATCGAGGCGCAGCAGGAGCCGGAAGCGCCCGATGAAACGCAGTCACCCGAAAGCGCCGAAGCGGCGCCCGGCTTCGTTCCCGTCGACCGGCGCAAAAATCTTTCGATCATCATGAAATATCTGGAGATGAAGAAGGACAACAAGAGCCTCCTTCAGGCCATCCGCGATCTTATGCTGCGCGCCTAAGCGTCAGTTGTTGACGCAGTTGCTGCCGTTGAAGTAGCAGCCGGGGTTCGGGCAGATGCGCTCCTGGTAAGCTGCGGCGGGCCCGCCCGGGGTCACGGTGATGCCGGTGGGTATACCGGCGGCGCACGCGGTTGCCGGCGCCACGCCTACCGGGTTGATCTGCTCAAGATAGCCCAGCATCGGATCGGCGGTGTAAGCGGTGCCGTCCATCGGGTTCTCGGCCGCCAGCAGATAGCGTGCTTCTTGGCTATTGAAAGCCATCTGGAAGTCGCCGTTGGCGAGCGGGCTGGTGCACTGGCCGCCCGAAGGGCGATTGCGGGGATCCCAGCCGACATAGCGGCGGAAATCGTAGAAGCCGTCGCGCGCCGCGTCCTGGAACATGTTCATGCACTGCGCGTCGTTCCACACAGCGTTCATGCGGTCGCAGCTATAGGCGCCACCTGAAACGTTGCCGGGAGTATGGTTGTTGGTGCTGCGGCCGCCCAGAAAGTTGTGGCCGAAATTCGAACTGATGTAGGCGTTGAGCGAGGCGCCGACCACACCGCGTACGGCGTTGTCGAGCGAGCTTGCGTCCTGGCCCGGCACATTGCCCCAGCGCGAGGTTTCGCTGAACGGGCCGTCGCCGTTAGCGTTGACCACGGCGTTCAGCATCCCGTCGAAGCAGGTGTATTCAAACACGCTGTCGGGCTTGAGGATCAGGTTCTGGTTCTGTGCGATCTCGCGCTGGGCTTCCATGAAGGCGCGGGCCTCAAGGGCATCCATGTATTGCGGGTCGCAGGCGGACTGGGCGTGCACGGCAGCGGGAAAGGCGAGCGCAAAGAAGGTCACCGCCAGAACGCGCAGGGGGTTCCTAACCGCAAAAGACAGGTATTTCAGCGCCATGAAGTCCTCTCACGCCCGGGATTTTGCTTATTTTAACTCACTTTACCGGGGTTGTCATGCCCCGGGCCGGATTATCCCTCTCTTTGAATTCTAACGAAATATGCCCGTTCCTGGCAAATTCCTTTTCAGGCCGCCGCTGGGGGCAGGTCCATCTCTAGAATTGCCATATTAAAATCGAACGATACCTCACCGTCCTCGTCGTCCTTGTAAATCGTGCCGATGAATTCGCCGTCGAGCAGGACTTCGATCGAATCGTTGGCCTTGGACATGGCGCCCAGCGTGATCTTCTGGTTGGTGAACAGGCGCTGCAGATAGGTCTGGAGCCTTTTGGCGTCGGCGTTATTCAGTTTCATGAAGTCCTCTCTTCTTGGGGTCGGAGCCACCTTAGCGGGTTTGAACGGCGTTTTCCACGTTCTTGTTGAGCAATCCGGAAAGGCAGGCCTCATGACAGGCCTGTGCCAGCAGCTTGCGGTCGGTGAAAGCAGCGGGATCAAGCGGCGGATGAAAGCGCAGGGTCAGGGTCACGCCCTGCCCGGTGGCGAACGCCCACAGATGGGGCGCGAGCGTCATGTCGCCGTGCCAGGTGTAATAATCGCGGTCGGCCTGGGTGGCGACTGGCCGCCCCTCTCGCGCCGTCAGCGCAAGGGTCATCGGCTGGACCAGCAGCGGCGCTTTCGTTTCGAGCGCCAGGCTAAACAGGCTAGATTTGAACGGCAGCACCGTCTGCCCGTCGGTCGAGGTGCCCTCGGGGAAGATGATCAGGCTGCGCCCTGCCGCCAGCATCTGCCCGAGCGCGTATTTGTCGTTCTGAAGCGTCGCGCGCGAGCGGCTGATGAAAGCGGTCTGCTGCAGCTTGGATAAAAATCCGAACACCGGCCAGCTTGCCACTTCGACCTTGGCCACGAACGAAGCTTCGAGCACGCTGCCGATCGCCAGGATGTCGAGATAGGACAGGTGGTTCCCCACGAACAGTGCCTGCCGGCTGGCAAGCGGCATACCTTCGATGACAACCCGGATGCCGAACAGGCAGCACATCGTGGCATGCCACTTACGAGGCAAGGCGTAAACGGCGCGACCGCGCCCGGCCACAGCCAGGACCGCGATCTGGAAAGGCAGCAGGATCACGCTGATCAGAGCAAAGGCCACCAGTTTCGCAAACGCGCGCAGGGAGCCCATGACCGCCTAAGCTCGCTGGTCCTCGATGTCGGCGTCCTGCCCGGCCATGGCGCGGTTGACTTTGCGCTCGTAAAACTTCACGTAGCGCTCGGACAATTTGCTCATCTCCAGCACGATGCAGACATCGATGGTGTTGAATTGATGATCGACATAGGCCCCGTCGCCGATGCCGGCCCCCAGGCGCAGATAGCCCTTGATCAGCGGCGGTAGCTCGGCGAACACTTTCTGCGGGTCGAAGCTGTCCTTCGGCGCCTGATTCATGTCGAGATAATATTGTGGCAATGTGCGCGGGCGCAGGCCGGGCGGTGAGATGTGATAGTGGTATAGATAAGCAAGCTGGGACGCGAGCGGCTTCACTTCCGTACCGTGAAAGCTGGCGCAGCCGAACATCAGGTCGATCTTGTGGTCGAGCATGTAATCGTAAATTCCCTGCCACAGCAGCTGCAGCACCGGGCGGGTACGGTAAGGTGCCAGCACGCAGGAGCGTCCCAGTTCCAAAAGCGTCTTGCCCGAAGCCAGCAGGGGCCCGATGTCGTATTCCGAGCTGGTGTAGAAGCGCCCGAAACGGTCCGCCACCTCCCGTCGCAGTAGGCGATAGGTGCCGACGATGCGCTGGTGCGGATCGGGGATGCGTTCGTCGACCACCACCAGGTGATCGGCCACGGTGTCGAAATCGTCGAAGTCGCGTTGCTGCGCGCTGATCTCGGGCGAGGGACGGGCGCCGAATTCCTCGTAAAAAACTTTGTAGCGCAAATGCTGTGCTGCGCGGATCTCGTCGTCGTCGCGCGCCAGCCTGATGCTGACCTGGTCGAGTGCGGATGATGAAATCGTCATGAACCTGCCGGTAAAAAAACCCGGCGCAAGCGCCGGTTTGCATATTCAGCACTCTTGCCCCGCCAGCGTCAAGTATGAAGTTTTACCGCGCTGAATCAGTCCCTTTCGCTTCGTATTATGCGAACAAACCAGTGAAGAAATCGAACAGCAGCTTGACGTTCAGGCACACGATCACCGCGGCCACGAAGCAGGATAGCGCCAGGATCGGCTTGTTCACTTTCATTTCGCCCATCAGCTTGCGGTTGGAGACGAAGTGGATCAGGGGAATGACCGCGAACGGCAGCTGCAGGCTCAGGATCACCTGCGACAGGATCAGCAGCTGCGCCGTGCCGCTTTCGCCGTACAGAGCGCAGACGGTGACGGCGGGGATCAGGGCGATCAGGCGGGTGATCAGCCGGCGCAGCCAGGCCGGCAGGCGGATCTGCAGGAAACCCTCCATCACGATCTGCCCCGCCAGTGTGGCGGTGATGGTCGAATTCTGCCCTGAGGCCAGCAGCGCCACGGCGAACAGCGTGGCGGCGAGCGAAGTGCCCAGAAGGGGCGTCAACAGCTTGTGCGCCTCTTGTATCTCCGCCACCTCGGTCATGCCGTTGGTGTGGAATACCGCCGCACCCATGATCAGGATAGCCGAATTGATGAACAGCGCGATCATAAGGGCTACGGTCGAATCGATGGTGGCGAACTTCACCGCCTCGCGCTTTTCCGGCATGGTCTCGCCGTAGGCGCGGGTCTGGACGATGGAAGAGTGAAGGTACAGGTTGTGTGGCATCACCGTCGCGC
This sequence comes from uncultured Pseudobdellovibrionaceae bacterium, assembly GCA_964577255.1. GTDB lineage: Bacteria > Pseudomonadota > Alphaproteobacteria > Micavibrionales > Micavibrionaceae > Micavibrio_C. The sequence continues at coordinate 2,506 of CAZNYM010000009.1, read as the reverse complement.
CAAGGATACCGATGGCGATATAGAGCATGGCCGGGTTTTTTACGATCTCGGCACTCGGGATGTAGCCGCGCAGCACGTCGCCGATCACCGGCTGGGCCATCGCCAGCTGGACGATGAAGCAGCCGGCGATGATGATCATGAGCGCGATGATGAAGGCCTCCAGATAGCGGAAGCCCCGGCTTTGCAGCATCAGGATGATAAGGGTGTCCAGCACCGTCAGGCAGATGCCGAATAGCAGCGGAATTCCGAAAAGAAGATTGAGGGCGATGGCCGTGCCGATGATCTCGGCCAGGTCGCAGGCACAGATGGCGATTTCGCATAGAACCCACAGGGCGAAGCTGACGGGTTTGGGGTACTGGCGGCGGCAGGCCTGGGCTAGATCCATGCCGCTGACGATCCCCAGGCGCGCGGTCAGGGACTGCAGCAGAATGGCCATCAGGTTCGAAAGCAGGATGACCGACAGCAGGGTGTAACCGAAGGCCGAACCGCCGGCGATGTCGGTCGCCCAGTTGCCCGGATCCATGTAGCCCACGGCCACCAGATACCCGGGTCCGGCGAAAGCCAGCATCTTGCGCCAGAATCCGACCTGGCTGCTCGCGGGGACGCGGATCGAGCGATAAACTTCCGGCAGACTGGCCTGCATGGGGGACTCTTGCTTGTTCATTGTCATAGAATGAGGTTCTATCAACAAAATGTAGCCAAGACAACAAATTTGACAGCAGACTGAAATTTTTCGATAATCAAATCCATGAAGGAACAATCCGTCCCCCTCGTCAGCGCCCAGAAGCAGGCCCAGTGGTTCGAGCAGATCCGCAAGGCGCACCAGTCGGAAACCGCCGAAGATTACGTCGAGTTGATCAACGACCTGATTGCCAGTCGCGGTGAAGCCCGCGTGGTCGACCTGGCCGAGCGCTTCGGCGTGTCGCATGCGACCGTGAACAAGACGATCGCGCGCCTGAACCGCGAAGGCCTGGTGGTCAACCGGCCTTACCGCTCGCTGTTCCTGACCCCGGCGGGGGAGGAAATGGCGCGGCGCTGCAAGGAACGCCATAAAGTGGTGCTCGATTTTCTCATCGCCCTGGGTGTGCCGGAAAAAATCGCTGAAGCCGACGCCGAGGGCGTCGAGCATCACGTCAGCGAGCAGACGCTGCAGATCTTCAAAAAATTCATCCGCAAAAACTCGTGACTCCGCCGTTCGCCCGCAGCAGCGTGCTGTTCGTGTGCACCGGGAATATCTGCCGCTCGCCCACGGCCGAAGGACTTTTCCGCCACAGGCTTGATTCCCTGGGCGTACTCGACCGCTTCCGGATCGACTCGGCCGGCACCGGCGGCTGGCACGAAGGCGATCCGCCCGATTCCCGCGCCGTGACTGAAGCCCTGCGCCGGGGCATTGATATCGGAAATCTGCGGGCGCGGGCGCTGCGCCCGGCCGATTATGCGGAATTTTCCTGGCTGGTGGCGATGGATGCGGGGCATCTCGCGCACATGCAACGGGCCTGCCCGCGCGGGGTGCCGTGCCGGATTCTGCCGCTTCACCCGGACCGCGACGTGCTCGATCCTTATTACGGGGATGCGGCGGCGTTCAGAAACACGTATGATGTGATCGTCGAGGGTATGGATGTCTTTATGGATACCCTGAAGAAGGAAGGGCTGTTGTGAACCGCACACATCTTCTTATGGCGCTGGGGTTCGTCGCCGTCATGGCCGGGGCGTTCGTGGCCGCGCGGCATTTCGGTGCCAGCGACGCGCCTGTGCTGCCGCCCATTGTCACGCAAGGCCCTGCGCTCGTAGAAAAAGATGATTTCGGTCCTGTCGCGCTGTCAAAACCGCCGGTGCGCACTGCTACGCCCGCGCCCGCGCCGCTGCCGCCCGGCGCGCTGACGCTCCAGCTCGACAAACTCGCGGGCACGATCCGCCTTTCTTCGCCGGTGTACGAGCCGGGCCGCGACGGGCAGAATCAGTTTCCGCTCGAATATACCTGCTTTCGCCGCAACATGACGCCGTCGCTCGCGTGGAAGGACGCCCCTGCGGCTACGCAAAGCTATGTCGTGGTGCTGGAACGGCGCGGCAAGGGCGATCATCTGTTCTGGAGCTGGATCGTGTTCGATCTTGATGCCACAACGCTGGCGCTGCCGGCTGCGGACCTGCAGCCCCTCATGGGCACCAACGATCACGGCCACGCGGCCTATACCGGCCCCTGTCACGGCAAGGGGGCGCAGAAGCTGGCGTTTCGCATTTTCGCGCTTGATACCAAGCTCGGGCTGCCGCAGGGCGTGACCAAGGAAGAGATCGTGCGCGCCATGAACGGCCATATCATCGATGCTGCCGAACTGCCAGTCTATCACTTCTTCAGATTGTAAGGCTTGTCAGCCAAGCGCTTTTTGCAGCGCCGGAATGGCCTCGAACAGATCGGCCACCAGACCGTAATCCGCCACCTGGAAGATCGGCGCCTCGGGATCCTTGTTGATCGCGACGATCACCTTGGAATCCTTCATGCCGGCCAGGT